>CAYQAR010000019.1:0-50277 GCA_964415505.1 uncultured Chromatiaceae bacterium | reverse complement strand
TGTTCAACCTGCTGCTGCAGGTGATGGACCACGGCACGCTCACCGACAACAACGGCCGCAAGGCTGATTTCCGCAATGTCATCATCGTCATGACCACCAACGCCGGCGCCCAGGAGATGAGTCGCGCCTCGATTGGTTTCACGCGCCAGGACCACAGCGCCGACGGCATGGCGATCCTCGCCAGGATGTTCTCGCCGGAGTTCCGCAACCGCCTCGACGCCGTCATCCAATTCCGCCCGCTCGAACGCGAGGCGATCCTGCGCGTCGTCGACAAGATGGTGATGGAACTCGAGGCGGCGCTCGAGCGCAACGACGTCACCGTCGAGCTCGAACCGGCGGCACGCGCCTGGCTGGCCGAGCGCGGCTACGACCCGGCGATGGGTGCAAGGCCGATGGCGCGCGTGATCCAGGAGCACATCAAGCGGCCGCTCGCCGAGCAACTGCTGTTCGGTGAACTCGCCAACGGCGGGCACGTCACGATCGCGCTCGACGCGCAAGGCCATATCGCCCTGCACGCCGTCCCGAACACCCGCAAGCTCGAGCACCTGGCCACGCCGCCCTGACCTCGGTCGCCATATTCCTGTGGGAGCAGCAGGCCCTGTGGGAGCGACGCAAGTCGCGACGCCTCCGGTCGGGGCTTGCGCCCCTCCTACAGCAGACCCACCTCGCCCTGTGGGAGCGACGCAAGCCGCGAGCCATTCTCCCTGGACAGGGGTGGCTACCGTTCGCGATAGGTGATGCGACCCTTGCTCAGGTCGTAAGGCGTCAGCTCGACGGTGACGCGGTCGCCGGTGAGAATGCGAATGTAGTTCTTGCGCATCTTGCCCGAGATGTGCGCTGTCACCACGTGACCGTTGTCGAGCTTCACACGAAACGTCGTGTTCGGCAGGGTTTCGGTCACCACGCCATCCAGCTGGAGGGCTTCCTCTTTCGCCATTTCACCGTCCGGTATTTGAGGCCGGCGGATTGTGCAAGAAGTGGCGTGGGCAAGCAAGGGAACCCGGTGGGGAGGCGGCAGGACGAGCGCGGCCGGACCGCACCTGCGCCATCCGACACACCAGCGGGGGCAGCGGGCGGCCTCAGCTTCGGTTACCGCCTGTCAGTTCCGCTCCGGTACGGCGTGGTGCCATCGCCTGCAACCGGTGCACCGGGCCCGTCGCGACCAGATCCGCCAGCCGTGCCAGGAACTCCTCCCGCGGCAACAACCGGCTGCCGAGCCGTGCGAGGTGTCCGTTCGGTACCTGGCAGTCGATCAGCCCGATGCCGGTGTCGGCGGCAATGCGCACCAGGCTCGCCAGTGCCACCTTCGAGGCATCGGGCTGCAGGCTGACCATCGACTCGCCGAAGTACACCCCGCCGAGCGCCACGCCGTACACGCCGCCGGCGAGTTCACCGTCGCGCCAGACCTCGATCGAGTGCGCCCAGCCAAGCGCGTGCAGGGTCTGGTAAGCCTCGATCATCGCTGGTACGAGCCAGGTGCCGTGTGCGGCACGCGTGCTCGCGCACAGGCGGATGAGCCGGCCGAAGCACTGGTCGACCGAGACCGCGAAACGACCGCTGCGCAGCGTGCGGCCGAGTCGGCGCGAGCAGTGGAACTCCTCCGGCAGCAGCACCGCGCGCGGGTCGGGCGACCACCACAGGATCGGTTCGCCGGCGCTGTACCACGGGAAGATGCCCTGCCGGTAGGCCGCGAGCAGGCGTGCCGGCGCCAGGTCCCCGCCGGCCGCGAGCAGGCCATTCGGCTGGCGCCAGGCGCAGCGTGGATCGGGGAAGCTGTCGGGCGCGCTGTCCGGTTCGATCCAGGCGAGCGTGCGCCGCAGGTTCACGGCGCTTCCTCGCGATATGGCACGTGCCCGGCGACGGCGTCGATGTAGCGCTCGACATGGCGACGCTCGCGGTCGAGGAAACTGTCGATGGCGGCGGCGAAACGCGCGTCCGACAGCCAGTGTGCCGACCACACCGCCTGCGGTACGAAGCCGCGGGCGATCTTGTGCTCGCCCTGCGTGCCGGGCTCGAAGCGGGCCAGCCCTTGCGTGATGCAGTACTCGATGCCCTGGTAGTAGCAGGTCTCGAAGTGCAGGCTGTGGTAGGCGCCGGTGCTGCCCCAGTAGCGGCCGTAGAGCGTGTCCGTGCCGCGGAAGCAGAGGGCGGCGGCAACCGTTTCGCGACCATGACGCGCGACCACCGCGAGCAGCGCCTGCGGCATGGTCGTCGCGATGCGCCGGAAGAAGGCATCGGTGAGGTAGGGGTTGCGCCCGCGCAGCCAGAATGTGCTGGCGATGAGCGGCAGGATCTCGTCCCACAACGGTGCGTCGATCTCTCCGCCGGCAACGATGCGCAGTTCCACCCCTGCCTCGGTGACGCGTCGCCGCTCGCGCCGCGCCTTCTTGCGTTTTTCCGCGGTGAAGGCACCGAGGAAGTCATCGAAAGTCGCCCAGCCGCGGTTGTGCCAGTGGAACTGGCAGTCCTGGCGCGGCAACAGTCCGGCCGCCGCCAGGCCGCGCGCCTCGTATTCGGTGGGGAAGAGCACGTGGAGCGACGACACGCCGCTGTCGCGCGCGTGCCCGAGTGCGGCCTCGAGCAGGCGGCGTTGCAATGCTGTCCGCGTCGGTCCCGGTGCGGCCAGCAGGCGCGCGCCGCTCGCGGGCGTGAACGGCACCGCGGCCACGAGCTTCGGGAAATACGCCAGCCCGGCGCGCCGGTAGGCATCCGCCCAGGCAAAATCGAAGACGAACTCGCCCCAGGAATCCGCCTTGCGGTAGAGCGGCATGGCCCCGACGAGGATGCCGGCGTCGTCGCGCAGCACCAGGTGTTCGGGCAGCCAGCCGGTACCGGGCCCGACACAGCCGGTTGCCTCGAGGGCGGCGAGGAACTCGTGGCGCAGGAACGGCTGGGTGTCGCCGGCGAGATGGTTCCACTCGCGCGCGTCGAGTTCTTCGATGTGGTGGACGATGCGGACCTGCACGCCGTCGCTCCTGCGCCGGACAACGGGGCAAGCGTCGGGCGCGCGGACCCGCGCTGTCAATCAGTGCGCGAGCGTGTCGAGGTATTTCTCGGCATCGAGCGCCGCCATGCAGCCCGAGCCGGCCGAGGTGATGGCCTGGCGGTACACGTGGTCAGCGACGTCGCCCGCCGCGAAGACGCCCGGCACGCTGGTTGCGGTCGCACCGCCGGCGAGCCCGGAGCGCACCACGATGTAGCCGTTCTGCATGGCGAGCTGGCCGGCGAAGGCGGCGGTATTGGGGTCGTGGCCGATGGCGATGAACACTCCGGTCACGTCGAGCCGGCGCGTGGCGGACGGATCGCGGGTATCGCGCAGCAATGCACCGGTGACGCCGCGGTCGTCGCCGAGCACTTCGGCCACTTGCTGGTGCCAGGCGAGGTCGATGTTGCCGCCAGCGCCGGCGCGCGCGAGCAGCTTCTGCTGCAACATTTTTTCGGCGCGCAGCGCGCCGCGCCGGTGCACCAGCGTCACCCGCCGGCAGAGGTTGGCGAGGTAGAGCGCCTCCTCGACGGCGACATTGCCGCCGCCGACGACCGCCACGTCCTGCCCTTTATAAAAGAAGCCGTCGCAGGTGGCGCAGGCCGACACACCCTTGCCGCGCAGCCGCGTCTCGCTCGGCAGGCCGAGATAGCGCGCCGAAGCGCCGGTGGCGATGATCAGCGCATCGGCCGTGTAGGCGCGCTCGCCACCCTGCAGGCGCAGCGGGCGACCGGCGAGGTCGACGCCTGCGACGTGGTCGAACACCGTCTCGACGCCGAGGCGCACCACATGCTCGCGCAACTGTTCCATCAGCTGCGGCCCCTGCAGGCCCTCGCTGCCGCCCGGCCAGTTGTCGACCTCGGTGGTGTTCATGAGCTGCCCGCCGGGCTCGAGACCGGTGAGGAGCAGCGGTTGCAGGTTGGCACGAGCCGCGTAGACGGCGGCCGTGTAGCCGGCCGGCCCCGATCCCAGGATGATCAGGCGGGCGTGTCGGACATCAGCCATGAGAGATCCTCGTCGTTGGGGCAGCGCGGGTCATGCACGGTGCGTGGCATCCGGTCGCGGCCGGGGGCGCGGTAGTGTAGGAAGAAACCGTGCGGCCGGCCAAGCCTGCAGGCACGCAGCAGGGCTGTTCAACCGGTGCGGGCTTTGCTGCTATGATGGCCCGCGACTACTTTGGCGCAGAAGTAGTTGACGTCAGTTGTTGTCGCGAAATCTCAAGTGAGCAGAGCAGCCCGCCTCGACGGCGATAGTGTCGCTTCCGCCCCCACGGCCAACGCGCTGCGCGAGTCGGCGTTGTGGGTGCTGGGCGCGCTGGCGCTCATCGTGCTCGCCGCGCTGTTCAGTTACGACCCGCGCGATCCCGGCTTCAGCCACACCGGTGATGGCATGCCGGTGCGCAACCAGATCGGGGCCGGCGGCGCCTGGTTCGCCGACATCGCCTTCAGTCTGTTCGGCGGCCCCGCCTACCTGCTGCCGCTGATGGCGGCTCTCGCTGGCTGGCTGCTGTACTCACTGCGGCGCGTGCCCGGGCCGGTCGACCGCACCGTGCTCGTCACGCGATTTGCGGGCTTCGTGATGACGCTGCTCACGAGCTGCGGGCTTGCCACACTGCACTTCGCACCCGGCCTGCTGCCGCAGTCCGCCGGTGGTGCGCTCGGCGAACTCGTCGGCCGCGGCCTTTCCGGTACGCTCGGCATCGCCGGCGCGACCTTGCTGCTGCTGGCGCTATGGCTTGCCGGGGTATCGGTGTTCACCGGGGTGTCCTGGCTCGCGGTGATGGATGGCACCGGTCGTGCGGTGCTCAACGGCATCGAGCGCGTGCGCGCGCTCGCGCGCACGCTGCGCGAGCGCGCCGAGATGAAGCAGGCGCAGGTGCAGCGCCAGGAAGTGGTGCGCGCCGAGCGCAGGAAAGTGGCGAAGAAGCCGCCGCCGAAGATCGAACCCGTGGTGGCGCCGCCCGAGCCGAGCGTGCGAGTCGAGCAGGAACGCCAGACGCACCTGTTCGCCGACCAGCCGGTGGCGGGTGAACTGCCACCGCTGTCGCTGCTCGACGACGCCCCGCCGCACGGCCCGGGCTATTCGACCGAGGCGCTCGAGGCCATGTCGCGCCTGGTGGAACTGAAACTGCGTGACTTCGGCGTCGAGGCCGAGGTCGTGTCGGTGCATCCCGGACCGGTGGTGACGCGTTTCGAGCTGAACCCCGCGCCGGGCGTCAAGGTGAGCCAGATCAGCGGCCTCGCCAAGGACCTGGCGCGCTCGCTGTCGGCGATCAGCGTGCGCGTGGTCGAGGTGATCCCGGGCAAATCCACCGTTGGGCTGGAGATCCCCAACGAGACGCGCGAGCTCGTGACGCTCGGCGACATCCTGCGCTCCAAGGCCTACGAGGAGATGCCTTCACCGTTGACGCTCGCGCTCGGCAAGGACATCGCCGGCAAGTCCGTGGTGGCCGACCTGCAGCGCATGCCGCACCTGCTGATCGCCGGCACCACCGGTTCGGGCAAGAGCGTGGGCATCAACGCCATGGTGCTGAGCCTGCTCTACAAGGCGCGCCCCGACGAGGTGCGCCTGATCATGATCGATCCGAAGATGCTCGAGCTCTCGGTCTACCAGGGCATCCCGCACCTGCTCTGTCCGGTGGTCACCGACATGAAGGATGCGGCCAACGCGTTGCGCTGGTGCGTGGTGGAGATGGACCGCCGCTACCGGCTGATGGCCGCGCTCGGCGTGCGCAACATCGCCGGCTACAACCGCAGGATCCGCACGGCGCAGGAGAAGGGCGAGGTCATCCTCGACCCGGTGCCGCCGATGACCGCCGAGGGCCATCCGGCCGAGGCCCGGCCGCTCGAGCCGATGCCGTTCGTCGTCGTCATCATCGACGAGCTCGCCGATCTCATGATGATCGTCGGCAAGAAGGTCGAGGAGCTGATCGCGCGCCTCGCGCAGAAGGCGCGTGCGGCCGGAATCCACATGATCGTCGCCACGCAGCGGCCCTCGGTGGACGTGATCACCGGACTCATCAAGGCCAACATTCCCTGCCGGATCGCTTTCCAGGTGTCGGCCAAGGTCGACTCGCGCACCATACTCGACCAGGGTGGCGCCGAGAGCCTGCTCGGCCACGGCGACATGCTGTTCATGGCGCCCGGCACCGCCGCGCCGCTGCGCGTGCACGGCGCCTTTGTTTCCGACCAGGAAGTGCATCGCATCGCCGCGCGCCTGAAGGGCAGCGGCGAGCCGCGTTACCTCGACGAGGTGCTGGAAGGCCCGGCCATCGCGATCCCGGGGATTTCCGGCGAACCGGCCGCAGGCAACGGCGAGGACGGCGACGGCGAGGCCGACCCGCTCTACGACCAGGCGGTGCGCATCGTCGCCGAGACGCGCCGCGCTTCGGTGTCCGGCATCCAGCGTCGGCTGAAGATCGGCTACAACCGTGCCGCGCGCCTGGTGGAGACCATGGAGCAGGCGGGCCTGGTCGGGCCGCTGCAGTCGAACGGCTTCCGCGAAGTGCTGGCGCCGCCGCCGCCGGCCGACTGAGCGGCCGTGGTGCGAGCGCTGTCGCTGCTGTTGGCCGGGCTGCTCGCTGTCGCTGCCCCGTCGCTGCCGGCCGCCGGGCCGGACGGTGGTGGCATGGCGCGCCTGGAAGCCTTTCTTGGCAGCGTGCGCACGCTCACCGCGCAATTCAGCCAGGACGTGGTCGATGCCGATGGCAGGCTCGTCGAGAGCGCGCAGGGCGACATGGCGCTGGCGCGTCCCGGGCGCTTCCGCTGGGACTATCGTGAACCCTACGAGCGCGTGGTCGTCGCCGACGGCACGCGGCTGTGGCTGTACGAGGCCGATCTCGAGCAGGTGACGGTGCGCGCACTCGGTGCCGGTCTCGGCGAAACCCCGGCGGCGCTGCTCACCGGTGAACGCAGCGCACTCGAGCGTTTCGAACGCGTCAGCGAATGGTCAGGCGAGGACCTTGCCTGGGTGAAGCTGCGGCCACGGGCGGCCGATGCCGACTTCGAGTCCGTGACGATCGGCTTCGCCGGTCGCACGCCGGTGCGCCTGGAATTGGCCGACCGACTCGGCCAGCAGACGCGCATCGTGCTCACCGACGTCAGGCTCGATGCCCCCGTGCCCGATGCGCGCTTCCGCTTCGAGCCGCCGCCGGGCGTCGACGTCATCCGCGAGGGCGAGCTGTGACCCGCCGGGTGCCGGGCAGATCGTCGGTCGCGTGCCGAGCCTGAGCGTGCGGTCGTTGCGCTTCGGCTGGCTCTGGCTCGGTACCGGCTGCGTCGCGCTGGCGCTGGTCCTCACGCTGGCGCTGGTGCCGCTCGCCACACGCATGCCACCGCTTCTTAGCGACAAGATGGCGCACGGGCTCACGTTTGCTTTCCTCATGACCTGGTTCCTCGGCATCTTTGAGCTGCGCCTCGCCTCGCGGGTGGCGATCATGCTCGTCGGCTATGGCGTGCTGATCGAGTTGCTGCAGGGATTGACGCCCTACCGCGCGGTGGAGGTCGCCGACGTGGTCGCCGACTGCGCCGGCATCGGCATCGGCTGGGTGCTGGCGAACGCTGGCCTGCACCAGTGGGCCGGTCGTATCGAGGCGCTCCTCGGTGTGCGCGGCGATGGGCGCTGAGGGTGACGCAGCGGAGGACACCGTGGGCCTGGCCTGGCAGCCGCTCGCCGACCGCATGCGGCCGCGCAGCCTCGCCGAGGTCGTCGGCCAGCAGCACCTGCTCGGGCCGGGCAAGCCGCTCACGGCGCTGATCGAGGCGCGCCCGCTGCACTCGGCGGTGCTCTGGGGTCCGCCCGGCACCGGCAAGACCACGCTGGCACGGCTGCTCGCGCAGGCAACCGGCGCGCGCTTCATCGGCTTGTCCGCGGTGCTCGCCGGCGTCAAGGACGTGCGCGAAGCGGTGGCCACCGCACAAGGCGAGCGTGGGCGCCCGACCGTGCTCTTCCTCGACGAGGTGCACCGCTTCAACAAGGCGCAGCAGGACGCCTTTCTGCCGTTCGTCGAGGACGGCACCGTGGTGTTCATCGGGGCGACCACGGAGAACCCGTCCTTCGAACTCAACAATGCGCTGCTGTCGCGCGCCCGGGTGTACGTGCTGCGGGCGCTCGCGGCCGACGACCTGGTGATGCTGCTCGGGCGTGCGCTCGCCGACCGCGAGCGCGGCCTCGGCACGCTCGGGCTTGCCGTGGGCGCGGCGGTGATGCGCCGGCTCGCCGAAGCCGCCGATGGCGATGCGCGGCGCGCGCTGAACCTGCTCGATCTCGCGGCCGGCGTCGCGCGTGCCGCCGACGCGCAGGCCACCGTGATCGGCGAGGACACGGTGGCGCAGGTGATCGCCGGTGGCTGGCGCCGCTTCGACCGCGGCGGCGACGTCTTCCACGACCAGATCTCGGCGCTGCATAAGGCGGTGCGCGGCTCTGATCCCGACGCGGCGCTCTACTGGCTCGCGCGCATGCTCGATGGCGGCTGCGACCCGCGCTACCTGGCGCGCCGCCTGGTGCGCATGGCGACGGAGGACATCGGACTGGCCGACCCGCGCGCGCTCACGCTCACGCTCGAGGCCTGGAATGCCTACGAGCGGCTCGGCAGCCCGGAAGGCGAGCTCGCGCTCGCCGAGGCCGTGGTATTCCTCGCCTGTGCGGCCAAGAGCAACGCGGTGTACGTCGCCTTCGGCGCCGCCCGCGAGGACGCTGCCGGCCACGGTTCGCTCGAGGTGCCCCCGCAGCTGCGCAACGCCCCGACAAAGCTCATGAAGAGCCTCGGCCACGGCGCCGGCTACCGCTACGCCCACGACGAGCCGGACGCCTTCGCCGCCGGCGAATGCTACCTGCCGCCGGAACTCGCCGGCCGTCGCTACTACGAACCGAGTGGGCGCGGCATGGAGGGGCGCATCGCCGAGAAGCTGCGCGAGCTGCGCGAGCGCAACCGCGCCGCACGCAGTTCCGGCAGACCCTGAGCCGCAGCCGGGCGGCTGGCCGCCCCTGGGCGGTGGCGGGCGGCGGCAGCGGTTAGAATGCGCGCCGTGCAGGGCGCCACCGGCGCCGGAGTGATCCGTCCATGCTCGACCCCCGCCTGTTGCGAACCGAGTCGGCGCGCGTGCGCGACAACCTGGCGCGGCGCGGCTTCGCCTTCGATGTCGACGCCTACCTCGCGCTCGAGGACAGCCGCCGCGAGCTGCAGCTGCGCGTCGAGCAGCTGCGCAACGAGCGCAACGTCAAGTCGAAAGGCATCGGCCGCGCCAAGGCGCAGGGCAGCGATATCGCCCCGCTGCTCGCCGAGGTCGAGCACCTCGGCGGTGCGCTCGCCGCCGCCGAGACCGAGCTCGACGGCGTGCAGGGTCACCTCAAGACGCTGCAGCTCGGGCTGCCGAACCTGCTGCACGAGTCGGTGCCGGACGGGCGCGACGAGGGCGCCAACCGCGAGCTGCGCCGCTGGGGCCAGCCGCCGACGTTCGATTTCACGCCGCTCGACCACGTCGATCTCGGCACGCGGCTTGGCCTGCTCGACTTCGAGGCGGCCAGTGCGATCGCCGGGGCGCGCTTCGCGGTGATGCGCGGTGCGCTCGCGCGGCTGCAGCGGGCGCTGATCCAGCTCATGCTCGACACGCACACCACGGCGCACGGCTACATCGAGGCCTACGTGCCGTACCTCGCCAACGCCGCGAGCTTCGAGGGCACTGGCCAGTTGCCGAAGTTCGAGGCCGACCTGTTCGCGGTGCAGGGCGAGGCGAAGTACTACCTGATCCCGACCGCGGAGGTGCCGCTCACCAATCTCGTGCGCGAGCGCATCCTCGAGGCGCGCGAGCTGCCGCTGAAGCTCACCGCCCACACGCCGTGCTTCCGTTCCGAGGCCGGCTCCTACGGCAAGGACACCCGCGGCATGATCCGCCAGCACCAGTTCGAGAAAGTCGAGCTGGTGCAGGTGGTGCGCCCGGAGGACTCCGACGCCGCGCTCGAGGCGCTCACCGGTCACGCCGAGGTGATCCTGCAGCGGCTCGGGCTCGCCTACCGTGTGGTAGCGCTATGCGCCGGCGACATCGGCTTCGGTTCGGCGAAGACGTACGACCTCGAGGTCTGGCTGCCGGGGCAGGGCCGATACCGCGAGATCTCCTCGTGCAGCAACTTCACGGACTTCCAGGCGCGGCGCATGGGTGCACGCTGGCGCAACCCGGCGTCCGGCAAGCCCGAGCTCGTGCACACGCTCAACGGCTCGGGTGTCGCCGCCGGCCGTGCGCTCGTGGCGGTGATGGAGAACTACCAGCGCGCCGACGGCGCCATCGTCGTACCCGAGGCGCTGCGTCCGTACCTCGGCGGCCAGGCGCTGATCGGGCCGCCGGCGGGCTGAGCGTGCGCGCTGCCACTGCCGTCGCCGCGCTTGCTGCCGTGCTGGCTCTCACCGCCGCCGCAGGCCCGCCTCCCACGCGCCGCGGTGACCAGGTCGACGACTACCACGGCGAGCGCGTCGCCGATCCCTATCGCTGGCTCGAGGATACCGCGAGCGCGCAGACGCAGGCCTGGATGGCGGCGCAGGACGCGTACGCGCGCAGCGTGCTCGAGGCGTTGCCGGGACGTGCCGGTTTTCGCGCGCGGCTGCGTGCCCTCATCGACTACGAGCGCTTCGGCGTGCCGCAGCTGCGCGCCGGCCGCTACGCCTATACCTGGAACCGCGGCAGCGATGACCAGGACAGCCTGTGGGTCAGCGCCGACCCGGCGGCGCGCGGGCGTCTCGTCGTCGATCCGCTTGCCCGGCGTGCCGATGGCACGGTGTCGCTCGCCGGTTACGAACTTGCTCCCGACGGTCGTCATCTCGCGTATGCGCTCGCCGACGGCGGCAGCGACTGGACCCGCTGGCAGGTGCACGACGTCGCCGCCGGGCGCGATCTGCCCGAGGTCCTCGACGGCACCAAGTTCACCGACATCGCTTGGGCGCGCGACGGCCGCGGCTTCTGGTACAGCCGCTACCCGGAGCGTAGCGGCGGCGGCTGGGACGACGGTCGCCAGGTTGCGATCTGGTACCACGCGACCGGCACCCCGCAATCCGCCGACCGGCTGGTGTACGCGATCGACGACCACGCGACCCGCAATCCGTACCCGCTCGCCACCGAGGACGGCCGCTACCTCGTCATCCGTGTCGAGGACGGCTACCAGGCGAGCGGCCTGTACGTCCTCGACCTCGCCGCGCCGCAGGTCGGTGTCCAGCGCCTGTTCGATCGCTGGGACGCACGCTACGAGTTCATCGGCAACGACGGGCCGGTGTTCTACGTGCACACCACGCAGGCTGCGCCCACCGGCCGCGTGATCGCCGTCGACATCCGCAGCCCGGCGCCGGACCGCTGGCGCGAGCTGGTGCCCGCGGCGCCGGAGGCGATCACCGGCGCTACGCTGGTCGGCGGCCGGCTGCTGGTGCAGTACGTCGCCGACCTGCGGACGCGCGTGCGCGTCTTCGCGCGCGACGGCCGCGCGCAGGGCGAGGTGGCCCTGCCCGGTGCCGGCACGGCCGCGGGTTTCGCCGGCGAGGCGCACGCTACCGAGACCTTCTTTGCCTACACCGACTACGCCACACCGCGCGGTGTCTACCGCCACGAGCCCGCGAGCGGTCGCGTCACGCCCTGGCGCGTGCCGGCAGGCGTGATCGACCCGGGCGCCTACGTCGCCCGCCAGTTCCGCTACCGCAGCCGCGACGGCACCGAAGTGCCGCTCACCCTCGTGCATCGCCGCGACCTGCCGGTTGGCAAGCGGCCGCTGCCGACCGTGCTCTACGGCTACGGCGGCTTCAATGTCACGCTGCTGCCCGCGTACTCCGCCGCGCGCGCCGCCTGGCTCGAGGCCGGCGGACTGCTCGCGGTGGCGAACCTGCGCGGCGGCGGGGAGTTCGGCGAGGCCTGGCACGAGGCCGGCACGCGGCTCGCCAAGCAGAACGTGTTCGACGATTTCATCGCAGCCGCCGAATGGCTGCTCGCCGGCGGCTATACCAGCCGAACGCAGCTCGCCATCTGGGGCGCGAGCAACGGCGGGCTGCTCGTCGGCGCGGTGCTGAACCAGCGTCCGGAGCTGTTCGCCGCCGCCGTGCCGGCGGTGGGTGTGATGGACATGCTGCGCTACCAGCTCGCCAGCGCCAATGCGCGACAGTGGTCGAGCGACTACGGGCTGAGCGAGGTGCCGGCGGAGTTCCAGGCGCTCCACCGCTACTCGCCGCTGCACAACACCGTGGCCGGCACCTGCTACCCGCCGACGCTGGTGATCGCCGACGCCAACGACGACCGCGTCGCCCCCTGGCACAGCTACAAGTACGCCGCAGCGCTGCAGTACGCGCAGGACTGCGCCAGCCCGGTGCCGATCCGCATCGAACGGCGGGCTGGCCACGGCGCCGGCGCCGCGCTCGGCAAGCTCGTCGAGGAGTATGCCGACCAATGGGCCTTCGTGGCGCAGGCGACCGGGCTCGCGCCGCCGCAGGCGCCCTGAGGCGACACGCCGGCGGTGCTTGCGGCCGGGCGGCACGAACGGGGACAATTTCCCGTCCCGCGATAAGCCGGGAACGTTTGCGGACCAGGGAGGGATCCGGAGAGGTGGCAGAGCGGTCGAATGCGGCGGTCTTGAAAACCGTTAGGGACTCACGTCCCTCGGGGGTTCGAATCCCTCCCTCTCCGCCAGTTCCGTGTCGGACACGTCCGGCATGAGCCCCCGTGGAATACACGACACCAGCACCGAGCTCGGTGCCTTCCTGCAGCAGCTCAACGCCCACACCCTGCTGCTGCGCTGCCTCGGCGCGCTGGCCGAGCAGGGCATCGCCGACCGCCTCGTCCCGGGTCCGCGCACTGCAGCGGAGCTTGCTGCCGGCGCCGGCCTGCACGAGGAAACGCTCTATCGCGTGCTGCGCTTCGCCGCTGCGCACGGCGTCTTCCGCGAGGACGAGGCCGGGCGTTTTCACCTGACGCGGCGCGCCGAAGGGTTGCGCGTCGGTGTGTCCGGCTCGGTGCGCGATCGCCTGCGACGTCCCTGGCAGGACCTGATCTGGCATACCTACGAACGCGTGCCCGACATGCTGCGCACGGGCGACCCGGCTTTCGAACTTGCCCATGGCCGTGCCTTCTTCGATTTCCTCGCCGGCCAGCCCGAACTGGGCAGCGCCTTCGACCGCACCATGGCGCGGGTCTCGCAGGACGAGAACCCGGTGATCGCCGCGAGCTATCCCTTCGAGCGCTACCCCTGGGTCGTCGATGTCGGCGGCGGCCAGGGTGGGCTGCTCGCCGCCGTGCTCGAGTGCCATGCCACGGTGCATGGCGTACTGCTCGACCAGCCGCAGGTGGTGGCCGCGCCCGAGGCGCTCGCCGACCCGCGCTTCGCCGGTCGCTGGGAAGCCGTGGCCGGTGACTTCTTCCGCAGCGTCCCGCCCGGCGGCGACCTGTACCTGCTCAAGCGCATCCTGCATGACTGGGACGACACCGACGCACTCGCCGTCCTCGAGGCCTGCCGCGAAGCCCTGCGGGGCGAGGCGCGGCTGCTGGTCATCGACGCCGTCATGAAAGCCGGCAACGAGCCCGACCCGAACAAGTTCCTCGACGTCAACATCATGGCGCTCACCGGCGGGCGCGAGCGCACCGGCGAGGAGTTCCGCACGCTTGCCGGGGAGGCCGGGCTGAGCCTGCTCGGCATCACGCCGCTGCCGGCCCCGGCCACGCTCTCGCTCATCGAAATGGGCCTCGCCTGAGGCGGTTCCGCCGTGACCTCGGCGCGGCCGCGCCGGTAGAATGCAGCCCCATGCAGGGGAATGATCAGCGGGGGCGGGCATGAATCCCGAGGAGCGGCGCCGGCGCCGGCGCCGGCTGCGCCGCCAGGCCGCGGTGCTGCTGTTCCTGATGCTCGCCTTCGCGCTCGCCTGGTTCTTCGAATCACAGGCGACCACCACCGTCATGTTCGTGCGTTACGCCGAGACCGGGAGCGACGCCGGAATCGGCAGCAACCCGGGGCTGTCCGCTGCCGGCCAGGCGCGCGCCGAGGAACTCGCGCGCGTACTCGGCCGGGCCGACGTCGTCACCGGGGTCGACGCGATCTTCGCCACCCAGTACCGCCACACGCAGGAAACCGCCGAGCCGCTCGCGCGTGCGCTGCGCCTGCCGGTCCATGTGGTCGATGTCACCGACGTCAAGGGCCTGCTTGAGCGCATCCTCGGCGACTGGAAAGGCAAGATCGTGCTGGTGGTGACGCACCCCGAGCCGCTGTCGCTGCTGATCCGCGAACTCCACGGCAGCAAGAAGGTGTCGCCGATCGCCGCCACCGAGCACGACAATCTCTACGTCGTCAGCATTCCCTGGTACGGCAAGGTCAAGACGCTGCGCCTGAAGTATGGGGAGCCTTACCTCGCCCCCGCAGAACCGAGCGCAACGACCGCGCCGGTTCCCGCGACGCCATGAAGCCCTCGGCGTCGAGCGCAGGGTAGGGCAGGCCACGCGCGCGGCAGTGGCGTGCCACCACCGGGTAGCACCACTCGAAGAGCAGTTCCCGGCGCGTGTCCGGGTCGAGGCGGCAGTGCTCGTAGAGCCCGGCTGCCTCGCGCTGGCGCGCCGCTTCGTAGAGGATCACCGCCGCGGCCACCGACACGTTGAGCGAAGCCACCAGCCCGCGCATCGGCACGTGCAGCTCCCCCTCCGCGAGCCCCACCGCCTGCGCGGAAACACCGAGCAGCTCCGAGCCGAGCATGAGGGCTGTCGGCCGGGTGAAATCCCAGCTGCGGTAGTCGGTGGATCTGGATGATAAATTAGCGGCAACTATATGAAATCCAGATGATTGAAGTTCGCTGACAGCGGCCTCGAGGTCGCGATGCAGATGCAGGCGCACCCATTTGCGGCTGCCGCCGGAAATGCCGCGGTGGCGGGCGAACTCGCCGCCCGGCGAGACCGCGTGCAGCCCGGTGATGCCCACCGCGTCGCCGGTGCGCAGGATCGCGGCGATGTTGTGCGGCTTGTGCACGTCCTCGGCGAGTACCGTGAGATCCGGCTGCCGCCGGTCGAGCACCGCCTGCAGTTTCGCAAAGCGTTCCGGTCGCATGCCGCCAGTCTACCGCCCCGCCACCGCCCCCTTGTAGGAGCGACGCCAGTCGCGACCTCCACCAGCGACCGTTTCCTCCCGCCGCGACCTCCCGCGCTAGAATGCCCGGCGTTCCTCCACGGCGCCCCGATAGCTCAGGGGATAGAGCGTCCGCCTCCTAAGCGGAAGGTCCCGCGTTCGAATCGCGGTCGGGGTACCAACGAGGCAAGCGGTTTCGGCAGGCGATCCGTACATCCATGGTCTTTAGCGAGCCCCGGGTGCCGGGCGCCACCGGCAGCAGGTCCGCGCCGAGGCTGAAGGGCAACCAGTGCAACGGCGTACGCAGGACTTCGGGTGGCAGAGAATGGCGGGTGGAGAGCGACATGGTGCGCCTGGTCAAAGGATAGCGCGGGCAGCAGCCTTCGACGGCGATAGCCGTCCCGTGGTACAACTCAGCACCTGTCCCGCGGCTGGCTGGATCGACTCAACTTGAAGCGGCGCACACACTTCGGTGTCCTGGTTGCCCTGACTTGCTCGCCCGCCACGTTGCTCGCGCCGCCCGCAAGTGCGGAAGAGCGGCAGCCCACCGACGTTCAGAGCGACGTCAGGGCCCTGCAGTCGGAAAACGCAGCCATGCGGGAGCAGCTTCGCAGGCTGGAGGAGCAGCAGAAGGTGCTGCTCGAACTGGTCAAGGACCTGCAGCGCGGCCATGACGCAGGATCGCCCCCGGGAATCCCAGGCGCGGCTGCGGCACCCATCGCACCACCGCCGGCAGCGGCACCGTCCCCGGGGCCGCCAGCGGCTGTGGCGGCCGGGGAGGTTCCGGTTGCCGTGCCGGCCAGTTTCGCGCAGCAGGTCACGCGCAACCTCACCGATCGTTACCAGGACGGGATAGTCGTCTGGCAGGCGCCCGGCGACGCCTCGGTACCCTTCCTGCTGAAGTTCAACCTGAACACGCAGGTCCGGTATCTCAACTCGACGGATTCCGAGGACAGCTTCACCGACCACCTCGGCAATGTCTACGAAGTCAATACACGCAAT
Organism: uncultured Chromatiaceae bacterium; assembly: GCA_964415505.1. GTDB lineage: Bacteria > Pseudomonadota > Gammaproteobacteria > Steroidobacterales > QUBU01. Next base: position 34,226 of record CAYQAR010000019.1, on the reverse strand, counting down.
GACATCACGGTGAACCGCACGATGTTCATCCTTGGCGGTTACATCTTCGATCCGAGGTTGCGTTACAGCAGCACCGTGTGGACATCCGCCGGCGCCGCTTCGATCATCGTGGCCGGGACGATCGGCTGGGAATTCAACAAGGGGTTCACGCTGACGGGAGGCTACACGGGCGTTCCGGGCAGCCGCTCGCTTGTCGACACATTCCCGTTTTTCACGGCCAGCGACAGAAGCATGGCGGACAACTTCTTTCGTCCCGGCTTCACGCAGGGAATCTGGGCGAAAGGCGAGCCGATCGAGGGCCTGAATTACATGGCGTTCATCGGTAATGGCCTCAATACCCTGAGCCTCTCGGCGAGCAAGATCGACGAGAACGTGATGTACTCCGGCAGCGTCTGGTGGGAACCACTGGGGGATTACAGCGAGCCCGGCAAGTCCCGCAACATGTACGACGACTATTTCGCCACCGACAAAGTCCGCATCCGCCTTGGCACGTCGTTCACGAGATCCCGCGAAGACCGTTTCTCGAACCTCGACCAGTCGAGTCCCGAAAACACCTCCATGCACAACTCCGACGGCATCCTGACGTTCGCGACCGGCGCGTTTGCACCGGGAGTGACGGTCGACCAAGCAACCTACAGGATGTGGGCGATCGATTCCGGACTGAAATGGAAGGGGCTCGCGCTCAACGGGCAGTATTACTTCCGGCGGGTAGACGACTTCAGGGCCGACGGACCGCTGCCGCTCAGTTCCATGTTCGACCACGGCTTCGAGTGGTCAGCGAGCTATTTCGTCTTACCCGAGAAAATGGCCGTCTACGGCCGGGGTTCGCGGGTCAACGGGGAATTCGGCGACTCCTGGGAGTACGCCGCCGGCCTGAAGTGGCACTTCGTGCCGACCGAGCGGGCCTGGGTCAATGCAGAGCTGATGCGCGTTCACGACGCACCCTATAGCGGCACCTTCACCCCCTACACGTCCGGCCTGGACGGCTGGGTGCCAATGGTCCAGGGGATCCTGGCTTTCTAGGGCAGCAGCCCAGGTCCGCACGGCATTGTGGTTATCGGAAATGCCGGAACGTCCGGTCCCGGAACCGGATTTCGGCTCCGTCGAGGCACCAGCGCAGCCCGGCGCGGCGATGCGCCCGGCCGATGCCGGTGACCGACACTGGCCAGCAGCGTTCGCGAAAACGGCAGTTTGCTGGCATCGAGGTCGACACCACAGCCGCTCGCAAGCATGAGCTTGCCGAGGTCATCGTGCAGGCCACCATCGGAGACGACCACGCGGTTTAACATGGGTTATTGCCGCGCCGCTAAACAAGCGCTAAACGGGTACCTGCCAACGTCTATAGTCCGGAGAACAACCATGACAGAAGGATTATGTCGCTTGGCGGGCACGCTTGCCGCCTTCATGGCCTTGCCGGCCTACGCCGGTTTCGTCTCCGTGCAGTGGCCCAGCGGAACCGAGCAGGTGCACTACCCGCTCGTCGCCGAGGAGTCGGGACCCGGCTTCGCCGGCCTGGCCAACCTCTCGACCGGCCGGTTTGCCGCCATGTCCTACGTCGACAGCGGCAATTTCCACGCCTACGCGGCCTTCTCGCTCGTGCAGATCCGCTGGGTGCCCGACGATGGGACGTCGACGTTCACGATCAATCCGGGCGACATCTCTGCGCGCGTCGCCGGCACGTTGTCGGTGCCGCTCCCACCGCCCATGTCCGTCGATGGCAACATAGGGATGGCGACCGCGGTGCTCTCCCTCGAAGGTGGCCCGGTTCCCGGTACGGCCACATTTGCCAAGACGCTCGTCACCAGCGGCGCGGGTTCCAGCACCAGCGCGTCTTACCCCTCCACGAGCGGCGGGGCGCAGATCTCGGTCGCTGTTGATACGGCCACGGCTTTGGATGTGACGTTGCTGATGCCCGGCCTGACGCTCGGTCCCAACCAGGTCTTCAGACTCTCCGGACTACTCCAGACCAACGTCACCAGCAATGGCGGCCTCGTCACCGTCGATTTCGACGACGCCGGATACCAGTTGACGTGGCTGCTGCCGGCGACACTCGGTGGGACGCTGATCGACCTGAATACCGGCGAGCCCCTCGACGTCGAGTGGGCATCGCCGGTGCCCTTGCCTGCAGCCTCGCTCTTCATGCTCACCGGGCTGGCACTGGCCGGGGCGGGCATTCGCCGAAGGCGCCCGGGTCCGCGTGCCCTGGACCAGTGAGCGGGACCTGCCGGCTGAAAAGCGTACCGTCAGCCCGGCCGTGATTTCCCGTTGCCACGGCACGTCGCCGTTCGCGCGGAAGGCACCAGCCGCGAACTGCTGAGGCAGCGACACCGTTGAACCGCCCGCCTGGCGGGCGCAAGTCCCGGCGTGAGGCGGGCGGTCGCCGTGGTGGCTTGCAATCGGCTTCACCCGGCGCTCTACTCGGCCAGCGATCCAGAAACGCCGGCCCCGGAGCGTCCTGCCATGACCGATCTTCCCCTGTCCCGACGCGACATTCTGGCTGCCGGCACCACGCTCGCAGCACTCGCTGCCGGCAGCTGTGCATCAACCGGCAGCGCATCGTCCGCTGGTGGACTGCCAGGTTCGGCAGCCACGGGTGCGGTACCCAGGCCGCCCTTCGATACGCTGCGCGACTATGTCGCGGCGCTGGAGGCCAACGGCCTGCTGCTGCGGATCCCGGAGCTGGACCAGGACCGCTACGAGGCCACCGGCCTGGTCTGCCGGGCCAATGATCTCTACGGCTTCGAAGGCGTGCCGGCGTTGCTGATCGAGCGCGTGAAGATCGACGGGCGGTGGGTGAAGGGTCCGCTGCTCAACCTGCTGCAGGCCAATCTGGCGACCGACTCGATCGTGCTCGGCGAGCCTCTCACGCCGGGTGACAGCAAGGCGTCCTACCGCCGCGCCAAGGCCAGGCTCGGGGAGATCCTGAAGCAGAACAAGGGTGCTTATCCGCAGATCCCGCCGGTCATCGTTTCCCGCGATCGTGCCCTGTGCAAGGAGGTCGTGCTGAAGGGCGATGACATCGACCTCACGAAGTTCGCCTTCATCCAGACGAATCCGGCGGACGCGGGTCGCTACATCAATGCGACCTCGGTCTTCACGCACGATCCGGTGCTCGGCAACAACTTCGGCACCTACCGCTGCCAGCTGAAGGGTCCGCGGTTGCTCGGGCTGAATCCCGAGGAGAACCAGGCGGGCTGGAAGGCGCTGATGGCGGCGAGGAAGCGCGGCGAGGAATTCGCGCGGGTGTCCATTGCGCTCGGCCAGGATCCCGTCGTCTGGTTCATCAGCTGCTCGCGTGTCGTCCCGCGCTTCGGCGACCGGCCGATCGACGAGGTCGCCGTCGCCGGCGGCTTCCGTCGCAAGCCGCTCGAACTGGTAAGGAGCGAAACCAGTGACCTGCTCGTGCCCGCGCACTCGGAGATGATCATCGAGGGTGAGGTCCCTTTGCAGGTCCCGGGCCAGCCCGAAGGACCTTTCGGCGAGATGTTCGGGTATCTCGGCGCGCGCAAGGAGGAGAACTTCTTCCTCAACGTCAGCTGCGTCACGCATCGCCGCGATCCTTGGGTCGTCAACATGTACACGGGCCTGCAGCGGGGCATGGTCACCGCGCCTTCGGAAGCGCTGTCCGACTACCTGCTGCGCCTGCAGGTTCCGGCGGTCGTGGAGACCTGCCTGCACCAGGACACCATGGGCGTCTACGTGGTGAGCGTCGACAAGACGGCACCGGGTGAGGGGATGAAGGCGGGCATGGCGATCGCGAAGGTCGTGCCCATCGCCAAGATCGTGATCGTGGTCGACAAGGACATCGACGTCATGGACCGGCGCGAGGTGATGTTCGCGCTCGGCTCGCGCTGGCAGTCGCTCAAGGCCATCCGGACGCTGGAGGGCCAGCGCGGACTCATCACCGACCCGAGCCTGTCCGGGCAGCTTAAGACGGACAAGATTGTCATCGATGCCACGCGGCAGCTGCCGGAGGAGGGCGGGCGCGCCCGGTTCCCGTCCACCAACCGTGCACTGCTGGAGCAGGCCTTTCCCGATGTGCTGGCGGAGGTCGAGCAGCGCTACGGCACGATGCTGAAGGAGTGGGGCGGACGCGCCTGAGGCGCGTGGTTCCGTATGCTCTGGCCGGGCAGCTTCCCTCGAGCGACGCCGCACGCCTGCGCGTATTCGTGTTCGCGCTGTTCTTCGTCTTCGGGGGCATCACCAGCCTCAGCGGCGATGCACTGATCGCGATGCTGCTCCAGCGGGCCATGACGGCTCGCGCAGGCGGCCGGCGTTACAGCGCGCTCAGTCCGGTCCGCCAGCGGCTCCGGTCGGCAGATCGAACTCGCCGCTGGTGGAGAAACGGGTGGCGCCGAAGGCCGGGCCACTGAGCTTGCCGTTCATTTCGTACCGGATCTTGTCGGTGCCGGTGCCGCTGCCGCTGCCGCCCATCATGCCCATCGCCTGTCGCACCATGCTGAACGCGGAGATGGTGATGGGCACGCTGACAACGGCCTCACCAAAGCGGGGCACGCTGCCGGTTTCGCTGCTGACGCCACTGGCGAAGCTCTTTCCCTGGACCTCCATGTCGACCGCGACGCCGTTGTATTCCACCGCCGCGTCGTTGGGATTCTGCACGCGCAGCTTCACCATCATGCGCAGTTCGAGCCCCTGGCCCGCCAATGGTTCGAAGCCCGCGACCGTGACTTTCAGCGGATCCCGGCCTTGCATCGAAGCACAGGCCGCGAGCCACAGCGCCACGACGATGAGAAACAACCACCTGCCACGCCACATCATCGGCCTGCCCCTTTCATTGTCTGTTTCGCGGCCGGGTCACGAATCCCGGGAAATACTGCCACGGCGTCAGGGACAAGTCCCGCACATTCGGCGATCCCCGCGCAGCTCACCAGCGATGCGGCCATGGGCTCGTCGAAGACCCGATGCGCCGGGTCGATGTGGCGTTCGGGCACGTCCTTGCAGGTTGCTCCTGCGACCGGGTATATGCTCGCGGCAGAGGGAAGCCGTTCGAGGCGGCCGGACCCCCCGGGCGGGGATGCGGCCGGGCCCTGTTGGGCCTATAGTTTCCGGGCGTACCGCACAGGCGAGGAGTCATCTCATGCGAACACTCATCCAGGTAGCCGTCCTGCTCGCCGCGACCGTCGTCGCCCCGGTGCCAGCCGGTGCCGAAGGGCCGCAGGTGTCCTACTCGGCCGATTACGTCATGGAGACGGCCGAGGGAGCCATGCAGGGGAAGCTGTTCGTCGTGCCTGGCAAGGAGCGCCGCGAGGATGCCAGCGCCGACGGCGTGTCGATGGTCACGATCCGCCGCGACGACCTCAAGAAGATTTGGATCCTGATGCCGGCCGAGCACATGTACATGGAGATGAACGCCGGTGAGCCCGATCCGTCCGGCAGGGCGGCTGCCGATCCGGAATCCTATGATGCCGTGATGACTGTCGTCGGCCCCGAGCGGCTGGCCGGGCTCGACACGATCAAGCAGAAGGTCGTGATGACCGGCAAGGACGGCTCGAAGATGGGCGGCTTCTGGTGGACGACGGCCGAAGGCATCCCGGTGAAAATGGACATGCTCGCCAAGGATGAAGACGGCAAGATGCGTCTGAAACGCGAACTGAGCAATATCGAGATCGGCCCACAGGCCGCCGACCTCTTCGAGATCCCCGAGGGCTACAACAGCATGGCTGTCGGCCTGGGGCTCGGTGCGGCCAAGGGCGCGCTCGGTCTGCCTGACACCAGTGCCGGGGTGCCCGCAGGCAGAGACACGGAGAAAGCGCCGGAGGACGAAGCACCACCGAAGAAGAAGGGCTTCGGCCTCGGCACGCTCAGGGACGCCATCGACAAGATCCGTTGACCACACGGGAGGATTGCATGCGCACGACCACCACGACCCTGCTGATGGCAGCCGCGCTGCTCGTTGCCGCCCCGCTGCGCGCCGACGACGTCTGCTCCCGGGAGGAGCATCGCGCCGGCGATGCCGCGCTCGCGCGTGCGCAGGCCGCCGAGAAGGCAGGCGACCTGGCCGGTGCGTTGCGCCTCGCCACCGGTCCTGAGGTGCGCTTTTGCGGCGACGCCAAGGCGGCCAAGGCCCTGTCGGTCCGCGTGGCCGGGCAGCTCGGACGCCATGCCGAGTCGGGCGGCAAGCTCGCTGCGGCTTTCGGTTACTTCGAGCAAGTCGAGCTTTTCGACGATGCGCGCCGCGTCGGGTTGAAGCAGCTCGCTGCGGAGCCTGCCAACCGGAAGCTCGCCGCCGAGAAGCTCGCTTTCATGCAGCGCCACGATTTCGCCGATGGCGTGAGCGCTGTGCAGGGGCAGTCGCGCCAGCAGGCGGAGCGGCTGCTGGCCGAGGAGGCGAAGACCCATGCCGTGCGCAAGCCGCGCCGCGACCTGCTGGACGAGGCCCGCGATTGGCTGCGCCTCGGGGGTGATGAGGTGGCTGCCACCGTCGTCGCCCGGGCGGTCAAGCGTGGCGACGAGTATGCCGCGCTCGATTACGCCTTCGCGCTCGAACAGGCGCTCGCCTATTACGACTTCGCCGGCCGCAAGGACAAGGAGCCTGCGGTCCGCGTCAAGGCACGCGCTCTTGCCGACAAGCTCGCCGGCGGCAAGGACTGGGCCGCCGCGGCCGAGCTCTACGAGATCGCCGGCGACAGCAAGCGCGCCGAGCAACTGCGCGCCAGTCGCGAAGCCGACGCCGAAACGGACGAGAAGAACCGCCAGGAGGAGTTCAAGAAGGAACAGGACGACCTGGAAAAGGAGCTCGACCTCTGACGCGACGGGCCGTTATACGGATGGGCGACTGCGGCTGACCCCTGGAGGCAGCCGGTGGGCACGACAAACAACAGGTGGCGCATGAAGACAGGCATGTCAGTCGGTGTGGTGGCGATGCTGCTGGTGGGTCCGGTCATGGCGGCGGGTGACAATGCGCTGCCGAACCGCCTATCGATGAACGTGACTACGCCCAGGCAGACCCAGGGAAAAACCTTCGGTGAGAAGCTGAGTACCGGGATGCAGTCAGCGGGCAATGCGGTTGCGCAGGGTGCGATGGCGATCGAGATCGGCTGTACCCCGGAGGCCTGCCTGGTCGCTTTTCCCGACGGCGAGGGCTTTCGTGCCGACCTCGCAGGGCTGCGGATCGTGCCGCTGGATGTGGCCGGACGCCAGGCGCTGCAGCACTGGGGCGAGCCGCACGAAAGCCCTGGCAAGGAAGCGGCAGCGAGTGTTGGCGGTGTCGTTCCAGGTGCCGGCATCCTGTCGGCGGCGGTGTCGGCGGCTGCCCCGCACGCCCCCGTGGGCGGCGCGTCGGCTGCGGGTTATGCGGCTACCGGGCGGGCGGCAGCGCTGCCCAGTCGCAGTACCTCACCGGACAGCATCGATATCACCCAGCCGCTGGCCGATGGCGAGTACCAGCTGACCGTGGTGGTGGAAAAGGCCGTATCGGGCCTCAAGGACACGCTCAAGACACAGGTGCGGCAGGCGGCGCCAGCGCAGAAGGTGCAGATCGTGATCGGGTTCAGCGCGCAGAGTGGCGCGCTCAAGACCCGGCACGACACGGTCAAGAATTCGATCTCCAATATTCGCTGACGGGGGATTGTTGCAGGCGTCCGCGGCCGGGCGTTGCGTCAGACGCGTCGGCACCGGCGCGGCAGCAGCAGCCAGCGCGTGTAGCCGAGGAATTGCAGGCCGCCAGGCTGCGTCAGGCTGATCAGGTGCTGGCGCCAAGCCGCGCCACGGTTTCCTTCGTCGAGGAACATTTCGGACAGGGAGTGGTGGGCGGTGGCGAGTTTGCGCCGCAGGGCCTTGCGTATGTCCTCGGGCAGCGGCAGCTGCAGGGACGCCTTGAGGGCCGAGACCATGCCGGCATGGTACGCGCGGGATTTCGACACGGTCCCGGGCAGGTCGTAGCGCCGGTAGGTGGGCGTGTCGAGGAAACGGAACGGCAGACGCGCAGTCAGGCGCAAGCCGAGGTAGGTCCACTCCAGATACGAAGGCATCTGCGCGAAGTCTTCCGCCGTGACCGCACTGGTGCGGTACAGGCCCGACGCCGAGGTAGCCACCCAGTTTTCCCGGAGCATGCTGCCCAGCGGGTCGGCCTCGATGTCGGCGGCCATCAGGCTGCCCTGGGGAAGCTGGCCGTCCGGCGTCTGCAACCAGCCGGCCGTGATGACGAAGGCGGCGCGCCCATCGCCGCGCAGCACCTCGCGGCGGACGGCCAGGCCACCCTCCAGATACTCGTCGTCGTCGTCGAGAAAGGCGAAGAACTCGCTCTGCACCAGGCGGCGGCCGGCCAGCAGCGCCAGCGGCATGCTGCCCTGCTCGACGTAGATGCATTCCACGCCCGGCGTCCTGCGCAGTTGCTCGACCAGCGGCGGCGAGAAACGGGCGCCGTTCACCACGACGAGAATGCGCGTGGCGGCTCCGCTGCGCGGTCCGGCGCTGTCGATCGCCCGCCAGATGGTCTGCCCGCGCCTCTCGTCGGCGACGGTCGGGATGATGACCGTGACCTCCGCCCCGCTCACGCCGGATCCGTCCCTGTCAGGTCAGCCCACAGCTCCCGGCGATGCCAGTTGCACCAGCGCAGCACCTCCCACAGGCAGGCTGCGCGCGTCCTCGCGCCCGGCGCCGAGCGCAGGGCTGCTGCTGCGAACTGGCGCGCGTACTCGACATGGGGCCAGAGGAACATGCGGCTGCGTCCCGGATCGATCCAGCGGTAACGCGAGCGCAGGCCTGGATACGCGCGGATGGACTGCTGCTGGTGAATGCGCCGGCAATACAACGGCGCCGGGATCTGCCGGAGCTTGCCACGCAGGCCGAGTTCAGCCAGCACGATGCGGTCGAAGCCCGGGTGACGTGTCAGGCGGGCCGAGCGCAGCAGGGCCCCGTGCCGCACGAGGCCGTAGAAGGGTTCGATGGGCCGGTAGATGTCCATGAGCCGGGCAAAGCGCTCCACGACATCGTCACCGTCCAACGGCGGGCCTGGCGGAATCGGCTCGCCGGCCCGGCCGTCCGCATCGATGCGGGCGTTGATGGAATAGACCAGCACCACGTCGGGATGCGCACGCAGCTCGGCGAGGCAGCGCTCCACGTAGGTCGACAGCCAGATGTCGTCGGACGAGGCCCACATGAAGAACTCGCCGCCGGCCAGTTCGAGCACGCGGTTGTGGTTTGCCACCCCGCCGATGTTTTCCGGCAGCCGCGAGTAACGCACCCGTGGGTCGCGGGCGGCAAACTCGCGGCAGACGTCTGTGGAGCCATCCGTCGAGGCGTTGTCCGAGATGATGATCTCGAGGTTGCGGTAGGTCTGCGCGGTCAGCGACGTGAGCGAGCCGGCGAGATAGCTGCCGCCGTTGTAGACCGGCACGCCGATGCTGACCAGGGAAGGCGCCGGGTCATCCGCGCTACTCGCGGCCATCGACCCGCTCGAGCCACGCTTCCCGGAAGTACTGCGGAATGCGCTTCGGACAGAGGAGCGCCTCGGGGTGGTAGCGCGCCAGGCAATAGACGCCCTCGAGCATGATGCAGGGGTTCTTCAGGTCCAGCATGCGCCCGGTCTTCTCGTCGATGATGCGTGTCACCCGCCGCTCCACGCGGTAGGTGCCGCCGCAGTAGGGCGACATCTCCGGGTTGAACGACAGTCCGCGGTTGCGGTTGCCGACGTTGAGCGTCGGCTGGATCTCGGCGAGCGGCCGCACCCTGGCGTATTCCCCTTCCTGCAGCCCGGTGCGCACGTCCGGGGTCGGCGCGCCTTTCGGGATGGTACCGTCGATGTGCGGGCTCTCGCGCCGGTAGAAGAAGTGGTGCAGGCGTGCGTACAGGCCGTTCCAGAAACGCCAGGCGAAACGCGTGTTCCGCGCGATGTGCCAGGTGACCAGGAGGAGCAGCGCCCGCGCGAGCTGGGTCACGGTGACGTTGCCCGAGCGCAGGTCGGCGAGGAAGACACCCGGGTTGAACGGCTTGAACTCCCTGGTGGCCCGCAGGTGCTCGGTGGTCTGGCAGCGGTAGATGGTTTCCCCGCTCCCGTCTGTGGCGCTGGCTGTGGCCTGAAGCCAGGCTTCATCACGGCCCGGCGGGGGCGGTGGACGGTTCTTCAGGCGCCAGTCGCGGACCGGTGCCACGGGCCTGAGCCAGTGCAGCTTGAAGAAGAGCAGGCACTTCGCCTGGCAGCCGGCATGGCCCGCGCCGTCGCAACGCAGGTCCTCGAGGAAGACGGCGTCGTCGATGATGCGTCCGAGCCGGTAGTAGATGCTGTCGCAGGTCTTGTGGGCGCTGGCGAAGACGCGGTATTGCCGCCCGCAGAAGGCCAGCATCTCGGGCATGAACGGCATTCCGTCTACGCAACCGTTCTCGTCGAGCGTCGCAAGGATTTCCGCTGCCGGCCTGACTTCCACCAGGTCGCCGGCCTTGCAGCGTACGTGGATCATTGGCCGGCCGCTCCGTCGAGGGCCTTCTGCGCGGCATTCTCGCCGCTGACGAAGGACTGGTCGGTCCAGATGTAGGCCCAGTCGCCGTAACGGCCGCAGTAGCGGATGCCGGCCTCGTCGAGCCAGTCGTGCACCAGGCGCGTCGCCGGACCCGAGTCCAGGTCGAAGATGACGTTGGCGTAGGGGATGTGCATGACGTGCCGGAACAGGATCCTGTCGCTTTCCCGCAGCACGCCGCAGCGGATGAGATCGCGGATCACCGGCTCGATGCAGTCCGCCGGTTTGCGGTCCAGCGGCCGGTACTTGCGCGAATAGTAGCATTCGGCCTGCAGGCTGCCGCAGCCGGGAGGCACGTTGTGGGGCGACTGCAGGTGCGGCGTGGAAAGGCGCGTGAAGAAGTAGTCCTGGTCATAGAAGTAGGTCCAGTGCGCGTCGATGAGATCCGGCCGGTCCACGCCGAGGCAGACGATGACCGCTTCGGTGCAGGCCAGGCTGGCCGCCGCTGCCCGCACTGTCGCAGGGGCACCCGCCACCATCGGCACCAGCTCGGGCAACGGGATGGACGACACCACGCCGTCGTAACCGGCAGTGACACCGTTGGCGAAGTGCAGGGTGCGTTCGCGCGGCTCGATGCGCACCAGCCGATGGTCGAGCCGCAGGTCGGCCATCGCCACGAAGGCATCGAGGTAGGCCTTGAATCCGCCCCGGCTCGGGTAGCGGAAGTGGCTGATGTAATGCACGTCGGTGGTGGCAGGTGCCAGGGCGCCGCGCAGGATCTCCTCCAGCGACGCCCGGTACAGGCGCGGCCCGATCCAGTCGGTGTTCATGTTGGCCGCTGTCGTCGTGTGGTACTTGACGGTGTACTGCATCGGAAAGGTCTCGGCGAAGACGTCGCCGTAGCTCGCCCGCAGCCACTGTTCGTAGTTGGTCACGGGGGCCTCGGGGCGCTGCTGGGCGGCGATGAAGTCCACCAGCACGCGGGTCACCAGGTCCGTGGGCAGGCCATGGAGGTTGCACTGGGCCGGGTGCTTGATCCAGTGGCCCTGCCAGTGGTTGTTGACGCGGGTCGACAGGGTCTCGTACCGGCCGCCGATGTTGGCCGCGAACAGGTCCTGCAGCCGCTTCTCCTGCGTGAACGAGACGTGCGGGCCCTCGTCGAAGAGCCAGCCGCCCGGGAACTCGTAGGACGCCGTGTGGCCGCCGTAGTGGTCGTGCATGTCGTACATGACGGGGCGCACGCCCTGCTGGTGCAAACGGTAGGCGGCCCCGCAGCCGGCCATGCCCGAACCGAGGATGGCGATCTCCTTCACCGGGTGCCCGTCCCTGCTGCCGGAAGCGCGCTGCGCCACCACCCGTCCGTGGTGCGCAGCCGTGACAGCATCACCGGTGCTGCACCAACTGCCTGGGGTTCTCGTTGAGACCGTATAGAAAGCACATGCGTCTCCATCGCCCGGACCGGCAGGGGGTGATGGCCCTCCCTGCACAAAGGCGAAAAACCGCCTGATCATACTGCGCAGCAGGAACCGCCCACAGCGACGCGCATCCCACCCTGCGCGTGCAAGCGGCGGGGTCGAGTCTATCAGGACGGAGGATTTGCCATGAAAAAGCGCTTGGCGGTCGCGCAGATCAGTGCAATCCTGAAGCAGGCCGGGCGCGGCGCAGGCGTCGCCGACCTGACCGGCCAGGCATGACCCCTGGTCCACCCATGGCTCCACCAGGGGTACGCGCACCCGTCACACGCGGGATACCGGCTGATGACTGACCAGGAAGAGCCAACCATCGAACCGGGATCGGCAACCGCGACCGATCTCACCCGCATCCCCGACCTGGCCGACACGGCTGCACTGCCGGCACCCCGCCGCAGGGCACGGCGCCGCTTCCTGCGCAAGATGGTGCGTCTCGCCGGGCCCTACTGGAATTCCCAGCAGAAGTGGCGGATCCGTGGCGCGACGCTGCTGCTCCTCGTGCTCACCATGGGGCAGGTCGGGCTGACCGTGTGGGGCAGCTACTGGAACCGCGCGCTGTTCGATGCGCTCGAGCAACGCTCGGTGCGCGGCGTGCTGGTGCAGGTCGGCGTGTTCGCGCTGATATTCGTGATCTCGATCGGGGTGACGGCGGCGCACCTCATGGTCAAGCGCTGGCTGCAGCTCGACTGGCGGCGCTGGCTGACGTACCGGCTGGTTGGTCGCTGGATGGAGAGCGGCCGGCACTACCGGCTGCTGTTCAGCGCGGGCGAGCATGACAACCCGGACGGGCGCATCGCCGAGGACATCCGCATCACCACCGAGAGCGCGATCGCCCTGGCGCATTCGCTGGTCTTTTCCCTGCTCATCCTCGGGTCTTTCGTCGAGATCCTCTGGTCGGTATCCGGCACCATCAGGGTGCCGGGCACCACCATCGACGTTCCCGGGTACATGGTGCCGCTCGCTTTCGTCTATGCCGTCGCCGGCAGCGCCCTCGGCTGGGTGTTCGGCCGGCCGCTGGTGCGCACGACGAATGCCCTGCAGACGGCTGAGGCCACGTTCCGCTTCGCGCTGGCCCGGGCCCGCGAACGCTCCGAGGCCATCGCGCTGATCCACGGGGAGCCGATGGAGCGGCGCGGAGCCGCAGCGCGCTTCGCACAGATCGTGCGCGACTGGGACCGCCAGTCGCTCGCCTTCATGGGTATTGTCTCGTTCTCCACGGCCTACGGGGCCCTGCTGCCCGTGTTCCCGATGCTGGTGGCAGCGCCCCAGTACATCGCCGGTGCGATGACGCTCGGCGTGCTGATGCAGGCTGCGCAGGCATTCCAGAGGCTGACCTCGGCGCTGTCCTGGCCGGTGGACAATCTCGGCGAGATCGCCCGCTGCCGCGCTTCGGCCGACCGGGTGCTGTCGTTGTATCAGGACATGCGCCGGCTCGATGCCGAAGCGCGCACGCCGAACCGTCACCGGATCTTCTTCGGGGTCTGCGACCGTCCGCGGCTCGTGATCGAGGACCTGTGCATCGCCGAGCCGGCCGGTCGCATCCTGCTCGAGCAGTTCAGCATCGAGGTCCACCGCGGCGAGCGCGTGCTCATCACGGGGCATCCGACCGTGACCGCCAGCCTGTTCAAGGTCATCGGCGGACTGTGGCCGTGGGGAACCGGCAGGGTGCTGCTGCCTGAGGAGGGCGGTGTCTTTTTCATGACGCAGCGGCCATTCCTGCCCGAAGGGTCGCTGCGTGACGCGCTGTGCTACCCGCGGCCGGGCAACGCCTTCAGCGATGGCAGCATCCGCCGCGCGCTCGAGTGCGCCGGCCTCGCCTGGCTGCTACCGCGCCTCGACCAGCGCGACAACTGGGAGCACGTGCTGCCGCTGCGCGCCCAGCAGCGGCTGAGTTTCGCCCGCGCGCTGCTGCTGCAACCTGGATGGATCTTCATGGAGGAAGCCACCGGCGCCTTCGATCCCAAAGGTGAAAAGATGATCCTCGAGATGCTGCACCGTGAGCTGCCGGATACCGCGTTGCTGACCATCAGCTTCCATCCGGGGCTCGAACGGCTGCACGACCGCAAGATCGTGCTCGACTGGATTGCCGAGGCCCGCCAGCTGTTTGCAGCGCCGGCGGACGGCGCCACGCCTCACTGAAACCGCGCCGGCAGCCAGCCGCGTTCGACACACTCGCGAAAGCACCAGGCTGGCGTGGTCTCGGTGCGATAGCTCCAGAAGAACCAGCCGCGGTAGTGCTCGAACGCCAGCAACTGGGCAGCGGCGTAGGCGCGATAGGCGACGGCCTCCCGGAAAGTGTCGAGTCTCTCCAGTGCGTGGTTGAACGGCCCTTCGGCCCAGAGCGACACCACCTTGAGATCGAGCCCGAGGCTCCACTCGCCGGCGATCGCCGGGAGACCGAGTTCGCGCTGGATGTCGTCGGCCTCGCATTTCCAGAGCACGCCGGCTTTGTGCACGTGGCCGTTGATGTCGAGGTCGATGTCCTCGCGGTTGAAGCACTGGTAGCGATGTACGTCGAAGAGCACGTTCTCGAACCCGGGCGGCTGCATGAAGCCGAGGTACTCCCGGTGGGTGCGAAAGCCGTCGTGAAAAACGACGGCGACGTCCTGCGCCCGGCAGTGAGCGCGGATCGCCGCGTAGGCGCGCCGGGTGTAGTCCTTGAGCAGGTCGGTGGGCACGTCCCAGCGCGGTTCATTCAGCACCTCGATCGCGTGCAGCGCCGCGTGCCCGCGATAGCGGGCCGCCAGCTTCCCGAGCACCTCCACCGAGTGCGCGAGGTACTCCTCGCTCGTGTGCCACTCGCAGACGTCCTTGATGCCGCCGTTGTCGAAGCCGTTCTGGCAACCCGGGGCCGCATGCAGATCGAGCACCACGCGCAGGCCGAACTCCGCCGCCCAGTCCATAGCGCGGTCGAGCACGTCGGCTCCGCCTTCGACGAACGGGTGTCGTGCCAGGCCGTACGCGCGGTGGTAGGGATACGGCGGGCCGAAGATCCAGTGTCCGAGCGGAATGCGCACGGCGTTGACCCCCACACTGGCGAGCCAGGCGAAGTCCTCGCGGGTGATGAAGGAGTTCCAGTGCGCACGCAGTCGCGCGGGCGCCGCCCGGCCGAGTTCGGCGCACCATGTCGTCTCGTCGGTGGCGGCGAGCCCCGCGAACAGGCTCGGCGTCATCCACTTCTCCAGCACCAGCCAGCCGCCGAGATTGACCCCGCGCAGATGCGCGGTCTGCGGGGCGTGCTTCATGCCGGTGTGAATTTTCCCCATGGAGAACTGCGGAACGGCCCTGTCGGGCTGACGCGTTGGCCTTGCGCGGATGACCGGATTCTAGGTCGCTGCAATGCGCCTTGCCAGCGCGGCAGTTCCCGGAGCGCCCCCGGCTGCGGATCGTGCCGGTGGACGCCTGGGCGCGGGTGGCCAGGCCCGGCCCCGACGTGGTCCGCTGCTGCAGGTCATTGCCCGCGCCGCGGGCTCGTGCAGAATCACGACCTGGCCCGGCAATGCCGGGCAGCGCGGCCCGGTCGGTAATGGAGAGAACGTCGTGAGCGGTATGGTCGTCCTGATGGTGATAGTGCCCTTCCTGCTGGCGGCGGCGTGCTTTGGGCCGAGCTACCTGCTGGCACTGAAACGCAACCGGGAGCTCGCCGCGAGTGCGCCCGAGACGCTGACCTATACCTGGGGCTATTTCCTCGGCTACAGCGGCATCGGCTCCGGGCTATTCATCGTGCTCGCCGGGCTGGTGCTGATCGTCGTCGGCCGCTACGTCGCCTGGTCCTGGCTGGCGGTTCTCTACGGGGTCGGGCTGGCCATCGCCAGCTATGGCGTGTTGACGCGCACCCGCTGGGGCTGGCTCGTCCACATCCCGCTCAGCCTCAACATGGGCCTGTGGGCCTTCAACAGCGTGTACTTCTCCAACCGCTGGCGCGAACTGCCCTGGCGCTGAGCGCCGGCGAGCTTCAGCAGCGGATCGCGGCGGCGTGCAGGTAGCGCGCCACGCGGCGCTTGGCTTCGATGTCGTGGTAGATCGCCTGTGCAGCCGCAGCCGAGATGCCGAGGCTCGCTGCGAGCCGTTCGACCGCCTCGCCGTGCTCGTACGCCCACAGCGCCAGGTCCATCTGCGGATAGGGCAGGCCGAAGTAGAACTCGTCCTGGCCCTGCGGCAGGCTGTAGGTGTCGGTGGTCGGCACGGCGCTGCAGATCGCCTCGGGCAGTCCGAGGTGGCGGGCAAGCGCGTAGACCTGCGTCTTGTAAAGGTGCGCGATCGGCTTGACGTCGGCCGCGCCGTCGCCGTTCTTGACGAAGAAGCCCTGGTCGTACTCGAGGCGGTTCGGCGTGCCGACGACGGCGTAGTTCAGCCGGTCGGCGTGGTAGTACTCGAGTGTCTTGCGCACGCGCTGCTTGAAGTTGGTGGCGGCGACCATCTGCAGGTAGTGCCGCAGTTCGAGCCGCGCCTCGGTCATCTCGCCGGCGGGATCGCTCATGACGATGCGGAAATGGTTGTAGCGGCCCTCGAGGCCGCCGGCGATGACGATCTTGTAGCGCCAGCCCGGCCCGTACTGCGGGCAGACGGCGCGGCAGACTTCGTCCTGGCTGCGGTAGCAACCGAGGGCCTCGAGTGCCGGGGCGATGTCCTCGACACGATGTTCGATACCGAGGTGCTCGGCGAGGGCACGACCCCGTGCGGTGCTCTCCGGTGCGGTGACCCGCTCCGGCAGCAGCAGGCCGAGCACCCGGCGCGGTCCGACGGCGGCGACCGCAAGCGCGGCGCTGACCGAGCTGTCGATGCCACCGGAGATCGCCACCACCAGCCCGCGCCGGTTGAGGTCGTGCGCCAGCGCGTGGCGCAGCGCGGAGGCGATGCGGTCGACTTCCCGCGCATGGTCGAGAGCGAAGATGGCCTGCGGATCGAGTGCCGTGACCGGATTGCTCATGGTGCGCGCTCCGTGCCGAGCAGGAAGCGGCGCACCTTGCCCGATCCGGTTTTCGGCAGTTCGCTCACGAACGCGACCTCCTTCGGTATCTTGTAGGCGGCGAGTTCGGCGCGGCAGTGGGCCTGCACGCGCCGCTCATCGAGCGTGGCGCCGGGCGCGACGACCACGAAGGCCTTGATGGTCTCACCGAGGGTCTCGTCGGCGATGCCGGCCACCGCGCATTCGACCACGCCCGGCAGCTCACCGATCACCTGCTCGATCTCGACAGGGCTCACGCGGTGCGCGCCGGTCTTGATGAAATCCGAGCGCCGGCCGGTGAGCGTGAGAAAACCTTCCGCATCGAGCGTGCCGACGTCGCCCGTGTGCAGCCAGCCGTCGCGCAGCACGCGCGCGGTGGCGGTGGCGTCGTGCCAGTAGCCGAGCATGACGCTGTCGCCACGCACGCAGACCTCGCCGGGCGTGCCGGGCGGCACCGGCCGGTCGTGTTCGTCGCGGATCTGCAGTTCGAGTCCGGCAACCGGTATGCCGACCGAACCCGGCTTGTCGGCACGCCGCGCGGGCGGCAGCCAGGTGATGCGGGCGGTCGCTTCGGTCTGGCCATACATGAGATAGAGCTCTGCGCCGGGCAGAGCGGCCGCCAGGCGCGAGGCGAGCGCTGGCGGCATCGCACCGCCGGCCTGCGTGACGTGGCGCAGGGCGGTCAGGTCCCAGGCGGCGAAGTCCACGCGCTGCAGCAGCACGGCGAAGGTGGAGGGCACGCCGAAGAATCCGCTGATGCGTTCACGCGCCAGCGCTTCCAGCACCAGTTGTGGGTAGGTGAGGGAATTCTCGAGCACCAGCGCGGCGCCGGCAGCGAGGTGGGTATGCAGCACCGAATTGCCGTAGGCGTAGTAGAACGGCAGCACGCAGCCGCCGATGTCGTGCTCGTCGAGCGGCAGGTAGGCGAGGATGGCCCGTGCGTTGGTGACGAGATTGCGGTGGCTGAGCGTGACACCGCGCGGCGCACCGGTCGTGCCCGAGGTGTAGAGGATCGCGGCTGGCTGGTCGGCGGTCACGGCCGGCCCGGTATCCGACGTCGCGGCGGTGGCAAGAAGCGAATGCCACGCCTGGGCACCGGCCGGAACAGCAGCGCCTGGGCGTGCCTCGGGAGCAAGCAGCACGTGGCGCAGCCCCGGGTTCGCGCCGGCGAGGCCGGCGAGATCCGGGTGCCCCGCGGTAGCGACCAGCAGGCGCGCCTCGCAATGCGCGACGCAGCGTGCGAGTTCGCGGCCGCGCTGTGCGGTGTTGAGCGGCACCACTACGGCGCCAGCCTTGAGCGCGGCGTACCAGGCGGTGACATAGGTCGGGGAGTTGTCGAGCAGCAGGGCAATGCGCTCGCCTGGTGCGATGCCGAGCGCGACGAAGGCGTTGGCGAGGCGCACGATGTCGGACCAGAGCGTGGCATAGGACACGCGCTGTGCCCCCTGGATCAGCGCTGGCCGCTGTCCATGCTTTGCGGCCACGGCGCGCAGGCCGTCGACGAGGTTGGCCGGGGCGTCGGCTGGCAGGGTGGCGTTCATCGCGTCAGGCTCGTCACGGGGCGGGCCGCCCTCTGCGCAGGCCTCGTTGCGCGCCATGAGCATGGCGGCGACTCAGGCGAGCTTGCGGCGCACGTATTCGGCGATACGCTGCACCGAGTCGAGATTGGCCGGGATCATCTCCTCGTCGGCAATCTGGATACCGAAAGCTTCCTCGAGGTAGAGGATGACTTCCAGCATACCGGTGGAGTCGATGAGCCCGCGCTCCAGGAACGAGTCGTCCAGCCCCAGAAGGTTCCGGTCCGTGCTGAACAGGAAGTTCTCGAGAATGTACTGTTGCACCTGCTCGTGGACGACCATGCTGGTACCCGGCCCTTGTTGTGTTGTGCGCCGCTTTCGCGGGCAGGCAGAGCGGAATTCTAGCCGGTCCGCTGCCCGGTGCCGGTGACCCGCTCCACAAAAAGCCGGTGCCAGACCTGCGTGGACAGCACCCCGATGAAGGCCATGCCGTCCTTCTGGCTCACCGCCCGCCCGGCGCGGACCTTGCGCCACAGCAGTGCGACCCGTTCGGGGTCGAAATATCCGGCCCGGCGCAATGCCGCCGGGGCCAGCGCGTCTTCGACGAGGTCGATGCCCTCGGCCGCGAATACCTGCCCGTCCGGGGTGCGGTAGGGCTGCTTCGGGCGAGCCAGCACGCCGGGCGGCAGCAGCTGGGCGACGGCGCGTTTCAACAGGTGCTTCTCGTCGAGCACGCGCATCTTCAGGCGCGGGTCGAGGGCGCCCGCGAATTCGATGACGCGGTGATCGAGGTAGGGGAAACGCCCCTCGACGCTGTTCGCCATCAACATGCGGTCGCCCTGCGTGGCCAGCAGGTAGTTGGCCATCAGGGTTTTCGCCTCGACATACTGCGCCTGGACGAAGGGGTCCCAGCGCGCGTAGTCCGCCGGCAGGCTGCGGACGAGAGCTGCCGACGGGTCGGCCGGGGCCTGGGCACGCATCTCCTCCGCATAGAGGAGCTTCGCCTGCGCGGTGGAGCGCCAGCGCGGGGCGTGGGCAAAGAACGCTGCGGCAGTCTCGCCGAGGCCGCTGCCGAAGAACGCCTCGCTGTAGGCCTGCCCACGTGCGGCCGTGATGTCGAGATAGGGATACAGGCGCTGCAGCAGCCGTGCGCGCCAGGCCGAGTCCGGCCGCCGGGCCCAGAAGCGGCGGATCTTGGCTTCCTTGAAGAGGTCATAACCGCCGAGCACCTCGTCGGCGCCCTCGCCGGTGAGCACCACCTTGCAGCCGTGTGCATGGGCGAGCCCGGAGAGCGCGAGCATCGGCACCGGGGCGCAGCGCAGGAACGGAGTCTCGGCCCGCCACACGGCGCGCTCGAAACCGGTGCGGATGGCCTCGTTGCCGACCTGCACCACGTGCTGGCGTACGCCAAAGTGCCGGGCCACGTCCTGCTGGTGCTGACTCTCGTCGAAGCGTGAATCGGTGAAGGTCAGCGAAAAGGTTTCCGGCCGTACGCCGGCGGCACAGGCCAGCCCGACGAGGGCGCTCGAGTCGAGTCCGCCGGAGAGGTAGGCGCCGACCGGCACGTCGGCACGCAGCCGGATGCGGGTGGCGTCGGCGAGCAGCGCGCGCAACTGCTCGGCGTGCTGCACGCCACTGCCCGGCAGGTAGTCGCCGGGCGCGCGAAACGGCCAGTCCCACCAGCGCTCGATGCGTGTCGTCCCGCCCTCGGCGATGAGCCGGTGGCCCGGCTCGAGTTGTGCGATACCCTCGAACAGCGTCGCGTCGCCGACCGGCGACCAGAACGTGAACACCTGGTCGAGCGCGGTGCGGTCGGGGCGTGGTGTTGTCGGGAGGGCCGCGAGGATCGCCTTGATCTCCGAGCCGAACAGCAGCCGGTTGCCTGAGCGGGCATGGAACAGCGGCAGGATGCCGGTGCGGTCGCGCGCCAGCACCAGGCGGCGCGTGCGCTCGTCCCACAGGGCCAGCGCGAACTGGCCGTTCAGCGGCTCGAGGAAGTCGAGCCCGTGTTCCTCGTAGAGGTGCACCAGCACCTCGGTATCGGTGCGGGTGCGGAAGCGGTGGCCGGCACGCTCGAGCGCAGCGCGCAATTCGACGTAGTTGAAGATCTCGCCGTTGAACACCACCTGGACCCTGCCGTCCTCGTTGGCGATGGGCTGGGCACCGCCGTCGAGGTCGATGATCGACAGGCGCGCGTGCGCGAGACCGACGCGGCCGTCAGCGCTGATGTACGTGCCTTGGCCATCGGGGCCACGGCTGGCGAGCGGCGCGAGCATGCGCGAGAGGGCGGCGGGCTCCACCGGCGCTGCGTCGCGCAGTTCAAAGATTCCGGCAATGCCGCACATCGTCTGTGGTATCCGTGACTGGTCCGAGCGCGGTCAGCTCGACAGCGCCCCGCCGGAGACCAGGTAACGGAAGCCGGTGAGGCTGCAGTCGCTGCCGATGCCGAGGCGGGGCACGCGGAAGCGGTCGGTGGCTGCCGTGACCGCACCGGCGTCGGCGACGAAGGCCGCTGCGAAGCCGGCGTCGATAGCCATCTGGCGGTGGGTGTCGTCGAAATCCGCGCTGCCGCCGTAGGGGTAGGCGAAGTAGCCCGCGTCGATGCCGTGTGCCGCCAGTGCCGCGCGACTGCCGACGATCTCGGCACGCGCAGCTTCTGGTGCCAGGGCAGACAGCATCGGGTGGCTGACGGTGTGGGCGCCGATGGTGACCCACGGTGAGGCTGCGAGCGTGGCGAGTTCGTGCCAGGCGAGCGGGCTCCAGGTGGCGTTGTCACGCCCGAGTTCAGCCGGATCGAGACCGGCGGCGTGCGCAATCTCGGTGAGAAATCCGGCGCGCCGCTCGGCCGGGAGTTGCTTGCCGGTTCGCACCAGTACCCGATAACACGCGGTGCGCTCTGCGGGGGTGGCCACCGGCATGTGTTCCCCCTGCCAGGTGAGGGTAGCGACGGTCGCACGGGCGAGCAGCAGGGCAACTCCGTCCGGCCACAGTGGCCACGGGCCACCGAGCGCGCCGGTGGTGATGAAAAAGGTCGCCGGCACGCGGTAATGCGCCAGAACCGGCAGCGCGAGGTGCAGGTTGTTGGCGAAGCCATCGTCGAAAGTCACGGCTACCGGGTGGGCACGCCTGCCGCCACGGGTCGTTTCCGCCAGGAACTCGGGAACCGTAAGGCAGTCGTGGTGGCGGGCGAGGTAGGCGATCTGCGCCTCGAACTGGTCGAGGTGCAGGTGATGCCACACCTCGAACGGCGGCGGCCGCTCATGGATGCTGTGATAGGCCAGCACCAGGCCACGGCCGCGGGTGATCAGTCGGCGCAGGCCGTTTTTCAAAGCGGCGAGCATCAGCAGCCCCCGTCAGCGGGCATCGCAGTCGCCGAGCATGAAGTGCCAGCGCTGCTGGTCGGTCAGTACATCGCGCAATTCGGCGCTCCTGGCGAGGACGAGCAGCCCGAGGTCGCTCGGGCGGTGGCCGAACAGGCAGTGGCGCAGCGCCCGGTCGACAGTCACGCTGAGCGCATGCGTGCTGACGGTGTGACAGCCGCGGCGCCGTGCGACCTCGAGCAGCGCGTCGATCAGCGCGACGAGGCTGCCGCGTGGCGTATCGCGCCAGGGCAGGTCGAGCACGACGAGGTCCCGCTGCTGCTCGTCGACGGCAAATACTGCCATGCCCGTCGGGGCGCCGGCGTGGAACTGCTGCACGAACTCGCAGCGCAGGAGCGGGGAGCGGACGTAGCGCCAGGTCACCCAGGCGCCGTCTTTGCGCAGACGTACGGGACCGTCGTTGCCCGCGGTGTCGAAAAAGTCTGCCGCGGGTGCCGTCGCGAGACGGTGCTCGAACGAGACGCCGGCCAGGCGGCGGCGCAGGGCGCGGGCTGCTTCGGCCAGGTGACGCAGCCGGGTCACGGTGGCGCCGCGCCAGCCGCCGTCTGCGGCGGTCACGACATAGTGGTAGGCCGTCACCGCCGCGCTCAAGTCGACGAACCCGGCGGTCGTGAGCAGGCGGCGTGCGTCCGGGGAGACATAGGCAGCGATCGTGACCGGAGAATCGTGCAGCACGGCGCGCAGCAGGCGCAGGGCCGGCAGGCCGCGGCAGGCGTCGTCCACGAAGTAGTTGACTGGCAGGCGGGCCTCGTGCGTACGGCCGCCAGCCACGAGCGTGGCAGCGAGGTAACCGATCCCGCCACGTACGCGTTCACCGCTGGCGAGCACGAAGAAAGGTATCCCGGTGCCGGCCCGTGGCTGGTCGAGGAAGGCCCAGTTCCAGGCAGCGGCGTCGAGCAGCCGCGGGCGACCGGCATGGTACTCGCGGTAGAACGCCATCAGCGCCTCGCGATCCGCAGCGCCGGCGCGGCGCACGTCCAGGCTGGCGACGGGATCTGGTTGCGGTTCGGCCAAGTGTCTGGTCGCGTTGCGGGTTGCCGACGGGGCGCCCTAGTGTCGCACGAGCCGTGCCGGGGCGGCGAGCACTTCACGGCGGTGCCGCGTGCCGTTTGGGTAAAGTAGCGGCCATGGACAGGCCGTTGCGCACACTGCTGTTTTCGACGCTGTACCCGAGCAGCACGCGGCCCGGGCACGGGATATTCGTGGAGACGCGGCTGCGCGAACTGCTGGCGAGCGGGGCGGTCAGTACGCGCGTGGTCGCGCCGGTACCCTGGTTCTGGTCGCGCGATCCGCGCCACGGCGAATGGGCGCGCATGGCTGCCACGCCACGGTGCGAGACGCGGCATGGTATCGAGGTGCACTACCCGCGCTATGCGCTGCCACCGCGCGTCGGCATGACCGTGGCACCGCTGCTGCTTGCCCTCGGCGCTGCGCCGACGCTGCGACGCCTGCGTGCCGAAGGTTTCGACTTCGAGCTCATCGATGCGCACTACTACTACCCGGACGGGGTGGCCGCCGCGCTGCTGGCGCGCTGGTTCGACCGGCCGTTCGTGGTCACCGCGCGTGGTACCGACCTCAATCTCATCCCGCGCTATCGCCTGCCGCGGCACATGATGCAGTGGGCTGCACGGCGGGCGGCGGCCTCGATCGGGGTGTGCGCGGCGCTTGTCGAGGTGTTGCGCGGCTGGGGTATCGATCCGCAGCGCCTGCACGTCATGCGCAACGGGGTCGACCTGCAGCGCTTCGCGCCGCAGCCCGCGGCCGGGGCGCGCAGCGCGCTCGGCGTCGACGGCATGCCGCTGCTCGTCTCGGTCGGCCACCTGATCGAGCGCAAGGGACATCATCTGGTCATCGAGGCGCTCGCGCTCCTGCTGCGCACGTACCCGGATGCGCGGCTGGTGATCATCGGCGAGGGCGAGGAACGCGGGCGCCTCGAGCGGCAGATCGACCAGCTCGGTCTCGCCGCGCGGGTGCGTCTCGCCGGTGCACTGCCGCAGGCCGAACTGCCGCGCTGGTACGCGGCTGCCGACGCGCTGGTGCTGGCGTCGAGTCGCGAGGGCTGGGCCAATGTGCTGCTCGAGGCGATGGCCTGCGGTACGCCGGTGGTGGCCACCCGCATCTGGGGTACGCCCGAGGTGGTGCAGGGCGCGGTTGCCGGCCGCCTGGTCGAACGCGATGCCGCCAGCATCGCCGCGGGTGTCGAGGCGCTGCTGTCCGCGTATCCGCAGCGCGCCGGGGTGCGCGCCTACGCGGAGGGATTCAGCTGGCAGGAAACCAGCGCGGCACAGCTCGCGCTGTTCCGCAGGATCGTCGGGAACGGCGCGAATGAGAGCTGACCAAAAAAGACCCCGCCGAAGCGGGGTCCTGCGTCCGAGAAGGATGGACGTCTATAAAGGTGCCGCGACCTTCGCACGCGACCTGCGGCGCGTCAACGTGCTTCTGACATAATCTTCCGGAGTTGCCATGGACCCGACCAGCGAGCGACCCGTGCGGCCGTGCAACATCGCCTTCATCGGCCTCGGCGTGATGGGCTACCCGATGGCCGGGCACCTTGCACGCGCCGGGCATCGCGTCACGGTCTGCAATCGCACGACGGAGAAGGCCCTGACATGGGTGCGCGAATACGGTGGGTGCAGCGCCGCCTCACCGCGTGCTGCAGCGGCCGGTGCAGACATCGCCTTCACCTGCGTCGGCAACGATGCCGATGTGCGCAGCGTGATTCTGGGCGAGGCGGGCGTCCTTGCCGGCCTCGCCGCCGGTGCGCTGCTGGTCGACTGCACCACCGCCTCGGCGACGCTCGCGCGCGAGCTCGCCGCAGCGGCTGCGGCGCGCGGCGTCGGCTGGGTCGATGCACCCGTGTCGGGCGGACAGTCCGGCGCCGTCGCCGGCCAGCTCACTGTCATGTGCGGTGGCGAGCCAGCCGATGTCGAACGGCTGCAGCCGGTGGCACGCGCCTTCGCCCGCGCGGTGACGCGCATCGGTCCGGCCGGTTCCGGCCAGCTCGCCAAGATGGTCAACCAGCTGTGCATCGCCGGCCTGCTGCAGGGGCTCGCCGAGGGCATCGCCTTCGGCCAAGCTGCCGGGCTCGACATGAAACTCGTGCTGTCGGTTCTCGGCAAAGGTGCCGCGCAGAGCTGGCAGATGGACAACCGCGGCGCCACCATGATCGATGACCGCTTCGATTTCGGCTTCGCCGTCGACTGGATGCGCAAGGATCTGGCGCTGTGTCGCGCCGAGGCGCAGCACCATGGGGTCGCGCTGCCGGTGGCTGCCCTCGTCGACGGCTTCTACGCCGACATCCAGGCCATGGGCGGCGGGCGCTGGGACACCTCGAGCCTCGTGCGGCGGCTGCGTTAAGTCACAACCGCGAGTTTTTTGCCGGCGCCGGCCTGATCATTGCGACACGGGTCCGGCACTGGCGGTCCCGGCCGGGGCAGAATGTCCCCGCGCAACGACAACAACGAAGCAGACAGGTTGCGATCGTGAAGAGGAACGAGGGGACGGGACGCTCACCCGCACCGGCCGCGAGGCAGGTCGAGCGCCCGTCGCGCGCGCAGTTGCTGGTCGGGCAGCTGACTGGCCGGCGTGGGCCGGCACCGGGCGTGCTCGGTGAACGGCGCAGCGGTACCGACCGCCGGCAGCACTCGACCTGGTCGTTCGTCTACGGCGGCCTGCGCCCGCGCCGGCGACGCGGACGGCGTGCGGGCGACCTGCACCGCATCTTCCTCGACTGGCACGAGCCGGGTGTGCTCTATCTCGCGCTCGCCGTCATGCTCATGAGCTGCCTCGACGCGTTGTTCACGCTGAACCTGCTCACGGTCGGCGGCGAGGAACTGAACGCCTTCATGCGCGTACTGCTCGGCCGCGGCTCGCACTGGTTCCTGTGGGTCAAGCTCGGCTTGACCGCCACGAGCCTGGTGGTGCTCGCCACTGCCGCACGCCGCCTGCTGCTCGGCCGTCTGCCGGTGCTGGCACTGATCTGGGCATTTGCCGGGGCCTATGCGGTGCTGATTGGCTGGGAACTCTACCTGCTCGGCTGGCATGCCACCGGCGTAGGCGAAGCCACGCTGGACGACCTGGCACGCTGGGTCGCCGGCTGAGCCGGCGACGTTCCCGACCGCTCGCATGACCCCTGCCACGTGGTGGCAGTGTGCACGCTGCGCTTCCGGGCCGCGACGCGCCGCTCTATCATTTCACTTTTCCCGCGGTGTCGTTGCCTGCATGAGCCAGTCCCTCCAGGATCATTACCTGTCCTCGCCCCTGTTCGGGGCGAATGCTCCGTACGTCGAAGACCTCTACGAGGCGTTCCAGCGCAACCCGGATGCAGTGCCGCCGAACTGGCGCCGCTTCTTCGCCGGCATGGGCCCAGCCGCAACCACGGCATCCGCGCGCGTCGTCGCGATGCCGCGACCAGCGCCACCCGCGGTCCATACGCTGGCTGCAGCGCGGCCGGCCGATGCGCATGGCGTGAAGCAGGCGGCAGTGGCGCGCCTGATCCAGGTCTACAGCCAGCGCGGGCACCAGATGGCCGACCTCGACCCGCTTGGCCTCGCGGAGCGGCGTGTGCCGCAGGTGCTGCAGCCGGAACACACCGGACTCGGCGCGGCCGACATGGACACCGAGTTCTTCACCACGGGGCTCGCGAGCACCGGTGGGGCGAAGATGCGGCTTGCCGACATCATGGCCCTGCTCGAACGGGTGTACTCGGGCAAGGTCGGTGCCGACTACGCGCATGTCGCGCGCGCGCGCGAGCGCAGCTGGATCCGCGAGCGGCTCGAGCGCGGCATGCTCGGCGAGGTCTTCGGCGCCGCCGACAGGCGTCACATCCTTGCGCAGCTGACGGCAGCCGAAGGCATCGAACGCTACCTGCACACCCGCTACGTTGGCCAGAAGCGCTTCTCGCTCGAGGGCGGCGACAGCCTGATCCCGATGCTCGACGACCTCATCCAGCAGGCCGGCGGGCGCGGCGTGCAGGAGGTCGTCGTCGGCATGGCCCATCGCGGCCGCATCAACGTGCTGGTCAACGTGCTCGGCAAGGCGCCACAGGAGCTGTTCCGCGAGTTCGAGGGCAAGCAGAACCTGGAGACCATGACCGGCTCCGGAGACGTCAAGTACCACATGGGCTTTTCCTCGGACATCCGCACGCCCGGCGGTAACGTGCACGTGATGCTGGCGTTCAATCCGTCCCATCTCGAGATCGTCGACCCGGTGGTGGAAGGCTCGGTGCGCGCCCGCCAGGAGCGGCGCGGCGACGAGACCGGCGCCGAGGTGGTGCCGGTGCTGGTGCATGGTGACGCGGCCTTTGCCGGGCAGGGAGTGGTGGCCGAGACGCTGCAGCTCTCCCAGGCGCGTGGCTTTGTCACCGGCGGCACTGTCCACGTCATCGTCAACAACCAGGTCGGCTTCACCACCAGCGAGCCGCGCGATGCGCGCTCGACGCACTACTGCAGCGACCTGGCCCGCATGATCGAGGCGCCGATCCTGCACGTGAACGGCGACGATCCGGAGGCGGCCGTGTTCGTCACGCGCCTCGCGCTGGAGTACCGGCAGACCTTCCGCAAGGACGTGGTGATCGACCTCGTCTGCTATCGCCGCCACGGCCACAACGAGGCCGACGAGCCGGCGGCGACGCAGCCGCGGATGTACCAGGTCATCAGGAAGCACCCGACCACGCGCCAGCTGTACCTGCGCACGCTGGTCGAGGCCGGTGTCATCGAGGCCACCGAGGCCGAGCGGCTCGCCGAGGACTACCGCACGCGCCTCGACCAGGGCCAGCCGCTGCCGCAGGCCGTGCTCGGCCTGATCGGCAACGAGTACACCGTCGACTGGAGCCGCTTCCGGCGCGGCGACCAGGACGAGCCGGTGGCGGGCGCGCTCGATCCGGCCGAGCTGCCGCCGCTCGCCAGCGAACTGACCCGCGTACCCTCCGGCTTCACCCTGCACCCGCAGGTGGCGCGCATCATGCAGGACCGTGCCCGCATGGCCGCGGGTGAGCTGCCCATGGACTGGGGCTTCGCCGAGATGATGGCCTACGCGAGCCTGCTCAAGGCGGGCTACCGCGTGCGGCTCACCGGCCAGGACAGCCGGCGTGGCACCTTCTTCCACCGCCACGCGGCCCTGCACGACCAGGCGGGCGGTGCAACCCACCTGCAGCTCGAGAACCTCGGCAGCCGGCGCGGGGCCTTCACCGTCACCGACTCGCTGCTCTCCGAGGAGGCGGTGCTCGGCTTCGAGTACGGCTACGCCACCACGGATCCCGACACGCTGGTGATCTGGGAGGCGCAGTTCGGTGACTTCGTCAACGGCGCCCAGGTGGTGATCGACCAGTTCATCAGCTCGGGGGAGGCGAAGTGGGGCCGGCTGTGTGGCCTGACGCTGTTCCTGCCGCACGGCCAGGAGGGGCAGGGGCCGGAGCATTCCTCGGCGCGCCTGGAGCGTTTCCTGCAGCTGTGCGCCGAGCAGAACATGCAGGTCTGCGTGCCGTCGACGCCGGCACAGATGTTCCACATGCTGCGCCGGCAGATGCTGCGCGATGTGCGCAAGCCGCTCATCGTCATGACGCCGAAGAGCCTGCTGCGCCACCGGCTGGCGAGTTCACCGCTCGCCGATCTCACGCGCGGCCGGTTCCAGCTCGTGCTCGACGAGATCGATGCCATCGACCCGGCTGCTGTCCGCCGCGTGGTCGCCTGCAGCGGCAAGGTGTTTTACGACCTGCTCGAGGCCAGGCGCAAGCATGGTCTCGGCCACGTCGCGCTGGTGCGCATCGAGCAGCTCTATCCGTTCCCGGCCCGCGAACTGGCTGCGGTCCTCGCCCGCTACCCGGCGGCGAAGGAGCTGGTCTGGTGCCAGGAAGAACCGCAGAACCAGGGTGCCTGGTACCAGATCCGCCACCGCCTGCAGGAGCCGCTGGGGCGTGGCCAGGAGCTGTACTATGCCGGTCGTGCTGCAGCCGCTGCGCCGGCGCCCGGGGTGTTCCAGCTCCACGTGTACCAGCAGCAGAGCCTCGTCGACACCGCGCTCGGTGTCGACAAGTCCGCAGCGGACGCCAGCGGGCGTCCGGCCTGATCCACCGCCCCTGCCGCCACAGGTGACGCCATGCCGATCGAAGTGAAAGTCCCGCAACTGCCCGAGTCGGTTACCGATGCCACGCTGATTGCCTGGCACAAGGCGCCGGGCGATGCGGTCAGCCGCGACGAGAGCCTGGTCGAGCTCGAGACCGACAAGGTCGTGCTCGAGGTGCCGGCGCCGGTGAGCGGGGTCCTGAAGGAAATCCGCGTGGCAAACGGCACGACGGTGCACGCCGGCGAGTTGCTCGCCATCCTCGAAGCGGGTGAGCCGAAGGCCGCAGCAGCAGCGCCGGCGGGAACAGCCGCGGCGGCACCGGCAGTCGTGGCGCCGGGACGCGCCGCCGGCCGCGCGGGTCCGGCCGTGCGTCGGCTGGCGGCCGAGAGCGGGGTCGATCCGGTGGCGGTCGCCGGCAGTGGCCGCGACGGGCGCGTGCTCAAGGCCGACGTGGCCGCGGCAGCCGCAGCCGGCGAGCCGGCGGGTGCGGTGCCGCCCGCCGGGCTGGCGTCCGCCGGTCGCGTCGAGCGGCGTGTTCCGATGAGCCGCCTGCGTGCCCGCATCGCCCAGCGCATGGTCGAGGCCCAGCAGCAGGCAGCCATGCTCACCACGTTCAACGAGGTCGACCTCGGCGAGGTCATCGCCCTGCGCAATCGCCACCGCGAGGTTTTCGAGCAACGCTACGGCGTGAAGCTCGGCTTCATGTCGTTCTTCGTCAAGGCGGCCATCGAGGCCCTGCGCCGCTTCCCGGTGGTCAACGCCTCGGTCGAGGGAGCGGACATCGTTCACCACGACTACTACGACATCGGCATCGCCGTATCGACCGAGCGCGGCCTGATCGTGCCCGTCGTGCGCGATGCCGACGCGCTGTCGTTCGGGCAGGTCGAGGCAGCCATCGCCGGGTACGGCCGCAAGGCGCGCGACGGCTCGATCGGCATGGATGAGCTGACCGGCGGCACCTTCACCATCACCAACGGCGGCCTCTTCGGTTCGCTGCTGTCCACGCCGATCCTCAATCCGCCGCAGAGCGCCATCCTCGGCATGCACAAGATCCAGGAGCGGCCGATGGTCGTGAACGGGCAGGTCGTGGTGCGACCGATGATGTACTTGGCGCTGACCTACGATCACCGCATCATCGATGGGCGCGAGGCGGTGCAGTTCCTGGTGGCGGTCAAGGACGCGCTCGAGGACCCGGCGCGGCTGCTGTTGCAGGTCTAGGAGCGCGGTGCCATGAGCAGCAAGTTCGACGTCGTCGTCATCGGCGGCGGTCCGGCCGGCTACGTCGCCGCCATCCGCGCGGCGCAGAATGGCCTGGCCACGGCCTGCATCGACGCCTGGCGCACGAGCGCTGGCGAGCCCTCGCTCGGCGGCACCTGCCTCAATGCCGGCTGCATTCCCTCGAAGGCGCTGCTCGAGTCCTCGGAGCTCTACCATCGCGCCCGCCACGAACTGGGTGCCCACGGTATCGGCGCCGGTGAGGTCACGCTCGATCTCGCGCGGATGCAGGCGCGCAAGGCGGCGATCGTCGGACGACTCTGCGGCGGCATCCAGGGACTGTTCCGCGCCAATGGCGTCACCGCGCTGGCCGGCCACGGCGCGCTCCTGCCCGGCAACAAGGTGCGCTTCACGCCGCACCAGGGCGAGGTGCAGCTGCTCGAAGCCGACCACGTGATCCTCGCCAGCGGCTCACGGCCGATCGAGCTGCCGAGTCTGTCTTTCGACGGCGAACGGGTGATCGATTCGGCGGGCGCCCTCGATCTCGATGCCGTGCCGCGCCGCCTCGGGGTGATCGGCGCGGGCGTCATTGGCCTGGAACTCGGCAGCGTCTGGCGCCGGCTCGGCACGGAAGTCACGGTGCTCGAGGCGCTCGACCAGTTCCTGCCCATGGCGGATGCGCAGATCGCGCGCGAGGCCGAGCGGCAGCTGCGCCGCCAGGGGCTCGACATCCACCTCGGCGCCCGCGTGCATGCGGGCGAGCGCAGCGCCGGCGGCGTGCGCCTGCGCTACGACGATCGCCAGGGTTCGCACGAACTCGAAGTCGATCGGGTGGTGGTCGCCGTCGGGCGGCGGCCACACACGGCCGGGCTGCTCGACCCGCTCAGCGGCGTGGTGACCGATGCGCGTGGCTGCATCGAGGTCGACGCCCATTGCCGGACATCGGCCGCCAACGTCTGGGCCATCGGTGACGTGGTGCGCGGACCGATGCTGGCGCACAAGGGTTCGGAGGAGGGCGTCATGGTCGCCGACCTCATCGCCGGCCGTTACGGGCATGTCAACTATGCGGTGATCCCGTCGGTGATCTACACGACGCCGGAGATTGCCTGGGTGGGGCGCACCGAGGCCGAACTCGTGGCCGATGGGACTGCCTTCAAGGCCGGCACCTTCAATTTCGCTGCCAGCGGCCGGGCGCTGGCCATGGACCAGGCCGCCGGCATCGTCAAGGTGCTGGCGGATGCCGCGAGCGATGAACTGCTCGGCGTCCATGTCTGCGGGCCGATGGCCGGCGAACTCATCGCCGAGGCCGTGGTCGCCATGGAGTTCCAGGGCACCGTCGAGGACCTGCAACGCACCATCCACGCCCACCCGACGCTTGCGGAGGCCGTGCACGAGGCAGCCCTGGCGGCTGACCGGCGCGCAATCCACGCCATCAACCGCTGAACCCGCCCGGACGATCCGGCCGGCAGCTGCCTTGGGTTATGATGGCGCCGTTGTCGTCGCGGCAGCGCACGGGCGCTGCACGCATCCGCCCGTGCCCTCCGGGGCCACGGTGCTGCAGCGGGCGAAGGGCGAAATGGCCGGCCATAGCAAGTGGGCGAACATCCAGCACCGCAAGGGTGCCCAGGACCGCAGGCGTGCGCGCGCCTTCGGCAAGCTCATCCGCGAACTCACGATCGCCGCCCGTCTCGGCGGCATCGATCCGGCTGCCAACCCGCGCCTGCGCCTGGCGATCGACCGCGCCCGGGCCGGCAACCTGCCGCGCGACACGCTCGAGCGTGCCGTGCAGCGCGGTGCGGGTAACGCCGACGGCGCCGATTTCACGGAAGCGACCTACGAGGGCTACGGTCCGGGTGGCGCGGCGGTGATGGTCCGCTGCCTGACCGACAACCGCCAGCGCACCGTCGCCGACATCCGCCACGCCTTCGCCAGGCACGGCGGCAACTTCGGCGCCGAGGGCTCGGTCGCCTACCTGTTCAATCCGGTCGGCCTGATCGGCTATCCGCCCGGCGTCGATGCCGACGCGCTGCTCGCTGCCGCGCTCGACGCCGGTGCGGAGGACGTCGTGGTGCAGGGCGACGGCGCGGTCGACGTGCTCACCGAACCGGCCGGATTCGCCGCGGCGCGCGCCGCGCTCGAGCGCGCCGGTTTCGTGCCCGCGACCGCCGAACTCACCTGGCGTTCGGCCGTCACGGTGCCGCTCGATGCCGCCGGAGGAGCGCGCCTGGGGGAACTCCTCGACGCCCTCGACGAGATGGACGACGTTCAGGAGGTCTACAGCAACGCACTGATTCCGGCCGACGCTGCCACGGGCAGCGCCGCGGCGGGCGGCTGACACCATGGCACAGCGCACGCGCATCCTCGGCATCGATCCCGGCTCGCGGATCACCGGCTTCGGCCTGATCGACGTTGAAGGTCCCGTGACGCGTTACGTGGCGAGCGGCTGCATCCGCACCGACGGTGATGCCATGGCGGGGCGGCTGCGGACGATCTTCGACGGCGTGCGTGCCCTGGTGCTCGAACACGCTCCGCAGGAAATCGCGGTGGAGAAGGTGTTCATGCACCGCAATGCCGACAGTGCGCTCAAGCTCGGCCAGGCCCGCGCGGCGGCGATCTGCGCCACCTTTGCCGGTGCTGCCGACATCCACGAGTACGCGGCGCGGGCGGTCAAGCAGGCGCTCGTCGGCCAGGGCGGCGCCGAGAAGGCGCAGGTCGAGCACATGGTGCGCGCGCTGCTGCGCCTGCCCGGGGCGCTCGCCGCCGACGAGGCCGATGCGCTGGCGGTCGCGCTCTGTCACGCCCACAGCCGGCCGCTCGCGGTGAGGCTGGCGGGCCTTGCGCCGTTGCGGGTCGTGCGCCGGTGATCGGCTTCCTGCGCGGTGTGCTGGTGCACAAGGATCCGCCCCAACTGGTGGTGGAGGTGGCCGGGGTCGGCTACGAGGTCGAGGCGCCGATGTCGACCTGGTCGCGATTGCCGACGCTCGGCGCCGAGGTGCAACTGCGCACGCACCTCGTCATCCGCGAAGATCAGCACCTGCTGTTCGGTTTTGCCACCGAGGAGGAGCGCCGGCTGTTCCGTGACCTTCTGAAAGTCACCGGTGTCGGCGCACGCATTGCGCTCGCCATCCTCTCCGGCATCACCGTGGCTGGCTTCGTGCGCTGCGTGCAGGCGGGCGACACGGCGGCGCTGACGAAGGTGCCGGGCGTAGGCCGCAAGACGGCCGAACGGCTGCTGGTGGAAATGCGCGACCGTATCGAAGTGTTCGCCATCGCCGTGCCGGGCGACATCATCGTCGCCGGTGGCGACGGCACAGCGCCGGCGAGTGCCGAGCAGGAGGTGCTCGATGCGCTGCTCTCGCTCGGCTACCGCCCGGGTGAAGCGCGGCGCATGATCGAGCAGGCCGGCACGGGGCCTGCGACCACCGCCGAGTTGCTGCGGGCCGCGCTGAAGGCGGCGGCACCCCAGGGGCGCGGCTGAGATGCGGGGAGCCACCACGTCATGAACCAGCCCGACCGGCTCGTGTCGACCGCCGCCCGTGGCGAGGAGGAGGGCTACGAACGTGCCATCCGCCCGCGCCGCCTCGATGACTACATCGGCCAGGCCGCGGTCAAGCGCCAGATGCAGATTTTCGTCGAGGCCGCGCGCCAGCGCGGCGACGCGCTCGACCACGTGCTCATCTTCGGCCCGCCGGGCCTCGGCAAGACCACGCTCGCCCACATCGTCGCCAACGAACTCGGCGTGAACCTGCGCCACACCTCCGGCCCGGTGCTGGAGCGTCCCGGTGACCTCGCCGCGCTGCTCACCAACCTCGAGGCGCGCGACGTGCTGTTCGTCGACGAGATCCACCGCCTGAGCCCGGTGGTGGAGGAGGTGCTCTATCCCGCCATGGAGGATTTCCAGCTCGACATCATGATCGGCGAGGGCCCGGCGGCACGTTCCATCAAGCTCGACCTGCCGCCCTTCACCCTGGTCGGCGCCACGACGCGGGCGGGGCTGCTGACCTCGCCGCTGCGCGACCGCTTCGGCATCGTGCAGCGGCTGGAGTTCTATACGGTGGAGCAGCTCGCCGCCATTGTCACCCGCGCGGCGGGCATCCTCGGCGTGCCGATCGACGCCGCGGGGGCGGGCGAGATCGCGCGCCGTTCGCGCGGCACCCCGCGCATCGCCAACCGCCTGCTGCGCCGGGTGCGCGACTTCGCCGAGGTGCGCCAGGACGGCC
>CAYQAR010000018.1:4417-50379 GCA_964415505.1 uncultured Chromatiaceae bacterium | reverse complement strand
CCCTCCCACAGCGGACATCACCGTAACCTGTGGGAGCGACGCCAGTCGCGACCCTGATGCCGTCTCCGGAGCCACACCCCGATCGTCCACCTCACTCCGAAACTTGCGTTCCTGCCAGCCTGCCTCGCCTGCGCTCTGGCGGCGTTTGCGTTGTGGCAGCAGCTCGGCGCGCCGGTAACGCTGCCGGACGTTGCGGGCGGCCGCCTGCACTGCCTGTCGTACACGCCCTTCGAACCGGGCGCGCGCGGCACTACGACACCGGGCTGGGTGTCGGACGAGCGCATCGAAGCCGATCTGCGGCGGCTCGCCGAACTTACTTCGTGCCTGCGGTTGTACACGCCGCTCGGCAACAGCCCGCGCGTGGTCGCAGCTGCGCAACGCCACGGCCTGAAGATCTGGCTCGGCGCCTGGATCGGCCGCGACGAGCTGCAGAACGAGCGGGAGATCGCCGGCGCGCTCACACTCGCCCGCCGCTACCCGGGTACGGTGCGCCTCCTCGTCGTCGGCAACGAAGTGCTGTTGCGCCGGGAACTGCCGGCGGCGCGCCTCGCCGCGCTCATCGGCGAGGTGCGCGAGGCGAGCCCGGTGCCGGTCGGCTACGCCGATGTCGCCCACTTCATCGCCGGGAGTCCCGCGGTCGGTCGCGCGGCCGACGTCCTGCTCGTCCACCTGCTGCCCTACTGGGATGATCCGGCGCCGCCGCGGGCCGCGGACGCAGCCCCCCTCGTCCTGCAGGGATTCGACGAGTTCTGCGCCCGCTTCCCCGGGCAGCGCGTCGTCGTCGGCGAGACCGGCTGGCCATCGGCCGGGCGTCCGCGCGGACCGGGACAGCCGGGACTGGTCGAGCAGGCGCGCTTCGTGCGCGAGTTCGCTGCGCTCGCCGCGGCCCGCGGCATCGGCTACAACCTGATCGAGGCCATCGACCAGCCGTGGAAGATGCCCGCGGAGGGCACGGTCGGCGGCTACTGGGGCATCCTCGACGAATGGCGCGAGCCGAAGTTCGCGCTCACCGGGCCGGTATCCGCCTGGCCGCACTGGCAGGCGTGGGCGGCGGCAACGGCCGCGCTCGCCGGGGTCGTGCTTGCCGCAGCGCTGGGCGGCACCGGGCTCGGCGCCGCCGCGTGGCTCGCCTGGACACCGCTCGCGTTCGCGAGTGCCCTCGCCCTCGTATTCCAGTGGCACCAGCTCGCGCTCATGCGCCCGACGCTCCCGGGCTGGCTGCCCGGCATCGGCGTGATGGCCCTCACGGTATGGGCGGCGCTGCTGCTCCTCGCGCGATTGCGCAGCGGCGCGGCGCGTGTGCCGGGCACGCTCGCCGGGCTCGGCCGTGCCCTTGCCCACCCCGCTACGGTGCTGCGCTCGGCAGCGCTGCGCGATGCCGCCTTCGTCGCGCTGACGCTCGTGCCGGTCGCCTGGTTCGGCGTCGTGCTCGCCTTCGCACCGCGCCATCGCGACCTGCCGGTCGCGTTTTTCGTCCTGCCGGCACTGGCATCGGTGCTCGCGCTGCGTGACGACGGCAGCGGTGACCGGCGCGAGGAAGCCGCGCTCGCTTTCGTCGCCGGTGCCGGCGCGCTCGCGCAGGTCGAGCCCGCCAACCCGGCCACGCTCGCCTGGCTCGCGATCGGTGCGCTGGTGGTCGCCGCCTGGCGCCGCGCCCTACACGCGGAACTGCTGCGGGTCCGGCGGCTCTTCACCGATGCGCGGCAGGCGCAACAGCGCGGCCACGACGGCTGACGCCGCCCAGCCGGTATCGAAGAGGAAGAGCCCGAGGCCGCCCGCGACGAGGGCTACCCCGGTGCAGGCTGCCGCCAGCCGACCGCGGAGCATCCAGGCCAGGGCCGCGGCGGCGACCGCGACCAGGCCGAAGCGCGGCGGGAACGTCAGCACCAGAAGCTGATCGCGCCACGCACACGCCGCTGGTGGCCGTGGGCCGCTGCACAGGGCGTGCAGATCCTCGGGTTCGATGACGCGGAAACGCGCGGCCCAGCCGGCGAGCGTGGCCAGGACCAGAAGCAGCCACCCGGCCACCAGCGTCGTGCCGGCGGCCGGGCGCGACCTCACGCGGCGCGGCGCCGGCGCAGGGCGGCGAGGCCGCCGGCGAGCAGCGCCAGCGTCCAGGGGTCGAGCGCACTGCCGCCCGGCAGGTTGAATACGCCGGTCTCCTCGCCCTCGACGGTGAAGGTGAAGGTACCGTCGTCGAAGTCGCCGTCACCATCGGTGAGCCGCACGACGCAGTTGTCCGTCCCGGCGTAGCCAATGTCCGGCGTGTAGGTCACGATCACGTTGCCGCCACCGATCGCCGCCACGCAGTTGCCGTTCGTGGCATTGGCCTGCACTGCGAGCGTGTGGTCACTGGCGACGTCACCATTGCCGGCAGTGAAGCTGGCGCTGGCGATGATCTCCGCATCCTGCTCACCGGTCGCGGCCTTGTCGTTCAGCGCCGGGGCGAAGTCGGCGATGGTCACGGTGACCTGGCTGGTGTCGCTCTGGTCGTCCACATCGGTGATGGTGTAGTCGAAGGTGGCGGACCCGGCGAAGAATGCCGCATCGGGCGTGTAGGTGACCGTCGTGCCGCTCACGGTCGCGCCGCCGCGGCTGAAGTTTCCGACCGTGATCACGGCTGGTGCATCACCGAGGTTGTTGCCGGTGATGCCGGCTATGTTCACGCTGCCGGTGCGCGTCTCGGGTGAGACGCCCTGGGTGCCGATCGCAACCGCCCCGGCATTGGCGACCGGGACCGCGTCGTTGACCGCGACTGTGACCGTGCCGGTGTCGGTGCCGACACCGTCGTCGACGGTGTAGTTGAAGGTATCCGTCCCGGTGAAGCCGCCATTCGGCGTGTAGGTGATCGAAATGTCGTCCTTGTCGCCCGGCGAACCGTTGACCACGGCATTGCCGTTCGCCGGCCCGCCGGCGGTCGTCACCGTGACCACCGTGCCGATGAAGCCCGTGTCGTTGGCGAGGACCGGGATCGTGATCGCCTGCCCGGGCAGCGTGCGCACGCTGTCGTCGACGGCGGTGAGGACCGCTGCACCGGGCGGGCCGGTGCCGGTCAGGGTGAGGGTGTAGGCGCCATAGCCTGGAAAGCCCACCGCCGGTTCGTCGTGCGTGACGAAGAGCAGCGAGTCGACGATGTCGCCGGCACCGTTGGTCTTGATGCGCCCGACGATGTTCATCCACGACGCGGTGGCGGTCGTGTTCCAGGTCACGTACGGATTCGGGTCGCAGGGCATGGTTCCGCCCATGCCGTTCGAAGCGACGCAGGAAAAATCGTCGCCCGTGCCATCGGCCGGACCGTCGCCGACGGTGGCCGTCGACGCGATGCCGGTATTGCCCTCCTCGCTCACCAGGCCGATGCCGTTCGGCTCGGGTCCCGCCCAGTTGGTGAACGCCACCGGCGATGCCGCCGAATGCGGCACACTGCCCGGGTAGGCCTCGTTCGGGTAGCTCGGCGCCGTGGGCGAGGCGACGATGAGTTGCGGCACGCCGGCGCTGCCGAGCACGTAGTCGCAGCCACCGAGCACGTTCGGCGTGCCGGCGTTGAACGATTGCTTCGCAATCGCCTGGGTGATGCCCTGCGGATAGTGGTCGACGAAGCGCAGGTTCACCTGCGTCTGGTAGTTGCGGTCGAACGGCGCCATCACGATCGTGCCGCTGATCTGGTGCGTGGCGCAGGCTGCCGGGGCGTCCATGTCGTCGATGGTGAGCGTGCCGGACAGCGGGATCCCCTGGCGCCCGTCAATCGCCGGGTCGGGGAAGTTGGTGAAGTCGGACGGCTGGCTCGCCGGGGCGCCGTTCAGTGGATAGAACGGGCCATTGGCGTTCGGTCCGATCCAGGGCATCGGCGGCGAGGGATAGGTGGGATTCGCCCGGTTGTAGGAGCATTCGTTGTTGGTGAACGCCTGTACCACCCCCAGGCAGGCCGCCTCGAAGCTCGCCGTCTCGCTGCCGGCATCGATGGTGATGGGAATATCGGCGCTCCACGCCGGCGATGACGCCAGCACCAGCGCTCCCGCGACCATTGCCGCCCCGTTCATGCCACGCCACTTCATCCGCAATTCCTCCATGATCTTCTGCAGGTCGCCTCAGAAGGCGTACAGCAGGGACACCGAGGCGAGCCAGGCCAGGCTGGTGTCCTTGATGTCGAACCACTCGAACTCGCCGCGCAGCGATATGCGCTCGCCGGCGGCGATATTGATACCCGCGCCAAGGGCGAGGTCCTCGCCATCGTCGGACACGGCGATCTGCGTGAACGGCGCGCCGTCGAGCCGGATCTCGGGCACGGTGGGCTGGTCGACCGGGGTGAGCACGGCGATCTCGTCGATCACCAGCGAGTCACGGTCCCAGGCGAGCAGGCCGACCTTGCCGAACAGTTCCACGCTCTTTCCCAGCGGCCAGTAGCCCACCACGTAGGCCTGCAGGCCATCGATCTCCACCTCGGTGTCGATCTGCCGATCCTGCGCGGGGCGGATCACGCCGCCGACGCGGTCGATCTGCGGGATCTGGTAGGGAAAGCTGTCCTCGGCGGTGCCGAGGTCCACCCAGCCGAGTTCTACGCCGAGGTGCCGTCCCCAGCGCCAGCCCCCGAAGAGCTTCAGCGCAAAGTCCGTGCCCTCGGGGTCGGTGACGTGCGCGGCCGGATCGACGAAGGGACCCGGACCGTCGTAGGGCGGCAAGCCGGCGATCACGCCGGTGGTATAGATCTCGAAGCTGAGATCGACGTTCTCGGTCTCCACGCGCGTGCCGCCGCCACCGATACCGACGTACCAGTCGAACTCCGCCCACGACGTGACCGGCACAGCCACGAGTGCGGCCAGGCACAGACTCCAGATCCTCGACATGCTGCTTCTCCCTCGACCCCAGCCGCGACGACGCGTCGCGTTGCCCCGCGTGCGCCTGTTCTGCGCCGGAAGGCCGGTCCCGACTATAGCCAAACGCATCCGGTGTGACCACGGCGGGAGCGCACGGGTTGCCGCAGCCACCACGGTGTGAACCGTGACCTGTCCAGCACCATCCCGCGGCCGCGGAGTGGACGGCGGTGCCGAGGTCGTCTGCTATCATCGGTCGCCGCTAACCGCAGTGTGCTCCGGGCCACTGACAGGAGGATACGGGGCTCTCCTGACGGGAATGCGCAACGCTTGCAGCAGGGAATTCTCGAATATGCCGAACATTCGTCGCCTGGCGGGTGGAGCCATCGCGGTCGCGCTGGCGCTGCCGACCCTCGGCGTGCTGCCCGGCACCAGCCAGGCACAGATGCAGGAAATCGTCGTCACTACCCGCAAGAAGGAAGAGAACCTGCAGGAGATCCCGCTCGCGGTCACGGCCGTGTCCGCCGAGGAGATCGAAAGGCTCGGCATCGCCAGCCTCGGTGACGTCGCCGATCTCGACCCGAGCGTGCAGTTCGATACCTCGTACGGTCCGGCCGATACACGCATCACCATTCGCGGCCTGTCCAACACGCGCGGGCGTTCCAACGTCGCCTTTCTCGTCGATGGCATCGATGTCACGACGGAGAACCTCAACGCCGCCGGTTCCGGCCTGCTAGCCAATCGCCGCCTGCTCGCCGATGTCGAGCGCATCGAGGTGGTCAAGGGCCCGCAGAGTGCGCTCTACGGTCGCGCGGCCTTCGCCGGCGCGATCAACTACATCACCAAGAGCCCGGGCGACACCTGGGAAGGCAAGGTGGGCTGGGATGTCGGCGACTTCGGCGCCCGCGAACTGAGTTTTGCCGGTGGCGGCCCGCTGATCGAGGACGTGCTCGGGCTGCGCGTAAGCGGCGTCGCCTACGAGAGCGACGGCTACTACCGCAACTCGCTGTCCGGCGAGCCCGTCGGTGACACCGACGGCAAGGGCCTGGCGGTGACGCTGCTGTGGACGCCGACCGCAGAACTGCGCGTCAAGATCCGCGGCGAGCACAGCGAGGACGACACCGGCCCGATGGCGAACGTGCGCATCGGCAGCGGCAGCAGTGGCCGCAACATGCGGCTGTATCCGTATCCGCAGAATGCCCTCGATGCCGGTCTCGGCCAGAACGTGCAGTTCTTCGACCCGACCTCGACCTCGACCTCCACGGCGCTCATCAACTTCGGCCAGTACTGCCCGGCGAACCTGCAGGACCCCGCCAAGGGACCCGGTTTCTGCATGCCGTACACCTTCGGCAGCGGCGGCGGGCACCAGGTCACGCACGGCGAGGATCCGCTGACCGGCGAGGATTTCACCGGCACGGACCTGGAAACCGACCGGCTCGCCATCGAGCTGCAGCTCGAGACCGATCTCGGCAACTTCACCGCGCTCACCGGCTTCACCGATTTCAAGGGCCTGGACGCCTACGACCAGGACTGGCAGGCCGTGGGCCGCCCCGACACGCTGCTCGCCATGCAGACCTCGCGTTCGGTCACCAGGACGCAGCAGTTCAGCCAGGAACTGCGCTTCCAGACGCTGCTCGATGGCCCGCTGCAGTTCACCGGCGGCGCGCTCTACTGGGACGAGACCCGGCGCTTCGAAGACTACGCGGTGATCCTCTTCTGCACGCTCACGCGCCGCGCCGGCGCCAGCAACCCGACGCTGATCCAGGACACGCGTGACTTCTGCAACGGCCAGGGCGGCACGCTCGACAATTACCAGGATTACTACCGCCAGCTGCAACCGCAGGCGCCCGGCCCGTGGCGTGCCGACACGGAAAGCTGGTCCATCTATGGAGTCGTCGACTGGCAGATCGCGGATGCCTGGAAAATGAGCTTCGAGACGCGCTACATCTCGGAGACGTTCGACTTCAACAAGCCCAACCAGACGAGCTGCACCGCCTTCTTCGGCCCCAACCCCGGCCAGACACAGATGGTCGAGGAGATCGTCGACCCGGTGACCGGCGAGATCACCAACGACCAGGTCTGCGCCTCGACCTTCGTGCTGCTGCCGCAGTACGACCTGCCCTCGCTGCCGCCATCCACCAGCGGTGCGGGCGGCTACCGCATCAACCGGGGCTCGACGACCTCGCACTTCAGCACGCCGAAGCTGACGCTGCAGTGGCTGCCGACCGACCGGCAGCAGTATTACTTCAGCTGGTCGAAGGCGCAGAAGCCGGGTGGCATCGCCACCACGCCGAGCGGCGGCTCGCCCGTGACGATCGACGAGGACCGCTTCGACCCCGAGAAGATGACTGCCTGGGAGATCGGCGCCAAGACCGACTGGGATCTCCTCGGTTTCCTGCGCCTGAACGCCGCCGCCTTCTTCCAGGACTACACGGACAAGCAGGTCGGCACCCAGGTCCTGCAGAACGACCACCTCTCGCCACGCGTCATCAACGCAGCGGCTGCCGAGGTGTGGGGTTTCGAACTCGAGGGACTATGGCAACCCGAGTTCGCCGAAGGCCTGACGATCCGCGCTGCCTGGACGTATCTCGACGCGTTCTACGGCAGCTTCCACGAGGACACGACCGCGATGCAGCGCATCGCCTGGCTCGGCAACTGCGAGATCGTCTACATGGGCGGCCTCGGGTCGGACCCGGGCGATCTCTCCGATCCCGCCAACGGCAGCCCGTTCTGCCGGCGCGACCTGTCCGACAACCGCCTCGAACGCACGCCGCGCAACGCGTTCACCGCGACCGTCAACTACACGCAACCGTTCATCGACCCGAACTACGAGTGGTACGTCGAGGTCAACTCGCAGTACCAGGACAAGCGCTATACCGAGGCCGACAACGTCCTCTACTTCGACTCGTTCGCCATGTTCGACGTACGCGTCGGCCTGATCGGCGAGCGGCTCGATATCACGGCCTATGTCGACAACGTGTTCGACGACGACACGATCAAGACCGGCGGCACCGGCCCGGACTTCGGCCCGCAGGTGGCCGAACTCGGTTTCTCGGCCGGCCTCGGCGTGAGCCATGTGTTCGGCTCGCTGCCCGAGCCGCGGGTGTTCGGGATCCGCGGCAGCTACAAATTCGGGAATTGAGGAGTCGTCGCGACTGGCGTCGCTCCCACAGCTCCAGATGGCATTGCGGGATCTGTAGGAGCGACGCCAGTCGCGACTTTTCCTGTCGGGGCTTGCGCCCCTCCCACAGCGGGGGTGTGCCTGACCCTGTGGGAGCGACGCCAGTCGCGACCCTCCGCCGCTGCCTCACCGCAACCGCCGATAACTCCCCGCCGACCGCTGCCGCCACCCGTGATACGGGTGGCGCGCGAGAAGCTCCCGGTCGCGGAACACCAGCACCAGCAGCGCGCCGGCGACGAACCCGCCGACATGCGCCCAGAACGCCACACCACCACCGCGCGCGCCGAGCGAGCCGACGCCGCCGATCAGCTGCACCAGGAACCAGTAGCCGAGCATCCAGATCGCCGGGATCGCGAACGTGGTGACGTAGAACCCGAACCAGAACAGCATGTGCACGTTGACGCGCGGATACAGCAGCACATAGGCGCCCATGACGCCGCCGATCGCGCCCGAGGCGCCCACCATCGGCACGCCCGAGCCGGGGTTCGACAGCATCTGCAGGCCGGCAGCGGCGAAACCACACAGCAGGTAGAACACCACGAAGCGCAGGTGCCCCATCGAGTCCTCGACGTTGTTACCGAAGATCCACAGGAACCACATGTTGCCGATGATGTGCATCCAGCCGCCGTGCAGGAACATGTGCGTCAGCGGCGTGAGCCAGTTCGGCGTCGCGGTGACGACACAGGCAATGCCGGGTCCGATCGGGACCTGTGAGCCCGGTGTCAGCGTGCCGAGCAGTTCGCCCGGCACCAGGCCGAGCGTGCACACGGAGCGTGACAGCGCCGGCTCGGCGCCGAGGCCCTGCACCAGCACCCAGGCGAGCACGTTGAGCCCGACGATGGCCCAG
Organism: uncultured Chromatiaceae bacterium; assembly: GCA_964415505.1. Lineage (GTDB taxonomy): Bacteria > Pseudomonadota > Gammaproteobacteria > Steroidobacterales > QUBU01. The sequence goes on along the minus strand of CAYQAR010000018.1, from coordinate 41,543 downwards.
GTCGCGTACGGGGTGAGGAAATGCGGGTTGTCGTCGCGGATCGGGAACATCGCGACATTCTAGCGGCGGTCGGGGCTGGCGCCCCTCCCACAGCATCAAACATCAGATCTCGAGCTGTGGGAGCGACGCCAGTCGCGACTGAACCCACCCGCAGCCATCCATCGATGTCGTACCATGCCGGCAGGCATGGAGAACAAGCCATGAGCGAACCCATCAGCATCCAGATCGTGTCCGACATCGTCTGTCCCTGGTGCTATGTCGGCAAGAAACGCCTCGAGAAGGCGCTCGCGCAGCGCCCCGGGCTCACGGTAGAGATCACCTGGTTTCCCTACCAGCTCAGCCCTGACATACCGCGCGAAGGCCGCGACCGGCGCGAGCACTACGCGAGCATCTTCGGTGCCGCGCGCGCCGACGAGATCATGGCGCGCATGAAGGAAACGGGTGCAGCAGAGGGCATTGCCTTCGACGCCCCACCCGGAGCCCGTTCGCCGAACACGCTCTCCGCGCACGTCCTGCTCTACTGGGCCTCGCGCATGGCGGGCGTCGACCAGAACCTGCTCGCCGAGAAACTGTTCGCGGCGCATCACGTGCGCGGCGAGGACGTCGGCGACCCCTGCGTGCTGGCCGGGATCGCGAGCGAGGTCGGCATGAATGCCGCGGAAGTGCTGAATGCACTGCGCGACGGCACCGACGAGGACACCGTGCGCGGACTGATCGGGCAGGCTCAGCAGGCCGGCATCTCGGGCGTGCCCTTCTTCATCATCGGCGGGCAGCACGGGCTCTCGGGTGCACAGCCGCCGGAGGAATTGCTGCAGGCGCTCGACGAAGTCGCCGCGGGCGCTCCATCGACGACGCACTGAACGCTGCCGAAAGCGACGTACGCCCACCCGGCACGCGCCTACAATCGGGTCGACACCAGAGCCCGAGGAACTGCCCGTGAGCCAGCACGACGATCCGGTGAAGCCGCTCGACAGGGCGCCAGACGACTGGCGCGAAGTGCTCGAGCCGGAACGCTTCGGCGTCCTCTTCGAAGAGGCGACGGAGCGGCCCTGGAGCAGCCCGCTCAACGACGTGAAACTCGACGGCACGTTCATCTGTGCCGCCTGCCACCTGCCGCTGTTCGAGACCGGGGGCAAGTTCGACAGCGGCACCGGCTGGCCGAGCTTCTTCCGGCCGATCGACCCGGCACGAATCGCCACGCAGCGCGATTTCCACCTGCTGGTGCCGCGCACGGAATACCACTGCGCACGCTGCGGCGGCCACCAGGGCCACCTGTTCAGCGACGGCCCGGCGCCAACCGGCCAACGCTACTGCAACAACGGCCTCGCCCTGCGCTTCGTGCCGCGCGGGGAGCCGCTGCCGCCGCTGCGCGGCTGAGCCAGCCGAAGGAGACCTGTCGATGGCCGCTTTTCTCGTCTACCTGCATGACATCGCCGACAACACCGGGCTGCGCAAGCGCCTGCTCGAGGAGCACATGGCTCACATCGGGCGCTATCTCGATTCAATCCGCCTCGCCGGTCCCCTGCTGCGCGAGGGCGGCCTCGAGCCGGGCGGCGGGATGCTGATCGTGGATGCCGTCGACGCGGCCGAAGTCCGGCGCATGATCGAAGCCGACCCGTACTTTTGCGCCGGTCTCTGGGACGAAGTGCGCATTCATCCCTTCAAGGAAATCGTCAACGCCTGGCGCCGCTGACCGGCACACAGGCAGCACCTGGCACGATCGCGGCATCGACGCAGACGGCATCTGTGCCAATACGTTGTTTACAAGGATTATTTTATATTGTCATGACTTGACGCCAACAAATAACTGTCAAGTTAACTTTATTGACACTGACAATTTGAGGACCTAGCCTTGCGCCATGTCCGAAGGGCGCAGCTATTCGATCGGCGACCTGCAGAAGCTTTCCGGCTTCGACCGCCGCACCATCGTCTACTACAGCCAGCAGGGCCTGCTGCCGCGCTCCGGCCGGCGCGGTCCGCGCACGCGCCACCCCCACCTGGTCCTGCAGCGGCTCCTCTTCATCCGCGGCCTGAAGGATCTCCAGGACCAGGGCTACTGCGGCACGATCACACTCCGCGACATGGGGCGGATGCTCGACCAGCTCGCGCCGAATGCCCTGCGCGACCTGCTCGACCGCGGCATTCCGTCGGCGGAGATCGAACGGCTGTTGCAGGGACCGGTCGCGGAAAGCGCGCCGCTGCCGGTCACCCCGGCAGCCCAGCCAACGGCCGATTCACCGGCACCTCACGCTCCTGCACCCCAGGCCACCACGACGCGGACCGTGGGTGACGGCCGCAGTTACGGCCTTGCCGATGCGGGTATCCGCCAGCGTCACGGGGCCGCGACGCCCCAGCGCCCGCCAGCATCCACCGACGCGGCCGCGCTGCCGGCCGAGCCACCGCCCACGGCTGCGGCGCCGACCGGGCCGGCACCGCTGCCGGCGAACCTGCCAGAAGATCTCGGCGAGCTGCTGCGCGAACTCGAGATCCGGCCGAGCCTCGGCGGGCGCCGGGTGCCACCCGGTGGCAGCGAGCTGTGGACCGAGATACCCGTGACGAGCCGCGTGTACCTGTCGGTGCGCGGCCTTGCGCCCGAGGACTCGCCGCTCGCTGACGCGACGGCGCGCGCGCTGAAGAAGCTGCTGCGGCCGCGGTAAGTTACGGGCGATCAGGAGTCGGGGCTTGCGCCCCTCCTACAGGTGAGGTGCGCGGTAGGCGCAGCTTCAGCCGCGATTCCTTTCTCGGCCTGGTAACAGCCGGTCTCGTTTTCTGTCTCCCTGTGGGAGCGACGCCAGTCGCGACTCCCCGGTCGGGGCTCGCGCCCCTCCCACAGCGCCCGCAGGCGGGGGAAATCGCGGCTGAAGCCGCTCCTACGGCAGGCATCTCCAACCGTTCACCTGAGCTCCACCGCGCCGCGCAACCGCCCGATGTGGTCGTGGTGGCCGGGCAGGATGTCGTCGGCCGTGGCGTGTTCGAGGTAATACGCCAACGGCCAGGTGTGACCGCCCGGCGCGAAGGCGTCCTTGCCGGGGGCCCGGGTCACGTCGACATTCCAGGCCCGTTCCAGCGGCTGGCTGCTCGCGGTCGCGGCGTCATCGGTGTTGATGTAGGCCTCGACGTAGTCACCGCAACGGCCGAACTCGCTCGCGCCCCAGCCCGGTTGCACGATGCCGCGCATACCGATCGGGTCGAGGTAGGTCACGTCCACGCGCACCGTGCGGCCTGATTCCTTCAGGGCCTCGCACAGCGGCCCGGCGATGAACGCAGCGACGCCGTTCGTGATCACGTGCACCGCCTTGAGCGTGCCGACCCCGGCGAGCTCGTGCCCGAGCACCTCGCCAATCCGCAGGCCGAACGACCCGGCGCGAAAGCGCGCCTCGGAGTATGGCCGCCAGTCGTAGCGCACCACGGCCACCGCGCCGGCACCGGCCGCGAACCCGCGCGCGCGCTGTTCGAGCGCCACCAGGGCCGGGTCATCCCTGCCGCCGGCGTCGTGGAACATCAGGACCGCGGTGCGAGTCCCCGACGGCAACCCGAGCGGCGCCGGCTCGATGGCCGAAGGCCAGCGCGCGTAGCGATCGAACACCAGCACCAGCACCACCACGAGAAGGGTGCTGTAGAGGGCGAGGCGCAGTTCTTTCGTCATGTGCGGATCTCCATTCTCCTGGCCGCTAGTGCAGCCGCGGCAGCACGGCCCCGGCGAACAGCCGCGTCTGCTGCACGAGGCCTTCCTGGCGGTCGCAGCCCCGCGCTGGCGCGCTCAGTGCGCGCGGTGCGATGCGAAGGCCATGCGGTCGAGCACGCCGAGCAGCACCGCGGAGACCACGAAGGTCATGTGCAGGATCACGTACCACATGATCTTGTCGTTCGGCACCTTCTGGGCATCCATGAAGACGCGCAGCAGGTGGATCGAGGAGATGGCGACGATCGAGGCTGCAACCTTGAGCTTGAGCGTGCCGGCATCGAGCTTGCCGAGCCAGCCGAGCGTATCGGTGGTCGCCGCATCGATACGCGACACGAAGTTCTCGTAGCCGGAGAACATCACCATCACGATGAGGCTGCCGACCAGCACGATGTCGATCATCGCCAGCACGGTGAGCACCAGGTCCGACTCGGTGGAGGTCAGCGCATGGCCCAGCACGTGAAACGCTTCCTGGAAGAACTTCAGGCCGAGCGCCACCAGCGCGAGGGAAAGGCCGAGGTACAGCGGCGCGAGCAGCCAGCGGCTCGCGAACAGCAGCTTTTCGATCAGGCGTTCGACCATCGTGCCTCTTCCGGGATTGCGTGCGGCCTGCATTCTACCGTGGGGCGGCAACCCGCCACCCGCCCGGCTCTAGCCGACATTGCCGCGCACCTTCGGCCGCAGCGACCTGACCTTCGGCCGCTCGGCCGACCACTGCGCCGGCGTGCGGGCCGAGTCCACCAGCGACACCTTCCCGCCGCCCGCCACCCGGGCCGTGCGGGTCGCTGCGGACCCCGCTGCGGCAGCCTGCGCGGACGACGCAGCCATGAGTACGCCACCGAGGACGAGCATGGCGAGGGCAGACCGTTTCATGGCGTGAAGCTCCAGGCAGGCGGGTGATGCAGCGCGATGCTAGCAGGTCGCACGCCGGACCGACTCACTCGGGCACCAGCCAGCCGGCATGCCAGCCACCGCTGCCATCGACCGACAGCGTCTCCCACAGCCACGGCAGCAGGACGCCAAGTTCGCTGTCGAGACCGAAGGGCGGATTGACGATGCACAGGCCCGAGCCGCGCAGGCCGAGCGTACCGCGCGCGGCCACCTCGAGCACCGCGTGGTAGATGCGGCGGATGCCGAGCCCGGCCACCCGGCCCGGGAAACGTTCGGACTCGCGGTCGCGGATCAGCGGATACCAGGCCAGGTACACGCCACCCGGCCAGCGGCGATGACAGGCGGCCAGCAGGTCGGCGACGCCGGCGAAGTCCGCCTTGACCTCGTAGGCGGGGTCGACGAGGACGAGTCCACGCCGCTCCGGCGGCGGCACCAGCGCCGGCAACCCCTCCGCGCAGTCGCGGCCGTGGACGTGCACCTGCCGGTCGCCGCGGAAGGTCCGGCGCAATGCCGCCAGCGCCCGCGGGTGCAGTTCCATCAGCACCAGGTGGTCATCCGGGCGCAGCGCATGGCGGGCGATGGCCGGCGAGCCCGGGTAATAGCGCTGCCCGCCGCCCGGGTTGCAGGCGCGCACGGCTGCCAGATACGGGTCGAGCACCGCCGGCCGGTCGGGTGCAGCCAGCACGCGCGCTATCCCGCCGGCGTGCTCGGCGTGGCGCGCAGCCTCGCGGGCAGCCAGGTCGTAACGGCCCGAGCCGGCGTGGGCGTCGAACACGCGCAGCGGCTTGTCCTTGCGCTGCATGGCCCGGATGGCGAGCGCGAGGACCGCGTGCTTGAGGACATCGGCGTGGTTGCCGGCGTGATATTCGTGCTGGTAGCTCAACATGGGGCGGGACCGGCGGTTTCGGTGATAATGGCGGTTTGCCGCGCATACTGTCGAGCCTGCCGCCATGGGACGCATCTTCGAAGTCAGAAAACACGCCATGTTCGCGCGCTGGAACCGCATGGCGAAGCAGTTCACGCGCATCAACAAGGACATCACCATCGCGGTGAAGGCCGGCGGCACCGACCCGGCCAACAACCCCGCCCTGCGGCGCGTGATCGCCAACGCCCGCGCCGTGAACATGCCGAAGGACAAGGTCGAGGCCGCCATCAAGCGCGCCGCCGGCAAGGACGTCGCCAACTACGAGGTGGCGATGTACGAAGGTTACGGCCCGCACGGCGTGGCGATCCTCGTCGAGACGGCCACCGACAACCCGACGCGCACCGTCGGCAACGTGCGCAACATCTTCAACAAGAACGGCGGCAACCTCGCCAGCACCGGCAGCGTCGCCTTCATGTTCCGCCGCATGGGCGTGTTCCGCCTCGATCCGGCCGGTATCGACCAGGACGACCTCGAGCTCTACCTCATCGATCACGGGCTGGAGGAGATGGGCGAGAGCACGGGCGAGAAGGGCGAGCCGCAGCTCGTCGTCCGCTGCCTGTTCCCGGAATTCGGCCACGTGCAGAAGGCGCTCGAGGACCGCCGCCTGACGCCGCTGTCAGCCGAGCAGGAATACATCTGCACCACCCCAACCGAGCTGCCCGAGGAGCAGGCGCGCGAGGTGCTCGAGCTGATCGACAAGCTCGAGCAGGACGACGACGTGCAGAAGGTCTACCACACGCTGGCGTGACGGGCGGGGACCGCGGCCTGCAGCCGCCCCCGCCGCGCCCTCTGCTGCACCGGACCGTGGACGGGGCCACCGGTGCGACACTTCGCCCGTAGCCGGGCGCGCGGCGGGACGGGATAATCCGCGATGCAGCCGCAGCACCCGGAGACTGCCATGTACATCAATTTCTGGTATCCCATCGCCCGCGCCACCGAAGTGACTGCGGACAAACCCCTCAAGGTGCAGCTGCTCGGCCTGCCCTTCGTCGCCTTCCGCGACCAGGACGGGGCCGCCCATGTGCTCGCCGACACCTGTGTGCACCGCGGCGGCTCGCTCGGTGCCGGCCTGGTCAAGGACAACTGCGTCGTCTGCCCCTATCACGGCTGGCGCTTCGCCGGCGACGGCAAGTGCGTGCTCGTCCCCTCGCTCGGCGCCGAAACCAAGCCGCCGCCGCGGGCCAAGGTCGACAGCTATCCGGTGCAGGAGCGCTACGGCATCGTTTTCGCCTTCCTCGGCGACCTGCCGGCGGAGGAACGCCCGCCGCTCTACGACATCGCCGAGTTCGGCACGCCCGAGTGGAAGTCACACCTCTACGTCCTCGACCTCGCCGCCTACTACGAGCGCTCGATGGAGAACGGCCTCGACCCGATCCACAACGAGTTCGTGCACCCGCTGCAGGGCGCGCCGCTGCTGTCCCCGGAACTGCAGCGCACTCCCCTGCCGGTCGAGGACATCCCCTGGGGCAGCAAGTTCTACATGACCTTCGGCGAGAAGCGCACCCACGACACCAAGCTCGCCGACGCCAAGACCGGCGCGCGCCTCGGTGCGGCCGGTTCCTGGCACCAGGGGCCGAACCAGCTCGTCACCTGGATCGACCTGACGGCGACGAATTCCTTCCACCAGTACCTCTTCGAGGCCCCGGTCGACGAGAACCACACGCGCCTGTTCTTTCTGAACATGCGCAACTGGCTGCTCGACGACAAGCACGACCAGCGCATCTCCGACGTGACGCTGCAGATCGTGCACGAGGACATCCGCATCCTCGAGAACCTGAACCCCGTGCGCACGCCCGACACCAACACCAGGGAAGTCCTGGTGCCCGGCGACTACGGCGCAGTGCGCTACCGCGAGTGGCTGAAGAAGTGGGACGCGCGCGGCTGGCGCATCGACACCAAGGCCCTGCGCGCCAAGCAGGGCGACGTCGCCATGGCCATCCCCTGCCCGGCCCGGCGCGAATCCGGCAACTGGGTGCTCGAAACCGTACCGCTGGTGCCATGTTAGTTATAGGTGCCGGTACTTCGGTTTCGGAAACTCCGGCAGGTTTTTAGGTGCCGCCTGATCCGCTGCCGGAGTTTCCGAAACCGAAGTACCGGCACCTATAAAAAGAAAGGCCGCCTTGCGGCGGCCCTTCCGTGAGATCGGGTATCTCCCAACCTCTGGATCCGTATCGAGATCCGTGCCCTCAGCCAGCCACCGAAGGGTGCTCCGCTGCCTGGCCGAGAGTCGAGGGTTGTATCGATACCTTCTGAATCTCACTAGACATTGGATCACCTCCTTTTCTGCCGTTGCGACCAGGCTTGAGTATCCAAGGTCGCGCCTGGAAAAATCAAGACGCGCTGCTCAAATCGGCCGCCAACCGTACCGGAGCCCGGCGGGGGAGTCGGGGCTTGCGCCCCTCCCACAGTATTGTTGCCCCTTCTGCAGGATTCGTCGGGGCTTGCGCCCCTCCCACAGACTGCCTTGAACTGTGGGAGCGGCGCGAGCCGCGACTCTCCGGTCGGGGCTTGCGCCCCTCCCACAGTATTGTTGCCCCTTCTGCAGGATGCGCGCCCCTCACTCCCCGTTCAGCCGCCACTCCGCGCCGTAGTTCAGCCCGAGGCGCACGATCCGCTGCAGCAGCTCCGGGTAGGCCATGCCGGCGCTGGCGGCGGAGTCGGCGAAATCCTCGCCGTGGGCCAGGTTCGGGTTGCAGTTCGCTTCCAGCACGAACACGCTGCCGTCGGCGCGCCGGCGGAAGTCCATGCGCGCATAGCCGCTCAGGTGCAGCGCCCGGTAGATGCGCCGGCTCATGCGGCCGATCCGGTCGAGGTCGGCATCGGCGAGCCCCGCAGCCCGCCCGGTGCGGATGCCGTGCTTGCGCTGGTACTTGAGGTCCCACTTCACCTTGCGGGTGGCGATGCCGGCCAGCGGCAGCGTGCCGAAATCCATCTCCCACACCGGCAGGGTGGTGAGTCGCTCGTTGCCGCACACGCCGACGTAGAGTTCGCGCCCCTCGATGTACTCCTCCACCAGCGCGTCGGTCTTCGTGCTCTCGTGGATGAAGTCGATGCGTTCCTTCAGCCGTGCGCGGTCTTCGACGATCGACGCCTGGGCGATGCCGAGCGAGGCATCCTCGGTCGCCGACTTGACGAACAGCGGGAACTGCAGCCGCTGCGACAGCTGGAGACGCCGGCCGCGGCGGAAGATGGCGAACTTCGGCGTCGGCAGCCGGTGGTAGGCGAGGATCTGCTTGGAGAGCACCTTGTCGCGCGAGAGCATCATGCCGCGCGGGTTGCAGCCCGTGTACGGCTGGCGCATGAGCTCGAGGTAGGCAACGATGTGCTGGTCGTAGGTGACGATCCCCTGGAATTCCTGCAGCAGGTTGAAGGCGATGTCGGGCTTCCACATCGTGATCGCCGCGCGCAGGTCGGCCAGGTTGTCGTAGAGCCCGAGCACGCGCACTTCGTGGCCGGCGCGCTTCAGGTGCGTGACCACGTCGTACTCGGTCTTCCACTCGTTCACCTGCTGCTCGGTGTAGCCTTCGAGGCTCTCCGGCGGCACGAGGCTCTCGTGCGTGAGCACCAGCACGCGCAGCTTCTTCATAGCGTGTACCGCTCCCTGCCACGGCGGAGGAAGTCGAACAGGATGCGCTCGAGCAGGTTGAGCAGCGCGCGCTGCGTCACCCGCAGCGGCCCGGCGACGACGAGGTCGAGTTCACGCGTGCGACGGATCACCATGCGCATCACCTGGTGCACGAGATAGGGATGCAGCTGCGAGCGACGCAACAGCAGCCGCGTGAGCTGCGGACGCATCTGGCGCACGAAGGTCGCCGCACCCGGCTGGCCCTGATGCTCGTAGCGCCGGCCGAAGACGCGGCGCAGGCGGCTGTCGTAGCGCCCGGCATCGACGCGGTCGTCGTGGCGCAGCTTACGGGCATAGTGCTCGCGCAAGGTCGTGGCGTTGCGCTCGAGCGGCTCCACCACCGCACGCGTACGCACCAGCGCGCGCTGCCCGCGGATCTCCCCCATCAGCTCGTCCACATAGCGCAGTTTGCGCAGCGCGTGCCAGCCGACGTAGTCGGTACGCCAGGCGGAGTTCGGCGTGAGCCACACGGCAAAGGTCTCGGCGAAATCCTCGGTCGGGTGGCTCTGCGCATACCAGTGGCCGAGGTGCATGACGAAATTGCGGCTCGTGGTGCGCGGCCGGTAGGCCGTCGGATACGGCCGCGAAGCGGGCCCGAAGGCGATGCGCCAGCGCTGCCGGCGGCGCAGCCGGTAGGCGTTGTCGAGCGCGTGCCCGGTCTCGTGGCGCAGGATGCGCGCCAGCCAGCGCGCGTTGCCGCCCTCCACCTCGTGCATCATCCGCCGCTCCAGGCGCACCAGTCGCGGATGCGCGAGGTAGAACGGGATGGCGAAGCCCGGCACGCCATCCGGGCAGAACCACTCCTCGGCGAGCCAGCAATGCGGGCGGAAGATCACGCCGCGGCGCGCGAGTTCGCCGTCGAGGCGTGCCAGTGCAGGCTCGAGCGGGCTGCCCTCGAGTGTGAGCCCGAGGTCGCGGAAACGCAGGTCGAGCAGCTCCTCGTCGTCGAGGGCCGCCCAGGCGAACCGGCGTGCGGCGGGCCGCGGGCGGCGGGCGGCACGGGCACTGCGGCCCGACGGGCTGCCCTGCTGATTGCGCCTGGCCATGCGGGCACCGGTGGCGGAAGACGGGGTGAAGTCTAGCAGGGGACAGCAATGGATCGCGGCTGGCGCCGCTCCCACAGTGGAAAGGTTCCTCTGGTTGCCCGATGCGCCGTGCGGCATAGTGGCCCCGCGCCCACACACCGCCATGCCCATGCCTTTCCCCCAACGCAATCTGCTGGCACCGACCCTCGCTGCGCTCCTCCTTCTCCTCGCGCTGCCGACCGACGCCCTGGCATCGCGCCTGCTCTACCTCGCCCGCGACGAGCAACTCTGCGACGTGCAACGCACCGCCTGCCTCGATGGCGTGCTGACCTACGAGGTCAACGAACGCCTGCTCTGGCTGCGCGGACGCATGACCACCTCTGCCGGTGCCGGCACGCTGCAGATCATCCTGCGCGGCGCCAACCGGCTCGGCCACGTGCGCTACGCGCCGATGGAGGTCGCGCTGCGCGGCCATAAAGGCGAGATCGTCGATTTCCGCATGATCCCGGACCACCCGGACGTCGCCGACTGGGCCATCGACCGCATCGGTTTCGTGCCCGCGCCCGCGGACTAGCCTGATCGGCCTCCTCCGGACGGGACAGGCGGGCCAACGCCCTTCTGCGCTACAGTAGCCGTCGAATCCGTCCGGAGTCCGCCCACCCGATGACCCAGTTCAGGGCTGCCAAGAAGCTCGATGCCCTCGACCGGCGTTGCGACGCGCTCGAGGGCGAGCGGCGCCGGATCGAGGTGCAGGCCTTCGGCGCCGAGGTCGATGCGGGCGAGCGGCGCGAGCGCTACCTGCGGCTTGGCGACCCGCTGCTGCGCCGTCGCCTGATCGGCCTCGCCCTCGACCTGCACGCCGCGCGGCAGGAGCAGCAGGCCGCTGCCGTCGACTACTGGAGCCGCGTCACCGCCGACACGCGCCGCAAGCTCGACGACCTGAAGAACGATGCCCCCACGGCCCGCTGGCGCCGCGACATCTGGTGGGACGTGCTCACCATCCTCTGGATCATCGGCGGCGCCGGCTGGCTCGCCTGGCAGATCCCCGGCGCCATCGGCGGCACGCTCGCCACCGCCGCGCTCACGCCCTGGCTCGTCCGCAGCCGCCACCGGCGCCGCAACGATTCCATCCGCAAGGGTGAGGGCCTGCTGCGCTCGGGCGAACTCGAACTGCAGCAGGCGCAGGCCGAGGTTACCCGGCTGCCGGTTGAACCGAAGTTCTCGGCGGACGAGGCGAAGTAGTCCGATCCGGCCGCAGATCTGCCGCCGGAACTGGCCCGGGAGGCGAGCCTAGGAGTTCGACGGCTCCTGCTTCTCCGCCGCGGGCGGCGTCGGCCGCGCCACCGGCACCACCGCCGGCTCGTCCGAATCCAGGAACAGCACCTTCCAGCGCTCGCCACCGTGCACCGCGACCAGCACGATCAGCAGGTACGCCATCAGGCCGTGGGCCTGCAGGATCGACGCCGCCAACTGCTCGTTGTCCGGCGCCAGGGAGGAGTACGGGATGAGGCCGAACGCGACCACGGGATAACTGATGACCGAGGCGAGCGACAGGCCGATGCAGACCTGGATCAGCGTCAGCGGGTAGAACACCCACTGGACCAGCATCGACGGGCGCTTCCACCAGCGCGGCGGGGTGTACAGCTTGTACCGGCGGCGCCACCACCAGCGGAACAGCATCAGGAAGAAGATGATGGTGCCCACGCCGGAATGCACCATCAGCAGCACTTCCTTCGCGCCCTGCGAGAAGGTGTCGAGCCGCCAGCCGGACAGCAGGTTGAAACCGATCACCCCCAGCCCGAACCAGTGCAGCACCCTGGCCACGCTGTAGGCCTGTGTCTTCTTCATGCCGGACATAAAAGAAAGCTCCCGCGGACACCTTCAGATGCAGCATTGCAAATGGTCCGCCGCGGCACTGTACGTGGATTCCGAATCCGGATCGAGAGGAACCGCAGCCCGGCGCGGCCGGAGCTGGCCGTGCCCTACCGGCTTCGGTCCGGCGGGCTCTCCGGGCCGGCGGCCCCCGGGCGGTGCGCCCCGGCAGCCGCGAGCATGCGCTCGCCGAAGAGGTTCGACCACTGCTCCGGGGTGAGCTGCGCCCGCTTCTGCCCGTAGCTCGCCGGAGTCGCCAGACCGCGGGTACCCGTACCCGCAAGAACCGCGGGACGCGCGTCGATCGCCAGCCACCAGCGCCGCACGGCAGGAAACTCCGCCAGGTCGATGTCGATCATCCCCACCGCCCGCACCCACGGCCAGCAGGCGATGTCGGCGATCGAATACTCCCCGGCGAGGTACTCCGCCTCCGCGAGGCGGTAGTCGAGCACGTGCATCAGCCGGCGCGCCTCCCGCATGTAGCGGCCGACCGCGTAGTCCTGGCCTTCGGGCGCATAGCGCACGAAGTGATGCGCCTGGCCGTGCATCGGGCCGAGGCCCGCCATCTGCCACATCAGCCACTGCATCGCGACGCTGCGCCCGCGCGGATCCGCCGGCAACAGCCGGCCCGTCTTCTCCGCCAGGTAGACCAGGATCGCACCCGTCTCGAACACCGCGAAGGGTTCCCCGCCACCGGCCGGATCGCAATCGACGATCGCCGGCAGCTTGTTGTTCGGGTTGATGCGGCGGAACGCCGGCGTGAAGTGCTCGCCCTTCATGAGGTCGTAGGCGATCACGCGGTACGGCAGCCCGACCTCCTCGAGCATGATCGACACCTTGTGCCCGTTCGGCGTGCCGACGTGATGGAGGTCGATCATGGGGGGTCTCCGGGCCGTTGCGGGGTGGTGGGATGGGCGGTCGAGGCGTCCTGAATCCAGCAGTAGAGATTCAGCCGCTTCATGTCAGGGATGCTGGTGCAGGCTGTTTCGACGAGGCGTGGATCGCCGACGATTATCGCCAGGGACTGCGCCCTCGATATCGCGACATTGAGCCGGTTCTGATCCAGCACGAACTGCAGGCCCCTGCTGCCGAATTCGCCGGGGCTCGCACACATGGAAACGATGACCACCGGCGCCTGCTGTCCCTGGAACTTGTCGACGGAGCCAACCCTGGCACCAGCGGGAAGGGCCTTGCGGAGTTTTCGCACCTGCAGGTTGTACGGTGCGACGAAGAGAATGTCCCGGGTGACATCGAGCCGGCCCTGGCCTCGCCCCTGCTTGTCCGTATGCTCGCATTGAACCAGCTCGGCAACGATGCGCCCGATCATCGCCACCTCCTCGTCGCTTCCCTGCACGTTCCCGACATGCTCGACGGGAATGAACAGCAACCCGGCGTCGCGGGAAACCAGGCACGCTTTTCCGTGCAGGTTGCGGATCACGCGGTTGGCCGTTCCGGGTTCTGAAACCAGGCGGTTCTCGTAGACGGCTGCAGAAATGAACCGGCACACCTCGGGATGCATCCGCCAGCTGGTGTCCAGGAACAGCCCAAGCTCGTCGGGAATGGTGGCGTGTTTGCCCAGGTAGTAATCCAGCACCGACAGGCCTGATTCACCCGGATGGCTGCCCTGGATCGGCTGGCCCAGCTGCATCTGGTCGCCCAGCAGGATCAGGTTGCGGGCACTCGGCGCCACTGCGACGAGGTTGGCCACCGATACCTGGCCGGCTTCATCGACGAACAGGTAGTCCAGCTGGCCGGTCATGCCCTGTTGGGAGAAGTGGTAGCCCCGAAGTGTCCTACGTCCCGTGGGAAGTCCAGTTTTCCCAAACGGTCGGCATTCCAGTTTCTCCTATCGGGTCAACGAATCGGCAGACCGTCGTAAGCCGTATAGCCCCGCTGCGCGAGAGGAGACACGGTTGAGTGTTGACCTCACCTCGAACAGAAGGTCGTCAGACGGCATATCGGGATCTTGTTTGGCTTTTTCATAACCAAAGACTATGGCGTACTCGGAGAAAGCGATCTCGTACGACAGGCGTTTGAAAGACGCATCCTCGGTGTTGCCGTCGCAGAGTGCGTTCTGCAGCACCGGATGGTCGAGGTTTATGAGAATCGTCAAGCTATTTTCGTCGTAACGCGAACGGTTGTCGTTTGGTCCGAGATTTCGGTAGTCGACAGAGAAACCGCCTCGTGGATTTCGCTTCTTGCCAGTGCCGCCAGCGGGATCTACAGCGGCATCTCCGTCCGGGCTTGGCGTTCCAGGTGGAGGCAGGTGCGGAGCCTTGTCGGTCCGTCTATCTTTGCCATGGCCTTGTTTTCGTTCTTCTTCGATTGTTCCCGGAGTGGTGAGGCCTTCCACAAAGCCTTCGGGTTCTGTACCGGCTGTGCTCGACGCAGTTTGGCCGCGGGCTTGGCCCGATCTGGTGGTGACAGCTCGAATTGCCTGAAGCCTTGCGGACACTTCTCTGAAGTCTTCGTTCAGCAAATCTGCGATCTTGTCGGCCAAGTTGGCGAGACGCCGGGCCTCCTCCGACTTTTTGGCTTCACGAAGTTTCGCCACCTGCCGCCGCCGCACCTCGTCGAGATGAGTTCCAACGAATTGAACAAGCGCCAACGAGACAGGATGGTTCAGATTCAGCTTCAGTGACCGTGACGGGTCATACGGTTCGATAGTGGAGTTGCCGGCTTCCAGGGCAGGAATGTCAACTTCGCCGAACAGATAGTTGCCCATCTCTTTGCGTTCAATTCCGGCGGTTTCTATCGCAACGAGATTTCCAACCCCAGCCGTTACTGCTACGCCTTGCTCATTCTCAGGCAACGGGGCCGCTGCCACCTTCACGGTCATCACAATGTCCCCGAGCGCTTTCCTTTGCTCATTCGACGGTTCAAACTCGAACCGCTCGGCCACAGTAGGTTCACGATACGAGCACACATGATCGTTAACGGCCACCTGAGGTAGACGTGCACGGAATACCTGCAGACGCCTTTCGATGTACTCAATAATCGGTGCTGTTGTTATGCGGTCGAGAACGATGTCGCTGACCAGAATCACCGTACCATTCGGTGCATCCGTAACCTGATCCTTGGTTACCCATCTGACAGGAATGCTCAAGCCGTCTGAGGATTCGATCAACTTGCGATCCAGTTCTACGACGTTGCGCTTGCCGCTCCGAACGGTGTCCACCCTCATCGCATTGGCAATACCAAATGCCGCCGATTTGCCGGTACCGAATTTCCCGCGACCCGGACGTCCCCGCTTCCTGTCAACATTCTCACCGTGCATAGTGAAAAAGCCCCTCAGGTCGACCGCGCTCATGCCGCGACCATTGTCCGTTATCTGGATGTGCCGCTGGCGGGCATCCACATCTACTTGAACATTGGGTGTAATGCTCTCGTCCAGGTACTGCAGCGAGTTAACGACATATTCCCAGACGACAGCAGCTTCACTTCTGAAGTGTGCCGCGGAGTGCAGTAAGTCACGAGCGACGTGCGACACAACCCTCAGATCCGATTCCACTTTCGCGTTCACATTGTTGCTCCTACTTGTCCTTCAACGCGGCTACGGCAACTTCCAAGAAGCGAGCTGCTTCTTCGTCTGCCATCACGACCGAGCGGAGACGAGCAACCTTCTGGTCCGTCATCCCCGGCGTTGCGTAGTCATCTATCCGAAAGAGCACTTTCGCCGCCTCTTGATCGACCGTGCCCTCGGTAAGCCATTGGCCCCAGGCGGCGCTGGTTCTGACTCGCTGAAGCTGTCGATCAGTACGTCGCGCGTCTGAGGATCCAGCCCATGGGGCAACACTTGCCGTCCCGCCACCCAGAACGTCGCGTCCCTTTCCCTGAGCCCAGACGACGCCGGCGTCAGATAGTCGCCAGCCCGTTGTCCCTGTTCCATGCAGCAACCCGCCGAACTGTTTCTTCTTCGCGTCCGAGAGCACTGCCCTGACGAGCTCGAGATTGATCTGGTCCGGGTACTTCCGCCAAGCGAACGCATTGGGCGCCAGCCCGGCTGCTTTTACGGCAACGTCTTCCGTATCCACGAATTTCTTGTCGCCACCCAGAAGAAATACCGCCAGTACGGCTAAATCGCGCTTCGTGATTGATCTAGTTGTCAATCGTTTATTCTTGACTTTTATACTTGCCATGCGTCCATAATAGCCTTCGATGAAAAGAAGTCAACGTTTATCTATTGACAGTATCGGTCAACCTTGGGGTTTGCCAGGCGCTCCGTTGTTGCCCGCAACACTTCGGAATCGCCTGTCCACGGAGCTTCTTCCGGCCTGGATGGCAAAGGATCTAAAGCTCGCGGACGGCGCCACCTACGGTCAGCTTGATTCATGCGCAACTCCCAGTGACATACCGGAACGAGTAATTCGAGCACTCACTTTCCTACTGGGCAGTCGTCGCCAGGAGCTGGGTTCGCTTCTCTGCATCGAACACCCTTGGCCTCCCGGATTAGCTCCCGACGCTGTGCCATGGTCCACCCGAACGCGCAATTCGTTGAACCGGAGTGGGATCCTGCGGCCAGACGGAATCGATCTCCACACGACGTTCGGAGACATTCTTTCCATCGAGGGCGCTGGTGCCACAACCGCCCTGGACTATGCGGCCACATTGGAGAGCTCCATGGAGCGTTTCGAACGTTCCGCCGAAAAAGCTGTGGCAGCGATCATCCCTTCCTCGCCGGCTGGCCAAGAAATTTCCTCCTTTGCGCAAGTGCTCGAGGAGCCTTGGGCACGCCAACTCGGCGGCGGAGACCCGAGGTTTCCGGAGCTGAAGCGCGTAGAGGGGTCACTATTTGATTATGCACAGGGCGCTCTCGACAGTCCCGACGTCTTCGGCCGTGCCGAAGAGGTAGCTCGAGTTCTCAGCCTACTGCCAGCAATTCAGAAGAAGGCGAATCAAATTGCCAACGAACCTTTGGAAAAGGTACTGAGGCACTTGCTGGAAGCACTCCGCCCGATGGACTCAGAGCGTTTTCAAGCCTTGAGCGATCGGCTTGGATGGTCAGGCCGACGTCCAAAGACCCTGGAAGAAGCAGGGCAATCGCTGGGCGTGACACGAGAACGGATTAGACAAATTGAAAGCAAGATCCTGAAGGCTCTCCCTCGCGACTTCCCCGTCTATGCTCCGGCTCTTGACAGGGCCGTTGCTGAGTTGCACAAGGCAGCACCTCTCAGCCTCGATGACGCGGCCAGATTGCTTCAGTCCGCCGGAATTTCAGAGTATCCATTCCACCCCGAGGCGCTAATTTCAGTGGCAAACCACTTGGGGCGCGAGCACGGTCTGGATATTGCAGTCGCACGCGGTAAACCGTTCGTTATTTCCGCCGGGGCGGAAGAGCCTGTCCGCGTGGTTTCCCGCTTAGTGCGACAGCTCTCAGGAATGAGCGGCGCGTTTAGTATTTTCCAGTTGCAGCGCGAGTGCGCGAAGGCTGATTCTCCGTTTGATGTGGACAGACTTCGACAGCTACTGCTGTCTATTCCCAGGCTTGTGCCGCTCGACAACGTTGGAGACTGGTGGCGGATGACCGGGATCGCAGTCCACCGTGACCGTCTCCTCAACCAGATATTCAAGATGTTGAGCGTGGCTTCACCGCAAACCGTCAAGTCCTTGCGCGAGGGTGTCTCTCGTGTCTATCGATGGAGGAGCAGCACGTCGCCACGATATCACGATACTCTAGTTGTCCCGCCGGCCGGCGTGATTGCAGCCATTCTGAGAGACACACAAGAGGTTGTGCTCGACGGTGATGTGGTATCCCTACGAGATCCCATTGACTACAGGAGTTTTGTCGGCGAAACCGAGAGAATCCTCGTTGATGTTCTAAGGGCCTCGTCAACGGGGCTCTTGGACCGCCCGTCTCTGGCGCGTCAATGTTCGTCTCGCGGAATGAACGAAGCGACATTCGGCATCTTTACGACGTACTCCCCGCTTCTTGAGCATCCCGCACTTGGCATCTGGAAATTGCGCGGAATAATCGTGGATCCTGCTGCGGTAGAAGCAGCGCGGCAAGCTTTGAAGGATGTCCCGCGCATGCGGAGAGTCCTCAACTACGGATGGACTTCCGACGGGCGTATTTGGATGGCGGCGAGAATCCCAGAATTTGCAGGCTCTATGGTCGTGGGCATCCCGAGCCCACTGCGTGAAATGCTGGGTGGAAAGACCTTTACTGCCACATTCCCGGATGGGCTTGCCTGCGGCAGCCTATCATCAGCCAAGAAGGGTGAAGGCTGGGAAACCTTGTGGGGCTTTTCGCCGTTCATTCGGATGGCTGCGCTGGAAGAGGGCGACGTCATGAAGATGACGTTCGATCTCGAGACCGCTTCAGTCGTACTGGAACAAGTGGACGATTCTTCGCTCGAGGACTGACGGCAAACATCGGGGGCGCGTCCACCCCATAGGGACGCGGTACGCTTCGTCGGTGGGGTCCATACCGGCGGCAGCTACCGAGGTAACTCGACGCGGCTGCCAAGCGGCTACTGGCCCGCGCGATGGTCGATGTGCCGGAGGTGCATTGATTAATCACGCCACCGTCCACCGCCAGTTGGACTTGTAAATGGTGCCTCTCTTCAAATTTGAGTGGGTAAGCTTGGATCTTTTAGGTAGCAGGGATGGACATGACGGAGAAGCTGTTCGAGGCGGCCTTGGGGGTTTCGAGTCTGTGGTATGTCGCGGGCACGGACTTTGACGCGGCGGCCAAGAGTCTGACGATCCGCGTGGACTTCACCGTCGGGGAGCGCTTTGCGCTCGCCGGCGTGGAAGGCCAGCACCCCGTCCATGACACGGTGACGAAGCGCTATCGACACCTGAACTTCTTCCAGCACGATTGCTACCTCGAAGTGCGGGTGCCGCGCGTGAAGCTGCCCGACGGCAGCGTCCGTCAGGTCGAGCCGCCGTGGGCCGGGAAGCTCTCCGGGTTCACGCTGCTGTTCGAGGCGCTGGTGCTGATGCTGTGTCAGCAGATGACCTTTGCCGCTGCGGCGCGCCTCGTAGGCGAGAGCCGCCATCGCGTCGCTGCAATCTGCGAACACTAAGTTGATCTCGCTCTCGCAAAGACGGACTTGTCGGCTGTTCGCGAGCTCGCGATCGATGAGACCTCCCGCGCCCGCGGCCATGACTACATCACCCTGGCCGCCGACGCTACTGCGCGGCGTGTGCTGGCGGTCGCCGAGGGGCGCACGGCCGACTCGATCGGTCAGCTCACCCAGGAAATGGAGGGTCGCGGCGCTGCCGCGGCACAGATCCGCTCCGTCAGCATCGACATGTCGCCGGCCTTCATCAAGGGCTGCGCCGAGCACCTGCCCAACGCGCGCATCACCTTCGACAAGTTCCACGTCATCTGGCACGCCAACGCCGCGGTGGATCGCACCCGGCGCATCGAGCAGCGCACCGACCCCTCGCTCAAGGGCCTGCGCTGGTCGCTGCTGAAGGATCGCTCGCGGCTCTCCCTGGCCGCGGCGGCCGACCTCGATACGCTGATCGCCCGGATGACTACCGTACGCACCGCCCGGGCCTGGGCCTACAAAGAGCAGCTGCGCGAGATCCTCGAGCGCAAGCAGATCGACGTCGTGCGCTCGATGCTCGCTCACTGGTGCACCTGTGTCATGCGCTCGAAAGTCGAGCCGATGAAAGAGGTCGCCACCATGATCCGCAAGAACCTCCCCGGCATCATCGCCTGGGCGCAGACGCGCCAGACCAACGGTTTCCTCGAAGCGCTCAACGGCCTGTTCCAGTCCGCCAAGCGTCGCGCCCGCGGCTTCACCCGGATGTCGACCATCCGCACCGTCATCTTCCTGATCGCCGGCAAACTCGACTTCCGAACCGTCAACCCCCATGTTGCTTGACCCACTCGAAATTCAACAGAGCCTGAAACAAAGCGGCATCCGAATCGGGCACCGATGCCAGGCTGCATCCACAATCCGCCGGCACGTGCGCCGATGCATTGGCGGTCTGCCTTGAATGTCGCCAACGGGCTGATAGACACACCCCCAAGCAACTTGCCGCGGTACTTGTTATGCCGACGAGGTCGCCGCCCCAAACACCAGTGACGTGATCAGCCTGGCATCATCGATGTTGTTGATGCGAACCGTAATCTCACCTTTCTGTACTTCCTTAACCTCTGAAAAATACTTCTGAAGCTCGGCGATTTTCGCGGCCGGATTTCGTAACCCCGCCTTGCGAAAGTACCAGAGCAAACTGTGCTTGTTGACGATAAAAGCGAAAGGCCACTCAGGGCCTTGCTCGTAGCGGAAATCATCTACGTCGCCATGCTCGCCTGCGCGACATCGATAAAGACGCAGCGACGCAGCGTGATGCGTCAGATACAGGTACGCTTCACGAACATCACGTACGGCGATCTTGTCCAAATGTCGCATCAGAAGAGGGATATTGTCATGAACTGCATTCATGGTTTTATGGTGTCCTGACACTTCTCGTGGACGACTATTCAAAACCCCCAAGCCGCTCTCGGCCGTGGCTCCTCGGCTCGTAAGAAACCACGTCGCACACGCAGTGCGGTGGCTTTCTGCCGGAGATGATCATGCCACAGCGCTCATCGCCCTAGTCCCGCGGGCGATCAAGCTCAACCGGCCCCACGCCGCGCACAGCACACAGTCGCTGGCGTACCGCCGGCCGCGGCACGCGCTCGATGCCGTGTTCGTAGGCGATCACCTGCAGCTTCGCGAATGCCTGCAGCAGCTCGCCCGGCTGCAGCAGGAAGTCCGGGTTGCGCGGCCGGCCGAGCTGCTCGTTGCCGGCGCCGAAGGTTTCGATAAGCAGGACACCGCCGGCGCGCAGCGCGGCGGCGATGTGCGGGAAATGCGGCCGGTGCAGGTAGTTGGTGACGACCACCGCGTCGAGCGACTCCGGCTCCCAGGGCCAGCTGCCGTCCTCGAGGTCGCGTTGCACCACGCTTAAGTTCGGCCCGGCATAGCCGGCCAGCGCGGAGGTGTCGATGTCCGCAGCGATCACGCGGAACCCGCGCGCGGCGAGATACCGTGCGTGCCGCCCATGGCCGCAGGCCAGATCGAGTACGCGGCCGCCCGGCACGATGAGGTGCGCGAAACGCGTCACCCACGCGGAGGGTGCGATGTCGGCGTCGGCGGGACGGTCGAAGCTGGGCATGCGGGAGGATGATACGGTGTGGGCGCGGCGGATGCGCCTGGACGGGGGGCGCAGCGCCGTGAGGACAGTTCACGTCGCCGCAAAGCCCACCGCCAGGCGTTCATCAGTCCTGCATGACCCTCACTGTGTGCTTGCCCCAGTTGGTTCCTCGTCCCTGCCGTCCGTCGCCTCCTCCAGGTCGATTCCCATCCGGTCGGCCACGACCTTCAGCGCGTCCGGTTCGGGCACCCCCGGGTTCATGAGGCGATTCACCTCCTTGAGGATCATGATCGCGGCGGCGGCCACGTCCATCGCCGTTCCCGGTCGGTGCAGGGCGTTCGGCAAATACCCGCACCGCGCCACGGTGCCTGCGTCGCCGTCCTGCTTCACGCTCCACGCGCCCCAGCAGGGCACCATGAACTCGCCCGCAGCTTCCTTACGGTTGAGCCACGACGCGAGTCGCACGCACTCCGCGAAGCTCGCCTCGATCGGCAGTTGCAGGAACACGCCGAGCCCAGTCCCGATCCTGGGGTTGTCCTCCCCGGCGCAGAGGGTGATGAGCGCCGTGCTCTGGTCGAACGGCACTTCGATCGAAACACCCGTATCACTGGCCCCGAGCGAGGCGGCGTTGATCTGCCGGCACTGCTCGGAGATCGTCTCGAACTCGAACCTGTCCGCAAACCGGTTTGGTTCTGCCCCGAGTGGCCGAAACACCCTCCGCACGACGTTGAGCATGTCGTCCGGTTGCTTGCGCCTGCCCTGGGTCGGATGCCGCGAACTCGCGAGCCGGCCGCCGAGCGCCCGACGCAGCACCGGGGCGTCCTCCTCCGCGTGGCAGAGCTGGATGATGAACCCCGAGGCCAGCACCAACGATCGCCAACCGATCACCTGCTCGTGCACGAAGCCGCTCTGCACGGAGTCGATCACGCCTGTCGCCGGGTCGTAGACGTAGCAGTAGCTGTCCGAGATGAAATTCCACTCGGCCAGAACCTTCTCGACGAGATCCTGCCCGGCGGTCACCTTGCGCAGGATCGGGATGCGGCTCGTGACGCGCGCGACCACGATGCCGTCGTCGTCGATGGGCTGGCCGGCATCGATGTGCTGTGGCAGCCGGTGAGCCCACCACGTGAACCCGCGCTCCCGGCGTTGCGTCCAGGGCTCGTCGATCCGCAGTTCCTTATGGATGCGCTCGAGGGCCTCCACGCCGACATCGTTCGCGGCTGCTGCCGCGACCGGCGTGGCGGTGCCGTGAACCACTTCTGAACTCTTCGTCATGTGTCGCTCCTTCGTTGCCCCGAATCGGGCCGCATCCGCCGGAATGGCGCGCCACCTTGCCGAGCGTCGGCAGGTTGGCAGGGGCACATGCCCCTTCTGGATGCAGAGTGAATTGTACGCTGCATAGCTGTCGGTCGCTACTTATAAAGCGGAGTCTTTGCAGGCCGGGTACCGCTTGAACCGACACAGCGCGTTCAGCGCCACGGCCCTCCGGGCGACCACGTGCCCGCGGTGGTTCCCCTGTCGTGTAGATCTTCCAGCACCGGCGAGAGGAATGCGTCGAGCATCCGCACGCACTCGTCGGCGAAACCGGTCGGCACTTCGAGCCGTGCGCGTCGCGCGAACGCGCGTACTTGCGCCGGGCGCGAGGGGTTATCCCAGTAATCACGCGTGAGCGCCAGTGGCGCTGTCTGCGGAACCGGCGTGCGGCGACGCTCGAACGTCTGCCGCACGGCCTCGGACAGGATCGCGCGATCGAACGCGAACCGGGACGCAAGATGGTGCAGGTCGAAGAAGTCCTTGATGCGGCTGTTGCGATCGCCGAGCACCACCATGGCCTCGAACTTTTCCGCCACGACTGCCTCGCGCGGGTAGGCGAGCGGTTCGGGTGCCGGAAAGTCGAGGAGTGTCGGGAACACGCAGGGCTGCGGTGGCGGCCAGACGGCGTCGGCCACACCCATGTCGATCTGCAGCGTGAGGCGCGCCTTCCCGCAGCGCGCGGACAGCGTGGCGCGGGTACCGGCGTACTCGTCCTCGGCGCGAATCGCTGCGAGGCGGATGCGTTCGCCGTCGAAGTCGACGGCGTCGGGCGGAACCGGCGTTGCGGCGATCGCCCGGAGGTCGTCGCGGATCGCATCGAATGCGCCGTCGCCCCGGCGGAGCAGATCGAGGTCGAGCGTCGCCCGATAGGGCCGCTCCGACCAGAGCCGCAGAAGCATCGCCCCCTTGAGCACGAATTGCTCGCGCCGATCGGACATGGCGAGCCGGTAGAGGAAGCGCTCGAGGCAGTAGCTGGTGAGCAGCGTCTGGTAGTCGTCACCCGTCTGTTTCGCCCGATTGAGCAGCTGCGCAGCGACGGAGGCGGCGAGGTTGGCCTTGGTCTCGCGCGTCATGCAATCGCGTCCAGGTACGGCTGCATGATCCGTGCAACCCGGCAGATTCGGGCGTGGCGGGCGAGTTCGTTCGCGCCTCCCCGGTGCTTGCGACTGAAGTCGCGCAGCGCCTCCACGGCGATGTCGATGCCGATCTTGTTGCGGTACTTGAAGCAGTCGGCCACGGTCTTGGCTGCCGAATAGACCCGCAGGGTGACGCCCTCCGCCCGGCGTTCCTCGATGCCTTCGGTGAGCGCCTCGCCGGAGAAACGCGCGATCCGCAGGCGCGGGTGGTCGAGCTGCGGCCGGCGCGCCTTCTCGGGCAGAGCGACCCAGACCTCGGCCGGCGATTGCGTGGTGAGGCCGTGGAGCCGCAGCGCCGTGAGCAGGCAGAAGACGCCCTCGGGAATGCGCTTGGCGACCTGTGCCAGTGAGTGCTCCGCCGTGGGCGCGTGGCGAGCCGCGACATAGACGCCGCGAGCCTCCCGCACCACCAGTCCCTGGTCCACGAGGCGAGCAAGCTGCGCCCGTGTAATGTCGTGGGCCGCGAGATCCCTGGGGCGCGTGATCCCCTGTTTCTCGATGAGCCGCAGCGCTCGTTCCAGGTTCGTCTTTGCCATGACGCAGGGATGATACGAAACGTCGGGGATAATACGCAAACCCCAACTGTTTGTCTTCGACCGGATCGGTTTTGGCATTACCGAGCAGTTCGACAACATTCAATTCAGTACTGCCTCGGCGGGGCGGTCGAAGCTGGGCATGCGGGCAGGTGATACGGCCCCTGGAACCGCAGCGCTACCGCCCCCTGCCCTCCAGCTTCCGTTCCAGGTTGTCCGGCACGACGAATACCAGCGTCTTTGCGTCCCGGCGTCGCTGGAGCAGCAGCCGCGCCCGGGCGAGATCCATCAGGTCCGCCCGTGCCGTCGCGTAGGCAACGACGTGGCTGCGTTGATGGGACTTGATGGTGTATTCCGCGCCCGGGTGGCGCAGGGCATGGCCCAGCAAGGCCAGTTGCCGATGGTTGAACCGGGCCGCGTTACGAAGCTTGCCCTCGACCTCCCTGGTCTGGGCGATTTTCGTCTTCAGGTAGTCGTCGAGGCGATCAATACCGCGCAGCAGGACTTCCAGCTGGAACACCAGGAAGTAGGTGGCATCGTTCTCGTCGGACTCCGAGTAAAGGTACGAGCGGCGATGCTGCGCAAAGGCCTTCCTGAGGATCGCCGATATGGACACATACTCGAACAGCCAGTACCCGTTGCGCAGCATTGCCCAGTAGAACAACGCACGCGCGGTACGGCCGTTGCCGTCCTCGAACGGATGGTCATAGGCCAGCCAGAAATGCAGCACGATGGCCCGCACGACGGGATGCACGAAACGGTTCGCCGGGGTCTCACCGTTGGCGAACTGACACATCTCCACCAGCCGCCACGGCAACTGGTCGGCGGGCGGTGGATGGTGAAGGATCTCCTGCGTACCCCGGTCCACGACGGTGACCCGCTGCTCACCGGAGGTTTGCAGCCGACCCGCAGCCGCTGGCTCGTGGAGCGTGGCGGCAGTAACGAGCGCGTGCAGTTCCAGTACATCGCCCGGCGTGATCGGCCGGTCCCTGATGGATCGCACGAACTCGATCGCCTCGTAGTTGTTCAGGATCATGCGCTCGCTCCGGTCCGCCGGTGGCCGGCCGGTCCGGAGCATGTCGGCGGCCACCTTCCGGGTGGTGGAGGCGCCCTCCATCTGGCTGGAGGTGATGGACTCTTCGATCAACGAGCTGACGACGTAGCGGTCACGGGTCTCGGGGTTGGTCAGCGCATCCGGGAACGCGATACGGCCAGTCGCGCGCTGGTCGACCTGGTGCAGCATCTCCTGCACTTCATCGCTCATCGCGATCCGGAATGGCCTGCCGCCGGCATCGTGCAACGGGATCTCCCGGAGCACGGCGGCGCGCGAGACCTTGATGGCGAACCACCACTCCTCCGGCGTGAGTCCACTCGGCGGCGCCCGGTGCCGCAACTGGTCCCAATGCAGGTAACGGCTACCGGCGCGAGAGCGCAGGTCCGGCACATTCAGCACTTCGCGGAGTCGTGCATGCGGCACGCGCTGGAACAGCTCGTTGAGCGTTGGCGCCGGGGGGATCGGCTTCATGGCGTGACCTATCAGTTCCGGCAATACTGATAGATAGTAGGGCGACCCGGGTTATTTATCAATTTTCAGACAATTGATTAATAACTGATGAATCCCGGAGACCCGGGCCCTGTTGTGTTTTCAGATCAACAGCTTGGAGATGGTGGCCAAGGGCGTGGAAATCCACCACTAGCTGGGCTTGACACCCCTGCTCCAGCCTCGCCGCGGCACAATGACCCGGCACCGCAGGTGGCGTAAGTCAGGCAGGTTCCGCCCTGGTTCGGGAAACCGCAGTGTCGAGCAGGCCATTTGCATGCTGACAATTCTGCTGTCAAACTGCAAGCATGCCCATTCAGCTCACCATCCGTGATGTTCCGGAGAAGGTCCGGGACGAACTCGCCGCTCGTGCGGCCCTGCAGGGAAAGTCCATGCAGGAGTACCTGCGAGCGGAGCTCGAGCGTCTGGCTGCGCGCCCCTCGGTGGATGCCTGGATGGAACAGGTGCGCAAGAGAAAGCGTGCGTCGCAGACGCGCGTCTCTGCCGGGCAGATCCTTAAAGCGCGCGACGCGGATCGGCGTTGAGCGTCGTCGTCGATGCGTCAGTGCTAGTGGCCGCACTGGTGGATTCCGGCGCGCATGGCGAATGGTCTGAAGATATTCTTGCTGCCGGTGCACTGCACGCGCCGGAGCTTGCGCTCGTCGAAGCGACCAACATCTTGCGCCGACTGGAGCGAGCCAGGGAGATCACCACAGCAGAGGCCAACGCGGCGCATGAAGACCTGATGCAGCTCAGCCTCGAGCTGGTCTCATTCGAACCGTTCGCGGACCGGGTCTGGGAGCTGCGACACACGATCACGAGTTACGACGCCTGGTACGTTGCCATTGCAGAGGCGCTCGATCTGCCCCTCGCAACCCTGGATGTGCGCCTTTCCAGAAGCAAGGGAGTGACCTGCGACTTCCTGATACCGCGCGCTTGACCGTCCTGCACCGAACTCTCAGGTCTTCCAGTCTTCGTCGCGGATGGCGCGACGCATGAACTCGTCGAACAACGGCACCGTGAACGCAGTGTCGCCGTGATTGGGGCTCCAGATCATGCCCTTGGCGATCAATTGGCCCCGGGTTGGACCGAGGGATGTCACCTGGCGACCAAGTTGTTCGGCAATATCTCCCGACCGATGTGGGCCGGGTCCCAACTCTGCCATGGCGCGGAGATATTTCTTTTCCAGCGGCGTAAGCCGGTCAAATCTCACCCGGAAGAAACTTTCATCGAGTGCCGCCACGGCCTCCATCGAGGCGCGTTCGACATCGCTGCGGGTGATGGGTGAAGCGGTGGCGACGTCCCATGCGTGCTTGCCCCACTCCTGCAGGAAATACGGATAGCCGTGCGTCTGTTGCACAATTTCCCGCAATGCATCTTCGTTCATGGCGATGCCCTGTTCCTGAAGTGGCTTGGCGATGGCGATTCGGGCCGCAGCTTCGGAGAGTGGCCCGATCTCCGGGAAGTCGAACAATCGTTCGGCATAGGACTTCGCACGGCCCATCTGCCCCCGAAGTTGCGGCAGGCCGGCGCCGACGAGGACCACGGGGAGGCGGCGTTGCGCGGTGCGATGTAACGCCGTAATGAGTGCGGCGAGTTCCTCCTCCTCGACATACTGCAGTTCATCGACGAACAGCACGAGGGCAGTGCCTGCGCCTTGGGCAGCAGCGCCAACGACCTCGAGTAACGCCTGCAGGTCGTGCTCGAGATCGCCGTTGTCGGCAAGCCCCGGCTCGGGGTCGAAATCGAGCCCGACTTCGATGTCCTGGTACTTAACCTTGAGCGCTTTGGCGAAACCCGCCAGGCCGCGCAGGGCACGTACGGAAAGATCCTTGGCCTTCTCGGTTCTCGACAGACGCAATAACGCCTGGCGCAGTTGCGGCGCGAGGATGGCCGGCAGTGATCGGCCTTCCGGAGCTTCCACCCGCAGAGTCTGAAACCCCGCGGACTCGGCATCGTCGCGCATGCGGTCGAGGAGCACCGTCTTGCCGACGCCACGAAGGCCGATCATCAGGATGCTTTTGGTAGGCAATCCGCGCCGTACCCGCTCCAGGGCCACGCGCACCGTTTCCCGGAGATCGTCACGGCCAGCGAGCTCCGGTGGAGGCGTGCCGGCGCCCGGTGCAAACGGGTTCGTGACAGGATCCATGCGCGTGGATTATAGCCAGATTAGCAAAGTTATAGGAATGTTATAAATCGGCTAATTCACATCAAACCACGAATTCCGCGTTTGCTTTCCTGCAGCGTGGAATTGTGGTGGCCAGGGACGGAATCGAACCATCGACACGCGGATTTTCAGTCCGCTGCTCTACCAACTGAGCTACCTGGCCATCCGGGTCGGATGTTGCGGCTGAGGCCGCGCCCGCTGGGGCGGATCGCCTGCGGGTGGGCGATTGTAAGCGGTGCGGGTGGACGGGCTCAAGGAAGAGGGGGCGCGGGGGGGATGTTGTAGGAAGGGCGCGAGCCCCGACCGGTGGGTCGCGACTGGCGTCGCTCCTACAGCAGAGGGGCGGGGGTCAGGTGGATTTGTAGTCGGGGGGGCGGTCGGAGCCGCCGCCGAAGAAGAACTTTTCCATCTCGGCTTCGAGGAACTGGCGGGCCTTGGGCTCGATGGGGGTGAGGCGGTACTCGTTGATGAGCATGGTCTGGTGGGCGACCCACTGCTGCCAGGCCTGCTTGGAGACGTTGTCGAAGATGCGCTTGCCGAGCGGGCCGGGGTAGGTCTGGTAGTCGAGGCCTTCGGCCTGGGTTTTCAGGAGGACGCAGTTGACGGTGCGGGGCATGGCGGGTCGCGACTGGCGTCGCTCCTACAGATGGGTTGCAGGGTGTGGGTCGCGACTGGCGTCGCTCCCACAGGATAGCGGGGACATCTTACAGGAGGGAGTGCAGGAGGCGGGTGGTGGGGGCGGCGAGGCCGATGCGCGCGGGGGCGTGGAGGTCGTACCAGAGCCAGCGGTCGGTGTCGCGGGCCTGGGGCGCGGGCGCGGGGATCTCGAGCTCGACGGGGGTCATGTCGAGGTCGAAGTGGGTGAAGGCGTGGCGCAGCACGGGGCGGCGGGCGAGCCGCGCGGGGGGCTGGCCGATGAACTGCGTGCACCAGGCGGCGGCTTCGTCGGTGACCGCGATCTCGGGCAGGCCCCAGAGGCCGCCCCAGAGGCCCTCTTCGGCACGCTTTTCGAGGAGCACGCGGCCGCGGCCGTCGTGGACGAGGAGCACGGTGGCGGCGCGCTGCGGACGGGCGCGTTTCGCGCTGCGGGCGGGCAGCTGCGCGGCGATACCAGCGGCGTGCGCTTCGCAACGCGCGGCGAGCGGGCAGCGCTCGCAGGCCGGACGCCGGCGCGTGCAGAGCGTGGCGCCGAGATCCATGATCGCCTGCGTGTAGTGCGCGACGCGCGTCGCCGGCGTGTGCGCTTCGGCGAGCGACCAGAGTTCGCGCAGCACGGCGGTGTCGGTGACGGGCCGCTCGATGCGGTGCACGCGCGCGAGCACGCGCTTGACGTTGCCGTCGAGGATGGCGTGGCGCTGGCCGGCAGCGAGCGCGAGGATGGCGCCGGCGGTGGAGCGGCCGATGCCGGGTAGCGCGGCGAGTTCGCCGAAGTCGAGCGGCAGCTCGCCGCCGTGTGAGTCGCGCACGCGCTGCGCGGCGCGGTGCAGGTGGCGCGCGCGCCCGTAGTAGCCGAGACCCGACCATGCGTGCAGCACGGCGTCGAGCGGGGCGTCGGCGAGCGTGCGCAGGCTGGGGAAGGCGGCGAGGAAGCGGTCGTAGTAGCGCGTGACAGTCGCGACCTGCGTCTGCTGCAGCATGATCTCGGAGATCCAGACGCAGTAGGGCGTGGGGTCGCGCTGCCAGGGCAGATCGTGGCGGCCGTGGTGGTCGAACCAGGCGAGGAGTTCGGGAGCGATGGGCGCTTCTTGTAGGCGGGGTGCCAGCCCCGGCCCACCAGCCTCATCCTGTGGGAGCGACGCGAGTCGCGACCTGCGGGTCGGGGCTTGCGCCCCTCCCACAGAGAAAGGGTAGCTGGTCGGGGCTGGCGCTCCTCCCACAGAGAAAGGGTAGCTGGTCGGGGCTGGCGCCCCTCCTACATGGGGAGATGGAGGGCGGCGGGGCATCAGGGGCTGGGTTTGAGGAGATCGCGCAGGCTGCGCTTGAGGGCGTCGCGGGGTTTTTCCGCGGGCGCGGGCTGGGCGGGCTGCTGGTCGGCGGGGGCGGTGCCGGGAGCGGCTTCGCCGGGTGCGGTGGCGGGAGCAGTTCCGGCGGGTGCCGGGGCGGGTGCGGGTTCGTCGCCGCCGAGCTTTTTCAGGAGCCGGTCGCGCAGCTTCTGCGTGGCGGCACCAAGGGCGAGGCCCTTGAGGTCGACGCCGACCTTCGGCTTGTCAAGTGCGCCGGCGAGCGTGATGGGGATGGTGAGGCCGGTCAGGTCCCCGAGCGACGTGCCATCGTCGAACACGGGCTTCTCGACCACCTGTGCCTGGACGCGGTAGTCCATGGTCTTGCCGACGAGGTCGAGGCGTCCGGCACCGCTGACGCGGATGAACGGGATGTCGGCGAACATGCGCTCGCTCACGAGTACGCCGTCGCGGATCGCGCCGCCGAGCTCGAGCGCGGTGATCGGCGTGCGCGGGCTCGCTGGAGCCGCGGGCGGGGTATCGCCGCGGATACGGGCGCGGGCACTGCGGATCTCGTGCCACAGGTCGGTGCCGAGGTAGACGCCGTCGGCGAGGCTCACGGCGACGTTGCCGGCGAGCGTGCGCAGCAGCGCGTCGCTGGTGTTGCCGGTGCCGCTGGCGGTGATGCGCCCGGTAAGAGCGCCGCTCAGGCGGTCGTTCTGGAACAGCGCCTGCAGGGCCTGGCCCACCTGCAGGGCGGTGAGCTGCTGGTCGAGGGTGAGCCGCGCCTGTGCGGCGGTGGCATCGATGGCGATGGTGCCGCGGTACTGGCCGCCGTAGACGCGCGCGGCGAGCGGGTCGAGTCGCACGCGGCCATCGGCGGCGACGAGCTGCGCATCGACGTCGGCGAGATCGACGCCGGCGTAGCGCAGCTGCCCGGCGCGCAGGCGGCCGGCGAGGCGCAGGTCGCGCAGCGTTTCGACGGGGATATCCTCGGCGCTGGCTGCCGCATCCTTGCCGGCGCCCTTCCCGCCTCCCGCTGCCTGGTCCGTCTCCGGCTCGAGGTAGCGGTCGAGGTCGATGGCGTCGAGCTTCAGGTCCAAGCGCGTGGCGGGCTTGTCGAAATCCGCGATGCCGAGCGTACCGGTGAGCTTCGTGTCGTCGAGCTGCGCGGCGATTTCGCTCAACTGCAGCGTATCGTCGCCGAGCGCCCAGCGCGCGCTGCCGGCAAGGCGCGTGAGCACCTTCGGATCGGCGGTGCGCGGCTCCGGTTCGCGCAGCACGCCGAGCAGCGCGCGCGGCGAGACGGGCTCGAGCTCGAGCGTGCCGGCGAGGCTGGCGCCGGTTTCGGCGAGGCGGCCGCCGCCGGTGAGCGCGAGGCGCGCACCGAGGCCGGCGACGTCGGCTTGCATGCCCTCGATGCTGCCCCGGACCTTGTCGACGTCGAGGGCCAAGCCCTTCAGCTTCAGCGCGGTGGTGATCTTGCCGCCGGGAATGTCCTTGCCGGTGATGGTGATCCCGGCCTCGAGCGCGGGCAGCGCGAGCTCGGTGCTCGCTCCGGAGACAAGCCGCGCCTCGGCGGCGCTGAAGGTGCCGCTGGCGTCGCCGGCGACGTCCGTCATCTCCTGCAGCGTAAATTTCCCCTCGAGGCCACCGAAGCGAAAGCGCGTGTCATCGGCGAACTCGATGCCGAGCGTGGCCGCCGTGAGGTTCAGCCCGAGCTCGCGCGCCGGGACGGCGCCGCCGCTTGCCTGGATGTCGAAATTCGGCGCCGAGAGCTCGAGACGCTCGAGCGAGGGGTCGAGCGTCGCTTTGGCGCGCAGCGCGAGCGTGCCGGTGGTGCCGTCGGCCTGGTCGGTGAGCCGGGTGTCGAGCGTGAGGTCGAATGGCTCGCCCAGCCTGATGCGCCCGGTGTCGAGCTCGAGGTCCTCGGCGAGGTAGTCCGAGCCGTCGGTTTCGTCGCGATAGGCGAGGCGCGCGTGGCGCAGCTCGATGCGCTCGATGTGCAGCTCCGTATCGCCGGTGCCCGGCGCCGTACCGGCGGGCGCAGCCGCGTCGGCTGGCGTGTCGAACTCCCAGTTCGCGGCGCCGTCGGCACGCACGTGCAGCCGCGCGTCGAGCCCATCGAGGCGCACGGTGCCGATCTCCACCTCGCGCCGCGTGAGCAGCGGCCAGATCTTCACGCTGAGCGCAGCGCCCTCGACGGAGGCGAATGCACCCTCGGGAAAGCCGGGCGGGTTGCCGAGCGTGGCGCGCCCGAGCGTGACGCTGCAGCAGGGAAAGAGATCGAGGCCGAGTTCGCCCTCGAGCGCGAGCTGCCGGCCGGTGGCCTGCGCGACGCTGCGCTCGAGCAGCGGCCGGTACTTCTCCGGGTCAACCAGCACACTCACCGCCACGGCGAGCGCGATGGCGAGCACGAAGATCAGCGCGACGGCGCCGAGGAGGATCCTGCCGAGGAGTTTCACGCGGCTATTACAGCACCACGCCCGCGCGCGGCCAAGCCGCGGCTGCGTTCAGCAGCCGTCGAACCGCGTCGCGACCACCGGTGCGGCGCCGGCGGCCACGGGTGGCACGTAATCGACGCCGCAGCGGCGCGTGCCGTCGACGCCGTCGTGCTGCCAGTGGCCGCCCGCCTGCACGAAGCCCATGGTCTCGGGCACCTCGAGCAGCAGCGCGAGGTCGCCAGGCGCCGGGTAGCCGTGGATGATCGCGACGCGCCCGCGCGGCAGGGCCAGCGCCGCCGGCCCGCCCTGCGAGAGCCAGAGCGCGTGGCCGAACCGGGCGGCGCTGCGCAGGCCCTGCGCCAGCGCCTCGAGCTCGGCGCGGCGCGCCTCGCGGCTCAGCTCCTGCTGGCGCGGGATCGCCATGGCCGCCAGCGCGCCGAGACAGGCGATGGCGACGACGAGATCGACGCGGCCGAAGCCCGGCCGGTGCGTCGCCAGCGCCTTGTCCGCCCGATCTGCCATGCTGTGCCCCGCCACCATCCCGAGCCGGCACTGTGGCGCCGATCGGCAGCGCGATCCGTGACGCTGGTCGCAGGCGCGACGGCAGCCCGCGCTTCGAGCCAGCGGCGCCGGCCAGCCGCGGCAAGCGGCGCCGCATACAGCACCGGCAGGCACTGCAGCAGGTCGCGTTGCCAGCCGGCGAGGTCGAAGCGCCAGGCGAGGATCTGCGCGGCGAGCGCGATCGCCAGCATCCACAGGAAAACCCGCCAGGTGCCGGGCCGGCCGGCAGCCGCGGCGATGACTCGCAGATCGAGACCCAGACGGGCAATTGGCGGGCGATCGCGGTAGCCGGCGACCTCGCCGTGCCGGGCGAGATCGGCCCAGCCGGCCAGCCAGCGACGCGGGGAATCCGGGACGCGCATGCGCCTATTCAGCCGCCGGCAGCGGCTTGCCGCCAGCGTCGAAACCCGCGTTTTCTCACAGTTTTCCGGCCGGCAAGTTCCTGCCGCTCTAGCAGATATTGTGAAAAGGGTCCTGTCGGCCTGCGCCCCCGGACCGGTACGCTGCGCGACGCATCACCCTGTTTCGTTGGCGCGGAAGGGGTCCGGCTGCGGCTGCAGCCCCGCCCCGTGGATCTGATGAAGCTATTGCTGGTGGAAGACAACCTCGACGACGCCGCCTTCCTCGGCGCGTCGCTGCGACGTCAGCAGGCCAGTGACGTCGAGGTGGTGCACGTGCGCTCGCTGCGCGAGGCGCGTGCGCGCCTTGGCGGCGAGGCCTTCGACGTCGTGCTGCTCGACCTGCACCTGCCCGACGGTGCGGGCCTGGAGTGCGTCGATGCCATCCAGAGCGTCGGCGAGCGCGTGGCGATCGTCGTGCTCTCCGGGCAGGACGACGAGGATTTCGCGGTCAGCATCCTCAACAAGGGGGTGCAGGATTACCTGGTCAAGTGGGAGGGCCAGGGCCGCACGATCATGCGCTCCATCCGCTACGCCATCGAGCGCAAGCGCGCCGAGCTGCGCCTGAACCACCTCGCCCAGTTCGACCCGCTGACCGAGATCGGCAACCGCCAGTACTTCCAGGACCAGCTGCAGCGCGCCACCGCACGCGCCCGGCGCGACGGCAGCCGCGTGGCGCTGTTCTTCCTCGACATCGACCAGTTCAAGATGGTCAATGACACGCTCGGTCACGACGCCGGCGACCAGCTGCTGCAGCAGGTGGCGCAGCGCCTCAGCAGCCAGGTGCGCACCGGCGACATCATGGCGCGGCTCGGCGGCGACGAGTTCGCGATCCTGATGGAGGGCGTGGCGAACGCGGTCGAGGCCGGCACCATCGCGCAGAAGATCCTCGACGTGATCGAGGCTCCATTCGCGATCGACGGCCACCAGGTCAAGGTGACCACCAGCATTGGCATCACCTTCTACCCGGCCGACAACAACGACACGATGCGGCTGCTCAAGAACGCCGACATCGCCATGTACCAGGCGAAGGACTCGGGGCGCAACAACTTCAAGTTCTTCACCGAACGCATGCACACGGAGCTGCTCGAGTACCACGACCTCGAGCGCGACATCGCCGAGGCGCTGCGCAAGCGGGGCTTTCGCCTCGTGTTCCAGCCCAAGGTCAACCTGCGCAGCCGCCGCCTCGAGGGCCTCGAGGCGCTGCTGCGCTGGGACTGCCCGAAGCGCGGCGCCGTCAGCCCCGCGCGCTTCATCCCGGTCGCCGAGGCGAGCGGGCACATCGTGCCGCTCGGCTACTGGGTGCTGAACCGCGTCTGCGAGACCCTGCGCGACTGGGAGCGCGCCGCGCTGCCGCTGGTGCCGGTTTCCGTCAACGTCTCCACACGCCAGTTCCAGCAGGCCGATTTCCACAAGCGCGTCGCCTCCACCCTCGAGTTCCACGGCGTGGCACCGCAGCTGATCGAACTCGAGATGACCGAGGGCCTCCTCATGGAGGACACCGAGACGGCGCACCGCGGCCTGCACCAGCTCAAGGAGCTCGGCGTGCGCATCTCGATCGACGACTTCGGCACCGGGCACTCCTGCCTGAGCTACCTGCGCCGCTTTCCGATCGACGTCCTGAAGATCGACCGCTCCTTCGTGAGCGAGATCGGCGAGAACGAGGACAGCCGCATCATTATCGACGCCATCATTTCGCTGGCGCGCAGCCTGCGGCTCGACACCGTGGCCGAAGGCGTGGAAACCAACGCCCAGCTCGACTTCCTGCTCGAGCGCGGCTGCCACGTGGCGCAGGGCTACCTGTTCGGCATGCCGATGCCGGCCGAGGACATCACGCCGCTGCTGCGCGACCTGTTCGATGCCACGGTGCTCTCGCCCGTCATCAGGTTGCCGGCGGCGGCCAGCGGCTGAGGGAACCGCTGCCGTGGATGACGCAACCCGGCTTTCCGGCGGCACCACGATCAGTTCGGACCTCCACGGCATCCTGCGCGACGCGGGTGTCGGCCTCTGGAGCTACGACGGTGCCACCGGGAAGTTCGTCCTCGATGCGACCTGTCGCGAGATCTTCGACCTCACCGGTGACCAGCCGCTGGACCGCGACCAGATGCGCGAGTGCATCCACCCCGCCGACCGCCAGGCCTACGCCACGGCAGTCCGGGAAGCACTCGGCAGCAGCGGCGAGTTCTCGATCGAGTACCGCATCGTGCGCCACGACGGCACGGTGCGTTTCATCAGCGGCCGCGGACGCGTGCACCCGCACCTGCCGGACGAGCCCGCGATCTTCAACGGCGTGTGCATCGACATCAGCGAGCGACGCCGGCTCCAGGACCAGCTGCACACCACGGAGCTGCAGCTGCGCACGCTCGCGGACGGCTTCCCGGGACTGTTCTGCTACGTTGATTGCGGCTATGTCGTACGATTCATCAGCACCCGCTACGCCGAGCACTTCGGCCAGCCACGGGAACAGCTTGTCGATCGGCATCTGGCCGACCTCATCGGGCAGGCGCGCTTCCTCGCGGGCAAGGCGATCTACGATGCGGCTCTGGCCGGCCGGTCGCACAGCTTCGAGGACACGCGCCGGATGCCGGACGGCAGCCCGCGCCATTACGCCATCACCTACCACCCGGACCGCGACGTGCGTGGCGAGGTGCGCGGCTTCATGGCCATCGGGCTCGACATCACGGAGCTGCGCAGCGCCGAGCGCGCACTGCAGGAGAAGACGCGCGAGCTGTCGCGCTCGAACCACGACCTCGAGCAGTTTGCCTACGTCGCCTCGCACGACCTGAAGGCGCCGCTGCGCGCCATCGAGGTGCTGGTGGAGTGGCTGCGCGCGGATCTCGCCGGCTGCGACGTCGGCGAGGTACAGGAGAACCTCGGGCTACTCGCCCAGCGCACCGCACGCCTGCATCGCCTGCTCGACGACCTGCTCGCGTACTCGCGCGCCGGTCGCAACAGCACCGCGGCCACCCGGGTCGATACGGCGCAGATGGTGCGCGACATCGCCGTGCTGCTGGCGCCGCCGCCGTCGATGCGCATCGAGGCCGATGACTCGCTGCCGGTGATCGGTGCGGCGGCTGCACCGCTCGAACAGGTGCTGCGCAACCTCGTCAACAACGCCGTCAAGCATCACCCCACCGGTGCGGGTCTCGTGCGGGTATCGGCGGAGCAGCGCGACGGTGCGGTGGTGTTCGCGGTCGAGGACGACGGCGCCGGCATCCCGCAGGAGTTCGCCGAGAAAGTCTTCCAGATGTTCCAGACGCTGAAACCCCGCGACGAAGTCGAAGGCAGCGGCATGGGTCTCGCCATCGTCAAACGCATCGTCGAGGGCCAGGGCGGACGGGTCTGGTTCCGCCCCGGTGACGGCGGGCGTGGCACGATGTTCCGCTTCACCTGGAAACCACTGCCTTTGGACGCTACCGGAAGCGAACAACGTGACCTCGTCACGCGCCGGCATCTTGCTGGCTGACGACGACCGCGTCGACGCCAAGGCCTTCCTCCGGGCACTCGCGAGCCTCGGTGCGGGCCACGAAGTCACCGTGGCGCGCGACGGCGTGGAGGCCTGGGCACTGCTCACCGACGCCGCGCGCACGCCGCCGGCGCTGATCGTGCTCGACATCAACATGCCGCGCATGGGCGGGCTGGAACTGTTGCGCCGGATCCGCGACGAGCCGGCGCTGTGCGGCGCGCCGGTATTCATGCTCACCACATCGGACGACGAGAGCGACCGCTACCGCGCGATGCAGCTCAACGTCGCCGGCTACATCGTCAAGGGGGAGCTCGGCCCGGGATTGAAGGGCGCGCTGGAACTGGCGCCGGGTGGATAGATAGGTCGCGGGGGGGGGCCCCCCCCCCACGACCCCCCACCCCCCGCACCACAGCCGCCAAGGCGCGGTCCGTGCTGCGCAAGGGGCGGGTGCGCTTCCGCGGCGGGGGCCGCAGCGCCACCCCCGGCGCCACCCCAGAGGCCATCCCGGTGC
>CAYQAR010000018.1:0-4407 GCA_964415505.1 uncultured Chromatiaceae bacterium | reverse complement strand
GCTCCCACAGGCTCCAGCGACCCCTGACCCAACCTGTGGGAGCGGCGCCAGCCGCGACCCCCGCCTCAGACCGCCCGCCCCAGCACATACCCCGCCACCGCCGCACCAAGAC
Source organism: uncultured Chromatiaceae bacterium (assembly GCA_964415505.1). Classification (GTDB taxonomy): domain Bacteria; phylum Pseudomonadota; class Gammaproteobacteria; order Steroidobacterales; genus QUBU01. The sequence continues at coordinate 4,295 of CAYQAR010000018.1, read as the reverse complement.
CGAGCACGAGCTGCGCTCCGACGTTGGCGAGCAGCCGCCACCAGGCTGCATCGAGCGCGAGACCGAGCGACTCGAAGGCGAAGGCCGAGAAGGTGGTGAAACCGCCGAGGCAGCCGGTGAGGAGAAATACCCGCAGGTCCGGGCCGAGGAACTGGCGCGACTCCGCCAGTCCGCCGACGAGGCCGATCAGCAGCGAGCCGGTGACGTTGACCGCGAGCGTCCCGATCGGGAACAGCAATCCGGGCAGCCAGCGATGCACGGTGCCGGTCACGAGGAAACGCAATACCGAACCGAGCGCCCCGCCGAGGGCGACCAGTGCGAGCTGCTGACCGGCGGCATTCATGGGCGGCAAAGGTAATCGAAATTGGAGCGTGGATGTTGCGGGAGCAGCGCGGGGTGGGGCGGCGGAGGCCGTCGCTGTCACAGGTCGCTGGCTTCGCGGCCACCGACGCCAGTGCCGGCAACATGGACTTTGGAGGTACTATTCGCAGCAGCAGATCCAGCTCTTCAGCACGAAGAGCGCGCTCGTGCGAGGCGGGAGCGAGCAGTTCGTACAGCGCGTGACTCTCCATCTCGCACCGGGCAGAGGCTTCACGAGATGAACACGAGAATCAGCTGCCTTCTCCTGGCCCTCGTGGTCACGGCCTGCTCGCCGCCGGAACGCGAGCCGGCGGTGCCGGAGGAACTCGAGGGACAGGCCGAGGTCGTCGGGCTGCCGGGCGTACGTTACATGAACGACGTCGCCCCGCTCCTCAAGGATGCAGTCGAGGCCGGGCAGCGGGAGATCGCCGCCCGCGCGGCACGGGGCGAAACCGGGCCGCTGCCGCCCGCGAACTACCTCGCGCTCTCCGGCGGCGGCGACAAGGGTGCCTTCGGCGCGGGACTGCTCGTCGGCTGGACCGCCGCGGGGACACGGCCCGAGTTCAAGCTTGTCACGGGCGTCAGCACCGGCGCGCTCATCGCCCCCTTCGCCTTCCTCGGCCCGAAGTACGACGAGCAGTTGAAGGCCGTCTACACCAACATCTCCAACAAGGACATCCTGAGGAAGCGTGGCTTCCAGGCCGCCCTGATCGACGACGCGCTCGCCGACACTGCACCGCTGTGGCGGCTCGCGAAGAAATACGTGACGGCGGAGATGCTGCACGACATCGCGGTCGAGCACGGCAAGGGGCGCCTGCTCCTGATCGGTACGACCAACATCGACTCCATGAAAGGCGTGATCTGGAACATCGGCAAGATCGCTGCGAGCGGCAAGCCCGAGGCGCTCGGGCTGGTACACCGGATCCTGGTCGCGTCCGCAGCCATCCCGGCCGCGTTTCCGCCGGTCCTGGTCGATGTCGAGGCCGGCGGCAAGCGCTACCAGGAGATGCACGTGGACGGCGGCGCTAGCGCGCAGGTGTTCGTGTATCCGCCCGCCTTCCTGCTGAAGCAGGAAGCCGCGGCCGCAGGCCTCGACCGGGAGCGGCACGAGTGGGTCATCCGCAACGCGCGGCTCGATCCGGACTGGTCGCAGGTCGAGCGGCGTACGCTATCGATTGCCGGGCGCGCCATCTCGTCGCTGATCCAGACGCAGGGCCGGGGCGACCTCTTCCGGATCTTCGCGCTCACCCAGCGCGATGGCGTGGACTTCAACCTCGCCTACATCCCGGCCACCTTCAACGCGCCACGCCCGGAGGACTTCGACACCGCCTACATGCGCGCGCTCTTCCAGTTCGGCTACGACGCTGCCGCGAAGGGGTATCCCTGGGAAAAAGCGCCGCCGGGCTTTTAAGGTACCGGGTCCGAGAACGTCCTGTTCGCCAGCGGATGGCTATGGGCAGGATTTCAGCAACGCTGTACGATGACGCGATGCGCACTCCTCACGCCCGCATGCTCCCCGCCCTCGCCTCCCTCCTCCTCGCCGCGTCCGCGCTGGCGGCCGAGGGTGAGGACGAGTGGACCATCGCGCCGTACATCTGGATCGCGGGGTTCGAGGGCACGGTCGGCGGCACAGGCGGGAACTCCGACACGGGTGGCGAGGCGAAGTTCGATCACCTCTGGGAGAACACGGGCCTCGCGGGCGCGATGGTGAATCTCTCGTGGCGCCGCGAGCGCTGGACGGTTTTCGGCGACTGGACCTACGCACACGTGGAATCGGAGTCGCCGACCCGCGTGCCGGCCCTCTACGATTCGATCGAGGCGGACGTGAAGGGCCACGTCGCGCAGGTGTTCGTGGGTTACGACATGCTCCCCGGGGAGGGGAGCCACCTCGACGTCTTCGGGGGCACGCGTTATTACAACCTGGACCTGACGGTGGACTTCAACGGTGCGGCAGCGCCGGACGCGAGTCTCCACGGCGACAGGGACTGGTTCGACGCGGTCGCAGGCGTGCGCTGGGTAACGAAGTTCGCCGGGGACTGGCAGGCCTACCTGCAGGGCGATATCGGCACGGGCGGTTCGAACTTTTCGTGGCAGGGGTTCGGCGCCGTGGGTTACGACTTCAGCTGGGGCACGCTCTTCGGCGGCTACCGCCATCTCGACGTGGATTTCGACTCGGGCTCCTACCAGCTCGACCTCGCACTCAGCGGGCCGTTCATCGGTGCGGCGTTCACATTCTAGGGCTGCGCCGCCCTTGCAGGAGATCGCGCAGGCTGGGTGGATAGGCCGCGGCGATGGCGGTCGCGGCTGAAGCCGCTCCTACAACCGCCGTAGGAGCGGCTTCAGCGGCGATCCCGGGCGGCGGTACGATAGCGCCGTAGGAGCGGCTTCAGCCGCGACCTCAACCCGCCGCGGTCTTCTCCTCGGCGCGCCCCTTCAATCCGACACCAACGAACACCGCCGCGGCCATGACCGCCCCGATCGCGATGAATCCGGCCTGGAAGCCGGCCGGTGTGCCGACGCCACGCGAGGCAGCGATGGCGCCGACGAGCGCGGTGCCGGTGAGCTGTCCGATCGACAGCACCACGGCGAGCAGCCCCTGCGCGGCGGCACGTTGCGCCTCACCGGCCTCGTGCATGACCACGTAGCGCAGCGGTGCGCCGAGCAGCGCCGACAGGCCGAGTCCCGAGGCGAGCTGGCCCAGGATGAACACCATCTTGCTGGTCGGACCAAAGGCGAAGCAGAAGTAGCCCACGGCAGTCAGCACCAGTCCGACCAGGATGACGACCCGCGAGCCGATGCGGTCGAGCAGCCGCCCGGCGAGCGGCGAACCGACGACGAGCGCGGCCACCGTCCACAGCATGAAGAAGCTCGCGTCGTGCACGGTCATGCCGAGCGCCACCACGGCAAGCGCCGGCAGGAACACGCCGCTCGTCTCCGCCATGCCGGTGCAGGTGGCGATCACGCCGGCGAGGATCATCTGCCGTGAGCGGAACAGCCGCGGCTGCAGCACCGGATCGGCAGCCTGCTTCTCGACGCGCCAGAACAGCGGCATCAGCACCAGCGCCAGCAGGATCGGCCCGCCGGTGCCCGGTGCGGTGAGCCCCATCAGCGGCAGGTTCTGGTCGAGGCTGGTGATGCCGTAGGCCAGCGCACCGAGCAGCACCGAGAGCAGCCCCGTACCCGCCAGGTCGAACGGCCGGCGCTCGGCCGGTCGCGTGGCCGGCAGCAGGCGCGCAGCACCGAGTATCAGCAGCACGGCGATCGGCAGGTTGACGAGGAAGAGCCAGTGCCAGGTCGCGAACTTGAGGATGACACCGGCGAGCGGCGGCCCGATGAGGAAAGCGATCCCGAATACGGCGCCGATCAGGCCGAGCGCACCACCGCGCTTGTCGGCCGGGAAGGTGTCGCCGATGACGGCGGCCGCCACCGGCAGGATACCGCCGGCACCGATCGCCTGGATGACGCGGCCGACGAGCAGCATCGTGAAGCTCGTCGACTGGGCGACCACGAGCGAGCCGATGCCGAACAGCGCGACGTCGAGCAGGTACACGCTGCGGCGCCCGAAGCGGTCGGAGAGCTTGGCCATGATCGGCGTGCTGACCAGGCTCAGCAGCACATAGATGTTGAATACCCAGGCCATGCCGCGGGTACCGACCTGGAATTCCTCCTGGATCGCCGGCAGCGCGGGCCCGACGATGGCGATGTCGAGCGCACCCATGAGGACGCCGATGAACAGCAGCAGAAGGACCTTGTTGCGTTGTTTTCCGTCCATGGGCCTTTCCGGGCTCCCGATGCGGGCCGCTCATGGTAGCGGGGCAGGTCGCGACCGCGGAGCATACTGTCGATAAACGCAGGGCCCCTCGCGGGGCCCTGTGGTGACTGGAGCGGGTGATGGGAATCGAACCCACGTTAGTAGCTTGGGAAGCTACAGTTCT
>CAYQAR010000017.1:0-50562 GCA_964415505.1 uncultured Chromatiaceae bacterium | reverse complement strand
GTTGACTGTCCCGCTGGGCGGGCGATAGCATCGGCGGACACTCTGTCGCGGGTTGCGCAAGCGTGCAAGGAAAGGTCGCGATCATTACCGGCGGCTCGCGCGGCATCGGTCGCGCCTGCGCGGCGCAGTTCCTCGCCGCGGGCGCGAGCGTGATGATCACCGGGCGGCACGCGGATTCGCTCGCGGACGCCGCCGCGCAGCTGGGGCCCGGGGTGACGACGTTCACGGGCGACGCTGCGGATCCCCAAGTCGCCGAGCGTTGCGTGGCTGCCGTGCTCGCCGCGCACGGCCGGCTCGACATCCTCGTCAACAATGCCGGCGGCCCACCCGACGACGGGCCGCTGCTCGACGTGTCGCCCGAGGTTCTCGAGGACACCTGGCGCTTCAACGTCGCGGGGCCGCTGGCCTGGACGCGCGCGGCCTGGCGCGCCGCGATGCGCGAGCGAGGCGGGGTGGTGCTCAACATCGGCTCGATCGGCGGGCTGACGACGCCGCGTGCGATGGGCGCCTACGCGATCTGCAAGGCGGCCGTGCACCACATGACCCGCGTGCTCGCCGCGGAGCTCGGCCCGGGGGTGCGCGTCAACGCAATCGCTCCCGGCATCACGCGCACGGCAGCGACGGCCCGCGCCACGGTGCACGAGACTGCGATCCGCAAGCGGCTGCCGCTCGAGCGCATCGGCGAGCCCGACGACATCGCGAAGGCGGCGCTGTTCCTTGTCAGCGAAGCGGCCGCGTGGATCACGGGCGAGACCCTGCTCGTGGACGGCGGAACGATGGTGCAGTGGGGCCGGCTCCGCCGCGGTGGAGAATAGGCGGGGAGCAGCCATGGCGTATCGCGTGATCCAGTGGGCGACGGGTGCGATCGGCAAGACCTGCCTGCGCCAGATCATCGACCACCCGGACCTGGAGCTGGCGGGGCTCTACGTGCACTCGCCCACCAAGGTGGGCAAGGACGCGGGCGAGATCGCGCGGCGAGCGCTCACCGGCATCAAGGCCACGAACTCGCTCGAGGAGATTCTCGCGACCGACGCCGATGTCGTGCTGCACCTGCCCCTGAACCCGGGTGGGACGCTCGACGAGCACGACGAGACCATCCGGCGCCTGCTGCGCTCGGGCAAGAACGTCATCACGACGATCGCTCACACCTACCCCTGGGCGCACGGCATGGCCTACGCGCGCGCGTTCGAGGAGGCCGGCCGCGAGGGCGGCGCGACGCTGTTCGGCACTGGCATCAACCCGGGTTTCATCGCCGAGCGCCTCGCGGTCATGCTGACGGGCGTCTGCACGCGCGTCGACAGCATCGAGGTCGCCGAGATCTACGACTGCTCGCCGGTGCTCTCGCCCGGCTTCATCTTCGACCTCATGGGCGTGGGGCAGACGGTCGAGACGATCCGGCGTGGAACGCGCGTGCAGTCGATCTTCAACCACATCTTCCGGGAGGTCGTCGCATACGTCGGCCATGCGATGCAGGTCGAGTTCGACGACATCGTCGCCGACCCCGAGTTTGGCGTCGCTACGCAGGACCTCGCGCTGCCGGCGGGTGTCGTCAAGGCTGGAACGGTCGCGAACTTCCGCTGGCGCTTCCGCGGCATCGTCGGCGGCAAGCCGCTGTTCACGATCTCGATGATCTGGATCACCGATCCGCGCATGAGCGGCTGGCAGCTTGCGGACGGCTGGACGATCGAGATCAAGGGCGCGCCCGGCATCAAGGCACGGATCGACCTCGTCGAGCCAGAGGGCCTGCAGGACCGATCGAAGGCGATGCAGTACTGCGTCGCCGGCCCGGTGATCCGCGCGATCCCCGAGGTCGTCAAGGCGCCGCCCGGCATCCTGCTGCTGCCGACGTTCGCTCCCTACACGCCGAGAATCGCGTAGGTGACTGGGGGCAACGAGGCGCCACCGGTGGCACCTGCCGCCCAGTGCCGCGAACAGCCGCCCGGCGAAATCGCGCATCGGGTCGGTGACTGCGACGACGCCTCCGGGAGCCCGTCCCGTTTACATAAACCTGTCAACGTGGTTTACTAATCTGCACGCTCCGATCCAGAGGGCGGGGGAAATCCTGTGGCAGAAGTGAGCGCGGCGAGGCCTTCGCAGAGCGCGACGGGGAGTGAAGATGAAAGCGAAATCGCAGTCGACGTACGAGCGGGTCCCATACCTCGTCACCTTTGAAGAGCCGACGCGCTCGAAGGACACCTATGGCGGCGAGATCGGCCGCGTGGTCCTCAAGGCGCACCTGCTCAGGCCGCGCGACCGTCCCTCGCGCACCGTGCTCGTGTTCATGCACCCGATTGGCGGCGGCGAATACCTGCCGATGCCGGTCGCGCTCGCCGTTGCCGGGCATCACGTCATCTACTGCAGCAGCCGCTACCTCGGCAATGATACGGCGCTGATCATGGAGAAGGTCGTGATCGACCTCGGGGCCTGCGTGCGCGACGCGCGCGAGCGCCTCGGCTACGAGCGCGTCGTGCTCGCGGGCTGGAGCGGCGGCGGATCGCTGTCGGCGTTCTACCAGGGGCAGGCCGAGCGGCCGACCGTGACAGCCACGCCGGCCGGCGACCCGCCGGATCTCGTGGCCGCGCGGCTGCCGCCCGCCGACGCGCTGATGCTGCTCGCGGCGCACGTCAGCCGCGCGACGACGCTGACGGAATGGCTGGATGCCTCGATCCTCGACGAGCGCGATCCGGACCGGCGCGACCCGCAACTCGACCTCTACGACCCGGCGGGCCCGAACCAGCCGCCGTACTCCGCGGAGTTCATGGCCCGCTACCGCGCCGCACAGATCGCGCGCAATCGGCGCATCACGGGCTGGGTGCGCGACAAGCTGCAGTCGCTGCGCGATCGCGGGCGCGGCGAGGAGGAGTTCGCGTTCATCGTGCATGGCACCATGGCCGATCCGCGCTGGCTCGACCCGGCCATCGACCCGAGCGACCGCCGCCCGAACTGGTGCATGCTCGGCGAGCCGCGACTCGTCAACAACGGGCCGGTCGGGCTCGCCCGCTTCTGCACGCTGCGCAGCTGGCTCTCGCAGTGGAGCTACGATGAGTCGAATGCCGACGGGCCGCGCAGCCTCACCGCGCTGCGCGTGCCGCTGCTCGTGGTCGGCAACACGGCGGACGACGCCTGCACGCCGAGCCACACGCACCGGCTCTACGAGGCCGCCGGCACGGCCGACCGCACGCTTGCCGAGATCAAGGGCGCGACGCACTACTACTTCGGGCAGAAGGAGCAGCTCGCGCAGGCCGTACTCACGATCGGCAACTGGTTGCGCGCGCATGACCTCGCCTGAGCGCAACACAGTCTCGCCCGCTGTATCCCGGCGGGACGCTTCGTCGACGACGCCCGAGGCGGCGCGAGGCCCGCAACCGACGCCCTTGCCCTCGCCGGCGAAACAGTCAACAATCTTTACGACACGGCGCGGCTCCAGACCGCAGCTTCGGAAGGGGGTTCCATGAGCAGCAATCCGGCAGGAAACGTCCTGCTCGTCGGCAGCATGCCTCTCGACTCGGTCGAGACCGTACTGCGCAGCAGTGCCCGCGAGCTCGGGCCCTGGCTCGCGTGCGTGCCGGACGGCGAGGTCGGCGAGCGGCGCAACTGGGTCTACACCGTCGCGCAGGACGCGTTTGACGGCCATCCGGATCTCGTGACGCACAAGATCCCGCTTGATCACCTCGGCACGGACCGGATCAAGGAGCAGGAGAATCGGATCTGGCACTTCGAGGTCCGGCCCGACGTGAAGTCGCTGCGCTTCGACGGACTGAAGTTCGCCGGGGTCGCGGCCGACTCGTACCGGACAATGCTGCGGCTGCGCGCGGAGGGCGCGATGCCGGCGGGCGTGCGATTCCAGGTCGCGCTGCCGACCACGGGCGCGGTCGTCGCGCCCTTTTTCCGCAACCTCGCCGACTGGCCCATCGTCTCGGCGGCCTATCGTGCGGCGATCAAGGCCGAGGTCGCGAAGATGTGCGCGGTGATTCCGCCGCGGGACCTGCTGATCCAGTGGGATGTCTGCCACGAGCTCATGGACCTTCTCGCCGGGGACGCGCCGCTCTACCCCTGGTCGCCGAAGGGCGTCGGGGTCGAGCAGAAGTGGCGCCAGCACATGGCGGACATAGGCGACCTGTCGGTCGACGTGCCCGCGGAAGTCGGGCTCGGTTATCACTTCTGCTACGGCACCTCGCGCGGCTGGCCCAACACCACCTCGCCGGACATGAAGGTCAGCGTCCGGCTCGCCAACGAGTGCGTGAAGGCGGCTCGTCGCCACGTGGACTACGTCCACATCCCGGTGCTGCCGGAGTCCGACGACGCATTCTTCGCGCCGCTGAAGGACCTCGACATCGGCGACACGCGCGTGTACCTCGGGCTGGTCGTCCACGACGGCATCGACGCGTTCAAGCGGCGCGCCGCAGCCGCGGCGCGTTACCTGCCGGATTTCGGCATCGCTTCCTACTGCGGCTGGGGCCGCGTGGACCCGGCCAGGATAGCGGACCACCTGCACGATCTGCACGACGCGGCCGACGTCCTGTACGGCCACGGGCACTGACGGCCGGTAGTCGCGTCGGGCCTGCGGACCTCGCAGAGGACAGCGCACCAAGCGGCTGGATCGCTCGGCCGCCGCTGTCATTGGTCGCCGGCATCGCGCCGGACGGCGACACTGCCGACAACAGGCGCCTTGAACATCCTGTTCGCGAGCGATTCAAGACGGGATGTCCGCCGAACCCTGCGAAGGCCTATGGACCTCGGACTCGAAGGAAAACGCGCGCTGGTGATGGGAGCTTCCCAGGGCCTCGGCTATGCCATTGCCGAGGGGCTCGTCAAAGAAGGCGCTATCGTCACGATCTGCTCGCGCAGTGAAGAGCGCCTGGCCAAGGCCGCAAAGACCATGGGCGCCCAACACGTTCTCGCGCTTGATCTCAATGCCCCGGGCGCAGGCCGGCTTGCGGTCCAGACTGCAAGCCAGATGATGGGTGGAGTCGACATCCTGATCACCAATACGGGGGTGCCGCCCAAGGGGTCGTTCCTGACGCTGACTGCGGATCAGTGGCAGGAGGGCTTCCAGAGCCTGTGGCTGTCGGCGGTGGAAAGCATCCAGACTGCGGTTCCGGGGATGCAGAAGTCGAAGTTCGGGAGGATTCTGCTCGTCACGTCGGCCGCTGCCAAAGAACCGATGCCGGGCTTTACGGTCTCTAACGGCCTGCGCGCCGGGCTCCTGGGGCTCACCAAAACCATCAGCAACGAAATTGCATCGCACGGGATCACGATCAACGCGCTTCTGCCGGGATACACCCGCACGGAGCGCCTGAAGGAACTCGATATTCCCGAAGACAAGATCACGGCGAATATCCCGGCCGGAAGGCTCGGCGAACCGCAGGAACTCGCGGCACTGGCGACCTTCCTCTCATCGGAACGCGCGGGCTACATCACTGGCCAGGCGATCGCCGTCGATGGCGGCTACCTGCGCGGGATCTAGTCCGAGATTCAAATGCTCCGGCGCCTTCTTGTTCAGGAGGTGTGCAGCAGCTGCAACTTCCAGCCTGACCCGGTGCGGACCAGCACTGCGGTGGCGCGACCGCTGCCGAAATCCATTTCCGGGCCCGTCTTCGGCAGGATACTGAACAAAAAGCTCACGGCCGCGAGCCGGTCGTCCATCTGCACGCGGAAGTCCGACAGGCGGAAGCGGACCCGGGCGAGATCGCCGAGTTCGCCCGCGAGGTGATGGTCGCGGTAGTCGGCCCAGTCGCGATTGACGTGCTCACCCTCGATCATCACGAAGCGCTCGTCGGCCAGCACGAACTGCTCCGGTAGCGCCGCATCCCCGGAGGTCAGCGCATCGTGGTAGGCGGTCAGCACGGCCACCACCTCCGCCTCGGCGCTCGTGAGCGCGGACGGCGCCACCACGGGGGCCGGCGTCGCTCCCTGCGGACCGTGTCCGCCGGCATCGGCGTCAGCGCCATCGTGCAAGTGCTCCGCCTCGTTCCCGGCAGCCGGCTGGTCGGCCGCATCGTGCGAATGCTCCGCCTCCGACCCGGCCGCCGGCTGGCCGTCCGCGTCGTGTGAGTGCCCGGCGTCCCCCACATGCGAATGTCCCGCGTCTGCCACCTGTGGCAGCGCAATGACCCCAAGGCCGTGGCGGAAGACGAGATCCGCGCCGCGCAGTCCCGTGCCAGCCAGTCCGCCGAGGGCGACCAGCATGACGGCGAGGAAGGCGAGCCCCACACGCCCGGCGCGCCGCACCCGCCACAGGTTCCACGCCGCGAGCAGCATGAACAGCGCGGCGGTCGCGAACGCCCAGGACTTGTGACTCTGCATGGCGATGTGGGCCGCATCGTCGTGCGCCACGGACCCTGCTGCCCACAGTCCCGCAGCGATTGTGAGCACGGTGATGGCCGCCCCGATCCACAGGTTCCAGTTGGCCGCCACCTCGAGGCCCCGCGAGGACTCGCGTCCCACGAGCGCCGCTGCCACGAACAACAGCGCCGCGATCGCCAGCAGCGCAATGGTGAAGTGCACCAGGATCGGGTGCCAGTTCGGAATGATCTCGATCATGTTTAATAGGTGCCGGTACTTCGGTTTCGGAAACTCATTGTACTGACTCGGTGACAAATCCCAGGAGTTTCCGAAACCGAAGGACCGGCACCTATTTGCCCATCGCGGCGAGGCGCGTGACGAGCTGCTCGGCCCAGGCGATGCGCCCGGCGGGTTCCGGCAGGTCCTCGCGGAACACGAGGCGCTGGCGCGGGTCGAGCCGGAAGCGGCGCGGCTCGGCGCTGATCAGGGCGACGAGCTGTGCGGGGTCGATGCGCGTGCCGGAGCCGAACTCGACGCTGCCGCCGCCGGGTCCGGCCTGCAGGCGGGCGATGCCGGCCCCGGCACAGCGCAGGCGCAGGCGGGCGATGCGCAGCAGGTTGGCGGTCGGCTCGGGCAGGTGGCCGAAGCGGTCGGTGATCTCGTCGGCGAGCGCCTCGAGGGCGACGTCGTCGGCGGCGCTGGCGATGCGCTTGTAGAGCACGAGGCGCAGGTGGATGTCGGGCAGGTACTCCTCGGGCAGCAGGGCGGGGACATGCAGGTCGATGTCGGCAGCGCGCTCGCCGGCTTCGTCGGCGGCAACCTCGCGGCCTTCCTGCAGGGCGCGCACCGCACGGGACAGCATCTCGTGGTAGAGCGTGAAGCCGATCTCCTGGATCTGCCCGCTCTGGTCCTCGCCGAGCAGCTCGCCGGCACCGCGGATCTCGAGGTCGTGCGTGGCGAGCACGAAGCCGGCGCCGAGGTCCTCCAGCGCTTCCAGCGCCTCGAGGCGCTGGCGCGCGTCACCCTGCAGGGCTTCCTGCGGCGGGGCGATCAGGTAGGCGAAGGCCTGGTGGTGCGAGCGCCCGACGCGGCCGCGCAGCTGGTGCAGCTGGGCGAGCCCGAACTGCTCGGCATGGTCGATGATGATGGTGTTCGCGGTCGGCACGTCGAGCCCGCTCTCGATGATCGCGGTGCACACCAGGATCTCGAAGCGGCGGTGGTAGAAGTCGAGCATGACGCGCTCGAGGTCGCGCTCGGCCATCTGCCCGTGGGCGACCTCGATCCTGGCTTCGGGCACGAGCTTGGCCACTTCGGCCGCGACCGCGGCAATGTCCTGGATGCGGTTGTGGACGAAGTAGACCTGGCCGCCGCGTTTCAGCTCGCGCAGGCAGGCCTCGCGGAGCAGCTGCGCGCTCCAGGGGCTGACGAAGGTCTTGATGGCCAGGCGCGACTCGGGCGGCGTGGTGATGAGCGACAGCTCGCGCAGGCTGCCGAGTGCCATGTTGAGCGTGCGCGGGATCGGGGTGGCGGTGAGCGTGAGGATGTCGACCTCGGCGCGCAGGTTCTTCAGCTGTTCCTTGTGGCGCACGCCGAAGCGGTGTTCCTCGTCGACGATCACCAGGCCGAGGTCGCGGAAGCGCACGTCCTTCTGCAGCAGCCGGTGGGTGCCGATGACGATGTCGACCCCGCCAGCGGCGAGCCGGTCGAGCACCTGGCGGTGCTCCTGTGCGCTCCTGAACCGCGACAGCACGTCCACGGTCACCGGCCAGTCGGCGAAGCGGTCGGCGAAGGTCTGGTAGTGCTGCTGGGCGAGCAGCGTGGTCGGCACCAGCACCGCCACCTGCCGGCCGCTGGTCGCGACCGCGAAGGCGGCGCGCAGCGCGACCTCGGTCTTGCCGAAGCCGACATCGCCGCAGACCAGCCGGTCCATCGGTCGCGCGGCGGCGAGGTCGCCGAGCACGGCCTCGATGGCAGCGGCCTGGTCCTCGGTGAGCGCGAAGGGGAAGCCGGCGGCGAAGCTCTCGTAGCCGTGCGGGTCGGCGTGTGCGCTGCGGCCCGCCCGGGCGGCGCGGCGCGAGTACAGGTCGAGCAGTTCGGCGGCGACATCGCGGATGCGTTCGGCGGCGCGCCGCCGCGCCCGCGCCCACTGGTCGGTGCCAAGCCGGTGCAGGGGCGCTGCGTCCGGTGTGGCGCCGGTATAGCGCGAGATCAGGTGCAGCGAGCGGACCGGCACGTGCAGCCGGTCGCCACCCGCGTATTCGAGCGTGACGAACTCGGCCGGCGCCCCGTCGATCGCCATGTGCGTCAGGCCGACGTAGCGGCCGACTCCGTGGTCGAGGTGCACCACCGGTGCGCCCGGACGCAGGTCGGTGAGGTCGTTGACGACCGCATCCGGGTCGCGGCCGCGGCGCCGGCGGGTGCGCGTGCGCGCTGGCTGGCCGAGCAGCTCCGGCTCGGTCAGCAGCAGCAGGCCGGCCTGCGGCAGGCCGAGGCCGCGTTCGAGCGGCGCGAGCGTGAGGCCGATGCGCCGCTCGCTGTCGCGAAACGCAGCCCAGTCGGTGGTGAACGGGGTGGGGGCACCGGCAGCGACGAGCAGGTCCTGCAGCCACTCGCGCCGGCCGGCGGATTCCACGGCGAAGAAGATGCGCTCGCTGCGCGTGGCGAGAAAATCGCGCAGCTTTGCGGCGGGCTCCTCGTCACGGGCGCGCAGCAGCAGCGCCGGTGCCGCCACGGCTGAGGGTGCGGCCACCGCGCTGTCGTCGGGCGGCGCCGCGCCGGCCTCGAGCAGCAGGCGTGCGCAGCCGGCGAGGCGTGAACCGTGCTCGGCCGGCGGGCAATAGACCTCCCCGGGACGCAGCAGCGGGCGCTCGGGATCGGCGCCGAGCTGCTCGTAGCGCTCCTCGGCCTGCTGCCAGGCCTGCGCGAGCAGCGCCTCGACGTCGCCGCTGCAGGCCACCAGCGTCGCCTCGGGCAGGTAGTCCCAGAGCGTGGCCGTGGTGTCGAAGAACAGCGGCAGGTAACTTTCGACACCGCCCGGCAGGCGCCGCGCCGAGACCTCGCGGTAGATCACCGAGTTGGCCGGGTTGCCCTCGAAGCGACGTCGGTAGCGCTGCCGGAACGCGCGGATCGACTCGTCGTCCGTCGGCAGTTCGCGCGCTGGCAGGGTATCGACCAGTTCGAGCGCGGCGCTCGATACCTGGCTGTCCGGATCGAAGCTGCGGATCGACTCGACGCTGTCGTCGAAGAAATCGACGCGCGCTGGCTGTTCGTAACCCATCGGGAAGAAGTCGACGAGCGAGCCGCGCACCGCATACTCGCCGTGGGCGCTCACCTGGGTGACGCGCGTGTAACCGGCCTGGTCGAGGGTGGTGGCAAAGGTGCCGAGCGCGAGCGCCTCGCCACGGGCCACGCGCACGGCGCGCTGCTGCAGGTAGCCGACCGGCGCCAGCCGCGGCAGCACCGTCGGCACGGCGGCGATCAGGATGCGGATGCACCCAAGCCGCAGGTCACGCAGGATGCGCAGCCGCGCCGACACCAGGTCCTGGTGCGGGCTGAAGCTGTCGTAGGGCAGCACCTCGAGGTCGGGAAACAGCGCCAGCTCCTCGCCGGCACCGCCGAGGAAGAAACGCAGCTCGCCTTCGAGCGCCTCGGCCTGCGTCACCGTGCCGGCGAGCACCAGCAGCGGACGCCGGCTGGTGGCGGCGAGTTCAGCCAGTGCGAGCGCCGGGCCGCAGCCGGCGAGCCCGTGCCAGGCGACGGCCTGGCCGGGACCGGGCAGGCGATCGGGGCGGGCGAGGAGCGGCGTCGGCATGGAGCAGCGGGGGCGGTGGCGCGGGGCCGCGCATTATCCCACAGCACTGCAGCGGCGCCCGGCGCGACTGCCGGCAGGCGCCGGATGACAGCGGGCTGCCGCGTGCCGCGGCATCCGACTAAGAAACAGGACAGGAGCGGGCGGGTGGCGTCAGTGCGCGACGACGGCGTGCACGACGTGGTCGTACTCGAAGAAGACGCTGAAGCTGGGGTAATCCCAGCGCGTGATGGGCGGGGCGCCCACTGCCGCGGCCTTCGTGGCCGGCTCGCCCCAGCGGGTGGTCACGGCCGTCATGGTCATGCCACGCGCAGGCCGCTCGGCGGCCGTCGCCCGGGCCTGATCGAGGCCCTCGACGAGCAGCGTGTCGGCGCGCGCTGCGTTGGCAGCGAGCAGGGTGAGGAGCGCGATGCCGATGGCCAGACGCATGTTCGATCCCTCGGTGGTTGAGCCGCCAGTTGACACCAGCGGTGCGCCGGAAGGCAACACCCGCGCGCTGTTTGTGGACCGGCGTCACAGCCTGGACGACAACCGCCGCGCTGGTGCCTGCGCCGCCAACCCGTGCATACTGTGCGCCCTGCGGCAGCCACCAGGGGACCGGCCGACGTGATCGGAACTTCAGCATGAGGCGGCCGGCCGCCGGCTTCATCGGGCTGCGCTACCTGCGCACCCAGCGTTCCAACCAGTTCGCTTCCTTCGTCACGCTGGCCTCGGCCATCGGCGTGGGGCTCGGCGTGGCGGCGCTGATCGTGGTGCTGTCGGTGATGAACGGCTTCGAGGACGAGCTGCGCGACCGGCTGACCAGCATCACCGGGCATGGCTGGGTGTCGGCCCGTGGCGGACTCACCGACTGGCGCGAACTGCGCGCCGACCTCGCCCGTTATCCCGGGGTGACGGCGGCGGTCCCCGTGATCGAACTCGAAGGCGTCGTCGGCCGCGGGGCGGCGCTCGCCGGCGCCATGCTGACCGGGGTCGATCCGGCACTCGAGCCGCCCGATTCGCCGTTGCGTCGGGGCATGCGCCTGGGCGCGCTGGAGCTGCTCGTGCCGGATTCACGCGCCGTGATCCTCGGCGATGCGCTGGCCGCGCGCATCGGCGTGCGCCCCGGTGACACGCTCACGGTGCTGGTGCCCACGCGCGACCCGGTCCGTGGCCTGCAGTCGCGCCTGTGGCAGTTCGAGGTCGTCGGCATCTTCGAACTCGGCGTCAAGGACCACGACGGGGCCCGCGCGCTGGTGAGCCTCGCGGATGCCGCCGCGCTCGGCGGCTTCGGCGCTGCCGTCGCCGGGCTGCGCGTGACGACGGACGACATCTTCGCCGCTCCGCAGTTGCTGCGCCGCTGGGCAACCGGACAGCGGCCCGGACTCGAGCTGCGCGACTGGACCCAGGACCACGCCACCTATTTCCGCGCGGTGCGCCTGGAGCGCGCCATGATGATGGTGCTGCTGTCGCTGATCGTCGGCGTGGCGGCGTTCAACATCGTCGCCACGCTGGTGATGGTGGTCACCGACAAGCGCGGCAGCATCGCCATCCTGCGCACGCTCGGCTACTCGCAGGGCGACATCGTGCGCATCTTCGCCGTGCAGGGCATCGTCATCGGCTGGCTCGGCGTGGTCGGCGGCGTGGCCGCCGGCGTCGCGCTGGCGGCGAACGTCGGCACGCTCGCGCCGCGCCTGGAGCAGTTGTTCGGGTTCCAATTCATGCCGGCCGACGTCTACTACCTCACCGCGCTGCCGGCGCGCTTGCAGTGGGCCGACGTGCTCGCCGTCGGCGCCGTGGCCCTGGTCATGACGGCGCTCGCCACTGTCTACCCGGCCCGGCGCGCGGCCGCCGTGGCCCCCGCCGAAGTGCTGCGGTACGAGTAGTGGCGATGCTGCGGCCCATCGAGTTCGCCATCGCCCTGCGTTACCTGCGCTCGCGCAACAAGAACCGCTTCCTGTCGTTCATCTCGCTGATGTCCGTGGCCGGGATCGCGGTCGCCGTGGCGGTGCTGATCAGCGTGCTCTCGGCCATGAACGGCTTCGAGTACGAGGTGCGCGAGCGCATCCTCGGCGTGCTCGGCCATGCCGCGATCAGCGGCATCGATGGCCGCATCGACGACTGGCAGGCCCTGCAGCGCGCGGCCGCCCAGTACCCCGGCGTGGCGGCGAGCGCGCCGTTCGTCCGCGGCGAGGCCATGGTGGTGGGAACCGGCGCGGTGCGCGGCGTGGAAGTGCGCGGCATCGAGTCCGGGCAGGAACTCGCCACCGTGGCGCTCGACCGGCTTCTGCGCAGCGGCAGCTTCGCCGGGCTGCGCGCCGGTGGCTACGGCATCGTCATCGGCGCAGCGCTCGCCGAACTCCTCGAGGTCGGTCCCGGCGACAGCGTGGTGCTGCTGGTGCCGGAGGGCATCGCCACCCCGGCCGGCGTGGTGCCGCGCATGCGGCGCTTTCGCGTCGAGGGCATTTTCAGCGCGGGGATGTACGAGTACGACCGCGGGCTGGTGTTCATGCACCTCGACGATGCCGCGCGCCTGTTCCGCATGGGCCAGGCGGTGAGTGGCCTGCGCCTGCGCTTCGCGCGGGCAGAGGAGGCGCCGGCCGGTGTGGTCGGCGTGGCCCGCGCTGCCGGCGGTGGCTTCTACGTCAGCGACTGGACCCGCGAGCACGTCAACTTCTTCCGCTCCATCCAGCTCACCAAGACGATCATGTTCGTGATCCTGCTGCTGGTGGTGGCCGTGGCTGCGTTCAACATCGTCTCGACGCTGGTGATGGTGGTGCGCGAGAAGCGCGGCGAGATCGCCATCCTGCGCACGCTCGGGGCAGCGCCCGCCGCCGTGGTGCGCATCTTCATGCTGCAGGGGACGCTGATCGGCGTGGCCGGGACGCTGATCGGCACGGTGCTCGGCGTGGCGGTGGCGGTGAACCTCGACCTGCTGGTCGGGCTGGTCGAGCAGGCGCTCGGCACGAAGTTCCTCGCTCCGGACATCTACTTCATCAGCGATTTCCCGACGCGCCTGGAATGGGCGGATGTCGCGGTGATCTCCGGCATCGCGCTCGCGCTCGCCTTCGGCTCCACCCTCTATCCCGCCTGGCGCGGCGCGGCCCTGCCGCCGGCCGAGTCGCTGCGCCACTATTGAAGAAGGACCGACGATGGCCGAGCCCGCTGCCCACATGTCACCCGCGAGCGCACCGCTCGCCTGTGTGGCGCTCGAGAAGGAGTTCACCGAGGGGCCGGCCGTGGTGCGGGTCCTCGGCGGTGTCGACCTCACGGTGGCCGCGGGTGAGCGCATCGCCATCGTGGGCGCCTCCGGCGCCGGCAAGACCACGCTGCTGCAGCTCCTCGGCGGGCTCGACGTGCCGACCCGAGGGGCGGTGTTCGTGCGCGGGCGCAACCTCGCCGAGCTCGGCCAGGCCGAGCGCGGCCGCGTGCGCAACGAGCACCTCGGTTTCGTCTACCAGTTCCATCACCTGCTGCCGGAGTTCTCGGCGCTCGAGAACGTGGCGATGCCGCTGCTGCTGCGCCGCCTGCCGCTCGGGGAAGTGGCGGCACGCGCGCGTCAGCTGCTCGAACGGGTCGGCCTCGGCGCGCGGGTGGAGCACCGGCCCGGCGAGCTCTCTGGCGGTGAGCGCCAGCGCGTGGCGGTGGCCCGGGCGCTGGTGACCGCGCCGGCGGTGGTACTCGCCGACGAGCCCACCGGCAACCTCGACCACCGCACCGGCGATCGCGTCTTCGAACTGATGCTCGAACTCAACGCCGAAACGGGCACCAGCCTCGTCGTCGTCACCCACGACCTCGCCCGGGCGCGCAGCATGGACCGCGTGCTGCAGATGGAAGACGGCACGCTGCACGACGTGACCGGGTCGGCGCTGCCCGCCTGAATCAGGGTGCGGTGCGTGCGCGCCGCCGCCGCAGCCGCCGCGCCGCCGACCAGCGCCACACCGCGTTCACGCTGGCATAGACCAGCACCGTGGTCACGGTGGCGATCACCCCTGCACCGAGGAAGAGCGGGCGCCACAGCAGCGCGAGCTGGGCCTGCAGCCAGTCGACGCTCACGGTGTCCGGCCACGGTTGCGGTGGCTGGCCGAGCAGCAGCGCCCCGAGGCGATACTCGGCGTAGAACACCGGCAGCAGCGTGAACGGCGTGTTGATCCACGCGGCGAGCGCAGCCACGCCGAGGTTGACACCGACCAGGAGCGCCACCAGCACCGCGAGCGGCGTGTGCCCGGGGATCGGCAGCAGCGAGATGAACAGGCCGATCGCCAGCGCGCCGGTGACGCTGCGCCGGTTGAGGGCGAAGTACATCGGGTGGCGCAGCACCGCGGCAAAGGGGCGCAGATACCACGCGGTGGCCTGATTCTGGCGATATTGCCGGGATATGCGGCGCAGGAATTTTCGCGGCATGGCCTAGATTGCCGGGGACTCGACCGGGGGTCGTAGGACGGGACCGGGATGCTCCCGGGCGGGTGCTGATTATCCCCGAACCGAGGGGGCGCGGCACATGGCCTGGTTCGCATGGACGGTGGTCGGCGTGGTGTGGGTCGTGCAGTACGCCGACACGCAGGCGTGGCTCGCGGTACCGGCCGGCGCCTGGGCTGGCGCGGCGCTCGCCGCCTGGAGCGTGGGCGGTGGTCGTGCCGGCCTGCTCGTCCTTGCCGCCGGCTGGACGCTCGGCCGCGCCGGCTGGATGGTCGAGGCGCAGCATCCCGCCGCGCTCGCCGGCCAGGACTTCGTCGTCACCGGACGGGTCTGCGACTTTCCCCGCGGCGATGCCGAGGCCACGCGCTTCGTGCTGGAGATGGACACACCGGCGGCCGGGCGCGTCGGGCGCTTGCACCTGAACTGGTACGCGCCGGCGCCGGCCATCGCGCCCGGCGAGCGCTGGCAGCTGCTGGTGCGGCTGCGCCCGCCGCGCGGCCTGCGTAATCCCGGCGCCTTCGACTTCGAGCAATGGCTCTACACCCGACGCATCGGCGGCACCGGCTACGTGCGCGTCTCGGCGCTGAACCGCCCGCTGCCGGCGGGTGCAACGACCTGCGCAGTCGGGCGCCTGCGCGGTGCGCTCGCCCGGCGCATCGAGCGTGTGCTCGACGGTCATCCGGCGACGCCGTTCGTGCTCGGCGTCGTCGTCGGCGCCACGCAGGGACTGCGGGAGGAGGACTGGGAACTGCTGCGCCGGACCGGCACCACGCACCTGCTGGCCATCTCCGGGCTCAACATCGCCATGGTCGCCGCGCCGTTCGTGGCGGCCGGCCCGCTGCTCGGCCGCCTGCTGCCCGCGCTGGCGGCGCGCCCCACCGCGGGTCTCGTCCTCGGGCTCGTCGCCGGCGCCGCCTACAGCGCGCTCGCCGGCTTCGCGCTCGCCACTGTGCGGGCGCTGGCGATGCTCGCGCTCGTCACCGCGCTCGCCCTGCGCCGGCGGCGCGGCACCGGTGGCGACATCCTCGCCGCGGCGGCCTTGCTGATGGTGGTGCTCGACCCGGCCGCGCTGGTCACGGTGAGTTTCTGGCTCTCGTTCGTCGCCGTCGCCGGGCTGCTGGTGCTGACCCAGCGCGGCCCCGCCGGGCAGCGGCATCCGGCTGGCTGGCTCGCCAGCGCCAGCCGCGCGACCCGTGCGCTCCTCGCGGCGCAGTGGCTGCTTGGCCTCGCGCTGGCGCCGCTCACGCTCGGCTGGTTCCAGCAGCTGTCGCTCGTCGCGCCGCTTGCCAACCTGGTCGCGGTGCCGGTGTTCACGCTGGCCATCATGCCGCTGGCCCTGCTCGGGAGCGCGTTGATCGCCGTCGTGCCGGCGGCGGGGGCGCTGCTGCTTGCCGCGTCGGCCGACATCGCCGGCGTGTTGCTCGCGGGCCTGCGTCTGGTCGGCGGGTTCGAACTGGCGGCCTGGCGGCCAGCGTCGACCGGCTGGCCTGAACTCACTGTCGCCGCTGCCGGCGCGGTCGTGCTCTGCTGGCCGCGGCCGCTGCCCTGGCGCAGTTGCGCGCTGCTGTGCTTCCTGCCGCTCGTCTGCGGCGTGGCCCGCGAGCGGCCGCCGCTCGCCGTCACCGTGTTCGACGTCGGCCAGGGCCTGGCGGTCCTCGTCGAGACCGGCGGGCATGCGCTGCTCTACGACACGGGTCCGGCGTTTCGCGGGCGCGATGCCGGCGAATCCGTGCTGGTACCGGCGCTGCGCCGGCTCGGTGTAAGGCGACTCGACCGCCTCGTCGTGTCCCACGACGACCGCGATCACTCGGGCGGTGCCGCGAGCGTGCTCGCCGCCTTTCCACGCGCCGTGCTGGTCGCGCCCGGATCCGTCGCCGGGCTGCCGGCCGCGGGAGAACACTGTGTGACGGGACTCGCGTGGACCTGGGACGGCGTGCGCTTTCGCATCCTCGCGCCGCCCGCCGGCGCCGTCATGGACGACAACGACGGCTCCTGCGTGCTCGTGGTGGAGGCAGACGCTGGCCGCGTGCTGCTCGCCGGCGACATCGGCCAGGCACGCGAGCGCGCGCTCGCCGCTGCCGGTGTGCTCACGCCGGTCGATCTTGTGCTCGCGCCCCACCATGGCAGCCGTAGCTCCTCGGGTCCGGAGCTGGTCGCGGCGACCCGGCCGCGCTTCGTGGTGTTCGCCGCGGGTCATCGCAATCGCTGGGGCTTTCCGGCTGCCGGGGTCGTGGCCCGCTGGCGCGCCACGGGCGCCTGCCTGCTCGAGACCAGCGCGAACGGCGCGCTGCGCTTCACGGGTAGCGCCGGCGGCGGACTCGCGCTCGTGCAACGCGAGCGCGCCGACGCGGCCCACCTGTGGACCGCCGAGGTGCCGCGTATGCCGCCCTGTCCGCCATAACCGCTATCCGCGGCTGGGTTACACTGTCGGCGCCCGCGCGAGGCCATGGGGGTCGGCGCCGGGACTGTCGGGCTGCGGATCCCATGCTGGAAATCATCAAGGCGGGCGGCTGGCTGATGGTGCCGATCATCGGCTGTTCGGTGGTGGCGCTCGCCATCGTCATCGAGCGGCTGTGGACGCTGCAGCGCCGGCGCGTGCTGCCGGCGGAGCTCACGCGGCAGGTCTGGGAGTGGGTCAGCCACAACCAGCTCGACTACAAGCACATCCAGGAACTGCAGGCCGGCTCGCCGCTCGGCCAGATCCTCGCCGCCGGGCTGCTCAACCGGCACCGCGAGCGCGAGGTCATGAAGGAGAGTATCGAGGACACGGGGCGCCATGTGGTCCACGAGCTCGAGCGTTACCTGAGCCTGCTCAGCACCATCGCCGCGGTTTCGCCGCTGCTCGGTCTGCTCGGTACCGTCACCGGCATGGTCAAGGTGTTCGCGGCCATCGGCTCGACCGGGGCGGCAGGCGACGCTTCGGCACTCGCCGGCGGCATTTCCCAGGCGCTGATCACCACCGTCGGCGGCCTGTGGGTGGCGATCCCCTGCCTGGTGGCGTACCGCTACCTGCGCGACCGCGTCGACAGCCTGGTGGTGGCCATGGAGAAGGAAGCGATCGGGCTGGTGGAAGCCCTGCACCGGCGGCAATCCCTCGACCGCATCGGCCGACGCCATGAAGCTGCAGCCTCGTAGGCTCCCCGAGGAGCCGAACGTCAACCTGATCTCGCTGGTCGACGTGGTGCTGCTGCTGGTGATCTTCTTCGTGCTCACCACGAGCTTCGTGCGCCAGTCGCAGCTCGCCGTACACCTGCCCGAGGCGGCCGACGCGCCGGACGCGGCCGAGGCGGGACCGGCGGCCCTCGAGATCACGGTCACTTCCCGCGGCGGCTTTTTCGTCAACGGCCGCGCGCTGGTCGACAACCGCGCCGAGACGCTCGCCACCGCCATCCGCCGCGTGCACCCCGATGGCGAGCTGCGCGAGGTCACGATCAGTGCGGACGCGAAGGCCGCCCACCAGGACGTGGTGACGGCGATGGACGTTGCCGGTCGGCTCGGTATCACCGAGATCCGCATCGCCACCATCCACGCGAAGGATCGCTAGCCGGTGTCCGCCACCACGCCGGTCACGACAGGCTCGCTGGCGCTGTACCGCCGGATGCTGGCCCTGTCGGCGCCGCACTGGCGCATGTTCCTGATCGCTGCGCTCGGCATGGCACTGTACGCCGCCACCGATACCACCTTCGCGTGGCTGGTGAACAAGCTCCTCGAGGCGGTCGCGCCGGACAAGGCCGGGGCGGGGAGCGACGCGCTGCGTCGCTGGCTCCCGCTCGCCATCGTCGCGCTGTTCGTGGTGCGCGGGATCGGCGAGTTCGCCTCGACCTACGGGCTCGGCTGGGTCGGCCGGCGGGTGGTCGCCCAGGTGCGCCAGCTGGTGTTCGACAAGTTCATGCGCCTGCCGTCGCGCTTCTTCGACCGGTCCTCCACCGGTGCGCTGCTCTCGCGCCTGA
Source organism: uncultured Chromatiaceae bacterium (assembly GCA_964415505.1). Classification (GTDB taxonomy): domain Bacteria; phylum Pseudomonadota; class Gammaproteobacteria; order Steroidobacterales; genus QUBU01. Next base: position 32,121 of record CAYQAR010000017.1, on the reverse strand, counting down.
CCTTCAACATCGAACAGATCGCCGAGTCGACCTCCTCGGTGGTGACCGTGATGGTGCGCGAGGTGCTGACCGGCATCGGCCTCATCGGCTACATGGTCTACCTCAGTCCGCCGCTCGCCGCGTTCATCTTCATCGCCGTGCCGCTGGTGTTCGTGCTGACACGTACGCTCGGCAAGTTCTTCCGCCGCTACAGCGCGCGCATCCAGCAGTCGATGGGCGACGTCACGCGCGTCGCGCAGGAGGCGCTGCAGAGCCAGCGGGTGATCCGCATCTTCAACGCCCACGACTACGAGCACCAGCGCTTCGCAGTGGTCAACGAGAAGAACCGGCGCCTGCACATGCGTCTGGTCGTGACCAAGTCGATCGGCGATGGTCTGACGGCGCTGGTCGCAGCCGGTGGGCTTGCCGCCGTCGCGGCCGTGGCGACCTCACCGACGATACGCCAGGCCATGGACCTCGGCGACTTCGGCGGCTTCATCACCGCGCTGCTGCTGCTGATGCGCCCGATGCGCCAGATCGCCGGCATCAACGCCGTGATCCAGCGCGGCCTGGCAGCGGGGGAGAGCGTGTTCGGGCTCCTCGACGAGCCCGAGGAGGTGGACAACGGTGCCGCCTTCGACGGACGCGTGCGCGGCGCAGTCGAATTCCGCGGCGTGGGTTTCACCTACGATGCCGCCAAGGGCGCGGTGCTGAGCGACATCGATCTCGCCGTGCCGCCCGGGCAGACGCTCGCCATCGTCGGGCGTTCCGGCAGCGGCAAGACCACGCTGGTCAACCTGCTGCCGCGCTTCTACGAGCCGCAGGCCGGCACGATCCTGCTCGACGGGCGGGCGCTCGGCGAGTACCCGCTCGCCGCCCTGCGCAGCCAGATCAGCCTGGTCAGCCAGGAGATCACGCTCTTCAATGATACGGTGGCGAACAACATCGCCTACGGCGCACTCGCCGGCGCACCGCGAGAGGCCATCGAGCGCGCCGCGCACGCCGCACAACTGGATGAGCTGCTCGGGCAACTGCCGCGGGGCCTCGACACCGTGGTCGGCGACCGCGGCCTGCTGCTGTCGGGCGGACAGCGCCAGCGCATCGCGATTGCCCGTGCGCTGCTCAAGGATGCGCCGATCCTGATCCTCGACGAGGCGACCTCGGCGCTCGATACCGAGTCCGAGCGCCACATCCAGGCGGCGCTCGACGAACTCATGACCGGGCGCACCACCTTCGTCATCGCGCACCGGCTCTCCACCGTGGAGAACGCCGACCGCATCATCGTCATGGCCGGTGGACGCATCATCGAAAGCGGCACGCATGCCGAGCTGCTCGCGGCCGGGGGGCAGTACGCGACGCTCTACCGGCTGCAGTTCCGGGATGAGTAGCGCGCGCGGCCAGGCGCTCGCCGCGTGGCTCTGGTACGGCGCCTCGCCGCTCGCCTGGCCGTTGATCCCATTTTCATGGCTCTACGGCGGCATCGTGTGGGTGCGCCGCGCGTGCTACCGGCGCGGCTGGTTGCGTGCGCGCCATCCGGGCGTGCCGGTGATCGTGGTCGGCAACGTCACCGCCGGCGGCACCGGCAAGACGCCCGTCGTCGCCTGGCTGGCCGCACAGCTGCAGGCGCGCGGATTCGCGCCGGGGATCGTCAGCCGCGGCTACGGCCGGCGCGGGCACGGGCAGCCGCTGCGCGTGACGGCGACGACCGCCGTCGAAGTGGCGGGGGACGAGCCGCTGCTGCTGGCGCAGAGCACCGGCGTGCCGGTGGCCGTCTGCACCGACCGCTACGCCGCCGCGCAGGCGCTGGTCGCCGACGGCGTGCAGGTGATCATCGCCGACGACGGCCTGCAGCACTACGCGCTCGCGCGCGATCTCGAGATCGTCGTGATCGATGGCGAGCGGCGCTTCGGCAACGGGCGCTTGCTGCCGGCGGGTCCGCTGCGCGAGCCGGCGAGTCGCGTGGCCGAGGCCGGCCTCGTGCTGGTCAACGGCGGCACGCCGCTGCCGGGCATCCGTGGTTTTCGCCTGCAGGTGCGTGCGGCGGTGCGCCTCGCCGATGGTGTCGAGCGTCCGCTCGAGGCCTTCGCCGGCAGTCGAGCCTGGATGGTCGCCGGCATCGGCAACCCGGAGCGCTTTCGCGCCGAACTGCAGCGCCGCGGCATCGAGGTCGACCAAGTACCGGTCGGCGACCATGGCCGCGTTGATCTCGCGGCCCTTCGTAGGAGTGCCGCCCAACCGATACTGATGACCGCGAAGGACGCGGTAAAATACCGGCCCTGCAGCGAGCCGGACGCCTGGGCCGTGCCGGTGGACGTGGAGATGGATGCCGAAGCCGAGTCGCTGATCATGACGCGAGTGCTGGCTGTCGCCGGTGGGAGCCGATGACGCCGTTTCACGTCGTGATCCCGGCGCGGCACGCCTCGACGCGTTTTCCCGGCAAGCCGCTCGCGCTGCTCGCCGGCAAGCCGATGATCCGGCACGTCTGGGAGCACGGCTGCGCGAGCGGAGCGGCGAGCATCGTCGTCGCCACCGACGATGAGCGTATCGCCACGGCTGCCCGCGGCTTCGGTGCCGAAGTGGCGCTGACGCGCGCCGATCACGTTTCCGGTACCGAGCGCGTCGCCGAGGTCGCCGCTGCCCGGCGCTGGCCGGACGATGCCATCGTCGTCAACCTGCAGGGCGATGCCCCGCTCATGCCAGCGGCGGGCCTGCGCCAGGTCGCAGCACTGCTCGCCACCCATCCGGGTGCCGCCATCGCCACGTTGTGCACGCGCCTGGCGAGCCCGGCCGACTACCGCAACCCGAACGTCGTCAAGGTGGTGATGGATCGCGACGGCCGCGCGCTCTATTTCAGCCGCGCGCCGATTCCCTTTGTCGCCCACGGCGAGGAGCGCACGCCCGACGCCTGGCGCCACCTCGGCCTGTACGCGTACCGTGCCGGCGGGCTGAAGGAGTTGGCGCGCGCCGCGCCCTGCCATCTCGAGACGGTGGAGAAGCTCGAGCAGCTGCGCGCGCTGTGGCTCGGGATGGAGATCAGGGTCGGCGTGGCGACTGCGGCCCACGGTCCCGACGTCGACACGCCCGAGGATGTGGCGCTGGTGGAACGGTTCCTGGCCGGACAGGAGAGCGAAGCGTGACGATGACATTGGACAGGGAGCAGGTGGCGATCCGCATCCTGCTGGTCTGCATGGGCAACATCTGCCGCTCGCCCATGGCCCACGGCGTGGTGCGCGCAAGGCTGCTGGAAGCCGGCCTCGCCACGCGCGTGGCGCTCGACTCGGCCGGCACCCACGGCTATCACGCCGGTGCGCCGCCCGACGAGCGCGCCCAGGCGGCCGCGCAACGGCGCGGCATCGACATCTCCGACCTGCGCTCCCGGCTGGTGGTCGACGAGGACTACGCAACCTTCGACCTCATCCTCGCCATGGACGACGAGAACATCGAGGCCCTGCAGGCCGGTGCCGGCCCGGAGCAGCAGCACAAGATCCACCTGCTGATGCACTGGACGCTCGGCGAGGAGGGGCGCAGCGTGCCCGATCCCTACTACGGCGGCCCGATCGGCTTCGAGCGCGTGCTCGACATGGTGGAGGAGGCGGCCGAGGGCCTGCTCGCGCGGCTGCGCACGGAGCTGTCCGAGCCGCGGCGCTGACCGTCGCGGGAGCAGCGGACGGCACAACATAACCACGGTAGCTGCGGCACCTTTCCCGCGCACGCAGCATTACCGGCAGCCGGGCTGCTGGTAACCTCGTCGGCAGTCCACACCTCCGGAGCGCTCATGGCACCCATGCGCCCGTCCCTGTCGATTCTTGCTGCCGCGTTCCTCATCGCCTGCGGCGGCGGTGGCGGCGGCGACGATCCTGACGGACCGGGCGGTGGCACCGTAGCGGTCACTCTCGAGCGCGCCTTTCCGCTCCTCAGCTTCGAGCGTCCCGTCGCGCTGGTGCAGGCGCCCGGCGAGGCCGGGCACTGGTATGTCGTCGAGCAGGCGGGCGTGGTGCGTCGCTTCGTCGCGAACGATGCCACGGCGACGTCGACCCTCGTGCTCGACATCACGGCGCGCGTCGGCGACAGCAGCGGCGAGCGTGGCCTCTTCAGCATCGCTTTCGATCCCGGCTGGGCGGCGAACGGGCGCGCGTACCTGTCGTACACGCGCTCGGCCCCGTCGCTCGTCTCGCACATCGCGCGGGTCACGCGGCTCGGTGCCGGGCCGGCGCTCGACCCGGCGAGCGAGGCGACGGTGCTGACGCTGCCGCAGCCTTACTCCAACCACAACGGCGGGCAGCTCGCCTTCGGGCCCGACGGGATGCTCTACGCCGCCTTCGGCGACGGCGGCAGCAGCAACGATCCCGAGGACCGCGCGCAGGACACGACGAACCTCTTCGGCACGATCGTGCGCCTCGACGTGGCGACGCTGCCGTACGCGATTCCGCCCGGCAACCCGTTCGGCGCCAATCCGCGCTGCCCCGCCGGGAGCGGCGCGGCTGCCTGCCCCGAGATCCACGCCTGGGGCCTGCGCAACCCCTGGCGCTTCAGCTTCGACCGGCTCACCGGCGAACTCTGGGCCGCCGATGTCGGCCAGGGCGCCTGGGAGGAGGTCGACCGCATCACGAGCGGTGGCAACTACGGCTGGCGCATCCGCGAGGGTGCCCACTGCAACATCCCGCCCGCGGGTTGTGTCACTGCCGGTCTCGAGGACCCCGTCGCGGAATACGGCCGCGCAGTCGGCGGCTCGGTGACCGGCGGCTTCGTCTATCGCGGCAACGCCATCCCGGCGCTCACCGGGTCGTACGTGTTCGCCGATTTCATCAGCGGGCGCATCCTGCGCATCGCGCCGGGGGCGACCACGGTGGAGGAACTGCTCGACACCGCGCTGAACGTCAGCAGCCTCGGCGAGGATGCCGGTGGCGAGCTGTATATCGTCGACCACGGCGACGGCGGGATCTGGCGGCTCAAGGCAGGGTAACGGTGCCGGTTCGCAGTTCTCGCAGTTGTTTGATGTTGGACAGTCCTGTCGTCGGCTGACCAACTGCGAGAACTGCGACCCGGCACCCGCAACACTCTGCTATCGTCCTGTGCTGTCACATACCGCAGGCAGCCGGGAGGCGTGATGAAGGCACTGGTCGACCTCGATTTCCGTAGCGGCGCATGGTTCGCCGGGATCCTGTTGCTGGTGTTGCCGGTATTGCCGGCGATCGCGGCCGATGAGCCGGCACCGCCCACGGCCGTCGCGGATTCCGCGGCCCTCTATGCCCGTGGCGTCTCCTGGGACAAATACCTGGCCGGTACCCGTGCGCAGCGCGAGACCTGGCTCAGAAACGCCGGGCGCGAGGTGGCGCCAGGCCTGGTCGAGCGCTTCAAACGCGCCGGCGACAACCTGCAGCTGCTGGTCGTCACCGCCGACTGGTGCGGTGATTCGGTGCACAGCGTGCCGTACCTCGCCACGCTCGCAGCACGCGCCGGAGTCGGGTTGCGCGTGGTCGATTTCCGCACCGGCAAGGCCGTCATGGAGGCGCACCGCACGCCCGATGGCCGCGCATCCACCCCGACCGTGGTCCTCCTGCGCGATGGCAAGGAAGTCGCCGCATGGGTGGAGCGGCCAGCGGCGCTGCAGTGGTGGTTCCTCGGCAATGCCAGCCAGATCGGTGACGAAGAGCGGCTGGAACGGAAGATGTCGTGGTACGACTGGAACCGCGGGTCCGATGTCCTGGCCGAGATCGTGGTCCTGGCCGAGCAGACTGCCGGCAAGTGAGTGTGGTGCCGGAGCGCCGTTTCCGCAGTTGTCGAGGCCCGTCACGCAGCCGGCCACAGAACTCCCCAACATCAACAACTGCCGGAACTGCGACCCGGCACCGTGATGGCGGTGATCCCCACAGTAGACTTGCGCTGAAGTGATCGACAGGAGAGGCGACGTGTGCAGGACAAAGGCGGTGTGGTTCCTGGCCACAGTGTTGATGACGACCACCGGCCAGAGCAGCGCAGCGACGGTGGTGCTGAACCTGGACCTCGCGGTGGAGCAGCGAGAGATCGGGGCCATCTATGGTGGCGCCATCGACCCGGCTTTCGTTCCATTCAGCTCTGTAGCCACGCTGACATTCGACTCGAGCTGGGTCGACGGCTACGTGACCGACCTTACGCAGTACGACTACATCGAGACGGTAGCCGTATTCCGCAGCGGCAACCAGTTCACCTCGGGGCTGACTGCATTGCTACCGTGGGGACCGCCGTTCTCCCTGCCCGCCCATATCGAGTACGACCGTTCCCTCTATATCCACAACACGTCAACGAATCCCGGGGCCGATCCGGCGGAGGTCAACGGGCTCCTTTTCGATGAGCGACACCGGGCCAACGACACGGTCGCCATGCTGGATTACGGCCACGCATTCGCCCTCCAGTCCTACGACGGCATCGTCTATCCCATCGCGCCGAATTGGCAGGACTTTCGCAGCGACGACCTGCTGGCCTACCTGGACATGATGAGCGCGAACCAGATTCCGTTCGCCTTCATTGAAACGGCCTGGATCTATGACTATGACCGGCACGAAGTCGTCGACTCGGTCCTCTATCGCACCCGGGCCACCATCGCCGACATCACGATCGTGCCAGTACCGGGCGCCGCCTGGCTGTTCGGTGGCGCACTCAGCCTGCTTGGCGTACTGAAGCGCCGAATCAAGTCCTGACAGTGCCTGTCGCTACGCGGCGCGGAATGCTGTCAGGCGACCGTCAGACGCTGCCGGCCAATGAGGCCGAGCAGCAGGGCGATCATCGCAGCGCCGCCGAGGCGGGCGGGTTCTCGCTGCACGCGGGCATCGACATCCAGCCGCATCAACGTGCCAGGTTAGAACGGCTGTGCCGCTACCTGAGTCGTCCGCCGGTGGCCGCGGAGCGCCTGGCGCGGTATCGGCAGGCGGTTCCCAGCGAAATACCAACGAACATGACCGGGCAACGAGTTCCCATCCGCTCGAAACTCTTGCGAGGTAGTCGAGTTTCCGAAACCGAAGTGCCGGCACCATTGGCCATCCATAAGTTAAAAGAAACCCACACCGCCACCCACCCGGCGCGGCTGCCGCCAGTGCTCACGGCCGACCGGGCAGCGGGACACGCCCGGCAGACTGCCGCGGCGGCACTGGCCGGGGGGCGGCGCGCGGACTAAGATCGTCAGTATCGAGGGCCGGAGAACGTTATGAGTGCAGTCAGCGATGAGGTGGCTACGGTGCTGAAGCACCTGCCGAAGGACAGCACGCTGGAAGACGTGCAATACGGCCTCTACGTGCTGGAGAAGATCAAGCACGGTCTCGCCGACGTCGAGGCCGGACGGACCCTGACGCAGGTTGAGGTGGAGCAGCGACTGGCCCAATGGCTCAGCGCCTGATCTGGTCGGTTGCGGCTGCCGACGACCTGCAGAGCATCGCCGAGTACATCGAGCGCGACTCGCCGCGCTACGCCGCGGCGGTGGTCGGCAAGATCGTCGCGCTGGCTCGCAGTCTGCCGCGCCATCCAGAGCTCGGGCGGGTGGTCACAATGCCCCGCGCCACGTGGCGATGAACTGGGCGCAGCGCCTGAAGCGGGTGTTCGGCATTGACATCGAGACCTGCGCTCGCTGCGGGGGGGCTCCAGGTCATCGCCAGCATCGAGTAGTCGCAGGTCATTGCCAGGATTCTCACGCATCTGAAGAGAACGGCTTCCGAGCCGTATCAGACAGAGTTACCGCTCGGGGCGTGGGCACCACCGGTGCAGACCAGCCTGCTTTAAGTCCGAAGGTGATGCGCGTTTGCCCTGACCAGTGATCCGGCCCGGGGCCGGCGCACACCGGCATTCCGGTTGGCGGCGGCAGGGAAGGTCACGGTTGTCGCAGGCTTTAGGGTCGCGGTTGTCGGCGAAAGCTTCGACCCGGCACTCTGATCCGCATTCCCCGTCAACCGCGCACGGCCTCATACGTTGAGTGCTCTCAGGTATGTCCGTGGCCCACCCAACTGCTGCTGCGATCGCGACAAACCGCTTCGGGCTCGGGGCCCGGCCGGGGGAGCTGGCGCGGGCGGCATCCGACCCCCGGGGCTGGCTGCTCGCGCAGCTGAGCGGCGGTGCACCGGCCGTTGCCGGGGGCAGTGCCCTCGACAGTTCGGCCACCATCCTCGCCCATGCCGCGACGCTGCGCGAGGAGCGGCAGGCGGCGAAGCGCGACGGTACGCAAGCCGGCGATGTCCAGGCGGTCGCGCAGAGGCTCGGGACCTACTACCGCCCGCTCTACGTCGCCGAAGTGCAGGCGCGGTTCAAAACCGCCCTCTCGGGCGAGCGCCCGTTCGTCGAGCGCCTGGTCCATTTCTGGGCCAACCACTTTGCCGTGTCGGTCGACAAGCTTGCCGTGCTCGGCGTGGCCGGTGCGTACGAGCGCGAAGCGATCCGCCCGCACGTGCTCGGGCGCTTCGAGGACCTCCTGTTCGCCGTCGAGCGGCATCCGGCCATGCTCCTCTATCTCGACAACTTCCAGTCTGTCGGGCCGGACTCACCGCTTGCGCGCCGCGCCGCGGCCGCGCGCCGCCGGCGCGATCCTGGCCTGAACGAGAACCTCGCGCGCGAGATCCTCGAACTGCACACCCTGGGCGTGGATGGCGGCTACACGCAGGCGGACGTGACGGCCTTCGCCCGCATGCTGACAGGCTGGTCGATCGGCGGGGGCCGCGGCCGACTGGCCGAGGGCGAGCCGGGTCATTTCACCTTCCGCGCCAACCTCCATGAGCCCGGCGCGCAGGAGCTGCTCGGCAGGCGCTACGGCCAGTCCGGGTACGAGCAGGGCGCCGCGGCCCTGCGCGATCTCGCCCGACATCCGGCGACAGCCACGCACCTGGCGCAGAAACTCGCACGACACTTCATCGCGGACGAGCCGCCCGCGGCGGTCGTCACGCGGCTGGCCACGGCATTTCGCGAACACGATGGCGACCTCGTGCCCGTGTACCGCGCCCTCGTCGAAGCGCCGGAGGCCTGGGCGACGCCGCTGGCCAAGTACAAGACACCGGCGGACTACGTGCATTCGGTGTTTCGCGGTCTCGACCTGCCGGCCGATGGCAAGCGCGCGGGCCTGGTCGCCTGTGAGCTGCTGGGCCAGCGGACGTGGTCGCCGGGATCGCCAGCGGGCTGGCCCGATCGCGCCGCCGACTGGGACGGCGCTGCGGCATTACTGCAGCGTATCGAGTGGGCCGACGCCGTCGGGGAGCGTCTCGGCGATCGCCGCGAGGCGCAGCACCTCGCGCCGGCGTTGCTCGGCGGCGCCCTCGCGGCCGATACCTCGGCGGCCATCGCGCGCGCCGCGACTGCCGCGCAGGCCATCACACTGCTCCTCACCGCACCGGAGTTCATGCGCCGATGAACAGCGCGGGATTCGATCGCCGTCGGTTCATCGCCGCTGCGGCGACGATGCCGTTCGTGAGCCGCTGTGTTTTCGCCGGCGAGGCCGGGGCGCCCGCCACGCGCTTCGTCTTCGTCCTGCTGCGTGGCGCGCTCGACGGCCTGGCCGCGGTGCCACCCTATGGCGATCCCGCCTATGCAGCGCTGCGCCGTGAACTCGCGCTGGCGTCGCCCGGTACCCCGAACGGCGCACTGCGGCTCGACGCTACCTTCGCGCTGCATCCGGGCTGCGCCTTCCTGCATGAGTCCTGGCAGGCGCGCGAGTTGGTCGTCGCGCATGCGGTCGCGACTCCGTACCGCGAGCGCTCGCATTTCGACGGCCAGGACGTGCTGGAAAACGGTGGTGTGCGACCGCACGCGCTGTCGACCGGCTGGCTCAACCGTGCGCTGGTCGCGTTGCCCGAGGGTGTGCGCAGCCAGGGCGGCGCGACGCGCAGCGAGGCCGGGATCGCGCTCGGGCAGAACCTGCCGCTCGCCATGCGTGGCCCGGCGCCGGTGGCATCGTGGTCGCCGTCGCGCCTGCCGGCGCTCGACGAGGACACGCTCGAGCGCATCGCCGATCTCTATGCGCGCGATCCCATCCTGTCCGCGCGGCTCGCCGACGCGCTCGCCGCCGATGGCATCGCGCGCAGCACGTCGATGACGACCGCGCCGCGCGGCCCGGGGGCGCGCTACCTCGAAACGATCCGGGCGGCTGGCGCGTTTCTCGCCCGGGAGGAGGGGCCGCGGGTCGCCATGCTCGACACGACGGGCTGGGATACCCATGCCAACGAGGGCGGTGTGCAGGGCCAGCTCGCGGTGCGCCTCGGGGCCCTCGACGCCGGCTTGCGCGAACTCAAGGGCGCGCTCGGCACGGCGTGGCTGCACACCGTGGTCGTGCTCGCCACCGAGTTCGGGCGCACGGCTGCCACGAACGGCACGCGCGGCACCGATCACGGCACCGGGACGGTGGCATTCGTTCTGGGTGGCGCGGTCCGGGGCGGCCGCATGCTCGCCGACTGGCCCGGACTGTCGCCGCAGGCGCTCTTCCAGCAGCGCGATCTCGCTCCGACCCTCGATCTGCGCGCGCTGCTGAAGGGCGTGTTGCGCGATCACCTGGGCGTACCGTCCGCCGCACTCGATACGGACGTCTTCCCCGATTCGGCGGCGGTCCGGCCCGTCGCCGACCTCGTCCGGACCTGAGCTTGTTCTTATGGTGCCGGGTCGCAGTTCTCGCAGTTGTTCATGTTGGCGGATTCTGCGGTTGGCCAGGCAACTCGCCCGAACAACTGCGAGAACTGCGACCCGGCACCGTGACCCCCGGCACCGTGACCGCGGCACCGTGACCGATGGCACAATGGCACTCCGCGCGACGTCGAGGAGATGACCATGAAGCTGTATTACCTGCCGGGCGCCTGTTCGCTCGCCAGCCACATCGTGCTGGAGTGGATCGGCGCACCGTATGAAACCCACCGGGTCAGCCGCGACGAACTGAAGTCGGAGGCCTATCGGCGCATCAGCCCGCTCGGGTCCGTGCCGGCCCTGGAGGTCGATGGCTGGGTACTCACGCAGAACGCGGCGATCCTCGGCTTCCTCGCCGACAGCTTTCCCGCAGCGCGGCTCGGCGGCGACGGCACGCCGAAGGGCCGTGCGCAGGTCAACCACTGGCTGGCGTTCGTCAATTCCGACGTGCACCCGGCCTTCAGGCCGCTGTTCGGCGCGACGGCCTACCTCGCCGACGAGGCAGCCATCGGGAAGACCAGGGCGCATGCGAAGCAGGTGCTGCGCGGGTTGTTCGAGCGCGTGAACGAACAGCTGCGGGGCCGCGACTGGATCGCCGGTACGCGCTCGATCGCCGATGCCTACCTGTTCGTCACCCTGCGCTGGGCCCATGCGGCGGCGATCGGGCTCGCGGACCTGCAGGAACTCGGGCGCTTCTACGAGCGCATGCACGGCGATGCGTCCGTGGTGAAAGCGATCGGTGCGGAAGAGACGTCCTGACGGACGCCGGGGCAATGGCCGCCCTGGTGGGAGCTGCGCTCAGCGCACGCGGCGCCAGAGCGTGACCTCGGCCAGCGTGTGCTGGAACTTGCGGCGCGTCTCGCGGATGACGAAGGGCAGGTCGCGTGGTGCGCCGACGGCTGCGAAGTGTGCACCGAGCACGGCCTGCAGGGCGTCGCGCGTGCGCAGGGCCTCGCCGTCCTTCCTGAAGCCGCCGAGCCACTTGTCGCGCGGGGTGTGTTCGGCGAGCCAGGTGTAGGGCGAGGCGATCACCAGCAGGCCACCCGGGTTCAGGCGCTCGTGGATCGTGGTGAGGAACCGCGCCGGGTCGTAGAGCCGGTCGATCAGGTTGGCCGCCAGGATCAGGTCGTAGCCGCTGAACTGCGGCTTCAGGTTGCAGGCGTCGCCCTGCCAGAACGCCACGCGCCCGGCCGTGTCGTCGAGACCGAGATCACCCAGCCGGACAGTTTTGTATTCGACCAGCTCGCCCTCGTCCACGACGGTGTAGCGCGCCATGTCGCCGCGCGCCAGCGCTACGCCCTGGTCGATGAAGCGCGCGGAGAAGTCGATCCCCACCACGCTCGCAAAGTGGCGTGCGAGCTCGAAGGTTGCGCGCCCCACAGCGCAGCCGAGGTCCATGGCGCTGCGCCGTGGCCCGTCACCCGTGGCCGCGATGGCGATCTCGGCCAGCGCTTTCGGAAAATTCGGCACGCCGAAGTATCCGGCGCCGTAATGGAACTCCAGGTACTCGGTGACCAGCTGGTCGGTTTCGTAGCGCGACGGCGGGGCGGCCACGGCGGTGTCGGCCACGACGTACCTGAAGCCCGCATGCTGGAAGAAGTGACGCCGGAAGGCATAGCGTGATTCCGGCTCGGCTTCGTTGCCGCAGGAGATCCACGAGCCACCCTTGATGATGTTGTGCCGGTCGTCGAAGGTCGGCGTGGTGAAGTCGTCGTAGATCGGGTGGGTCCTGAAACCGGCGAACGGATAGGTCGGCGTTTCGGTCCACTGCCAGACGTTGCCGACGACATCGCAGAACGGACCGTGCCGGAAGCGGTCGACGGGACACGAGGAGGCCTGGTGCTCGAGGCAGAGGTTGGCATCGACGGGGCTGGCGTCGGTGAGCTGCCAGCCGCTCACTGCCAGTACGCGGTGCCATTCGTCCTCGGTCGGCAGGCGCAGCGGCTGTCCCGTCTCGGCGGACTTCCAGCGGCAGAAGGCCCGCGCTTCCAGGCAGTTGGTCTCCACCGGCCAGTTCCAGGGCATGGGCACTTCGCGCGTCATCAGGCGCAGGCGCCAGCCGTTGCCAGCGGGGATCCAGAAAGTCGGGTGCCGGGCCCGGGCGAAATCGCGCCAGCGACGGCCCTCGTCGTCCCAGTATTCGTCGCGCTCGTAGCCGCCGGCAGCGACAAACCCGAGGAACTCGCCGTTGCTTACCAGCAGCCGGCTGGCCCTGAACGCGGGCACCGCGGCGCTGTGGTGGCCGTACTCGTTGTCCCAGCCGTAGCGCTCGCAGTCGAAGGGCTTGCCGAGCGTGACCTCGCCTGCCGGCACGTCGACCAGCGTGTTGCCTGGCGCTGCACCGGCTTCGGCGCAGGCCGGCCAGTCCGGCTGCTCGCGCACGTAATCGAGCCGTTGCTGGCGGATCAGCACCGAGGAGGTCTCGAGGTGGATGAGTTCGTGCTCGATGCCCATCACGATGGCCCACCAGGGGTGGTCCCAGCCGACCGGCAGCGCGAGCGGGGCCGTGTCGATGATGCCGGTGACGAGCCGGCGCAGGGTGTCGCGATAGGCCTGCACCTGCCCGATCGCTGGCCAGTCGTAATGCGTCTCGTCGAGGTCGTCCCAGCTCATCTCGTCGACACCGACGGCAAAGAGCGACTCCAGCCGCGGATCGATGCGCCGGTCGATCAGCCGCGTGAGCAGCAGCTTGTTGACGAAGAAGGTCGCCGTGTGGCCGTAATAGAAAATGAGCGGGTGGCGCAGCGCGATCGGCCGCTCGTACCACGCGGCGTCGCAAGCGAGCGTGCGGAACAGCGACTCGTAGCGGTCGAAGGTGGCGAGGAAGCGTGCGCGCAGGCGCCGACGAAAGTCCTGCGGATCGTCGGCGAGGAGCGACAGGCGCCGTGGCGGCGTGGAAGAGGCCATGGGCATGATGATAGGCGATCGCTGTCGACACGTTGCGGCGGGGCCGGCGTTCCCGCTCACTCCATGCCGGCGTGTGCGCCTGCGCCGCTGACGGCGCGGCGGGCGAGCCAGACCAGGCCGATCATGGCCACCGTCAGCCAGCCCGAGATCCAGAAGAGGTCGAGCGAGGCGAGCAGATAGGCCTGCTGCATCAGTTCGTGCGTGAGCAGGCCGTAGCCCTGCGGTTCGGTGAAGCCGAACTGGTGCAGCTGCGCCTGCGCCTGCTGCAGCGCTGGATCGAAGACGCTCGAGGTTTCCGCGAGCCGGGTCTGGTGCAGCGCTTCGCGCCGGTCCCACAGCGTCGTGACGATGGAGGCCGCAAAGCCGCCGGCCGTGATCCGTGCGAAGTTCGAGATGCCGGTCGCCGAGGGCAGCCGCTCGGGCTCCACGCCGTCGAGTGCGATGGTCACGAGGGCGATGAAGAAAGTGCTCATCGCGATCCCCTGCACGAGGATCGGCAGCACGAAATCCCGGAAGCCGGCCTCGTTCGTATAACCCGCGCGCATGAAATAGGAAATCGCGAATGCCGCCAGCGCGAAAGTGGAGAGCCAGCGTGCATCGACGCGGGCCATGAAGCGGGTGGCCACCGGCGTCAGCAGGATGGCGACGAGACCCGCCGGTGCCGCCACCAGGCCCGCCCAGGTCGCCGTGTAGCCGATGTTCGTCTGCAGCCACACCGGCAGCAGCAGCAGGTTGGCGAAGAAGATCGCGTAACCCAGGCAGAACGCGATCGTGCCGAGGGCGAAGTTGCGCTTCCGGAAGAGCGACAGGTCGACCACGGGGTGTGCGTCGGTCAGTTCCCAGATCACCCAGGCGATGCACGCCACGACCACGATGATCGCCTCGACGACGATCACCGGCGAGGCGAACCAGTCGGCGTCCTTGCCCGTGTCGAGCATGATCTGCAGCGCGCCCACCCAGACGACGAGCAGCACGAGGCCGATGCGGTCGATCGGCAGCCGGCGCGTCGGCGTCTCGCGGCTTGCCAGGTGGCGCCAGCACAGCGAGGCAGCGATAAGTCCCACCGGCACGTTGATCAGGAAGATCCAGCCCCAGTGGTAGTTGTCGGAGATGTGGCCGCCGAGGATCGGCCCGGCGATCGGCGCGACCAGCGTGGTGACCGACCAGATGCCGAGGGCGGTCGCCTGCTTCTGCCGCGGAAAGATCGAGATCAGCAGCGCCTGCGAGCCCGGGATCATCGGGCCGGACACCGCGCCCTGCAGCACGCGAAACACGACGAGCGAGGGCAGGCTCCAGGCGATGCCGCAAAGGAACGAGGCGAGCGTGAACAGCAGCACCGACGTCACGAAGGTGCGCACGACGCCGTAGCGCCCCATCAGCCAGCCCGTCAGCGGCACGGCCACGCCGTTCGCCACGGCGAAGGAGGTGATGATCCAGGTGCCCTGCGTGGTCGAGACGCCGAGGTTGCCGGCGATCGTCGGCAGGGCGACGGTGGCGATCGTGCTGTCGAGCACCTGCATGAAGGTGCCGAGCGCCAGCGCAATGGAGGCGACGGCGAGCGCCCCGCCCCGCAGCGGCGCCGGCTGGGCTGCGGCGCCGGTGGTGCTCACATGGTGGCTCCGTTCTCGGCCAGGATGCGCGCCACGATGTGATCGGCCTCGGCATCGGTGTCGGCCGTGTCGCTGCGTGCGCCGGTGCCGAGCGGCTTGTCGGTGACCATTGCACCGGAGCGGTCGCGGATGTCGACCTCTGCCGTCATCGACAGCCCGATGCGCAGCGGATGCTGGCGCAGTTCCTCGGGGTCGAGGGCGATGCGCACTGGCACGCGCTGCACGATCTTGATCCAGTTGCCGGACGCGTTCTGCGGCGGCAGCAGGGCGAAGGCGGCGCCGCTGCCCGCGCCGACGCCGGCGACGCGCCCGTGATAGGTCACGCTGCTGCCATAGACGTCGGCGGTCAGCTCGACAGGCTGGTCGACGCGCAGGGCCTGCAGCTGGCCTTCCTTGAAATTGGCATCGACCCACAGCTGGTCGAGGGGCACCACCGCCAGCAGCGGCGTGCCGGCGGCCACCCGCTGCCCGACCTGCACGGTGCGTCGGGCCACCACGCCGCTCACCGGGGCGGTGAGGCGCATGTGCGAGAGCGTGATGACGGCATCCCGGACCTGGGCGATTGCGGCCATGACGCCGGGATTGCTGGCGACCGTGGTGTTGTCGACTGCCGCGATGGCCTGGGCCTGCGCGTTTTCGGCAGCGCGCAGGGCAGCGCGGGCGGATTCCACGGCCGCACGGGCATGCGCTGCTTCCTCGGCCGATACGGAGCCGTCGCCGGCGCCTTCCCGGCGGCGGTTGCGGTCAGCCTCGGCCTGCGCGAGTCCGACGCGCGCCGCCGCGACCTGCGAGTCATGTTCGTGCACCCGGGAAAAGTCGGCGCGCACCGCACGGACCGCGCGGGCCAGTTCGGCCTCTGCCGCCTGCAGCTTGACCCGGGCCCGCGCCGGGTCGAATTCCACCAGCAACTGCCCGCGCGTCACCGCCTGCGTGTCGTCCGCGTGCACGGCGCGGACCGTGGCCGGTTCGCGGCTGGTGATCGCAACGATGTCGCCCGCGACGTAGGCATCGTCGGTGCTTTCCACGTGGCGTGCCCAGGCGAACCAGTAGCCTCCCCACAGCAACCCGCCGGTGAGGACGGCAATGCCGAGCAGGACGAGGCCGCGCCGCCGGGCGGCGCCGTTGCCGTTGGCCGGCCGGTCGGAAGCAGTGTCACTCATGAGCCATGTCCTGACTGGAGGAGACAGCCGCGGCACCGGTGGTGGTGTCGGGCCCGAAGCCGCCGCCGAGCGCCACGAGCAGTGCGACGCGCTGGTCGACGAGGCCGGAATGGATCAGCACCTGCTGCTGTCTTGCCCGCAGCCAGACGGCTTCGGCGTCGAGCACGGCGAGCTGCGGACTCAGGCCGTTGCGATACCGCGATTGCGCCAGGCGGAGACTTTCGTCGGCGGCGGTCAGGGCCGCGCCCTGCGCGCCCGCCTGCTCCTGCAGGGAGTGCACCCGGGTCACGGCGTCCGCGGCCTGCCTGACGGCGCCGACCACGCCCGCGTTGTAGTCCGCCACCGCCGCGTCGAGGTCGGCCGTGGCGCCCGCATAGGTCGCGCGCAGCTGGCTCACGTTGAACATGGGCAGGTGGATCGCCGCACCGGCGCCATAGGTCAGCGCCTCCGTGCTGAACATGGAGGACAGGCCGACGGTGGCGATACCGGCGAAGCCCGCGAGGTCGATGTCCGGATACCACGCCTTGCGCGCGACTTCGCGGCCAGCCATCGCGGCGTCGATGCGGGCCCTGGCCGCGCGGATGTCCGGGCGGCGGGCGAGCAGGTCGGCGGGCAGGCTGTCGGGCAGGGCGAGCGCATCGGGCTGCAACTGCGGCCGCGCGATCTGCCCGTAGAGGTCGACCCCGCGCCCGACCAGGGTGGCGAGAGCGTGTTCCGCCAGCTCGACATCGGCTGCGGCGCGCGCCAGGTTCTCGCGTTCGAGGGCCAGCAGCGCCTCGGCCTGCCGTGCAGCGGCCTGGCTCTCCAGCCCGCTGGTCACCCGCGTGGCGGTGAGAGCCAGCACGCCCTCGCGCTGTTTCACGGCGTCGGCGGCCAGGTCGCGCAGCGCCCAGGCGCGCGCCAGGCCGATGTAGGCCTGGGTGACAGATCCCGCGAGCGCGAGCCGGGCCGCGTCGGCATCGAGTGCGGCGGCCGAGGCCAGGGAATGCGCCTGGTCGACCTGCGACTGCTGCCGGCCCCAGAAATCGAGCGACCAGGACAGGGTGGCCTGCGCCGTTGCGATCGACTGTGTGGTGCCACCCCAGGGCGGTGGAATGATGTAGCTTTCGCTGAGCCGCTGGCGCCTGACATCCGCATCGGCGCCTAATTGCGCATGGGTGCTGCCCTGCACCGATTCGAGCCCGGCCTGTGCCTGCCGCATCCGGGCCAGCGCAACCTGCAGGGATGGATTCCCGGCCAGCGCCTGCGTCATCAGGTCATCGAGCTGGCTGTCGCCGAAAGCCGTCCACCAGGTACTGGAAATTTCGGGGGACGGGGCAGCGCCCAGGCCGAGCGCCGCGGGTTGGACGGCCACCTGGCCAG
This sequence comes from uncultured Chromatiaceae bacterium, assembly GCA_964415505.1. GTDB lineage: Bacteria > Pseudomonadota > Gammaproteobacteria > Steroidobacterales > QUBU01. The sequence continues at coordinate 14,483 of CAYQAR010000017.1, read as the reverse complement.
GTGTGGCCGGCGGCGTCGATACGCAGGCTGCGGCGGCGATGCCCGTCAGGAGAAGTGCGACCGATCGTTTCACCGCGCGTACCGCACCACCAGGGCTGTCCGTGTTATCTCCAGCGGCAACGACAGATTGTCTGCGCCCACAGCGGGAGCGCAGCGGATGCTGCTCGCCGCCGCTACCAGGGCGCTACCTGGCCGGTGTGGCGCATGAACGTGCCGGCCTGCTCGAGGGTGTACCCGTCGATCACCGTGATGACGGCCGCCGCGCTCTGCTCGGGCGTGATCATGATCGGCAGGTCGATGCCCCGGGTGAAATCGGTCTTCACGAAACCGGGCGACACCAGGCCCACGGTGATGCCGCGCTTCTTCAGTTCGAGCGAGAGGGTGCGCATCACCATGTTGAGCGAGGCCTTGCTCGAGCGGTAGAAGAGGTTGCCGCCGTTGGTCTGGGTGATGGAGCCCTGGGTGCTGGTGATGCTGATGATCTTCTTCTGGTCGCTGGCGGCAACGTTGTCGACGAAGGCCTCGGCCATCTTCAGCGGTCCGAGCACGTTGACGGCGTGGACCTGGTCGTAGACGGCGTAGTCGAGTTTGCCGAAGACCTGTACATCGACGTTGCCGGAGATCCCTGCGTTGTTGAGGAGGATGTCGATCGGCTTGCCCCGGTACTTCGCGGCCAGCGCATCGACCGTGGCGAAATCGGTGACATCGAGTTGCTCGATTTGGACCCGTTCGTGCGCGGCGGCAATCTCCTGGAGCGCAGCGGCCCGCGTCGGCTCGCGGGCGGTGGCGATGACGTGCCAGCCGCGTGCGGCGTATTGCCGGGCAAGTTCCAGCCCGATGCCGCGGCTGGCGCCGGTGATGAGCACCGTGGGCGCGTCGGCAGCTATCACCGGAACGGGTCCCGCGAGCAGCATGAACAGGCAGGCCAGGAACGGGAAACGCGATAGCCGGCGGGAACCTGGAGGCATGCGCTGCTGCTCACTGTCACTGGTGGCGATGTTGGCTGGCGGTTGCCGTCGCGGCGCTACGAACCGCGATCGCGATCGTCGGAGTCGCCGTGCCACTGGTCGGCGGGGCCGGACGACCAGACGGTGTAGCTCTGGCTGCCCTGGCCCGGCGGCCCGGACGGCTGCCACCCGGCGGATCCTTCGCGTTCGCTGCCCGTCGCCGGCGGGGATGACGGCTCCGGTGTCACTGTGCGTTCAACGGGCGGCGGCGGCTGCGGTGCCGCCTGGCGTTCGACAGGCGCTGGCGGTGTCGCCGTCACTGCGGTCTCGCTGATGGCAGGCAACGCCGGCTGCGTGATCTCCTCGGCTGGCTCACTGCCTGGCTGGCTGTCGTTGCCGCGATAGCCGCCGTCGCCGCCGGCGGTCTCGTCGCGACGCGGGCGGTTCTCGCCACCACCGCCACGGCCGCCGCGACGGCGCGAACGTCCGCCGCGTTCCCGGCGACGACCCTGGCCCTGCTGACCTTGCTGGTCCGCGGAGGGCTGGGCGCCTTCCCCGGTGAAGGGGCGCGGTTCCGCACCCTGCACGCGTGCTGCATCGTCCTGGCCACGGCGGGAGTCGCCACGCGAATCGTGCCGCTCGCCCTGGCGGTCGGGGCCGCGTCCATCGTCGCCTCGTCCCTCGCCGCGTCCCTGGCGCGGGCCACGGTCGCCACGGTTGCCGCGCTCACCGCGCTCCCCCCGGTCGCTGCGTTCGCCGCGGTCGTTACGGTCACCGCGGAAATTGCGTGACTCACCGCGTTCGCCGCGGTCGCTCCGCTCACCGCGCTCACCGCGATGTCCACGGTGGCGGTCGTCGCGATGGCCGCGGCCGTCGCGGCCGTGTTGGCTGCGATGCCGTCCGCCGTCGTGTCCCTGGCGTCCGGTCGAAGCGGGACGGCGATCCTGGTCGGTGCGCGCCGGGCTCGCGGGTGCCGGTGCGCCACCCGAACCCCTGAGCCACGTCAGGAAGCGGGCGACGAGTCCGGGGCCGGCGGCTGCAGCAGCAGGCGCCGGTGCGGCCGGCGTTGCCTCGGCGACCTCGGGCGGCGGGGGCGGGACCGGCGTGGCCGGCATGGCCGGCACCACGGCCGGTTCTTCCGGCTTCACGCGCGGCGCGAAGAGATCAAGTGCGCCGTCGGACGGCGGCTGTTCCTGCGCAGCGAGCGTATAGCTCACGCCGATGTTCTCCGGAGAGGCGACCTGGTCGTCGCGCACGCGGCGCAGGGTGTAGTTCGGCGTCTGCAGGGCCGGGTTGGCGATGAGGATGAGCTGCACCCGGTCGCGTTCCTCGATGGCGCGGATCCAGTCGCGCTTCTCGTTGAGGAGATAGGTGGCGACATCGACCGGCAGCTGGGCGATGACCTTGGCGGAGCGGTCCTTGCGCGCTTCCTCGCCGACCAGGCGCAGGACGGCGAGCGCCAGCGACTCCACGCCGCGGATGGACCCGGAGCCGTTGCAGCGCGGGCAGGTCTGGTGCGCGGACTCCCCGAGCGAGGGCCGCAGGCGCTGGCGCGAGAGTTCGAGCAGGCCGAAGCGCGAGATGCGCCCGATCTGCACGCGCGCGCGGTCCATCTGCATGGCGTCGCGCAGGCGGTTCTCGACGTCGCGCTGGCTGCGCTGCGAGGACATGTCGATGAAGTCGACCACCAGCAGGCCGCCGAGGTCGCGCAGGCGGCACTGGCGCGCCACCTCGTCGGCGGCCTCCAGGTTGGTGGCGAGTGCAGTGGCCTCGATATCCTCGCCCTTGGTGGCCCGTGCCGAGTTGATGTCGATCGACACCAGCGCCTCGGTCTGCTCGATGACGAGGCTGCCACCGGAGGGCAGGGTGACGGTGTGGGAGAACGCCGACTCGATCTGGCTCTCGATCTGGAAGCGCGTGAACAGCGGCACCGGGTCTTCGTACAGGCGCAGCTTGCGCAGGTTCTGTGGCATGGCCCGTTCCATGAACTGGCGGGCCTCCTCGTGGGTCGCCGGGTCATCGACGATGATCTCGCCGACGTCGTTGGCGAGATGGTCGCGCAGCGCCCGCACCACGGTGTTGCTGTCCTGGAAGACGAGGAATGGCGCCGGGCGGCCGACCACGGCCTTCTTGATCGCCTCCCAGATCCCCAGGAGGTACTCCATGTCCCAGTTCAGTTCCTCGATGCTGCGGCCGACACCGGCGGTGCGGATGATCACCCCCATGCCGCGCGGCACCTCGAGGTCGTGCATGGCTTCGCGGATCTCGTCGCGCTCCTCGCCGCTGATGCGCCGCGAGACGCCGCCGCCGCGCGGGTTGTTCGGCATCAGCACGATGAAGCGCCCGGCCAGGCTGATGAAGGTGGTGAGCGCGGCACCCTTGTTGCCGCGTTCCTCCTTGTCGACCTGCACGACGATTTCCTGGCCTTCGCGCAGGAGTTCGCGGATGTTCATGCGCCCGTTCGACTCGGGCTCGGCGACGAAGTATTCCCGCGAGATTTCCTTCATCGGCAGGAAACCGTGGCGGTCCGCGCCGTAGTCGACGAACGCGGCATCGAGGCTCTGTTCTATGCGGGTGATGCGTCCCTTGTAGATGTTCGACTTGCGCTGTTCACGGGCGGCGGATTCGATGTCGAGGTCATACAGCTTCTGGCCATCGACCATGGCTACGCGCAACTCTTCTTCCTGAGTTGCATTGATCAGCATTCTCTTCATAGGGCCCTGCTTGGCTAAGGTGGGTGGGGGGCCCTGGCCGGCGGAGTGGCGCGAACGAGCGCTGTGATGCACCGTACGGGGTGGCGCCCGGGGTGCGTCGCGGGACGGCGACCGGTGGCGGTTGCCGCCCGGTGCTGGTGGTTCGTGTTGGAACCGCGTCCCGCATGGATCACGATCACTGGAATTCGCGGCGCGACGGAGGACGAACTCGGTCTTCTCCCGTCAGCCAGGTAACCCTTCTGTCGGGCCTGCATGGCAGGCACCAGGAAAAACAAACCGCCGGTGGTGACCTTGTCGGGGACAGGGGCCGCCAGGCGGCAACCGGGGCGCACACGCAGCGTGCGCGGCAGGTAATATAGCAGTCACTGCCTTTGGCATCAATGGATTACGCGGCCTTCCCGCCATGACCCGCAACGCCCCGGCGCAGCCGCCGGCAGCCCCGGCGAGCGCCCGGACCGTCACCGTCGGTGACGAGGAGGCCGACCGGCGCCTCGACAACTTCCTGATGGCGCGCCTGAAGGGCGTGCCGCGCGCGCACATCTACCGCATCATCCGCTCGGGCGAGGTACGCGTGAACAGCCGCCGCGCCGGCCCGCAGCAGCGCCTGCAGGCCGGCGACCAGGTACGCATCCCGCCAGTGCGCGTGGCGCCGGGTACCGCCGGCCGGCCGGTTGCGGCCGGCTCCGCGGACTGGATCGAGGCGCAGGTGCTCTACGAGGACGCCGACCTGCTGGTGCTCGACAAGCCGGCCGGGCTCGCCGTGCACGGCGGCAGCGGCGTGAGCCTCGGTGCCATCGAGCTGCTGCGTGCGGCACGCCCCCACGCCGAGTCGCTCGGGCTCGTGCACCGGCTCGACCGCGAGACCAGTGGTTGCCTGCTGGTGGCCAAGCGGCTCGCCGCGCTGCGCCGGCTGCAGGCGCAGTTCCGTGCGGGCAGTGTGCAGAAGGTGTATCTCGCACTGCTGGTCGGCCGTCTCGCCGGCGCTGAGCGCAGGGTCGAGGCGCCGCTGCTCACCACCGAGCGGCGCGGGGGCGAACGCCACGTGCGCGTCGATCCTGCGGGCAAGCCGGCGCAGACGGTCTTCGCGGTCGAAGAGCGGCTGCCCGGGGCGACGCTCTCGCGGGTGACACTGCTCACCGGCCGCACGCACCAGATCCGCGTGCACGCGGCGCACCTCGGCCTGCCACTCGCCGGGGACGCGCGCTACGGTGCCACGCCCGATCCGGTCGCGACGGCCTGCGACCTGCACCGGCTGTTCCTGCACGCCGCCGAGCTTGCCTTCGACAGCCCGCGCGATGGTCGCGTGATCCGCGTGGCGAGCCCGCTGCCCGCGGAACTGGTGGCGGCACTGGCGCGGTTGCGGGCGACGGCGGCGGATTGACCGCGCGCGACCAGGTCTCAGAGCAGGTGTACGCCGAAACCGGCGAGAGCCCCGCAGAGCCACAGCAGCGGCAGGCCCTGGATGGCGGTCGGGTCGCGCGTCTCGACGCTGCTGAAGAGGGCGGCGCCGAGGGCCTCGAAGCGGAAGGAGCCGGCGCAGTCGAGCGGCCGGTCGCGGTCGACGTAGGCGCGGATCGCGGCGGTGTCGAGCGCGCGCAGCTGCAGGGCGGTCTGGTCGAGGTGGTCGCGGCTGGCGCCGCCCGGGCCGAGGACGCAGACAGCCGTGTGCAGCACCAGGCGCCGGCCCGCACAGCGGTGCAGCTGTTCGATGGCCCGCTCCGCGCTGCCCGGCTTACCGAGGATGGCGCCTGCGCACTCGGCCACCTGGTCGCTGCCGATCACGATTGCTCCCGGGCGCAGGGCCGCGACAGCGCGGGCTTTCGCTGCCGCCAGGCGTGTGGCGAGTCCGGCGGCGGGTTCGTCCGGCTGCGCCGTCTCGTCGACGGCCGGCACCACGACCTCGAACGCCGGCAGCACGCGCCCGAGCAACTCGCGGCGGTAGGCCGAGCCGGAGGCAAGGATGACGGGTGGGGTGGAAACGACATTCATGGCGGCGGGACCCTAGCCGATTTTGACAGGGTCTGCCACCGTCCCTAAACTGCGCCGTTTATGCTCGCCGAGCGAATCGGTTCCTCGCAGCTGGCGGAGCTGGCGGCGCAGGGCGCCAGCCTGTCGGAAAGCCTGCATGCGGCTGACCTGCCACGGGTGCACGCGGTTGTCGCCCGCGAGGCGCCGGACGGGACGCTGGCGACGCGGGTGGACTTCAGCGGCGGCCCGGAATCGTTCCCCGTCGTGGCGATCGAAGTGCATGGCGTACTGCCGCTGGTGTGCCAGCGTTGCCTCGGTGCCGTGGCTTGGCCGGTGAACGTGGACGTCACGCTCACGGCGGTGCCCGGCGAGGCAGCCGCGCAGGAGCTGGCCGATCCATTCGACAGCGTGCTCCTCGACAGCGACGGCACGCTTCACCTTCGCGATGCGGTGGAGGACGAGATTCTGGCGACGCTGCCGCTGGCGCCGCTACATGCGGACCGGCGCGACTGCCGGGCCGGGGCGGTGGCCGGGGAGGGTGCGGCAGCAGCACAGGTACACCGTCCGTTCGCGGATCTCGGCACGCTGCTCGGCCGGGGCGGTCCGCGCGACGGGCACTGAGTTCGAACATTTGAGGAGAATCCGAGATGGCAGTACAGAAGAGTCGACGCACCCCCTCGACGCGGGGCATGCGCCGGTCGCACGATCGCCTGAAGAAGCCGGCGGTATCCGTCGAGCCGACCACCGGCGAGACGCATCGCCGTCACCACGTGAGCCCGGATGGCTACTATCGCGGCAAGAAGGTGATCGAGACGGCGGAAGAAACGTCCGAGTAGCTGCAGCGCCATCCAGCCAATTCCGCGCCTGATCCCGTGACCAGTCCGGTCACCATCGCCCTCGACGCGCACGGCGGCGACAACGGCGTCGCCGTGTCCGTGCCCGCCGGGCTCGCCATGCTCGCCGAACGCCCCGAGCTGCGCCTCGTATTTGTCGGCCAGCGCGAGGCCATCGATCCCTACCTGCGGGAAGCCGGTTCCGTCGGCGAACGCGTGACCGTCCAGGACGCCCGCCAGGTCGTCGGCATGGACGAGCATCCGGCCGACGCGCTGCGCAAGAAGAAGGACTCTTCCATGCGCGTGGCGATCGACCTGGTCAAGGCGGGCCAGGCGGATGCCTGCGTGAGCGCCGGCAATACCGGTGCCCTCATGGCCACGGCACGCTTCGTGCTGAAGACCCTGCCGGGCATCGACCGGCCGGCGATCATGGTTGCCGTGCCGACGATGCACGGCTGCACGCACATGCTCGACCTCGGCGCCAATGCCGACTGCACGGCCGAGCACCTGTTCCAGTTCGCGGTGATGGGTTCGGTGGTGGCCACTGTCATCGACAACATCGATTTTCCGCGCATCGCCCTGCTCAACATCGGCGAGGAAGAGATCAAGGGCAACGAGACCGTGAAGCAGGCCGCGGCGCTGCTCGCGTCGAGTCACCTCAACTACGTGGGCTTCATCGAGGCCGACCGTATCCCCGACCAGCGTGCCGACGTCGTCGTCTGCGACGGCTTTACCGGCAATGTGGCGCTGAAGGCGATGGAGGGCACGGCGCGACTGGTGCGCCACTTCCTGCGCGAGGAGTTCGGCCGTGGCCTGTACGGGCGCGTGGCCGGACTGGTGGCGCTGCCCGTGCTGCGGGCACTGTCGGGCAAGCTCGATCCGCGCCGCTATAATGGCGCGAGCTTGGTGGGCCTCGACGGCATCGTCATCAAGAGCCACGGTGGCGCCGACGCCGTGGCATTCCGGCAGGCTATCCGCACCGCCATGGTCGAAGTCGCCAAGCAGGTGCCCGACCAGATCCGCAGACTCCTCGCAGAGCAGGCCCAGTAGATGTACTCACGCATTGCCGGTACCGGCCGTTGCCTTCCCGAGCGCGTGCTCACCAACCACGATCTCGAGCGCATGGTGGCGACCAGCGATGAGTGGATCCGCGAACGCACCGGCATCGAGCGCCGCCATATCGCCGCGCCCGGCGAGACGACCGCCGACCTCGCCGAGAAGGCCGCGCGACGCGCGCTCGAGGCGGCCGGTGTCACCGCGGCCGACGTCGATTTCCTGGTGGTCGGGACGACCACGCCCGACGTGGTGTTTCCCAACGTCGGTTGCCTGCTGCAGGACCGGCTCGGCATCCACGGCTGTGCCGCCTTCAGCATCGAAGCTGCCTGCAGCAGCTTCGTCTATGCACTGAGTGTGGCCGACCGCTTCGTCGCCGCCGGCCAGGCGCGCTGCGCGCTGGTCATCGGCGCCGAGACGCTCTCACGCATCGTCGACTGGACCGACCGGACCACCTGCGTGCTGTTCGGCGACGGCGCCGGCGCCGTGGTGCTGCAGCCCTCGAAGGAGCCCGGCATCCTGTCCTGTCACCTCGGCGCCGACGGCCGTTACAAGGACCTGCTGTACTTCCCCTACGGCGTGTCGCGCCGGCCCGAGGACGCTGGCCACGGCGAGGGTGCCTTCCTGCAGATGAAGGGCAACGAGGTCTTCAAGGTCGCGGTGAAGACCCTCGAGGGCATCGTCCAGGAAGCCCTCGATGCCAACCGCCTCGACTGTTCGGCCGTCGACTGGCTAATCCCGCACCAGGCGAACCTGCGCATCATCCAGGCCACGGCCAAACGGCTCGGCATGCCGATGGAGCGCGTCATATTGACGCTCCAGGATCACGGCAACACCTCGGCTGCCTCGGTGCCCATGGCGCTCGACGTCGCGATCCGCGACGGGCGCATCCGCCGCGGTGACCTGCTGCTCCTGGAGGCCTTCGGCGGCGGCTTCACCTGGGGCGCCAGCCTCGTGCGCTACTGAGAGACGGGCGCGGGCGCAGCGTGCACCCGGACGCACCGCCGTATAGATTTCTCCCCATGTCACCGGATTTTCGCATGCCATCGATGCCGGGGCGCCGCACCGCGGCCGCCTGTGTCCTCGCGTTCGTGCTCTGTGCCGCCAGCGCCGGCGCCGAGACCCTGCTGCTGGTACCCGGCTCGGACCTGGTCGGCGCCATCGCTACGGTACGCACGACCTACGACGACACCCTGACCGACATCGCCCGGCGCGCCAGCCTGGGCTACGAGGACATGGTGCGCGCGAACCCGGGCGTCGACCCGTGGTTGCCCGGCCAGGACACCGAGGTGGTGCTGCCGACGCGTTTCGTGCTGCCCGACGGGTTCCGCGAGGGCCTGGTCGTCAACCTGCCCGAGTATCGGCTGTATTACTTCATGCGTGCCGGTGATCAGCCGGTGGTGGTGACGTTCCCGATCAGCATCGGCCGGATGGACTGGGAGACACCGCTGGGCCGTCACCGCATCACCACCAAGCAGGTGCGGCCGACCTGGTATCCGCCGGAGAGCGTCCGGGCCGAGCATGCCGCCGAGGGTGACATCCTGCCGAAGTCGATACCACCGGGGCCGCAGAACCCGCTCGGCGACTACGCCATGCGGCTGAGCAAGGCCGGTTATCTCATCCACGGCACCAACAAGCCGGTCGGCATCGGCATGCAGGTGACGCACGGCTGCATCCGCATGTACCCGGAGGACATCGCCCGGCTGTTCCCGCAGGTACCGGTCGGCGCTGCAATCGAGATCATCAACGAGCCGTACAAGTTCGGCTGGGCAGCCGACGGGCTGTACCTCGAAGTGCATCCGCACCTCGAGGGCGACGAGCGCGCCGACGCCGACGGCTCGGGCATGACGCAGGTGATGCAGCAGTACGTGCGCGCCACCAATGGGCGGCCCGCGCAGGTCGACTGGGCGCTGGTGGAGGAAGCCTACCGCGCCAAGCTCGGCATTCCGGTGCGTGTGGGCACCGATGCATCCGCCGTTGCGGGAGCGGCGCCAGCCGCGACTCCGGCCACCTGAACCCTGTTGTACGAGCGGCGCTCGCCGCGACTATTTCCAGTCGCGACCGGCGTCGCTCCCACAGATCCAGTCAGCTTGTAGGAGGGGCGCAAGCCCCGACCGCTCGACGCGATGCACCTTAAAGAAAAAGGCCGCAGCTCGCGCTGCGGCCTTTTTGTCCGATGACGCCGGGCGTATCGGCGCGTGCCAGCCTTACTTGGCCTGGCTGCGCTTGAACGCGCGGTCGATCTTCTCGTTGGTGGCGTCGCAGCAGGCCTGGCTCTGGTTGGCCGCATTCAGGGCCTGGTTGGCCGTGCTCTGCGCACCGGAAGCCTTCTGGGCAGCCTCGGAGGAGGAGGCGCTGGCGGCATCGGCGGCGGACTTGGCAGCCGCGACGTCCTGCACCAGCTGGTCGACCTTGGCATTCAGGGCCTCGTAGTCCTTCTTGGAAACGCCGGCGCAGCCGGCCGCCATCATCACCGCCAGGGCGGCAACACCAGCCTTGATTGCGAGCTTCGTGTTCATCACAAGTCCTCAGAGTTAGGGTGGTTTTGACTTCAGGGAGTGCGGCGGATACCGCGCCAGAAACGCAGGACGAGGCCTGAAATCAAGCCTCTACCCAAAGCGGGCGCAATGATGAACGAATCCACCGGACTTCGCAAATCCGTGCCGGTGTGTGGAATGGGCGCTGACCCGCACCACACCATCGCGAGGTGACGCTTCGGACCGCATCACTGTCGCAATGCCTGCGCGGTAATTGCGGTGGACTGGTCTGGTAGCGCGACGGGGAGCGCCGGCCACGGGGCGGGGTGTATCGTTCCCGGCCGGACGATCCGGAGATGCAGCGCTGGCGCAGACAGGCTTGCACGATGAGCGTAGCTGTAGATAATCACAGTAGTGGATGTATCTACAGGATGGAGCTCAAAATGGCGGACCTCACCTCCCGGCAATCCGAGATTCTTTCTTTCATTCAATCGTTTATCGATGAAAACGGCATGCCTCCGACGCGCGCCGAGATCGCCCGGGCGCTCGGTTTCCGTTCCGCCAACGCTGCCGAGGAGCACCTGCGGGCCCTGCAGCGCAAGGGCGTGATCGAACTGCTGCCGGGTGCCTCGCGCGGCATCCAGCTGCGTGGCGCGCTGCGCGAGCAGGACATGTTGCCGCTCGTGGGCCGTGTCGCCGCGGGTCATCCGATCCTGGCGCAGGAGAACATCGAGCAGCACTACCGCCTCGACAGCACGCTGTTCAGTCCCAGGCCGCATTACCTGCTGCGCGTGCAGGGCATGAGCATGAAGGGCGCCGGCATATTCGACGGCGACCTCGTCGCCGTGTGCCGCACGCCCGAAGTGCGCAACGGCCAGGTGGTAGTGGCGCGCCTCGAGGAGGAAGTCACGGTCAAGCGCTACCGCCAGGAAGGTCCCGTCGTCTGGCTGCTGCCGGAGAACCCGGACTTCGAACCCATCCGCGTCGACCTGCAGGAAGAGCCGATGGTGATCGAGGGCGTGGTCGTCGGCGTGCTGCGCAACCGGCTGTCGTGAGCCGGCGCGGCGCGGGGTGTCGGCATGGCGGCGTGCGGGCAGATCGAGCAGCTGTTGCGCGACCCGCGCATCTGGCCGGCACGGGGCATGGCGTCCGCAGCCAGCAGTGTGGTGGCGACGGGCTGGCCATCGCTCGATCACGCCCTCGGCGGTGGCTGGCCGCTCGGCCAGCTGACCGAGCTGCTGGTCGACGGCAGCGGCACCGGCGAGATCACGCTGCTGCTGCCGGCGCTCGTGCGCCTGTTGCGTCCGTCGCCCGACGGCACGGAACCGGGCGACTGGGCCATGTTCGTCGCGCCGCCCCATGTGCCTTACGCGCCGGCCCTGCGCCGCGCCGGCGTCGATCTGGCACGGCTGCTGGTCGTGCAGGCGCGGCGTGAGCCCGACGTACTCTGGGCGATGGAGCAGGCCCTGCGCCCACGCAGCTGTGCCGCCGTCGTCGGCTGGTCGCAGACGGCGGGCAGCAGTGCGTTGCGCCGCCTGCAGCTGGCGGCGGAGGAGAGCGGCGCTTGGGTGGTGCTGTTGCGCCCGGCGCACCGGCAGCCGCAGCGCTCCCCGGCGCCGCTGCGCATCGGGTTGCGGCGCGGGCCGCGGGGCTATCGGCTGGACCTGCACGTCATCCGGCGCCGGGGTGGGGTGCCGGTGACGACCGGCGTGGATGTCGATGGCGGAGCAGCGTGAGGTCGCGTGGCGCCGGTGTCGCACAACCTGCCGCTGCCCTTCGCGGAAACACCACTGCCGGCCGGGCCGCCAGCGGTCGGCACGACGGGCGCGGCGGCACCGGCCGCCGTGTCCGGTACGCGCCTGTGGCTGTGCCTGCAGCTGCCCGAGTTGTCGCTGGAGGTGATGGTGCAGGGCGAGGCGCCGCAGGCCGTCCTCACCGGGACACGACACCGGGCGGTCGTCCTGTGCTGTGACGAAGCCGCGGCACGTTGCGGCGTATGCCCGGGGATGAGCGCCAATGCCGCACTGGCACTGGTACCCAGCCTGGCGCTGCACGAGCGCGCTCCCGGGCGCGAGCGTGCCGCACTCGAAGGGCTGGCCACGGTGGCGCTCGGCTTCACGCCGCAACTCGCCCTGGAGAGCGATGCACTGCTGCTCGAGATCGCTGCCAGCCTGCCGTTGTTCGGCGGTGTCGCGGCGCTGCGCGCAGCGGCGGTCGCCGCGGTCGAGGCGCGGGGCCACCAGGTGCGTGCCGCGGTGGCACCGACGGCACGCGCTGCGCTGTGGCTCGCCCGCCTCGGCCATGCGGCGCCGGTCACGGAGCCGGCGCGGCTGACGGGAGCCTTGGCCGGGCTGCCGGTCGCCGGTCTCGGCTGGTCGGCCGGGGCACTGCAGTCCCTGCGCCGGCTCGGCGTGACACGGCTCGGCGAGTGCCTGCGTCTGCCGCGCAACGGGCTCGCGCGACGCATCGGCACCGCCTGCCTGCAGGAACTCGACGAGGCCCTGGGCCGGGTTCCCGAAGTGCGTCCGACGTGGCGCGACGGGGTGAACTGGCGCGATGAACTGGAACTGCCGGCCGCGACCTGCGCGGCAGGCGAGCTGCTCGGGGCCCTGCGCGTGCTGCTCGACAGGCTCGCGGTCCAGCTGCGGGCACGCCAGTCGGGTGCCGCCGTGCTGCGGCTCGGGCTGCGGCACCGCAGGCAGCCGGCCACGGCGCTGCGCATCGGCCTGCTGCAGCCGAGTGCCGACCCGGCGCGGCTGGCGGAGCTCGCCGGGCTGCACCTGTCGGCGACCCGGCTGCCGGCGCCGGTCGAGGCCATCGTGCTCGAGGCCGAGGTCGCTGCCGCTGGCACTGCGGTGGCCCTGCCCGGGTTCGGGCGTGACCGGGGCGAGCGCGTGGCCGGTCTCGTCGAGCGGCTGCGCCTGCGGCTCGGCCTGCACGCGGTGCACGGCCTGGCAGCCGCGCCGGAGCATCGACCGGAACACGCCTGGCAGGTCACGGCAGCGCCGTGTACCGCCCGCAACACCATGGACGGACCGTTGCCCGGCAAGCTGCGCCCGCTGTGGCTGCTGGCGGAACCGGCTGCGCTCGAGGTGCGCGCCGGTGCGCCGCTGCTCGACGGGCCGCTCACGCTCGAGTGCGGACCCGAGCGCATCGAGAGCGGCTGGTGGGACGGGCACGACGTGCGCCGCGATTACTACATAGCCCGCAATCGCCGTGGCCTGCGCGCCTGGATCTTCCGGGACTGCCGTGCGGGTGGCTGGTACCTGCACGGCCTGTTCGGCTGACGTGCGCCGTCAGGGCGCGCGCCAGTATCCGCAGCAGCGAGACGCACACCGTGGCCGGGCCGTCGTATGCCGAGCTGCACTGCCTCAGCAACTTCACCTTCCTGCGCGGCGCCTCGCATCCGGCCGAGCTCGTGCAACGCGCGCATGAGCTCGGCTACGCTGCGCTCGCCATCACCGACGAGTGCTCGGTATCGGGTATCGTGCGCGCGCATGTCGCCGCACGTGCCTGCGGGCTGCCACTCATCGTCGGCGCCGAGTTCCGGCTGGACGATGGCCTGCACCTGGTGCTGCTCGCCGCAAGCCGTGACGGCTATGGTGGGCTGTGCGAGCTCATCACCCGTGGCCGGCGCGCGGCGCCGAAGGGCGGCTACCGCCTGGAGCGCGGCGACTTCACCCGCGGCCTCGACGGCTGCCTCGCCATCTGGATTCCCGCACCCGGCTCTGCCGGCACGGCGGATGCAGCCTGGGTGCGCGACTGCTTCCCGGACCGTGCCTGGCTTGGCGTCACGCTGCTCGCCGGCGGCGACGACGTCGCGCAGCTCGCCGGGCTGCGTGCGCTCGCGGCGACGGCGGGGCTGCCGGCGGTGGCGGTGGGTGGCGTGTACATGCATGTGCGCGGCCGGCGCGCGCTGCAGGACACGCTCACCGCGATCCGCCTGCATACCACGCTCGCTGCGGCCGGCGACCGGCTCGAGCCCAATGGCGAACGCCACCTGCGCAGTCGCGCAGCGCTCGCGCAGCTGTACCCGCCAACGCTGCTGCAGGAGACGCTCGCGATCGCCGGCCGCGTGCGCTTCGACCTCGGGGAGCTGCGCTACGAGTACCCACGGGAGGTCGTCCCGGACGGGCACAGCCCGGCCAGTTACCTGCGCCTGCTGACGACGCAGGGCATGCGCCGGCGCTGGCCGGGCGGGACCCCGGAGCGCGTGCGCGCCCAGGTCGAGCACGAGCTCGCGCTCATCGCCGAACTCCGTTACGAGCCGTTCTTCCTCACCGTGTACGACGTGGTGCGCCATGCCCGCGAGCGCGGCATCCTCTGCCAGGGCCGTGGCTCGGCTGCCAACTCGGCCGTGTGCTTCTGCCTCGGCATCACCGAGGTCGATCCGGCGCGCCTGTCGCTGCTGGTGGAGCGGTTCATCTCGCGCGAGCGCAACGAGCCGCCGGACATCGACGTCGACTTCGAGCACGAGCGGCGCGAGGAGGT
>CAYQAR010000016.1:22401-52039 GCA_964415505.1 uncultured Chromatiaceae bacterium | reverse complement strand
GACTTCGGCGTGATCCAGTCCGGTGCGCTCGAGTCCTCCAACGTCGACCTGACCGAGCAGCTGGTGCGCATGATCACCAGCCAGCGCCTCTTCCAGGCCAATGCCCAGGTCATCTCGACCATGGACAGCGTCACCCAGACGATCATCAATATCCGTTGATGACGCGGCACTGATCGACCATGGACCGCATGATCTACGTGGCGATGACCGGGGCGCGCGAAGCGATGCGCGCCCAGGCGCTGGTGGCGCACAACATCGCCAATGCCGGCACCACCGGCTTTCGCGCCGTGCGCCATACGGTGGAGGCACAGGCCATCACCGGCCCCGGGCTGGCCACGCGGGTCAACCCGGTGACGCTGCCCGATACCTGGAACGGCGCCAGCGGCGCGATGATCCAGACCGGGCGCGAACTCGACGTCGCCGTGCAGGGCGAAGGCTGGATCGCTGTCCAGGACGCCGAGGGGCGCGAGGCCTACACCCGTGCCGGCAACCTGCGCATCAACGCCGCCGGCCTGCTCGAGACCGCGGGAGGCCAGCTCGTGAAGGGCAGCGGCGGACCGGTGTCGATCCCGGCCTACGAGGAACTGTACATCGGCAACGACGGGCAGATCTCGATCGTGCCCCAGGGACAGACGCCTGAGGGCCTGGCGATAGTCGAGCGCATCAAGCTCGTCAACCCGCCGGCCGAACAGATGATCGCGAGCGGCAACGGCCTGTACCGCATGGCCGACGACAGCGAAGCGGCAGCCGACGCTACCGTCACCATCGCCAGCGGGCAGCTCGAATCCTCGAACGTGAACGCCACCGCAGCGCTGGTGGAGATGATCGAACTGGCGCGCTCCTACGACATGCAGGTGCGCGCGATGAACTCGGCCGATGAAAACGCCGCCGCCGCCGCGCGGCTGATCCGCACCGGCGGCTGAAGCCGCCAACCGACAGGATACTGAGGAGCCACCGCCATGGAAGCACTCTGGGTTGCCAAGACCGGTCTCGACGCGCAGCAGACGCGCATGACCGTGGTTTCGAACAACCTCGCCAACGTCAACACCAACGGCTTCAAGAAGGGCCGGGTGATCTTCGAGGACCTGCTCTACCAGAACGTCTCCCAGGCGGGCGGTGCCACCTCGCAGGACACCGAGCTGCCGACCGGTCTCAACCTCGGCACCGGCGTGCGCGTGGTCGCCACCGAGAAATCGTTCAGCCAGGGCACGACGGTGAATACCGGCAATCCCTTCGACGTCATGATCAGCGGCCGGGGCTTCTTCCAGATACTGCTGCCAGACGGCACCCAGGCGTATACGCGCGACGGCTCGTTCAAGATCGACTCCGAGGGCCGCCTCGTCACCGCCTCCGGCTACGAGGTGCAACCCTCGATCACGGTGCCGACGGGCACCACCAGCATCACGGTCGCCGGCGACGGCCTGATCCAGGCCACCGTCACCGGCCAGGTCGAGCCCGTGACACTCGGCACGATGCAGATCGCCGATTTCATCAATCCGGCGGGCCTGCAGCCGCGCGGCCAGAATCTGCTGGTGGAAACAGCCGCGAGCGGCACGCCGCAGCTCGGCAACCCCGGTCTCGAGGGCCGCGGCGAACTGGTGCAGGGCTCGCTCGAGGGCTCCAACGTCAACGTGGTCGAAGAACTGGTCGGCATGATCGAGACGCAGCGCGCCTACGAGATGGCTTCCAAGGCCATCTCGACCAGCGAGCAGATGCTCCAGTACCTCAACAACAACCTCTGAAGCTGACGGTCGACCGCACGGCAACCGGGAAGTCCACCGATGAACACCATCCGTATCGTGATCGCCGCCGCGACGTTCACCGCACTCCTCGGCGGCTGCAGCAGCAACATCGGCACCCGGCCCGGGGAGTACGCGCCGGCGATGCCGCGCGAGGCGGCCCTGCCGCCGGCGGAAAGCGGCGCCGTATACCGCCCGACCACCTCGATCTCGCTGTTCGAGGACGTCAAGGCGCGGCGCATCGGCGACACGCTCACCATCCGGCTGGCCGAGCGCACGCAGGCCTCGAAGAGCGCCAGCACCGGCGCCAAGAAGGACACGAAGACCGACACCGGCGCACCGGTGCTGTTCGGCGATACCGTCACCCGCAACGGCGAGCAGGTCCTCAACAACGAGTGGGAGTCGACGCAGGAGTTCGACGGCCAGGGCTCGAGCAGCCAGAGCAACCGCCTCGACGGCAACATCACCGTCACCGTCGCCGACGTCCTGCCAAACGGCAACCTGTACGTGCGCGGTGAAAAGTGGCTGACCCTCAACCAGGGCGAGGAATTCGTGCAGGTCGCCGGCATCGTGCGCCCGGTCGACATCGCCGCCGACAACTCGGTGCCGTCGTACAAGGTCGCCGATGCCCGCATCACCTACTCGGGCAAGGGCCTGCTCGACGATGCCAACGAGCCCGGCCTCATCGCCCGGCTGTTCATGAAGTTCTGGCCGCTCTGAGCGCCGGATACGCAGGGAGAACGCATCTCATGAGTCCCCGACAGAATGCGCGCCTGGTCCAGACCGCCTGGCTGCTGACCGGCATGATACTGGTCCTGCTGCAGCTGGCCCCCGAGGCGCGCGCCGAGCGCATCAAGGACCTCGCCACCGTCGCCGGCGTGCGCACCAACCAGCTGGTCGGCTACGGCCTCGTGGTCGGCCTCGACGGTACGGGCGACCAGACGACACAGGCCCCCTTCACCACGCAGAGCCTGGTCAGCATGCTGGAGCGACTCGGCGTGACCCTGCCGCCGGGCCTCAACCTGCAGCTGAAGAACATCGCGGCCGTGGCGGTCCATGCCGAACTGCCGCCGTTCGCCAAGCCCGGGCAGACCATCGACATCACGGTGTCCTCGATCGCCAACGCCAAGAGCCTGCGTGGCGGCACGCTGCTGATCACGCCGCTGAAGGGGCTCGACGGCCAGATCTACGCCATCGGCCAGGGCAACCTCGCCGTCGGCGGACTCGGCGTCTCCGGCCAGGACGGCTCGAGCATCGCCATCAACGTGCCGAGTGTCGGTCGCATTCCGAACGGGGCCACGGTCGAGCGCGCCGTGCCGACGCAGTTCGCCGGAACCGACTACCTGATGCTGAACCTGCACCAGCCGGACTTCACCACGGCGACACAGCTCGCCGAGACCATCAACAAGCTGCTTGGCGCCTCCACCGCCCTGCCGCTCGATCCGACTTCGATCCGCGTGAGCGCGCCGCAGGCGGCTGCCGACCGCATCTCGTTCCTGTCGGCGATCGAGAACCTCGAGGTCACGCCCGGAGCCGCACCGGCCAGGGTCATCGTCAATTCGCGTACCGGCACGGTGGTGATCAATGCCCAGGTGCGGGTCATGCCAGCGGCCGTGTCGCACGGCTCGCTCGTCGTGAGCATCACCGAGGATTTCGACGTCAGCCAGCCGCAGCCCTTTGCCGAACAGGGCCAGACCGTGGTGACGCCGCAGACCAACATCGAGATCGTGCAGGCGCAGAACCGCATGTTCATGTTCAAGCCCGGCGTCGAGCTCAACGACATCGTCAAGGCCGTGAACGAGGTCGGCGCAGCCCCCGGCGATCTCGTCGCCATCCTCGAGGCCCTGCGCGCGGCCGGTGCGTTGCGCGCCGAGCTGCTGGTGATCTAGGACGAGCGCCATGGCGACGACCGCCTCACTGCTCCCACAGGCACCGCGCACCGCCACCGACTTCGCCGGCCTGGCGGAGCTGCGCGCGCGTGCCGGCGGCCAGGGCGATGCTGCGGTCACGCGCGAGACCGCGCGGCAGTTCGAGGCGCTGTTCGTGCAGATGATGCTGCGGAGCATGCGCGAGGCCGGCGCCGCCTTCGGCGACGGCAGCGACACGACTTACCGTGACATGTTCGACCAGCAGGTGGCACTGGAAATCACCCGCGGCCGGGGCATCGGTATCGCCGACATGCTGGCGCGCCAGCTCGACGGTTCCTCCAACACCGCAGCGCAGGTCCGCGCGCCGACGGCACACGACGTGGTCGCCGTGCGCCAGGCAGCGCCACCGTCCCTGCCCCCGGCCCGCTTCACGCTCGATGCGCCGGACAGCGCCGCGCTGCTCGAAGCGGCCGCCCTGCCTGCCTTCGAGATCGACGCGCCGCCAGCCAGTTCCACGGCTCAGCGCTGGCAGGACTGGCGTCCGGCCAGTCCCGAGGATTTCATCCGCGATGTCTGGCCGCATGCCGAACGCGCCGGCAGCGAACTCGGCGTCGACCCGCGCGCCATCGTGGCCCAGGCGGCGCTGGAGACCGGCTGGGGCCGCCACGTCGTGCGCGACGCCACCGGCAACAGCGGCAACAACCTGTTCAACATCAAGGCGGACGGACGCTGGACCGGCGAACGCGTGGCCGTGCGCACGCTCGAGTTCCGCGATGGTTTACCTAAGCAGGAAATCGCCGCCTTCAGGGCTTACCCGGACCTGGCCGCGGCGTTCGCGGATTATGTCGGATTCCTGCGCGGCAACCCGCGCTACCGGGAGGCGCTGGCCAGCGGCGCGCAGCCCGGGCAATTCGCCGATTCGCTGCAGGCGGCCGGCTATGCGACCGATCCCGGCTACGCCGCCAAGTTACGTTCAATCCTGTCGAGCCCGCGCTTCAACGAGCTCGTCGGCACGCTCAAGAATCTGCCCGGCGTGCCGAGACTCTGAGGCAATGGTGACCCGCCGGCGGCACAACCACTGAGGCGCCACATACAGCCATGTCGATGATCAGCACTGCCCTGTCCGGTCTCATCGCAGCCCAGCGTGGCCTCGAGGCGACCAGCAACAACGTGGCCAATGCCGGCACCGACGGCTATGTGCGCCGGCGTGCGTTGCAGGTGGAAGCGCTGACCGCAGGTTTCGGGATCACCGCCAACGTCGGCTCGGGCGTGCGCGTCACGGACGTGCAGCGCATCTACGACAGCTTCCTCGCCGACGCGCTGCGCGGCACGACCAGCTCGGAACAGCGCGCCCAAGTGCTTGCCGACCTCACTGCGCGGCTCGACGGCCTGCTCGGCAATCCGGACCTGGGCCTCGGCACGAGCATCCAGGCATTCTTCGACAAGGCGGAACTCCTCGCGCGCGATCCGACCTCGGCCGCGAGCCGCCAGCAGCTGCTGCTCGAGGGCGAGTCGCTCGGCCAGCGTTTCCGCCAGCTCGACAGCCAGCTCAATGCCCTCGGCGACGAACTCGACCGGCGGCTGTACGACACCGCCGAGCGCATCAACTCGATCGCCGCCTCGCTCGCCGCGATCAACGCGACGATCGCCCGCGGCACCAACGGTGCCAACGACCTCGCCGACCGCCGCGATGCGCTGCTGCAGGAACTCTCGGGCCAGATCAACGCCACGGTCCTGCAGCGCGAGGACGGCACGGTGACCGTGATGATCGGCAGCGGCCAGCCGCTGGTGCTCGGTGACCAGGCGGCAGAGCTGCGGCTCACCGCCGACGCCTTCGATCCCACGCGGCTGCAGGTCGATCTCGAACTCGCCGGCCAGGTGCAGCCCGTGTCGCGGCAGATTTCCGGCGGTGCTCTCGGCGGGCTGCTCGCCTTCCGCGGTGAAGCCCTCGACCCGGCACGGCGCGAACTCGGCCTGCTCGCCACGACGCTCACGCAGGCCTTCAACCTGCAGCACGGCCAGGGCGTCGACGCCTACGGCAACCTCGGCGGCGCCTTCTTCGCCGCAACTCCGCCGCAGGTGCTCGACTCGTCCGCGAACACCGGCTCGGCCGCGGTCGCCGCCAGCGTCACGGACGCGACGGCGCTGGCCGCACGCGACTACGTGCTGCTCTGGAACGGCTCGGCGTGGTCGCTCACGGACGCCGCCAGCGGCGCGCCGGTCGCCATGGCCGGCACCGGTACGGCGGGCGACCCGCTGCGTTTCGACGGACTCGCGGTGACCGTCGGCGCCGGCGCCGCGGCGGGAGACCGCTTCCTGGTAAGGCCGGTGTTCGGCGCCCCCGGCAGCTTTGGTCTTGCCATTGCCGACCCGGCAGCGATCGCGGCCGCCGCGCCGGTGCGCACGGGCCGCGCGCTCACGAACTCCTCGGACGCGACCATCGCGCTCGGCGGCATTGCCAATGTCACCGACCCCGCCCTGCGCCAGCCGGTGGAAATCCGCTTCGAGGGCGGCAATGTCTTTCGCATCTACGACGCCGGCAACAACGACCTGAGCGGACCGCTGGCCTTCACCAGCGGTGCCGACATCACCTTCAATGGCTGGACCGCGCGCATCACCGGAGCACCCGCCGCGGGCGATGTGTTCTCCGTGTCGCCGACCCCGCCGGGCAGCGGCGACAACAGCAACGCGCTGGCGCTCGCCGCGGTCGCCGGCCGCGGCTTCCTCGGCGGCGGCCAGGTATCGGTCGACAACCTCTCGGCGCGGCTGGTCTCGACGGTGGGTTCCACTGCGCTGCGCCAGCGGCAGGACCTCGATGTGCAGGCCGCGCTGCGCGAGCAGGCGGAAGTCGACCTCGATGCCGTCGCCGGCGTGAATCTCGACGAGGAGGCCGCGAACCTGTTGCGCTACCAGCAGGCCTACCAGGCCGCCAGCAAGGTCATCGCCGTCTCTGACGAACTGTTCCGCACCCTGCTCGGGATGATCCGCTGACCATGCGTATTTCCAGCCGCACCGTGCAACTCCAGTGGCTCGCCGACGTCTACCGGCGACAGGCCGAACTCGCCCGCATCCAGCGCCAGGTGAGCTCGGGCGTGCGCATCCAGACCGCGGGCGACGATCCGGCCGGAGCGAGCCAGGTCGTGGCGCTGCAACAGGGGCTCGACCGGCTGGTCAACTTCGGCGCCAACGGCGAAGCCGCGCGGCGCCGTCTGGCGCTGGAGGAAAGCGCACTCGACCGCTTCGGCGATGCGCTGGCGCGGGTGCGCGAGCTCGCCGTGCAGGCCGGTGGTGGCGTGCAGACGCAGGAGACCCGTCGCGCCATCGCCGCCGAGATGCGGGAACTTCGCGCCGGCATGATCGACACCGCCAACGTCCAGGACGGCGAGGGCCGCTATGTCTTCGCCGGCACCGAGGTGCGCGGCCAGCCGGTCACGGTCGTCAATGGCGTCGCGACCTACAGCGGCGACGACGGCGTGCGCCAGCAACGTATCAGCGACACGCGCACCATCCGCGAAGGCGACGCCGGCTCCGAGGTCTTCTTCGCCATCCGCGACGGCAACGGCACGTTCACGGTGGCGGCCGGCGCTGGCAACCAGGGCACGGCGTTCTTCCAGTCGGCGACGGTCACCGACACCGCCGCCTGGGTCCCGGATGCCTACACGCTCACGTTCAGCGCAGCCGATACCTACAGCGTCACCGACTCGCTCGGTGCCGTGGTGGCCAACGGCAGCTGGATTCCGGGCGAGACCATCACCTTCCGCGGCGCCTCGATCAGCGTCGCCGGGCAACCGCTCGCCGGCGACAGTTTCGCCGTGACGCCGAGCGCCAACCGCAGCGTGTTCACCACGGTCGACCGCCTGATCGCCGCGCTCGAGGGCGACAGCACGAGCCAGCAGGGACGCGCTTCGTTCCAGAATGCATTCAACGATGCCCTGCTCGGCCTCGACCGCGCGGAGCTGCATCTCGGCGGCGTGCGCAGCCAGGTCGGGGCGCGGCTCGCCGCGCTCGAAGAGCAGAAATCCGCCAACGACGAGCTCGCCATCCAGCTGCGCTCGACGCTGTCGACCGTACGCGACGTGAATTATCCGCAGGCCATCTCGGACCTCGAAACCGAGCTGACCGGCCTCGAAGCCGCCCAGAAGGTCTTCGCCCAGACCCGCTCGCTCTCCCTCTTCGACCTGCTCTGACGCTCCCGGGCCTTGGTAGGAGCAACTTCAGCCGCGACCCCCTTGTCGCTCGTTGCCACGGCTGTTGCCGGGCCAGTGGCGGCGGGACGCGCGCACCCGCCGTCCATGGCCGGTGCTCGCTCGTCTCGGGCAGGCGCGACGCGTCCTGCTTCGCTGGCCCTCTACGCCCGCCGCCACTGGCCCGGCAACAGCCGGTTCGGGCGCCAGCGTCCTGCGTGAGCCGATCCAGGACTCCCGCAACTCGCGCCGTAGGGGCAGCGCGAGCCGCGACTCTTTCGACGTCGGGGTTCGCGCCCCTCCCACAGGAGAACACCTTCCCCGTCCCTGTGGGAGCGACGCTAGTCGCGACCGCAGCGCCTGAGCGCCCGGAGGCGGAGGGAGCCAAACCAAGCGAGGATCGGGGCGCGACTTTGGCTTCCCCGCCGCAGGGGCGCCTGCCGCGGTCAAGCGATCGCGGCTGAAGCTCCTACGGGGGAAAGACCGCAAGTGGCGGCGGTTTCCGTGACGGCGGTCACACGGGCGCGGGTCAAGGCGCCGGCCCGGCTGCCGATAACACCGTCGCAATGGCCCGGAGATTTTCCCCGCGAGCTGCGATCGAGGGGGAGCCGGAAACCCGGCCGGGCACGCGAAACTCGGACTCATCATCGAAGGAGAGGCACACATGCCAGTCGTCATCAATACCAACGTCCTGTCGCTGAACGCACAGCGCAATCTGTCGCGCTCCGACAGCACGCTGGCGACCGCCCTGCAGCGGCTCTCGTCCGGCCTGCGCATCAACAGCGCCAAGGACGACGCCGCGGGTCTGGCGATCGCCAACCGCTTCACCACGCAGATCCGCGGCCTGAACCAGGCGGTGCGCAATGCCAACGACGGCATTTCGCTCGCCCAGACCGCCGAGTCGGCGCTGGAAGAGCTGACCAACAACCTGCAGCGGATCCGCGAGCTGGCCGTGCAGAGCGCCAACGCGACCAACTCGGCCTCCGACCGCGCCGCCCTGGACCAGGAAGTCCAGCAGCGCCTGGCTGAGATCAACCGCATCGCCTCGCAGACCTCGTTCAACGGCCAGAAGGTCCTCGACGGCAGCTTCGGCGCCGCCCAGTTCCAGGTCGGTGCCAACGTCGGCGAGACGATCGGCGTCAACCTGACCACCGGTGTGCGCGCCGACCAGATCGGCCAGATCGCGACATCCACGGGCACCGCGGTTACCTCCAGCGCCCTCACGGACGGTGGCCTGACGCTCGCCGTCGGCCAGGGTGCAGCGGTCGCCGTCGGCGCCAGCACGGCCGGTACGCAGGCCGGGCAGGCTGCCGACAGCGCCTACGCCAAGGTGAACGCCATCGCTGCCGCAGGCGTCGCCGGCCTCACGGCCACGGCGACCAACGCCAGCTCCGGCACGTTCTCGACGGTCAGCAGCGCGGGTGGTCTGTCTACCTACAACCTGACCATCAACGGCATAGCCATCTACGCAGGTACCGATAACGTCGCCAACGGCGCCTCGCTGACCGCGGCCGACGTCGCCGCCCAGGTGAACCTGTTCTCGGCACAGACCGGCGTCTCCGCCTCGGTGTCGGGCACGACGTTCACGCTGACCGCCGCCGACGGGCGCAACGTGGTGGTCGCCGAGACGATCGCCAACGGCACCGGCGGCACGGTTTCAGGCACCGGCATCGCCGCGGCCCAGGAAGGCACCCTGCGCGGTACGATCACGCTGTCGGCCTCGGAGAACATCACGCTCGGCGGTTCCTACGCGGACATCGGTTTCGCGAGCACCTCGATCGCGGTGGACTCCAACACGCTCGCCGGCATCAGCGTCACCAGCGTCGCCAACTCCAACACCGCCATGCAGCGGGTGGACGCGGCCCTGACGTCGGTGTCCTCGCTGCGCAGCCAGTTCGGCGCCATCCAGAACCGCTTCGAGTCCACGATCTCCAACCTGCAGGCAGTCGCCGAGAACCTGACTGCCTCGCGCAGCCGGATCCAGGACGCGGACTTCGCAGCGGAGACGGCGGCGATGACCAAGGCGCAGATCCTGCAGCAGGCCGGTGTGGCGGTGTTGGCGCAGGCCAACGCAGCTCCGCAGGTCGTGCTGGGCCTGCTCCGGTAAGAGCCGGCTATCGAGACAAACCCGGGCGGTGGCCGGTGACGAGCCGGCCACCGCCTCGCGGTGAGGAACCATTGCAGTCTGGCCAGGACGCGCCATGAACGTCACTGCAACAATGAAACAGCCGCTGCCGGCGGTACCGACCGCCGCAGGTGCCGGGTCGCGACCCGCCACCGGCGGCAAGGCATTGCCACCCGCCGGCAAGGGCGAGCCGCCGGCGCACCGGTCGGCGCCACCGATCAGCATCGACAAGGCGCTGGCGCAGATCCAGGCCTATCTCGCCGACTCGAAGCGCCAGCTCAGCTTCCTGGTCGACGAGTCGAGCGGGCGCACCGTCATCAAGGTCGTCGATCCCGCCTCCGGCGAAGTCATTCGGCAGATGCCCTCCGAGGAAGTGCTGAAAGTTGCGGCTTACCTGGACAGCCAGGGCCTGCACACGCTCGACGACACCGCGTAACCAGCGCCACTCCGTGGCATGGATCTTGCTTGACTGAGCACGGCGCCCGCATTGGCGGGCTGTGACAACGGTTAATTGCCCATGGCCATCACCGCAACCGGACTCGGCTCCGGCCTCGACGTCAAGAGCCTGGTCGACCAGCTCGTGGCCGCGGAACGCCAGCCCGTGGCGACGCGCCTGGCGACCCAGGAAGCACGGGCGTCGGCACAGCTCACCGCCATCGGCCGCCTGAAGAGCGCGCTGGCCGCGTTCGACGACGCCGTCGGCGCACTGGCCGACCTCGACCAGTTCCAGAAACGCACGGCCACCGTGTCGGACGACACGCGGCTGGCGGCAACCGCCACGAGCGCAGCGGTACCCGCCAGCTACGAGGTCGAGGTCCTCGCGCTCGCCAGCGCCCACCGGCTGGTATCCGGGCCGTTCGCGACCGCCGGTTCGGTGGTCGGCGAAGGCCAGCTCATCGTCACGAGCGGCGCGGACTCGATGCAGATCGAGATCACCACGGCGAACAACACGCTCGCCGGCATCCGCGACGCCATCAACGCCTCGACCAACAATCCGGGTGTGCGGGCAAGCATCGTCACCGGCGCCGACGGGGCGCACCTGATCCTCACCGCCACCGAGACCGGTGCCGCGGCCGCCATCACCATCGACGCCGTGGCCGCCGGCAGCCCGCTCGAGGTCCTCGAGTTCGGCGCCGGGACCAGCAACGCGCTGACGCAGGCCGCGGCCGCCACGGATGCTGCCGCGCGCATCGATGGCCTCGACGTCAGCAGCGCCACCAACAGCATCGCGGACGCGATCGAGGGCGTGACCATCGACCTGCTCGACGTGGAGCCGGGCGAGACGGTGACGCTCACGGTCGACTACGACACCGAGGGCGCACGCACGCTGGTATCGAAGTTCGTCGATGCCTACAACGGCGTGGTGAGCACCATCAACCAGCTGACCTCCTACGATGCCGACAGCGGCGCGGCCGGCGCCCTGCTCGGCGACGCGGCCACGCGCGGGGTGAAGTCGGCACTGCGCGAGGCGCTCGGCCGCATGACCGGTGCCAGCACCGATCCCTGGCACACGCTCGCCGAGATCGGCGTGCGCACCGGTACCGACGGCAAGCTCACGCTCGATGCCACGCGCCTCGGTACCGCACTCGACAGCGACTTCGACGCGGTCGGCCGCCTGCTCGCCGGCAGCGACGACGGCGTGGCGGTGCGCCTGCAGGGCGTGAGCGAGGCCTGGCTCGCCAGCGACGGCCGCCTCGGCGCGCGCGAGACCACGCTCAAGGCGCGGCTCGACGACATCAGCGACCGGCGTGCCGACCTCGAGACCCGCATGGAAGCGCTGCGCAAGCGCTACCAGAACCAGTTCAACGCCCTCGACCAGCTGGTGAGCCAGCTCAACCAGACCAGCAGCTTCCTCACGCGCCAGCTCGCCAGCCTCTGATCGACCAGGAACCGCAGGAACTCCCGATGAACGCCACGCCCGGAAACGCCCTCGGCCAGTACCGCACCGTCACCGCCTACGGCGCCGCGAGCGGCGACCGCCTGCAGCTCGTGCTGCGCCTCATGGACGGCGCGCTCGAGCGCATCGCCACGGCCCGCGGCCACATGGCGCGGGGCGAAGTCGCTGCCAAGGGCGAGGCCATCGGCAAGGCCATCGGCCTGATCGACGGCCTGCGCACCGCACTCGACCACGAGCGTGGCGGGGAAATTGCCGGCAATCTCGCCGCGCTCTACGACTACCTGATGCGCCGCCTCCTCGAGGCGAACCTCAACGACGACGAGCGCCGCCTGGTCGAAGTCGCCGGGCTGCTCGACGAGATCCGCGATGCGTGGACGACCATCACGCGCAGCCAGGGCCAGCCCGTCGCGACGGCGGGCGCCTGAGACGGCTGGCGGCATGCAGTCCCTCGACGACATCCTCGCGCTCACCGAGTCGGTCGAGCAGCATGTCGAACGCGGCGACTGGGCCGCGGCCGGCGCACTCGATGCCGAGCGCTGCCGCCGCCTCGAAGCGCTGTTCGCCGACCCGGCGGCACGCGGCGATCTGGCTGCCTGGCGCCGCGTGCTGCAGGACCTGCTGCTGCGCAACCAGCAGACGATCCAGCGGGTACAGGCGCGGCAGCGCGAACTCGCGCGCGCGTCCGCGACCCTCGGCCAGGCGCATGGCGCCGTGCGCGCCTACCAGCGCAACACCGGACCCGACAATCTCGTCTACCTGCCCGCACCACGGGGGAGCCGTCCATGAGCCCGCAGGAACGCAGCGATTTCGAGGGCATTTCGCTCTACGAGCGCCTGCCCTTCAGCTGGGTGAAGGCCGATCTCGGCGATCTCAACGAGCTCGACCATGCCAACCACGAGACCGCACGCGCGCTGCAGGCGCTGGCCGTCTACGAAGAGATGCCGAAGGAGGCTTCGAGCGACAGCGCCCACCACCAGAGCCCCGAACTGCTGCACCTGCAGGTGAAGGTCGACGTGCTGCTCTCGCTGGTCGGACGACTGATGTCGAACCAGGCGGGGACTCCCGCACGCCACTCGGTGGTGCTGCGCGGGCAGAGCGTCGAGTGGACGGGCCCCGACCACGCCGAGGCACGGCCCGGCGACACGGGCTACGCCGTCATCTTCCCCAACCCCGTGCTGCCGCTGCCGCTGCGCCTGCCGGGCCGCGTCGTCGGCAGTGTCGAGCGCTCGGGCGCGCGCTGGCTGCAGACCCGTTTCGAGCACCTGACGCCGGCGGTGGCTGCCGGCCTCGAGAAGATGGTGTTCCGCCGTCACCGCCGCCAGGTGGCGTTCAGCAAGGGCACTGGCGTGTTCACGGAGACCGGCATATTCCGGGCGTCAAAATTCTGACCATACAGGTCAAGCGCGCGTCCAATATTCTGGCACCGCTGTTAGCCTCAATGAAAACAGCTGATGAAACAGCGTATTAGCTGGCACTGATCGGTCCGGCACGGTTCTTGCTCATGTGAGGACATGGACCGTAGCGACCAATCTGTCAATTCCATTGCGCCAGGGATCGCGGCTGAAGCCGCTCCTACTGTTTGCCTGTCAGGTGCGGATCGGCAGGTCGCTCCGGCGGCTCCGGTCGACATGGCGGGGCTGGCGGCTGCATTCGCCGCGTTCACCTCGGCTTCGCAACAGCTGAGTGCGAGCTACGACGCGCTGGCCGGCCGGCTGACGGCGCTCGTCGAGGCCCTGCCTGGCGGCGTGTTGCTGCTCGACGGTGCCGACACCGTGATCGAAGCCAACACCACCGCCCGTACGCTGCTCGGCACGGCGCTCGATGGCGAGCGCTGGGACGAGGTCCGCGCGCGCGCCTGCAGCACCACCACCGATGTGCAGGGGGAAATCATCCTGCGCGACGGCCGGCGCATCGCGCTGGCACAGAAGGCACTGGCACCGGGCACGGGCCGCGTGCTGCTGCTGACCGATGTCACCGACCAGCGCAAGCTCGAGGAACTGCTCGCCCGCCATCGGCGCCTCGCCGCCATGGGCGAGATGGCCGCAGCACTGGCGCACCAGATCCGCACCCCGCTCGCCGCCGGCCTGCTCTATGCCAGCAACGCCCGCCGCAGCGGACTCACGGGCGAGCAGCGCGACGCGCTCCTCGGCAAGGCGATCGGCTGCCTGCAGGACCTCGAGCGGCTCATCGCCGACATGCTCCAGTTCGCCCGCGGTGCACACTTCGCCGGCGAGCACTTCGGCCTCGACGAGTTGCTCGATGGCGTCGAGTGCGCACTCGCCGCCGTGCTCCTGCCCGGCCAGGCACTGCGCATCGAGCGTCCGGATCGCAGCGTCACGCTCACCGGCAATCGCGAAACCCTTGCCGGCGCCCTGATCAACCTCGTGACCAACGCCCTCGAGGCGGCGGGTGAGCGCGCCGAGGTGCGGGTCAGCGCCCGCGCCACCCCGCTCGGAACCGAGATCCTGGTGCAGGACAACGGCCCCGGTATCCCGGCCGGGCTGCATGACCGGCTCTTCGAACCGTTCTTCACCTCGCGGGCCGAGGGCACCGGCCTCGGGCTCGCCGTCGCCCGCTCCGTGGCCCGCGCCCACCACGGCGATGTCGCCCTGGTGGACGCAACCCCCGGGCACACCACGTTTGCCCTGCGCCTGCCGCTCGCCCCCGGCACGGCTCTCGCTGAAAGGACAGCCGCCGCATGAACACCAGGCCCATCCTGCTGGTCGAGGACGACGCGCGCCTGCGCGCCGCACTCGCCGAGACGCTGCGCCTTGCCGGCTTCGACGTGCGCGAGGCTGCCGACGGCAGCGCCGCCCTGCAGGTGCTCGCCGCTACGCCCGTCGCTGCCGTCGTCACCGACTACCAGATGCAGCCGATGGACGGCTCGACGCTGCTCGCGCGCATCCG
This sequence comes from uncultured Chromatiaceae bacterium, assembly GCA_964415505.1. Lineage (GTDB taxonomy): Bacteria > Pseudomonadota > Gammaproteobacteria > Steroidobacterales > QUBU01. Next base: position 37,319 of record CAYQAR010000016.1, on the reverse strand, counting down.
CGACCGCCTGCCCCAGCTCCCCGTGCTGATGACCACCGCCTACGGCAGCATCGAGCATGCCGTGGCCTCGATGCTCGCGGGCGCGACCGATTACCTCGTCAAGCCGTTCTCGGCCGAAGCGCTGGTCGAGCGGCTCGAGCGCCTGGTGCCACGCGACCTGCCGGCGAGCGGCATGATCGCCGAGGATCCGGCCACGCTCGAGGCGCTGGCCCTGGCGGGCCGCGTCGCCGCCTCCGACACCACCGTGCTGCTGACCGGTGAGAGCGGTACCGGCAAGGAAGTCTTCGCCCGTTATATCCACCAGCATTCGCCGCGGGCGCGTGGACCCTTCGTCGCCATCAACTGCGCGGCGATCCCCGAGCACATGCTCGAGGCGCTGCTGTTCGGCCACGAGAAGGGCGCCTTCACCGGGGCCCACGAGGCGCGCGCCGGCAAGTTCGAGCAGGCCCAGGGTGGTACGCTGCTGCTCGACGAGATCAGCGAGATGCAGCCGGCGCTGCAGGCCAAGCTGCTGCGTGTCCTGCAGGAGCGCGAGGTCGAGCGCATCGGCGGGCGCGGTGCCGTACGGCTGGACGTGCGCGTGCTCGCCACCACCAATCAGGACCTGCGCGCCCTGGTGCGTGCCGGGCGCTTTCGCGAAGATCTCTATTACCGTCTGAGCGTGTTCCCGATCTCCCTGCCGCCGCTGCGCCAGCGTCCTGCCGACGTGCTGCCGCTCGCCCGGCACTTTGTCGCTGCTGCCTGTGGCAAGGGACGCCCGCTGCCGGTGCTCAGTCCCGCGGCGACCGCGGCGCTGCTCGCCTACGGCTGGCCGGGCAACGTGCGCGAACTCGCCAACCTGATGCAGCGCGCCGTGATCCTGTGCGGAGCGCGCGCGATCGAGCCCGGCGACCTGCGTTTCGAAACCGACGCTGCCGCCGCTGCCGCGCCGGCGGCTGTCACGCAGGCCGCCGGACCCGACCCGACCGCGGCATCCGCCCTGCAGGATAACCTGCAGCAGGTCGAAGGCCGCCTGATCCTCGAGGCCATCGAGCGCGCCGGCAACCGCAAGCGCGCCGCTGAACAGCTCGGCATCAGCCCGCGCACGCTGCGCTACAAGCTCGCCCGCCTGCGTGGCGCCGGTGTGGCAGTGCCGCAGCGCGAACGCCCGGCGCTCGCCTGCTGAACGCCCTGTCCCGGACACGGAGATCGTCATGATCGAGACGGAAATCAACAAGGTCCTGAGCCAGATGCGCGCGCTGTCGACCGAGATCCACGGCGCACCGCAGGCCCAGCCCGCGGGCGGCGTCGACTTCGGCGACCTGCTGCGACGCTCGATCGAACAGGTCAACGAGCAGCAGACCGCGGCAACCGGCCTGCTGACGCGCTTCGAGGGCGGCGCGCCCGACGTCAGCGTCGCTGAGGTGATGATCTCGATGCAGAAGGCAAGTCTCTCGTTCCAGGCCATGAACGAGGTGCGCAACCGCCTTGTCGAGGCCTACCAGCAGATCATGAACATGCCGATCTGACGGGTCACCGCCGCCACGATCGCTCAACGCGCCAGACTCACGGGTAAGACATCATGGAAGCCAGCGTCACCAACCCCCTCGCCGCCCTGTACCGCATCCCGGGCCTGCGCCAGCTCGTCCTGCTGGCCGGCCTCGCGCTCGCCATCACCGCCGGCGTCACCGCCGCGTTCTACGTGCGCGAGCCGAACTGGTCGATGCTCTTCAGCAACGTCGGCGACCAGGAAGCCGGCGAGATCATGAACGCGCTCTCCGCCACTGACATCGCCTATCGCGTCGACCCGAAGAGCGGGGCGATCCTCGTCGCCGGTGACCAGGTGCACGCCGCCCGCCTCAAGCTCGCCGCCCAGGGCCTGCCGCGTGGCGCCGGGATTGGGCTGGAGATGATGCAGGAGACCAGCGCCTTCGGCAGCAGCCAGTTCATGGAGACCGCCCGCTACCATCACGCGCTCGAGACCGAACTCGGGCGCACCATCAGCACGCTGCGCCCGGTGCAGTCGGCACGCGTGCACCTCGCCGTGCCTGAGTCGTCCGTGTTTTTGCGCAAGCGCCGCGAGCCGAGCGCCTCGGTGCTGGTCAACCTCTATCCGGGCCGCGAGCTCGACAAGGCCCAGGTCGCCTCGATCGTGCACCTCGTCGCCTCGAGCATTCCCGGGCTCGAGGCGGACCGCGTCACCGTCGTCAACCAGCAGGGCCAGCTCCTCAACGCCCCCGGCGACGCGAGCGCCCTCGGCCTGTCCACGCAGCAGTTCGACTACGCCCAGCGCATCGAACAGTCCTACACCGAGCGTGTCATCGGCCTGCTGACCTCGCTGCTCGGTCCCGATCGCGTACGCGCCACCGTGACCGCCGACGTCGACTTCACCGAGCGCGAGGAAACCCGCGAGGCCTACGACCCGCAGAGCACCGTGGTGCGCAGCGAGCAGGTGGCCGAGGACCGCCGCACCGACGGGGCCGCTGCCGCCGGCGGCATCCCGGGCGCGCTGTCGAACACGCCCCCGCCACCCCAGGTCGCCACCAATGCCGCCAATCCGCCGGCGCCGGGCCAGGCGGCGGCCACTCCGGCGAACGAGGCGGAGGCGACGGCGCGCGCCGGCACGCCGCTCAACGAATCGATGCGCCGCACCCGCAACTACGAGGTGGACCGCACGCTGAGCCGCACGCGCGCGCCGACCGGCACCATCCGCAAGCTCTCTGTCGCGGTGGTCGTCGACCACAAGCGCATCACCGCCGAGGACGGCACCACCACGACGCAGCCGCTGGCAGCGGCGGAACTCGAGGAAATCACGCGCCTGGTCAAGGAAGCCGTCGGCTTCGACGAGCAGCGCGGCGACAGCGTCAACGTCAGCAACGTGTCCTTCTACGAGAAGCCGGTCGAGGAGGCACCCGAGGAACCGGGCCTGCTCGACAGCCCCGGCCTGTTCGACACCGCGCGCACCGCGCTCGCCGCCCTGCTGGTCCTTGCGCTCGCCTTCGTCGTCATCCGGCCCATCATGCGCGGCCTCGGTGTCGGCGCCGGTGGCACGGGTGCCGAACTCGCCCTCGGCGGGCCGCTGATGCCCGGTGCCGGCGGTGGCGGCTCAGCCGCAGCCGCACCGCGCGCAGCACTCTCGTTCGACGACAAGGTCAGCGTGGCACGCCAGCTGGCCGACAAGAACCCGGAGCGGGTCGCGCAGATCGTAAGGTCGTGGATGCAGACCGATGAGTAACACCGAAGCCCTGTCCGGCAGCGAACGCGCCGCCGTGTTCCTGATGTCGCTCAACGAGCGCGAGGCTGCCGAGGTCATGAAGCACATGCCCGTCAGCGAGGTCCAGAAGCTCGGCGCCGCCATGGCGAAGCTGCGCAAGGTGACCCGCAACCAGGCGGACAACGTGCTGCAGCACTTCACGGACAACGTCGAGTCCGAGGCACCACTGGTCAGCCGCTCGCCGAAGTTCCTGAAGAAGCTGCTGTCGAGTTCACTCGGCGAGGAACGCGCCCGCACGCTCTACGACCGCCTGGTCGAGGGCGAGGAGCAGGGTCTCGACTCGCTGCAGCTCATGGAAGCCAAGGAGGTCGTCGAGATCGTCCAGGGCGAGCACCCCCAGGTCATCGCCATCGTGCTGGCCGGACTCGACGCGAAGAAGGCGGGTCAGGTCGTGTCCCAGCTGCCGGTGCGCCAGGCGACGGACATCGTCACGCGCATCGCCCGCATGGAGGAAGTGCCGGAGAATGCCATCGCCGAGCTCGACGAGGTCCTCCAGCACCGCTTCAAGACCTCGGGTGCCCTGAAGATGACCAGTATGGGCGGCATCCGCAGCGCCGCGACGATCCTCACCCAGGTCCAGAAGGAGACCGAGAAGAAGATCGTCGAGGAACTCGACCAGGCGAATGCCGCGCTCTCCCAGCAGATCCAGGAGAACATGTTCATCTTCGACAACCTCATGGACGTCGACGACCGCGGCATCCAGGCGCTGGTGCGCGAAGTCACCTCGGACACGCTGGTCATCGCCCTGAAAGGCGCCGACCCGGCCCTGCAGGACAAGATCTTTCGCAACATGTCCAAGCGCGCCGCCGAACTGCTGCGCTCCGACCTCGAGGCCAAGGGCCCGGTCAAGCTCTCCGACGTCGAGATTGCGCAGAAGGAAGTCGTCACCGTGGCACGGCGCCTCGCCGACGACGGCACGATCATGCTCGGCGGCAGCGGCAACGAATTCGTGTAGGAGCGCCCGGCATGACATCCCGACTGCTGCGTGCCGGCGAGATCGACGCACCGCCCCAGCCCTGGCAGGCCCCCGAGGTCAGCAGCCCCACCCTGCGCAGCCAGGGCGGCAACCTCGACGAGCTGCGCAGCGCGCGCGAGCGTGCGGTCCGCGAGGGCTTCGAGGAAGGCCGCCGCGCCGGGCTCGAGGCCATGCGCGAGGAGAGTCGGGTGCAGGTCCAGGCACTCGAGCGTGCGCTCGACGTGCTCACGCGGCCATTCGAGGCACTCGAGCAGCGCTTTCACGAGGAAATCATCGAACTGGTCCGCGCCGTGACGCGCCAGCTGGTACGGCGCGAACTGCGGCTCGACCCGACGCACGTCGTCGGTGTGGTCCGCGAGGGGCTGGCCGCCCTGCCGATGGCCGCCACCGGGATCGTCGTGCGCCTGCACCCGGACGATGCCGCCGTGGTACGCGAGTGCCTCGGCAGCGATGCACCGGCAGAGCGCGCCTGGCGCATCGAGACCGACCCGCTTCTTGAACGCGGCGGCTGCATCGTCGCCGCGGCAAGTTCCACCGTCGACGCCCAGCTCGAGACCCGTCTCGGACGGGTCATCGCCGCGCTGTTCGAGGACGAGCGCCAGGAGAACGCCGGTGCACCCGGTCCTGAAGTCGGCCACTGAACGCGACCGGCGCTGGGGTAACTGGCTCGCGGCACTGCGCGAACGCGCCCGGCCGCCACCGGTCGTGGTCGAAGGCCGGCTCGCGCGCGCCGCAGGACTCACCCTCGAGGCGACCGGCTGCGAGGCCGCCCTCGGCGCCCGCTGCCTGATCGAGGGCCAGGATGGGAACACCGTGCGCGCCGAAGTCGTCGGCTTCGCCGGTGACCGGCTATTCCTCATGCCGATCAGCACCCTGGCCGGAGTCATGCCCGGCGCACGCGTGCTGCCGACGCGCACCGCCGCGCGCGTGCCGGTGGGCTATGCCCTGCTCGGCCGCGTGATCGACGGCACCGGTGCGCCACTCGACGGGCGCGGACCGGTGCTCGCCGATGCCCACGTGCCGCTCGAGGGCCACCCGATCAATCCGCTGCTGCGCAAGCCGATCGCCGAACCGCTCGATGTCGGCGTGCGCAGCATCAACGCCCTGTTCACGGCTGGTCGCGGCCAGCGCCTCGGCCTGTTCGCCGGCAGCGGCATCGGCAAGAGCAGCCTGCTCGCCATGATGACGCGCTTCACGCAGGCGGATGTGATCGTCGTCGGCCTGATCGGCGAGCGCGGCCGCGAGGTCAAGGAATTCGTCGAGGACAACCTCGGCGCTGCCGGCCTGTCGCGCTCCGTGGTGGTGGCGACACCGGCCGACTGTTCACCGCTGCTGCGCCTGCATGGCGCGTGGATGGCCACGGCAATCGCCGAGTACTTCCGCGACCAGGGCCAGCAGGTGCTGCTGCTCATGGACTCGCTGACGCGCTTCGCCCAGGCGCAGCGCGAGATCGGGCTCGCCATCGGCGAGCCGCCGGCCACCAAGGGCTACCCGCCATCGGTGTTCGCGCGCCTGCCGCAGCTCATCGAGCGCGCCGGCACCGGCACCCGCGGCGGCGGCTCGATCACCGCCTTCTACACCGTGCTCGCCGAGGGCGACGACGAGAACGACCCGATCGTCGATGCCGCGCGCGCCGTGCTCGACGGCCACATCATGCTGTCGCGCGAGATCGCCGAAAGCGGCGTCTATCCGCCGATCGACCCGGAGTCCTCGATCAGCCGCTCGATGAGCCGCATCAGTGCCCCGCAGCACCTGCGCGCCGCGCAGAAATTCCGCGAGATCTACGCGTATTACCAGCGCCACCGCGACCTGATCACGGTGGGTGCCTACCGCGCCGGCGCCGCTCCCGCCCTCGACCGCGCCGTGCGGCTGTGGCCGCGACTCGAGGCATTCCTCGCCCAGGGCATGGGTGAGCCGGTGGCGCTCGAATCGGCCGTCGCCGAACTCGAGGCCCTGGTCAACACCGATGGCGCCACCTGAGGCGCCACCGGCAACCGATCCGACCCATGCGCCGGCGCAAGCCCCTGCACTCCCTGCAACGCCTCGCCGAGTTTGCGGCCGACGCCGCATCGCGCGATGTCGGCACGCGGCTGCGCGCCCTGCGCGTCGAGGAAGAGCGGCTGCGCCAGGTCGACGGCTTCGTCGGCCAGTACGACGACCTGGCGCGCAGCACGACGCCCGGCCTGACCGTCGGTGCCCTGCGCGGCCGGCGCCAGTTCGGCCAGCGCCTGCGCGACGCCGCCGAGCGGCAGCGCGACGCGGTCGCAGGCTGCGAACGGCAGTATCGCGAGCAGATCGAGCGCTGGCGCGGGGCCCGCGCCGAGGCGCTCGCCCTGCAGCGTTTCAACGAGCGCTTGCAGGAACGCCTGCGCGAGCGGCATGAGCGCCGCGAGCAGGCCACACTCGACGAGATCGCCCGCCGCCGCCGCTGAGGCACGGCCCGGCGTGACCCGGATCACGGGCTGCGAGCGCAGCCTGCGCCACGTCACCGCCGTGGCACGGATGTTGCTCCTCTCCCGGTCATCATGGAGCCACGCTCACCGTGACCGCCGCCCTGCCCGTCGCCAGCCTGCTGCCACAACCAGGCCAACTGCCGCCAACGGCAGCGGGCGTGCTGCCCGCTTCCGGGCCGACGACGGCTGCCGCTCCTGCAACAGCGACACCCTTTACCGCGCTGTTGCTCGGCCTCGGCCGCGGCGGCACGGGCAGTGTGGCGCCGGCAACGCACACCGCGACACCTGCCGCCGCCTGGCCGCCAGCTGCTCCAGTCGCGCCTGGCCTCGTGCCAACGGCCCTCGCCACGGCACCCGCAACGGCAAGCTCCGGTCCCGATGACGGCGGCCCCTTGCCGGAAAGCGGCAGCGACTTGCCGTTGCCCGATGTCACCACCCTGCTGGCCGCACTCGAATCGGCACCGGACACCCCGGTGACGGCACTGGCAGCGCCGCCCCCGCTGCCAGCGCTGCCGGTGCCGGCAGGAAGTTCATCCGCCCTGCCGGACACGGCAGCGCTGGCGACCACGCCCGTTGCGGTCGGCACCGATGCCACGGCGGCGACCCAGCGCCTCATCGCCGGCGAAGCCACACCGGCCGCGCAGGCTGCCGAACCTGGGACACTGCCGACCAGGCCAGACAGCCCGTCCGCGAACTCACCCGCGCTCGCCGATGTGCCAACAGGCAACGCCACGCACCGGACGGAATCCGCGTTGCCAGCGGAGCTGCGTGCGCGGCTCGACAACGTGCTGTCGCTCGCCAGCGGTACCGTCGGGCCCGTCGATCCCGGCCCGCCGGGCACGCTCACCGCTGGCGTGGCCTTCGCCGCCACGCCGGCCCCCTCGGCTGCGCCAGCCGCCGCGACGCCGACAACCGCCGCCGCAATGCCTGCCCCGCTGCCACCGCTCACGCCGGGCGCCGACCGCGAGGCCTGGTCCCAGGCCCTCGGCGAGCGACTGCTCATGATGGCCGACCGCGGCCTGCAGTCGGCGACCCTGCGCCTGCAGCCCGAGCACCTCGGCCCACTGGAAGTGAAGATCGCCGTCGATGGCGACGGCGCAGCCCAGGTCTTGTTCAGCACCCACCACGCCCAGGCACGCGAGGCCCTCGAGACAGCGATCCCGCGGTTGCGCGAACTGTTCGCCGACCAGGGGCTGAACCTTGCCCAGGCCGGGGTCGACACCGGCGGCAGTGCCTTCACCGAGCGTGGCTTCGCAGCCGGGCTGCCGTCGTGGCAGTTCGAGCCCGCGAACGATGCAACCGAGCCACCGGCACTCACCCGCAGCTGGCAGCTCGCCCGTCTGTCCGACCGCCAGGTCGACATCCTGGTCTGAGGGCGCCAAACCATTGGCATCAGCCGGTTCGCAGGCTGCCAAGCGCTTGACAGCACGATTCCCGCAATAAATAAAACCCAACAAATCAACGGTTAACACGCATTCTTCAAGGTGGCACGGCTCTTGCTTGAGCCTTTCCGTGTTTCCCCTGTGGGGTAGACGGATATGGCAACGGAAGAAGCGGAAGTCGCCCAGGCGACGCAGGAAGCCAAGGTCGGCAGCGGTCTGGTCAAGACCATCGGCCTGGCGGCCGGGCTGTTTTTCCTCGTGGTCGCGGCGCAGTTCGTCACCGGCATCGTCGGCTGCCTCGTGCTACCCGGCCTGATGCCCGGCTGCGCGGTCGAGCATGTCGCCGACGAAGAAGCTGCAGTCGCCAGCGACAAGAAAGCCAAGCCGGACAAGGCGAAGAAGGACGAGCCGAAGGCGCCGCCGATCTACCAGGCCTTCGATCCGCCGCTGGTGGTGAGCTTCCCCGAGCAGGGGACCATGCGATTCCTGCAGGTCACCGTCGAGGTGATGGCCCGCGACGAGCACTCGGTCCAGGCGGTGCAGACGCACATGCCGGTCATCCGCAACAACCTGCTGAACATCTTCAGCGGCCGGAGCTTCGCCGACCTCACCTCGCGCGACGGCAAGGAAGCGCTGCGCAAGGAATGCCTCACCGAGGTGCAGGCGATCCTGAAGAAGAACTCGACCAAGGAAGACACGTTCACCGTCGAGGATCTCTACTTCACCAGCTTCGTGGTGCAGTGACGGCCGGTCAGCCGACATCATGGACCCGAAAGACATCATTTCAGACGAGGAATCCGCGGCGCTGCGCGCCGGCGCGCCGGCCACGGACACCGCAGGCAGCGGGCTCGTACCGGCCGGCCAGGTGCAGGGCCTGCACGCGGACCACTGGGAACGCATCCTCGCCGATCGCGCACCCGCGCTCGAGTCGATTGCCGAGCGCATGGTGAGCCTGCTCAAGGCCACCGGGCGGCGCTTCTTCCGCACCTCGCTCGACGTCACGGCCCACCCCGTACGCTCCGTGCGTTGGGGCGCCTACGCCCGCGCCCTGCCCGCCCCCACCAGCCTCAACGTGGTCGACATCCGGCCGGCGAACCTCAAGGGCGTGATCACGCTCGGCGCGGATTTCGTCTTCACCCTGGTGGACGTGTTCTTCGGCGGCAACGGCAAGGGCGAACGCGGCGCAGAGCTCATCGAGTTCACGCCGATGGAGCAGCGCCTCACGCGCAAGTTCGTCGATGCCCTCGCCGCGGACCTGAAGCAGGCGTGGAAGCCGTTCCTGGAACTCGACTTCGCGGTCGCCAAGTCCGAGACCAACCCGATCTTCGCCGGCGTGGCTGCCAGCTCCGAGCCGGTCTCGGTGGCGCGCTTCGCCTTCCTGCTCGACGAGCGCGAACTCGCCTTCGACGTGGTATTGCCTGCCGCCCTGGTCGAACCGCTGCGCAGCATGCGCGAGACCGGCCAGGCCGAGGGCTCGGCGGGTACTGCGCAGAAGTGGCGCACGCGCCTGCGCGAGGACGTACAGGAAGCCCGCGTCGCGCTGCGCGCCGTCGTCACCGGCAGCACGATCAACCTGCGCGATGTCGCGCTGGCGCAGCCCGGCGACGTGATCCACACGGAGCTGCCCGCCACGGTCGTGCTCTACGCCGGCGACCAGCCGCTCCTCGAGGGCACCCTGGGTGTCTGCCAGGGGCGCAACGCCATCCGCATCAGCAAGCCGGTCAATCGCCGCATCCTGGGAGAAAAACATGGATGAACAGAAATCGAGTTCCACCCCGGGCACCGCGCGCCCGGCGGCTGGCAAACCCGCCGATGGCGGCTTTCGCGCCGCCTCCTTCCAGCAGGTCGCCGAAAGCGGCGGCGGCCACGGCGACGCACACCCGAGCATCGACGTCATCCTCGATGTGCCGGTGACGCTGTCGCTCGAGGTCGGCCGCGCCCAGATCAGCGTCGGCAACCTGCTGCGCCTGTCGCAGGGCTCGGTGGTCGAGCTCGACCGCGGTGCGGGTGAGCCGCTCGACGTGCTCGTCAACGGCGCGCTGGTCGCGCATGGCGAGATCGTCGTCGTGAACGACAAGTTCGGCATCCGCCTGACCGACGTGGTCACGCCGGTCGCGCGGCCCGCCGCCTGAGGATTCCCGTGAACACCATCGCCAGGCGCGCACTCGCTGCGGCCGTGCTCGTCGCCGGCACGCTCGTCCTGCCGGTCGCGCTGGCCGCGCAGACACCCGCCCAGCCGGTGCCGGGCACGATCGACGCCGGCGGCCTCGTCGGCCCGGCGCTGCGCATGGTGGCGAGCCTCGCCGCCGTGCTCGCCCTGGTCGGCGCACTCGCCTGGCTGGCGCAGAAACTGCGTGGCAGCAGCCGGCTGCAGACCGGGCTGATCAGGATCGAAAGCGGCGTGTCGCTCGGCGCCCGCGACAAGGTCGTGCTGCTGCGGGTCGGCCAGGAACAGGTGCTGGTGGGCGTGAGCCCCGCCGGGATGCGCGCCCTGCACGTCATCCGTGATTCCGCCGCACCGCCCGCCTTCGACAGCTACCTGGAGGGCAAGCCGTGAGGCGCCCCGCCCTCCTCGCGCTCCTCGCACTTCTCGCGCTGCCGGTGCTCGCCTGGGCCGAGCCCACGGTGCCGGCACTCGAACTCGTCACGGCGAGCAGCGACGGCAAGACCTGGTCGGTCAGCCTGCAGATCCTGCTGCTGATGACCGCTCTGACGCTGCTGCCGTCGCTGGCGCTGGCGGCGACATCGTTCACCCGCATCGTCATCGTGCTGGCGATCCTGCGCCAGGCGATCGGCATGCCGCAGACGCCGCCGAACCAGGTGCTGGTGGGCCTCGCCCTGTTCCTGTCGTTCTTCGTCATGGGCCCGGTGCTCGACGACGTCTACGGCAACGGCGTGAAGCCCTACCTCGAAGGAACCATCGAGCTCGACGCGGCCGCGCAGGCAGCGGAGAAGCCACTGCGCGCCTTCATGCTGGGCCAGACGCGCGAGCCCGACCTCGAGCTGTTCGCGAACCTCGCCGGGCACGAGGAGTACGCGAGCCCCGAGGCGGTGCCGATGTCGGTGCTGCTGCCGAGCTTCATGACCTCGGAGCTCAAGACCGCATTCCAGATCGGTTTCCTCACCTTCATTCCCTTCCTGATCATCGACCTGGTGGTGTCGAGCGTGCTCATGTCGATGGGCATGATGATGCTCTCGCCGATGCTCATTTCCCTGCCCTTCAAGATCATGCTGTTCGTGCTCGTCGACGGCTGGAGCCTCGTCATGGGCACGTTGGCGGCAAGCTTCGCCACGCAGTGAGACCCGGCCCATGACCCCCGAGATGGTCCTCACCGTCGCCCGCGAGTCGCTCACCGTCACCGTGCTGGTCGCGACGCCGTTGCTGCTCGCGGCACTGGTCACCGGCGTGGTGGTGGGCGTGCTGCAGGCGGCGACACAGATCAACGAAATGACGCTGTCGTTCATCCCTAAGCTGCTGGCGCTGGTATTGACGCTGCTCGCGACCGGACCGTGGATGCTGCAGCTGCTGACCGGGTACACGCGCATGCTGTTCCAGAACATCCCCTCGATGCTCGGCTGAGGCATGCGGGACCCGTCATGCTCACCCTGGCCGCGCTCGTCGACACGCTGTTCCACATCCTGTGGGCGGCGCTGCGCGTCGGCGGCGTCGTCATGATCGCGCCGATCCTCGGGGCGATGTTCGTGCCGAACCGCGTGCGCCTGCTGATCACGCTCGTGCTCTCCTTCGCGATGCTCCCCGTCGTCGGCACCGTGCCCGCCTATGCGCCGCTCAGCGCGCCGGGCCTGCTCGCCGTCGCCCAGGAACTCATCGTCGGCATCGCCATCGGCTTCATGCTCAAGGTCGCGATCGAGGCCGCCGTACTCGCCGGCCAGATCGTCGCGAGCGGCACCGGCCTGTCCTTCGCCACGGTGGTGGACCCGCAGGCCGGCGGCATTCCGCTGCTCGGGCGCTTCTACCTGATCATCGCCACGCTGCTGATGCTGGCGGCCAACGCCCACCTGCAGCTCATCGAGATCCTCGCCGCCAGCTTCAGCCTGGTCCCGGTCGGCAGCGGCGGACTCGCCTTCGGCGACGCGCGCCAGGTGGCCGACTTCGCCGGCCTGATGTTCGTCGGTGCGCTCAAGCTGGCACTGCCCTCGGTGGCAGCCATGCTCATGGTCAACGTTGCCTTCGGCGTCATCAGCCGCGCGGCCCCCACGCTCAACCTGTTCGCGGTCGGCTTCCCGATCACGCTGCTGATGGGTTTCCTGGTGATGCTGATGGACATCGGCGCACACGGCAGCATCTGGCAGGCACAGCTCACCGAGACCTTCGCCGTCATCAACCGCGTGCTGGCGGGAGGCTGACGTGGCGGAGACCGATTTCCAGGAACGCACAGAACAGGCCACGCCGAAACGGCGCGAAGACGCGCGCCGGCGCGGCCAGGTGGCGCGCTCGCGCGAGCTGAACATCGCCGCCGTGCTGCTCGCCGGCGCCATCGTCCTGATGGCGGCGCGCCCGCATTTCGGCGCCGCCATGGAGGACCTGGTGCGCCGCGGCCTCACGCTCGATCCGGCCGCCCTCGATCATCCCCAGGCGATGACGGCGGCGCTCGCCGATGCCGGTCTCGCCGCCCTGCTGGCGTTCGCGCCGCTGCTGGTGGTGCTGGCGCTCGCCGCGGTCGGCGGGGCGCTGGCAATCGGCGGCTGGGTGTTCAGCGCCGAGCACGTGGCGCCGAAGTGGAGCCGCCTCGATCCGGTGCAGGGACTGCGCCGCCTCGCGAGCGTGCGTGGCCTGATGGAGGTCGTCAAGGCACTCGCCAAGGCCGGCCTGATCGGCGGCTTCGCGCTGGGCTACCTGCTGTGGGTCCGGGACAGCGTGATCACCCTCGGCCTCGAACCGCTGCGCGCTGCGATGAGCGATACCGGCAGCATGATTGCCATCACGCTGGTGGTGTGCAGCTTCGGCATGCTGATCGTGGCCCTCATCGACGCACCGTTCCAGCTCTGGTCGCACAACCGCGAGCTGCGCATGACGCGCCAGGAGATCCGCGAGGAACTCAAGGAAACCGAGGGCCGCCCCGAGGTCCGCAGCCGCATCCGCGCCCTGCAGCAGCAGCTGGCGAGCCGGCGCATGCTCAGGGAAGTGCCGCGCGCCGACGTCGTGGTCACCAACCCGACGCATTTCGCCGTGGCCCTGCGCTACGACGACCGGCGCATGCGTGCCCCGGTGGTGGTCGCCAAGGGCGTCGACCACGTCGCCGCCCGCATCCGCGACCTTGCCGCCGCCAACCGCGTGGCCCTGTTCGAGGCCCCGCTGCTGGCGCGCGCCCTGTACTGGACGACCAACCTCAACCAGGAAATCCCGGGACCGCTGTATCTCGCCGTGGCCCAGGTCCTGACCTACGTCTACCGCGTCCGCGCGGCCGTGCAGACCGGTGCGGCCTGGCCCGAGCGGCCGGCGGTCACGGTCGATGCCGCACTCGCCGAGCCGCGCCGTGGGCGCCGGCCCACCGCTGACTGAACGAGCAGGAAACGACGATGACGACCACCACCCTGTCCACCGGACTCACGCGCGGCCTCGGCGGCGTCGGGCTGCCGCTGCTGGTGCTGGCCATGCTGGCGATGGTGGTGCTGCCGCTGCCGCCGCTGGTGCTCGATGCGCTGTTCACCTTCAACATCGTCCTGTCGCTGATGGTGGTGCTGGCCGTGGTCTACGTGATGCGGCCGCTCGATTTCGCCGTGTTCCCGACCGTGCTGCTGCTCGCGACCCTGCTGCGGCTCGCGCTCAACGTCGCTTCCACGCGGGTCGTGCTACTCGAGGGCCACACGGGCACGGACGCCGCCGGCCAGGTGATCGAGGCCTTCGGCGAATTCGTCGTCGGTGGCAACTACGCCGTCGGCGTGGTGGTGTTCGCGATCCTGGTCATCATCAACTTCGTGGTCGTCACCAAGGGCGCCGGGCGCGTTTCCGAGGTGAGCGCCCGCTTCACCCTCGATGCCCTGCCCGGCAAGCAGATGGCGATCGACGCCGACCTCAACGCCGGCATCATCACGCAGGAGGAAGCCACCGCGCGGCGCGCCGAGGTGCGCACCGAAGCCGACTTCTACGGCGCGATGGACGGCTCGAGCAAGTTCGTGCGCGGCGATGCGATCGCGGGCCTGCTGATCGTGTTCATCAACCTGCTCGGCGGCATCCTCATCGGCACCCTGCAGCACGACCTCGGGCTCGCCGATGCGGCCCAGACCTACGCGCTGCTCACCATCGGCGACGGCCTCGTCGCCCAGATCCCCTCGCTGCTGCTGTCGACCGCAGTGGCCATCATCGTCACGCGCATGTCACGCGCGGAGGACATGGGCCGGCAGCTGGTGAACCAGCTGCTCGGCGACCCGCGCGTGCTGCGGGTGGTGGCCGGGCTGCTCGGCCTGCTCGGGCTCGTGCCCGGCATGCCGAACCTCGCCTTCCTCGCCGCTGCCGGTGCCTGCGCCGGGGGGGCCTGGTGGAGCGCACGCCGCAGCGCGCTGGCAACGGACCAGCCGGCACCGGCCGCGACGCCGGCCAGTGCCCCGCCCGTGGATGCCGAGGCGATGCGCGAACTGTCCTGGGACGACGTCGGGCAGGCCGATCCGATCGCCCTCGACGTCGGCTATCGCCTGATCCCGCTCGTCGACCGCCACCAGGATGGCGAACTCATGCGCCGCATCAAGGGCGTGCGCAAGCGCCTGTCCGAGGAACTCGGCTTCCTGGTCTCACCGGTGCGCATCCGCGACGACCTCGACCTGCCGCCGCAGGGCTACCGCATCAGCCTGCTCGGCACGCCGGTGGCGCAGGGCGAGGTGCACGCCGAACGCGA
>CAYQAR010000016.1:0-22301 GCA_964415505.1 uncultured Chromatiaceae bacterium | reverse complement strand
CTGCTGCGCGACCAGGTGGCCGTGAACAACATGCGCACCATCTGCCAGGTGCTCGCCGAGTTCGGCCGCACCACGCAGGACCCGGAAGCGCTGACCGGCCACGTACGCGCCGCCCTCGGCCGCGCCATCGTGCAGAAGCTCGGCAGCCAGGCCGAGGAGCTGCCGGTCATCACGCTGGAACCGCGGCTGGAACAGATCTTGCAGGATGCCCTCAAGGGCGGCGGCGACGGTGGCATCGAGCCGACGCTGGCCGAACGGGTCCAGGCGCAGCTTGCCGCCACGACCCAGCGCCAGGAGATGGCCGGGCAGCCGGCCGTGCTGCTGGTGTCCCCGGCGCTGCGGCCCTGGCTCGCACGCTTCCTGCGCTTCGCGGTGCCCAGCCTGAAGGTGCTGGCCTACAACGAGGTGCCGGACAGCCGGCGCGTCAAGCTGGTGGCGGCAGTGGGAAATTGACGGATTCTTGGCGGTCGCGATGGTCCAGGGGGACCGGCCCGATCGCCTGACGAAAGGAACGACCCATGAAGATCAGGCGCTTCGTCGCCGGCGACATCCGGGAAGCCATGCGGCAGGTCCGCGAGGCCCTCGGACCCGACGCCGTCATCCTCGAGACCCAGCGGGTCGAAGGCGGCATCGAACTCGCCGCTGCCGTGGATTATCCGGAGCCGGCGGCAGTGGCGCCGTCGATCGCGGACACCACGGAGCGTGCACCGGCCATGGCAACCGCCACACCCGCGGCCGCGGTCACCACGCTCGCCGAGGAACGCGAGTTCCGCCGGCTGCGCGAGGAAGTGCACACGCTGCGCGAACTGCTCGAGTCGCAGCTCTCGCGCCTCGCCTGGAACGACAAGGTACGGCGCAACGCCGCCGCCACCTCCGCCATGCGCAACCTGGCACGCCTCGGCGTGACCGCGGACGTCGTGCAGCAGGTGATCGGCCAGCTCGGCGAGGGCGTCAGCGAGCGTTCGGCCTGGAGTGCGCCGCTCAAGGCACTCGAGCAGGCGATCCCGTTCGTCGATGACGACCTGATCGCCGACGGCGGCGTGTTCGCCGTGGTCGGTCCGACCGGTGTCGGCAAGACCACTACGATCGCCAAGCTCGCCGCGCGCTACGCGCTCACCGGCGCCGTGCAGGACATCGCGCTGGTGACGACGGACACCTTCCGCATCGGCGCGCGCGACCAGCTCGAAACTTTCGGCGAGATCCTCGGCACGCCCGTCTACCAGGCCGGCGATGCCACGCGCCTCGCCGAGGTGCTGCGCATGCTCGCCGGCCGTCGCCTGGTGCTGATCGACACCGCCGGCATGGGCCAGCGTGACGTGCGCCTGGCCCGCCAGCTCTCCTGGCTCGCCGGTGCCGACCCGCGGGTGCGGGTGCTGCTGGCGCTGCCGGCACCCACCCAGACAGGTGCACTGCAGGAAATTGTGGAGGCGTTCATGGTGTCGCGCCCGTCGGCGTGCATCCTGACCAAGACGGATGAGGCGACTTCCCTGGGCGGAGCGATTTCAGCGCTGATCCGCAGCCGCCTGCCGCTGGCTTATGTCGCCAACGGGCAGCGGGTGCCGGAGGACCTGCATTGCGCGCGCCCCCGCCGGACCTGGCTGGTGAAGTCCGCGCTCGAACTCATGAGCCGCCAGGGCGAGCTGAACGAGGACTACATGGCCGACCATTATGCCGAGGTGAGCGTCGATGCCTGCGCCTGACACGATGACCGGCGACCAGGCCGAGGGCCTGCGACGCATGCGCCAGGCGCGCCCCGTGAAGGTGATCACGGTCACCGGCGGCAAGGGTGGCGTCGGCAAGACCAATATCTGCGCCAATCTCGCGGTGGCCATGGCCATGCTCGGCCGCCGGGTGATGCTGCTCGACGGTGACCTGGGACTCGCCAACGTCGACGTGCTGTTCGGCCTGCAGCCGCAGCACACGATGGCCGAGGTGGTGCGCGGCGAGCGCACGCTCGCCGAAGTCGTGGTGCCGGGCCCGGCCGGGGTCCTGGTGGTACCGGGCGCCTCGGGTCTTTCCGAGATGGCCAACCTCAGCAGCGCCCAGAACGCCGGCATCGTCAACGCCTTCAGCGAACTCACCTGCGAGCTCGACGTGCTGCTGGTCGACACGCCAGCCGGCATTTCCGATCCCGTGCTGCGCTTCGCCGAGGCCGCCCACGAGGTGGTCGTGGTCGTCTGCGACGAGCCCACCTCCATCACCGATGCCTACGCGGTGATCAAGGTGCTGTCGCGCGAGCGCAATGTGAACCGGTTCCGGATCGTCACCAACATGACCCGCGAGGGCGGGCACGGTCGCCAGCTGTTCGAAAAGCTGCTGCGCGTCACCGAGCGCTTCCTGCAGGTATCGCTCGACCACGCCGGCAGCGTCCCCTGGGACGACCGGGTATGGCGTGCGGTGCAGCTGCAGACGCCGTTCGTGACGGCGTTCCCGACCAGCCTGGCTGCCGCCGCCCTCAAGCAGCTCGCCCATCGTGCCGATAAGTGGGATGCACCCCGCGCGGCGCGGGGGCACATCGAGTTCTTCGTCGAGCGGCTGCTGCGGTCGCCGCCCGGCGTGGAGGGCGCGGTGGCATGAGCGCCGCCTCGGCCTACGCCGTCGCTGCCCAGCTTCCTCCCGAGGAACTGGTCGAGCGCTATGCGCCGCTGGTCAAGAAGATCGCCAACCATCTTCTCGGCCGGCTGCCCGACGGCGTGGAGCTCGAGGACCTCGTGCAGACCGGACTGATCGCCCTGCTCGATGCGGCGCGCCAGTACTCGGCGGCGAAAGGCGCGTCATTCGAGACCTACGCAGGCATACGGGTGCGCGGCGCGATGCTGGACGAATTCAGGAACACCGACTGGGCTCCCCGCTCCGTCTACCGCAAGCAGCGCCAGCTGACCGCTGCGGTGCGCGCGGTGGAGAACCGCACCGGTGCCCACGCCGCGCCGCGCGAGATCGCCGCCGAGCTCGGTGTCGGACTCGACGAATACTTTTCGATGGTGGCGGCAACCGCCACGCAACGCATGTTCAGCCTCGAGGAGGCCAACCCCGAGGGCGGCGACGACGCCCGCGACGGCCAGGAGCCCGCACGCGATCCGGCGGCCGAAGTCGAGACGCAGGAATTCGAGCAGGCCATGAGCACGGCGATCCGTGGCCTGCCCGAGCGCGAGGCGCTGGTGATGGCGCTCTACTACGACGAGGAACTGAACCTCAAGGAGATCGGCGAGGTGCTCGGCGTCAGCGAATCGCGGGTCTGCCAGATCCATGGCCAGGCGCTGACGCGCCTGCGCGCACGGCTGCAGGACTTCGCCACGACGGGAGCAGGGCGCTGAGAGCGCCGGACACGGACTGACCGATGGATCCATTGACGACAACCGGCGTGGTGCTGGCCCTGGTGGCCCTGGTCGGCGGCAGCATCCTCAAGGGCGCCGGCGTCATGGCGCTGCTCAATCCGGCCGCCTTCGTCATCGTGTTCGTCGGCACGCTCGCCTCGAGCCTGGTGCAGACGCCGAAACCGACCTTCATGCGCGCCTGGAAGATCTTTCCCTGGATCTTCAAGCCGCCGGTGACGGACGCCGACGTGCTGATCGCGAAGATGGTCGCGTGGAGCGAGACGGCACGCAAGCAGGGCCTGCTCGGGCTGGAGCCCGCCCTCGAGCAGGAGACCGACGAGTTCGCGAAGAAGGCGCTGCAGATGCTGGTCGACGGCGCCGAACCCGACAAGATCCGCGAGACCATGGAACTCGAGCTCGAGGCCAAGGAGAAGGCCAACACGCAGAGCGCCAAGGTCTTCGAGGGTCTCGGCATCTACGCGCCCACCCTCGGCATCATCGGCGCCGTGCTCGGCCTGATCGCGGTGATGAAGAACCTCGCCGACCCGAGCAAGCTCGGCCACGGCATCGCGGCTGCATTCACCGCCACGATCTACGGCATCGGACTCGCCAACCTGTTCTTCCTGCCGACCGCGAACAAGCTGAAGGAGATCATCAAGGCCCAGAGCCGCGCCAAGGAGATGGTGATCGAGGGCATCATCGCCATTGCCGAGGGCGAGAACCCGCGCAACCTGGAGGTGAAGCTGCGCAGCTACGTCGCCTGACGGCTGCAGCGACAACGACCATGGGACGGCGCCGGCACGAGCACGAGGAACATGCGAACCACGAGGCGTGGGCGATCCCCTACGGCGACCTCATCACGCTGCTGCTCGCGTTCTTTGTGGTGATGTACGCCGTCTCCTCGATCAACGAAGGCAAGTACCGGGTCCTGTCGGACTCCATGATGGCCGCCTTCCGCGGCTCGCCGCGCACCACCGCGCCCATCGAGGTCGGCGACAAGGTGGTCAAGGTGCGGCGCGACGACACGGTCGCCGGCCTCTCGCCGTCGCAGGCGATGAAACTGCCCGAGATGCCAGCGACGCAGCAGAAGGCCATCGCCGAGCTCTTCGCGAAAATGGGGCGCGACGTCCAGCCGGATGCCGCCGCGGTGGATACACCGGGCGTCAGTCTCGGGCGCATCGCCGACCAGGTCGAACAGGCGATGGCGCCGTTGATCGACCTCGACATGATCACCGTGACCCGCAAGCCGCTGTGGGTCGAAGTCGAGATCAAGACCGACATCCTGTTCCCGAGCGGCAGCGCCGAGATCCAGCCCGAAGCGCTGCCGATCCTCGACACCATCGCCGGCATCCTCGCACCGCTGACGAGCCCGCTGCGCGTCGAGGGCCACACCGACAACCGCCCGATCAACCGCCTGCAGTTCCCCTCGAACTGGGAACTCTCCGGCGCGCGCGCCTCGCGCATCGTGCGCCTGTTCGAAAGCCGCGGCATCGCACCAGCGCGCATGAGCGTCGCCGGCATGGGTGAGTACCAGCCGGTCGCCGACAATGCCACGCCGGAGGGTCGCAACCGCAACCGGCGCGTCACGCTGGTGATCCTCGACACCATCGTCGAGACGCGCGATGCGCAGGCCGCCAGCGGCACACCGGCGGCGACCGCTGCCGTACCCGCTGCGGCAGCCGCCGGCGCCGATGCGCAGGAGGCAGCGCGATGAGCCCGATCGAACAGGTCAAGCCGGCTCTGCCCGGCAACTGGGTCAGGCGCCCGGAACCGAAGGTCCGGCGACCCGGCGGCAAGAACGAGGAACGGCCGGGTGGCGGCGACGCGCACCGGCCCGACAGCGGCCCCGGGGACTCCCCGGGCGAACGTGAACACATCGTGGATGAACTGGCCTAGGGGGAACGACACATGATCATCGGCTTCACCACCGTCCTTGCCATCGCCGTCGGCATACTCGCCGCGGCTCTCGCCGTCGCCGTGACGGCCCTGCTCGTGGCCCTGCGCGGTACGCGCCAGGCGCGCGCGGCCGTCAACGCCGCCGAGGCGGCCCTCAGCCGTGCGGCACTGCTCGAGAGCGATCTCGCCGCGCAGGCTACGCAGCTCGAGACGCTGCTCGCCGCACGCGAACACGAACGCGCGGCACCCGGCCGCCCGAGCCTGCGGGAAGCGGTTGCCCTGTCACGCCACGGCGCCAGCACCGAGGAGCTGGTCGCCACCTGCCGCATCGGCCAGAGCGAGGCACGCCTGATCCAGATGCTCTACGGCCAGCAGCGTCCCGTGACGAGCGGGCCCGCCGCGCCCCACTGATAGCACCGCCGAACCGAACGCTGCCAGCGCATGCCTGCCGAGGTGACGACCATGACCCAGATGCCCGACAAGATCGTGCAACGCCTGAAGACCTGCACGAGTTTCCCCACGCCGCCGGCCGTGGCCATGCGGGTCATCGCCCTCGCCCAGGACCCGGATATCGACCTCGCGCGCGTCGCCGACACGGTGAGCGCCGATCCGGCCATCGCCGCCAAGGTGATGCGCATCGCCAACTCGGCCATGTATGCGCGCCGGCGCCAGAGCACGAACCTGCGCCAGGCGCTGATCGTGCTCGGCCTGAACGCGACCCTGACGCTCGCCCTGTCCTTCACCCTGGTTACGGCCTTGCGGCGCGACGCTTCGAAGGGTTTCGATTTCGACACCTACTGGAAGCGAGCCATCTTCGCCGCCACCTGGGGCAAACTGCTGGCGAGCGAGCTCGGCCGACGTGACGCCGAGGAAGTGTTCCTCGCCGCCCTGCTGCAGGACATCGGCATGCTCGCCATCGACAAGATCGCTCCGGAAACCTACGCCGGGATCTCGGCCTTCCAGCTCGAGCACGGCCGCGTCGCCCAGCACGAGCAGAGCTGTCTCGGCACCGACCACCGCAGCGTCGGCGCCTGGCTGCTCAAGAACTGGAACATGCCCGCCTCGCTGGTGCGCGGCGTGCAGCACAGCCACGATCCGGGTGCCGGCGGTGTCGAGTCGGAACACAAGGACTTCGTCGCCTGCGTAGCCCTGTCGGGTGATCTCGCCGACACCTGGCTGACCGACCAGAGCGAGACCGGCATCCGTCGCGCCGGCATGCAGGCGCACCGGCACCTTGGCATCCTGCCGAACCGGCTCGCCGAGATGTTCCAGACCATCAGCGAGCAGATCCCGGTGGCAGAAGGTCTGTTCGACGTCGACATCGTGCCGGGAGACCAGCTGCAGGACATCGTCGAGGCCGCGCGCGAGATCCTCGTCGTGCGCAACCTGGTCGAGATCGGCCGCAACAAGGACCTAGAGAATCAGAAGTCGCGCCTCACGGAAGAAAACTCACTCCTCAAGGTCGAGAGCGAGCGCGACCCGCTCACCGGGGTCTTCAACCGGCGCGCCTTCGAGGAGGCCGTCGAGCGCGAATTCGCCGCAGCCCGCAAGAACCGTTGGCCGCTGTCGGTGATATTCGTCGACCTGGATCACTTCAAGAACGTCAACGACACGCACGGGCATCAGGGTGGCGACGCCATACTCAAGGCGGTCGCCGGACTGCTCGGTGCCACCCTGCGCGACAGCGACGTGGTGGCCCGTTACGGTGGCGACGAGTTCGTGTTGCTGCTCCCGGGCGTCGATACGAAGCAGGCGGAAGCCGTGGCGCAGCGCCTGGTACAGCGCGCACGAGAGACGCAGGCCGACAATGGCAACGGCAGGACCTTCTCGATCACGCTGTCGCTCGGCATCGCCACCAGCGATTCCCGCGCAACCTTCTCGACCTCACAGGACCTGCTGGCCGCCGCCGACGCCGCGCTTTACCACTCCAAGCGCAACGGCCGCAACCAGCTCACCTGCTACGACAAGATCAAGGCGGCCTGACAGCGCAACGACCCCGAGGACCTCCTGTTCCGCCTCACCCGGGCCGAGACCAAGGCCCTGAACCGGTCGCAAATTGCGACCGGTTCCCAGAAGCACCGCGACCCCAGATTTCTGCCGTTCGCCTTCGCCGAACACGGCGCCATCATGGCCGCCACCATCCTCAACAGCCCCAGCCCTGGGAGCTGAGCGCGATCCCCTGACCCTCGATCAGCCGCACGAGACTCACCTCGCGCTTCAGCCGCTCGAGCTCGCCGTCCGGGATGCGCGCCATAGCCGATTTCTCCAGAACGCTGTCAAGTCCCGGGCGTCGAATTTTCTCGCTTGAGGACCGTGACAGCAGATTGTACGATTCCCGTACAGTCTTAGAGCGTACCCCAACACCGGACAAGTCCCGTGTACGAGAACCGGATATTTATTCCTGAGCCGACACCCCCAACGAGTCGGCCCATAACCAAGTACGTCGCACCCGAAGGAGAAGGCTTCGGCGAACGCCTCGCGAGCCTGCGCAAGCGCGCCGGCTACACCCAGGAGCAGCTCGCCGCCGAGCTCGGTATATCCCGCCGCCGCATTGCCTACTACGAGGCCGAGAGCGATCACCCACCGGTGAGGTTTCTCGCCGACCTCGCGCGCGTGCTCAACACAACGACCGACGCCCTGCTCGGGCAGACCGGCGCCGACAAGCGCCGCCCCGTGTCTTTGAGCCCGCGCCTGGAGCGGCGCCTGAAGCAGATCGAGCGCCTCAGCCCCAAGCCCAAGCAGCAACTGCTCTCGATCATCGACTCATTCATCGCCGCCGAGCAGCTGCGCGGCAACGGACGCGCCTCATGACCAACATCACCGTCCGGCTTCCCGACGAGCTCGCCCGCCAGGCCCAGTCCGCCGGGCTCCTGCGCGATGAGGCGATCGCCGCGCTGCTGCGCGATGCGATGCAGAAGCGCCAGGTCGACCAGCTCTTCGACACCATGGGCAAGCTCGCCGCGTTGGAACCGAAGCTCACCGAGGAGGAGATCGACGCCGAGATCGCCGCCGCCCGGGCCGAGCGTGCGCGTCGTCGCTGACACCAACACCGTCGTCTCGGCGTTCCTCTGGGGTGGACTACCCGCCGAGATCCTCGCGGCCGCTCGCGAGCAGCGCATCAGTCTGCACACCAGTCCCGCGCTGCTGGCCGAACTCGAGGACGTGCTCGCGCGCGCGAAGTTCGCCGCCCGCATCGCCCGGGTCGGCAGCTCCGCGGCGCAGATGATCGCCGGCTACCGTGCACTCGCCACGCCGGTGCGGCCCGCCATGATCGAACCCACCACGCGCGACCCCGACGACGATCACGTCCTCGCCTGCGCCCTCGGCGCTCAGGCCGCCATCATCGTTACCCGCGACCGCGATCTGCTCAGCCTCGGCCGCTTCCGCGACATCCCCATCCTCGCCGCCCGTCAGGCGCTCGACCTCATCGCCACCGCCGCTCGCTGAGCGGCTCTTGGGGCCACTTTGGTCCAAACAGCAAGCCGCAGGCTATCCTGCATCGCTCGGAGAACAGTACCGGCCGCCTGCGCTCCCGATTCTCAGGGCACCGCCATCGCGATGATTTCCGACCGCGATAGCCGCTCGCGTGGCGTCTTCCGCACTTGGCCATGCAGCGCCGCTTCATCGCCTTTGGCAGCCGAGCGAATGTCGTAGCTGATCGGAAAGACGTCGTCGACAGCTAACTCAAGGAACTGCGAGAGCGCCTCCGGCCCAGATTCGGCGATGTCAAAGTCGTGATACCGGGCCAGAGTGAACCATCGGCCTTTACGCTCGACTGACAGAGTCAGGAAGTGCTCCGTCATCCGCAGGTTCGTGGGATCCACGTTGCCGATCAACGCCCAGATACGTTCACCGTTGGCCAGCGTGACCTGCGTCCCGACGACTTTCCCCGTCAAGCTCGCAACCGGCGTTCGCTTCACCGGCCGAACGTACGTTTCATCGGCGCCTTCGCGGCTCGTGTACTGCCAGACTGGGAACGCCTGCAGATCGACGACTGTTAGCGAATCAACTGCTTTCACGTTCTCGATCATGGCCCGGGGAATCCATTGCGAATCATGGGAATAGGACGTTCAAAACCCATGCTGCCAGCAGTGTAGCCCCCCGCCGCAAAGCCGGCGACCCGCGGTCGCGGCCGCCGGGCGATCCAGCCCCCTGTCGCGCTGCCGGCAATGGCGACGGGAGGGGCAGATTCTCGCACTGCACGAGCTCGCAGACGCAGTCGGCCGCGCCGCGCCCGGATCCCAGGCGCGTGACACGGCTTCAGTTGAGATCGAACTCCCCCTGCCCCGGCGGCCCGCGGGCGCGGTGCGCAGTGCTGACGTCAGCCGGCGTGCTGCCTGCCTGCCCGGCCTTCTCCAGGTGCGCGAGAATCTCCCCGATGACTTGCGGGTCGTCGATGCTCGCGATGATCTTCACCTTCCCCCCGCAGCGCTCGCACTTCTCGATGTCGATGCGAAACACCCGCTTCAGCCGCTTGGCCCAGGTCATGGCGCGATGC
Organism: uncultured Chromatiaceae bacterium; assembly: GCA_964415505.1. Lineage (GTDB taxonomy): Bacteria > Pseudomonadota > Gammaproteobacteria > Steroidobacterales > QUBU01. The sequence goes on along the minus strand of CAYQAR010000016.1, from coordinate 12,593 downwards.
CGCTCGGCCGGGCTGCGCTCGGTGGTGCCGGTGTGCTTTCCCCGCCCCGCCGGGGTGACCTCGGCGCGCAGACTGCTGTGCGGCGCCAGGACACCGTGGTACCTCGTCAAGTGCACCCGGGGTTTGGGCACCAGTGCGGCCAGCCTAGCGATAAAGTCCAGCGGTTCGACAAAATCGCCGGGAGCGATTTTGGACAGCCGGAGGCTGGCCCGCAGGGCGCAGGGCAGGATGCCCTGCGCAACATGACCTGTGTGGTGCCGTCGCGGTACGGGGTCTTGAGCGTGTAACGCACCAGCCCCTGCGCGGTGAGCGCGAGCCTGCCGGTGGCCACCGCAGGCCGGGCGATGTAGCGGCATAGCCGTTCGACCTTGTCGCGCTGATGGGCGGCGGCCCGGGCCGGTGCTGAGGTAAGCGTTCTCGGCATCCCGCACCACCCATCCCCGCCGCTCCAGCTGCCCGGCGATGCGCACGACGATTCTCCCGAGCAGCGCCTCGAGTTCCGCCGCTGTGGGTGGCGCCACACGCCGAAAGCGCGGCCCCGCCGCGGTCAGCTCATAGACGCCGTCGAGCACCAGTAAATGGAAGTGGATGTTGAGGTTCAGCGCGCTGCCGAAGCGCTGGATCAAGGTCACCGCACCGGTGCGCGCCCGCGGGTGCCTGAGCCCGGCTTTCCGCGCCAGGTGCGCGGCTATGGCCCGGTAGACGATGCCGAGCACCGCGCCCATCGCCACCGGGTCGGTGGCAAACAGGTAACGCAGCGGGAACGGCACCGAGAGCACCCACTGGCGCAGGGGCTCTCGTGGCAGCACCTCGTCGACCAGCAGCGCTGCGCTCTCCGTCATGCGCCGCGCCGCGCAGCTCGGACAGAACCCGCGGCGCTTGCAGCTATAGGCGATCAACCGCTCGGCGTGGCAGGCGGTGCAGTGCACCCGCAAAAAACCATGTTCGAGCCGGCCGCATTTCAGGTAGGCCTCGAACTCGTCGTGTACATAGTCGGGCAGCGTGCGCCCGCGGGTGCCAAGCGCCGCAACGAATGCCCCGTAGTGACGCTCGACGAGGCCATGCTCAAGGCGGTGGCAGGGCTGCTCGGCGCCACCCTGCGCGACACCGATGTGGTCGCCCGCTACGGCGGCGAAAAGTTCGTGCTGCTGCTGCCAGGCGTGGATTCGAAACAGGCGGAGGCGGTGGCGCAACGCCTGGTAAAGCGCGCGCGCGAGACCCACGCGGACAATGGCAACGGCAAGTCCTTCTCGATCACCCTGTCGCTCGGCATCGCCACCAGCGATTCCCGCGCGACCTTCTCGACCTCACAGGACCTGTTGGCCGCTGCCGACACCGCGATCTACCACTCCAAGCACAACGGCCGCAACCAGCTCACCTGCTACGACAAGATCAAGGCGGCCTGAGCAGTCGCGACTGGCATCGCTCCCACAGTGCCGGACCGAACAACCATGCGGCGGCCGGAATGGGTGCGGTGGCCAGGCTCCGGCGGGCAGCCGATTGCGCTGCTCACCTGTGCAAACGATCGATTGCCGCGCGCAGCACAACAGCGTCCAACTGGTCTTTCGGCCGTACGCCTTGTTTTGTCTTGAGGAGCCCGGGCAGGTCGAGCACCCGGACGGAGACGCCATCGATGTCCAGTTGTGTGATATGGGGCGTCATCTCTGCCCACGCAAGCCCCGCGATCGACGGCATTACGTCGACGGTGAACTCGTCGTTCACCCGGATGGCGTAACGCTTGTCACGCGAAAACACATCAGGCTCTCCCGCAAGTTCGGCGGCCGCGTGATCCGGCAGCCTTGACAAGGCGGCAATCCAGCGACGGGCATTGACGGCTGACGGGTCGACGAGGATATCGATATCCTCGGAAAAACGGTTGAAGCCATGTGCCGCAATGGCGTAGCCGCCGACGAGTGCATACTCCGCGCCGGCTTCTGCGAGGTACGTGGCCAGCATCTTGACGTCGTCCCAGGTGGCCGGCCGGGTGAACTCCATCAGCGGGATCCGTGCCGCTGCGCCATCAGGTCCACCGTCCAGCGCAGCCGATCGGCTTCCATGGCTGCCGCTGAATCGTAGCGGAACACGCCCTTCGGAGCGCATGTCCGGTAGCGGGCATTACGATCCATCCAGGCACGATCAGCCGCCGTCATCGGTCGACCGTCACGAGACTGCCGACGCCCGACCGTGCGCTGCACAGGCTGTTGATCGATCGTGGAACTCACGGACAGGATTATACGACCCGACATCGGCTGCCGGGTGGAAGGCGTCGAGGCGGTCGGTCGGCGACGAGCCACCGGCCTGCCAGCCGTGACATGTCGCGGCCTCCCAGCTTCGATCGGGCTGGTCCTCGGCGGCCTGCTTCTCGCCCCTCAGCGCCGGATGGCCCCGATCCTGAACGCGCCCGGCACCCCGTCGGGAGACTGGTGCAGGCCCACCAGCGCCGCCGCGCGATCGCGGGCACGGCGTTTGACCCACGGCGCCAGGAGGCTCACTGCGGGACCGAACAACCACGCGGCGGCCGGAATGGGCACAGCGGTCAGGCTCCAGCGGGAAGCCGAGAAGTCTTCGCTTTCGACAACTATTCCGCTGGGACCTGGATTCTTGACGAGAAAAGCCATGACCTCCTGGCCACAGCAACCCGGCCGGCTGATCACCCACGCAAAGTCACCGCCTGTGGGCGTTCCCACCGACATCACCTGGCCCGATATCGACGCGAACGCGGTCAAGGCCACAGGGCTGGCCGCAGGACCAGCAGGAAATTCGAACGAGGCATCACCGCTGTAAGTGGAGGAGTGAATGGCAGCGACCGATACCCGATCGTCATCAGCCTGCAATTCACCCTCGAGGAGCCCGGATATCGAATTGCCGGAAGCCCATGAATAGGAGTAGTGAAACTGCGCGGTCGCTGAGTGAGCGGGTGACCAGACGAACACCGTCGCAAGAACGGCCGCCAACGCGACGATAGCCTCTCGTGTTCTGCTGGCCCGGAGAACTCTCACCCCGTCGACTCCCTGCGCGCCTGAGTGCACCGTATGCGGGAAAAATAGCATGAACGGGCAGCGCCTGATGCAGCCGCGTCTACATAAGGCACGACGCGGGGAGGTCGTTCACCTGGACGTCAGGTCGGCTCCACCCACGACACCCTGCGCGACCTCGACGAATTCCAGCGACTGCGCATCGAGCTTCAGGCGGAGGCTCCTGCCGATCGACGGTGGCGTCGTGAAGCCCTCGCCCGGCGCACGATCGGCGTAGTTGACCGTGACCATGCCGTTCGCCCCGATTTCGATCCCTTGCGGTGCAATGCGGTCGCCGAGCAGCAGTCCCGGCGAGCCGGTGTAGCGGTCATCGGCAGCCAGTGCGGCAACGACGTAGTAGAACACGCCGGTGCCGCCACGCTCCTGCGTCACCAAGAACACGACGTCGTCGCGGCCATCACCGTTCAGGTCGCCGCGGGCTTCGTTGCCGAACAGACGCGTGACGATCAGTGCCGTCGATCCCGGTGCCGCCGGGCTCTCGGCGCGACCGTCGACCAGCGTCACCTGTCGATCGCCGATCGGATAGCTGGCATTCCTGTAGTCGACCGTCGCGACCGTGCCCGGGTCGCTCGCGCAGCCGCTTGCCCCGGCTACCAGCAACATTGCAGCCGCGAGCGTTTTCGCGTGATCGATCATGAGGGGCATGTGACTCCGCGGGCGACGGGCCGGGTCTGGAGCCTTGCCCGCTTCCGGTCGCGACTGGCGTCGCTCCCACGGTGCCCTGTGGGAGGGGCGCAAGCCCCGACTGTGTCAGGTCGCGACTGGCGTCGCTCCTACAGGGGTGGCGCTGCCGCCTTCAGCCTGCGCGGCCTGAATGCCGTAGCGCTTCATCTTTTCGGCGAGCGTGGTGCGACGGATCTGCAGCCGCTCGGCGGCGTGTGCCACCACGCCGCCGGTATCGACCAGCGCACGGCGGATCAGCGCGATCTCGATGTTCTCGATGTAGGCCTTGAGCGGCAGCCCTTCGGTCGGCAGCTCGAAGTCCTGCGGCTGCGGGCCGGCGGCCGCGCGGCGGGCGACGATGTCGCGGTCGGACTCACGCAGCGGCGCGTTCGCCGTGTAGCGGCTCGGCAGGTCGGGAATATCCACCGGCTTGCCGGGGTGGAGCACGCAGAGCCGCTCCATGAGATTGGCGAGCTCGCGGATGTTGCCGGGCCAGTCGTAGCAGCGCAGGATGCGCAGCGCCCCACCCGTCATCTGTACCGGCTCCTGGCCGTGGCGCTGGCAGCGTTCGAGGATGTTCGCCACCAGCTCGGCCAGGTCTTCCTTGCGCTCGCGCAGCGGCGGCAGCTCGATCGGAAACACGTTGAGGCGATAGAACAGGTCCTCGCGGAACTTGCCCTCGCGGATCGCCTCCTCGAGGTTGCGATGGGTGGCAGCGATGATGCGCACGTTGCAGCTGCGGCTGCGGTTGCTGCCGACACGCTCGTAGATGCGCTCCTGGAGCACGCGCAGCAGCTTGACCTGCATCGGCAGGCTCATGTCGCCGATCTCGTCGAGGAACAGCGTACCGCCCTCCGCCGCCTCGAAGCGGCCCACGCGCGTGGCGATGGCGCCGGTGAACGCTCCCTTCTCGTGGCCGAACAGCTCGCTCTCGAGCAGCTCGGCCGGAATGGCGCCGCAGTTGACCGGCACGAACGGCTGGTCGTGACGCGGCGAGAGCGCGTGTACGTAGTGCGCCGCCCACTCCTTGCCGGTGCCGGATTCCCCGGTGATCAGGACGTTGGTGTTGAACGGCGCCACCTGCTCGAGGAGCCGGCGCACGACCGTCATGCGCGGGCTCTGGCCCGTCGGAAAGTACAGCGCGCGGGCCTTGGCGATGGCGGCCTCGCTGAGCAGCGGATCGGTGCCCGCGGTACGCGGCGCTTCCAGGCGCTCGACCGGTTCGGCGACGCCGCTCGCCGGTACGTTGCTGAACTCGTTCATGGACACCTGCCACGCCTGACGCAGGCCCCGTCTGCCAACCGGCAGGCCGCGAATTGCGCACTGACCCTGACCCGCCCGGTATGATCGGTGAGCGAACCGGGGGTGTCAATTGTTTGACACCGCGCCGACCGCGAGGACAATGCAGGCTCATCGTCAAACATCGCCGCCCACCGGCGACCTCAGGCCCGAAGCAGGGCGCGCCACGCACGTGACCGAACGGCCCATGAGCAAGCTGCCCGACGTCGGTACGACGATCTTCACGGTGATGTCGCAGCTCGCCGCCGAGTGCGGCGCGCTGAACCTCGCGCAGGGTTTCCCGGACTTCGCCGTCCCGCAGGCGCTCGCCGACGGTGTGGTCGAGGCGCTGCGCGCCGGGCACAACCAGTACGCCCCGATGGCCGGGCTGCCGGCGCTGCGCGCAGCGATCGCCCGCAAGACCGAGGCGCTCTACGGCCGGCGTACCGATCCGCTCGCCGAGGTCACGGTGACCTCGGGTGCAACCGAAGGTCTCTTCTGTGCGATCCAGGCCTGCGTCGGACCGGGCGACGAGGCGATCGTCTTCGATCCCGCCTACGACAGCTACGAACCGGCCATCCGCCTTGCGGGCGGGCGCACCGTGCACGTACCGCTGCGGCCACCGCAGTTCGACATCGACTGGGACCGCGTGCGCGCGGCGCTGACGGCGCGCACGCGCCTGATCGTGCTCAACTCGCCGCACAATCCGACCGGCGCCGTGCTTAGGCCCGCGGATCTCGTCGCGCTCGCCGAGCTGGTGCGCGACCGGCCGATCGTGCTTCTCGGCGACGAAGTCTACGAGCACATCGTCTTCGACGGGCTGCGCCACGAGAGCCTGCTGCGGCATCCGGAACTCGCGGCGCGCAGCCTGGTGGTCTCCTCGTTCGGCAAGACCTGTCACGCCACGGGCTGGAAGGTCGGTTACGTGGTGGCACCACCCGGGCTCACGACGGAGTTTCGCAAGGTGCACCAGTTCGTGCAGTTCTGCGTCGTCACGCCGGTGCAGCACGCACTCGCGGCATTCATCGACGCCGATCCGGGCCACCACCTCGGCCTCGGCGCGTTCTACCAGGCCAAGCGCGACCTGCTCTGCAGCCTGCTCGCCGGCTCGCGCTTCCGGCTCACGCCCGCGCGCGGCACCTATTTCCAGCTGCTCGACTATCGCGACATCAGCGACGAAGACGATGTTGCGCTCGCGGAGCGGCTGACGCGCACCGCCGGCATCGCCACCATTCCCGTATCGGTCTTCAACGCCGTGCCGGATGGCACGCGCCTGTTGCGGCTGTGCTTCGCCAAGGACGATCGCACGCTGCGCGCGGCAGCGGAGCTCCTGTGCGCGATCTGAGCGTGACGCTGGTGCAGGCGGATCTCGCCTGGCTCGACCCGCCGGCCAATCGCCGCCGGCTGGACGCGCTCATCGCGGCGCATGAGGAACGCGGCTCGCTGGTCGTCCTGCCCGAGATGTTCGCCACCGGCTTCACGCTCGAGCCCGCACCCTGCGCCGAGACCATGGACGGTGAGAGTGTCGCCTGGCTCGCCGCGACGGCGCGACGCCATGGCGTGACCCTGTGCGGCAGCCTCGTGATCCGCGACGGGTCGCGCTTCCACAACCGCCTGGTCTGGATGCCACCCGATGGCGCCATGCGCTGGTACGACAAGCGCCACCTCTTCCGCATGGCTGGTGAGCACGAGCGCTACAGCCCGGGCCACGAGCGCGTGGTGACGATGCTCGACGGCTGGCGCGTGTGCCCGCTCATCTGCTACGACCTGCGCTTTCCGGTGTGGAGCCGCGGCGCAGATGCCTTCGACCTGCAGCTCTACGTGGCGAACTGGCCGGCGGCGCGGCGCAGCGCCTGGCGCGCGCTGCTGCCGGCGCGTGCGGTGGAGAACCAGTGCTACGCCATCGGGGTCAACCGCACCGGCACCGACGGCAACACCATCGCCTACTGCGGCGACAGCCTGGTGGCCGATCACCTCGGCAACATCGTCGCCGACCTCGGCGATGGCGAGCGCGTCGTGACCGTGCGCCTCGATGCCGCCGCACTGCTGCGCTACCGTGCGAAGTTCCCCGCGTGGCAGGATGCCGACGCGTTCCGGCTGGAAGACTGACGCCATGCGCCGCATCCTCGTCTTCCAGCACGTCCCGCACGAGATCCTCGGCACGCTCGACCCGCTGCTGCGCGAAGCGGGCTATCGCATCCGCTACCTGAACTTCAGCCGCCAGGCCGAGGCGCGCCCGGCCGTCGAGCGCTACCACGGCCTGGTCGTCCTCGGTGGGCCGATGAACTGCGACGAGATCGGGCGTTACCCGCACCTCGGCGTGGAGACCGATGCCATCCGCACGGCCATCGATCGCGGCCTGCCGGTGCTCGGCATCTGCCTCGGGGCCCAGCTCATCGCCCGCGCCCTCGGTGCCCATGTGACGCGCAACCCGCAGCGCGAGATCGGCTGGCACGACGTGACGACCACGGCGGACGGCGCACGCGACCCGCTGCTCGGCCACTTCGCCGGCACGGAAAAGATCTTCCAGTGGCACGGTGACACCTTCGGGATCCCGCCGGGCGCGGTGCACCTCGCCAGCTCGCGTTCCTGCCCCAACCAGGCGTTCCGCTACGGCGAGAACGTCTACGGCCTGCAGTTCCATCTCGAAGTCGATGCACCGCTCATCCACCGCTGGGTGCACACGCCGGTGATGGCACGCGAACTCGAATGCCTGGGTGCGCAAGGGCACCCGGACCACATCCTCGCCGAGACACAGGCGCATATCGGCCGTTCGCTGGCGCTCGGTCGCGCCGTGTTCACCGAGTACCTGCACCTCTTCCACAGCCGCCGCAGGCGCGTGCCGCTCTCCTCACGCCATCCCCTGCTGCCCGGCCAGGAATGAACTGTCCGGATGTAAGACAGTCGCGACTGGCGTCGCTCCCACAGGAGATGTTGGGTCCGTGGGAGGGGCGCCAGCCCCGACTGATGGAGTCGCGGCTGGCGCCGCTCCCACAGGTTGGGGAGGCGCCTTCTGTAGGAGGGGCGCAAGCCCCGACCAGAACAGAAACGCCCCGACCGGCGAAATGGTTTCGGGTCCAAACCATTGCCGGGGCCTTGGCCACCGGACTACCATGCCATCATGACTGCCCATCGACTCCTGCCATGAATGCGCTGCCGCAAACCGCCGTGAAGGCTCCGGACCAGCTCAGCCTGCCCGTGGCCGGCATGACCTGCAGCGCCTGTGCCACCCGGCTCGAGGGCGCCCTCGGACGGGCACCGGGCGTGCGCAGCGCCACGGTCAATTTCGCGCTCGAACGGGCCGACGTGCACTACGACCCGGCCGCGACCAGCGCCGCCGCGGTCGCCGAGGCCGTCGTACGCGCCGGCTTCCAGGTGCCGGAACGCACCTTCTCGTTCGCCGTGGACGGCATGACCTGCAGCGCCTGCTCGACGCGCGTGGAGAAGGCGCTGCGCGCCGTGCCCGGCGTCGTCGAGGCCAACGTCAACCTGGCGCTCGAGCGGGCCGATGTCAGGGCCGTCGACGGCATCGCCAGCGCCGCGGAACTGGCCGCGGCTGTCGCCCGCGCCGGGTACGAGGCGCGCTTCCCGGCTGCGGCCGACGAGCGCTCGCAGGCCGATGCCGAGCACCGCATCCGGGAACAGGCGACGCTGCGCCGCGAACTGCTGATGCTGGCGACGGCCACGGTGTTGACCACCCCGCTCGTCGCGCAGATGGTCGCGATGACCGCCGGCCTGCACTTCCACCTGTCGCCGTGGCTCGAGTTCCTGCTGGCGACGCCCGTGCAGTTCATCTGTGGTGCGCGCTTCTACCGCGGCGCCGCGAAGGCGTTGCGGGCCGGGTCCGGCAACATGGACGTGCTGGTGGCGCTCGGCACCACCGCAGCCTGGGCCTACAGCGTCTGGCTCATGGCCACGCTCGGCGACGAAGCCGCGGGCCGGTTGTACTTCGAGGGCTCCGCCGTGGTGATCACGCTGGTGATCCTCGGCAAGTACCTCGAGACCCGCGCCAAGCGCGGCACCACCGCCGCGATCCGCCAGCTCATGGCGCTGCGCCCGGAAACGGCCCGCGTGCGCCGTGCGGACGGCGTCGAGGTGGAACTGCCGGTGAGCGAGGTCCGCACCGGCGACCTCGTCGTGGTGCGCCCTGGCGAGCGCATCCCGGTGGACGGCCGGGTCACGGGAGGCGCGAGCGAGGTCGACGAGGCCCTGATCACCGGTGAGAGCCTGCCGGTGCCGAAGGCCCCGGGTGCACAGGTCACCGGCGGGGCAATCAACGGCACCGGGCTGCTCGAAATCCAGGCGACGGCGGTCGGCGAGGACTCCACGCTCGCGCGCATCATCCGCATGATCGAAAACGCCCAGGCGGGCAAGGCGCCGGTACAGCGCCTGGTCGATCGCATCAGCGCCGTGTTCGTGCCCGTGGTCGTGGCGATCGCCGTGGTGACCTTCGCGGGCTGGATCGCCTTCGATGGCCAGTTCGAGCACGCCTTCATCGCCGCCGTGTCGGTGCTGGTGATCGCCTGCCCCTGCGCGCTCGGGCTGGCCACGCCCACCGCGATCATGACCGGCACGGGCGCGGCCGCGCGCGCCGGCATCCTCATCAAGGATGTCGCCGCGCTCGAGCGTGCGCATCGCATCGACACCGTGATCTTCGACAAGACCGGCACGCTCACCGCCGGGCGTCCCGCCGTGGTCGGCGTGCACGTGCTGCGCGGCACCGAGGCGGAGCTGCTGCAGCTCACCGCATCGGTGCAGCAGGCGAGCGAGCATCCGCTGGCACGCGCCGTCATGGATCGCGCGCGTGAGATCGGGGTCGCGCCCGAGCCGGTCAGCGGTTTTCGCAGCCTCACCGGCTACGGCGTGGTCGGCACCGTCGGTGGCCGCGAGATCATGATCGGCAGCGCACGCGCGCTGGAAAAGCGCCAGATCGACACGCTCGGCGAAACCGCGCGCGCCCGCGCCTGGCAGGACCAGGCCCGCACCGTGGTCTGGGTCGCCGATGCCGCCGGCATCATCGGCATCATGGCGATCGCCGACCCGCTGCGACCCGAGGCCCGCGCCGCCGTGGCGTCGCTGCGCGACATCGGCGTGCGCAGCCTGCTCGTCTCCGGCGATGCCGCCCGCGTTGCCGAGGTGATCGGCGCGGAAGTCGGCATCGACGAGGCACGCGGCGGCGTGCGCCCCGAGGGCAAGGCCGAGGTCGTCGGCGAGCTCGCCCGGGCGGGCCGTGTCGTCGGCATGGTCGGCGACGGCATCAACGATGCCCCGGCGCTGGCTGCCGCCGATGTCGGCATCGCCATGGGCAGCGGCACCGACATTGCCATGGAGACCGCCGGCATCACCCTGATGCGGCCCGACCCGCGCCTGGTTGCGGGCGCCATCGCCGCCAGCCGGGCCACCTTCAGCAAGATCCGGCAGAACCTGTTCTGGGCCTTCATCTACAATGTCGTCGGCATTCCGCTGGCGGCGCTGGGGTTGCTGACCCCGGCGCTCGCCGGAGCCGCCATGGCGATGAGCAGCGTGAGCGTGGTCAGCAATTCGCTGTTGCTGCGCCGCTGGCGCCCGCCGCAGGTGAAGGATCCACGGCAGTGAACAGCCATCCAGGAGATTCGGGCATGGAAAAGGTGCAGATCAAGGTATCGGGCATGACCTGCGGCGGCTGCGAGCGCAGCGTGCAGAACGCGCTCACCAGCCACAAGGGCGTGGCCGCCGCGAAGGCCGACCGCAACGCCGGCATCGTCTCGGTCGAGTTCGACCCGGCGGTCATCGCACGCACCGCACTGGAGAAAGCCATCACCGACGCCGGCTTCAAGGTCGCTGCGTAGCCGTCCCTCCCGTGGGAGGGACGCAAGTCCCGACTCTCGCTCCCCTGCTGTGCCAGGCCGCGGGTCGGCGCCCGCCCGGCGGGACGCTCGCTGCGCACATCCCTGTGCTTCGCTCGCTCGGCTCTCGCGGGCGCTCGGCATCCTGCCTCGCTGGCTCGAGACGCCCGCCGATCAGGCACCGACCCACGGCCGGTGAGGGCAGCTGAGGTTCTGGTTTCCGGCGGCGGCACGGAGCAACCTCACCGACACATCGGGTGTGTTGGCAGGAGGAGCACAAACTCCCGCCGGAAGATTCGCGACTGGCGTCGCTCCTGCAGGGCCGGCGCTTCTGCTGGACCGCTCAGTGCGGAACGGCAAGCACCCCGGAGCCGGCATGCCCGTCGCCCGGGTCGTGCCAGCGCACGTAGAGCGCGAACAACGTGACCACGCCCGCCGCCACGCCGATCATGGCGAATGGCGCTGCCGGGCCGACGGAGTCGAACAGGCGTCCGCCGATGCTTGCCGACAGCAGGATGCCCACGGCACCGCAGACGTTGAAGACACCGATCACCGCGCCGCGGGAGGCTACCGGCGCCTCGTGGCTGATCAGCATCATCGCCCCGAAGAAGGCGCTGATCTGGCCAATGCCGAGGAACGCGAACCAGCCCAGCGCAGCCGGTTCGAGCGGATGCTCGACGAGCAGCATGGACAGGTAACCCGCAGTGGCGATCGCCATGCAGACGGCCACCGCCGAGACGCGGTTCATGCGCCGTGTGATTGCGGCGATCACCGGCAGCCACAGGAGCGATGACAGCGCGGCCGTACCGAAGATGCGCGAGCCGATGCCCGATGCCTGCGCGGGCGCGAGGCCCGCGGCGATACCCGCCGTCTGTCCCCACAGCACGGTGAACGTGGCGAGGATCACCTGGTCGCTGCGGGCGATGAAGGCCGAGAGATAGGCCAGTGCGATCCGCGGCTGGCGTCCCGCCCGCAGGCCGCTTCGGGCGAGCTCGCGCACCGGCAGCCGTTCGCCGCGGTGAAGGGGCGTGCCCTTCTGCAGGCCGACATAGACAACGACGGCCATGGTCGTGCACAGCGCGGCGAACACCCAGTGCGTCAGACGTCCCGCCGTGACAGCGTCGTAGCCGCGCTCGACCAGCCAGTGCGGCATGCGCCCCAGCCCGAGCGTCACCACCACCACGCCGAGTCCGTTCAGCACCCCGCCGAAGGCGATCAGCGCGCCGCGCGAGCGGTCCTGCGGGTAATCGGCGACGACCGTCGCGAGCATGCCGGTCGCTGCGGCAACGCCGAAGGCGAAGATGACGCGAAACCCGGCCAGCTCACCAACCGAGGTCGCGAGCGGAAAGAGGAAGTAGGCCACGCCCATCGCCAGCAGGCCAAACGCGTAGACCCCGCGCCGCCCGAGCCGGTCCGCCAGCACACCGGCCGGTGCGAAGGCGAGCAGCATGACGATCTCGTTGAGCAGCTGCAGGTCGCCGGTCACCTGGCCCTGGCGCGCAGCCGGGATGCCAAGGTTGGCATGCAGCACGTAGGGCGTGCTGATGGCAATGAAGGTGAGCAGCCCGATCGTAGCGTAGGCGGCCGCCACGTAGGCCCACATGTTGACGAGGCTCACGCCAGGCGCGAGCCAGATGAACCAGAACCTGCGGCCGGCAGTCGCGGCGTCGGGAGAATTCATGCAGGGGGAAACCTTTTCCGGCCGAACCGTGCCGCCCGGGGCAGGCACGTGGACGACGCTGTGGCGCGCGGCGGGCGTGACCTTCGCACACGCGGTGAGTCCGATCCAGTA
>CAYQAR010000015.1:0-52753 GCA_964415505.1 uncultured Chromatiaceae bacterium | reverse complement strand
GAGCACAGGATGTGCGTAGCGAGCGTCCCGCCGCCGGTGGCCGGGCAACAGCCGTCTGCAGGCCGGTGAAAGAGGAGTCGCGGCTGAAGCCGCTCCTACGAAGAGATCCGATGAACCCGCAGTTGAAGTCGCGACCTTCCTTCCGCGTGACCCCGCCTCCCCGCCCCTTGACCCCTGCGCCGGCACGGCGTGAAATCCCGCCTCTCGTCTCCTCTGCGTTGCCCTGGAGTTCACCCGCATGCATCCGGCTGTCCGCGCCCTCGCACCGTTCGCCTTCGCCATGGCAATCGCCGGCTGCGGGCAGCCGCCACCGCCGGCTGGCGATGGTGCTGCGGACACACGGACCCGCGCCGCCATCGAGGCTGCCAACCAGGCCACAGTCGAGTCGGTGAAGCGCGGTGACCCCGCTGCGATCGTCGCGCACTATGCGGATGACGCGCTCCTGCTGCCGGCCGGATCGGGAACCGTGTCGGGCCCCGCCGCCATCGAGGACCATTTCCGCAACGCCATCGCCGCGGGACTTGCCAGCCTCGACCTCGAGATCCTGACGCTCGACGCCGCCGGCGATCTCGCGATCGAAACCGGCACCTACGAAGCGCGCGATGCCGCCGGGAATCGTCTCGACTACGGCAAGTACGTGGTCGCCTGGCGGCATGTCGATGGCAACTGGAAAGCCTATCGCGACATCGCCACGACCAGCCGCCCGGACGTGACCGGTACGCCCGCTGCAGCACCGGCGGCGAGTTGCCCCGAAGCCGGCAACGCCGTGCCGGCCACCAGCTGAACGGCGTCCGGTCCAGGCGTCGCGACGGGTCTGATTGAAACCGGCGCTGTCGCGCCCCGTCGGGCGCGACAGCAGTCCGACAGCCGCTTACTTCATCCGCGGTGAGTACGCCGCGAACACCGGTGGCAGCAGGATGCCCGGCTTCGCCCTGATGACCTCGGGGATCGCGCGCAGCACCGGAGCAGCGACGTGGTACTGCATCGCCTTGGAGCGGTCGGGCATGCCTTCGGGCTCGACGAGGTCCAGGCGCATCCTGATCCCGGGCGCTCCCTTGATCTCGATGTCCCAGCCGTCCGGGACATTCCAGCCCGGGAGACTGCGATCGCAGAACCACAGCAGCTGGATCGTGAAGAACGGCTTGCCGTTCTTCATGCCGTGCCAGCGGAAACGGCAGTTGACGACGCCGCCCGCCTTGACCGGGCCTGCGGCCAGCACGAGATCCTGCTGTGCGACCGCGTACTCGTGATCCTCGACCACTTCGTCGAAGTCGACCTGCAGGGCGTGGCCGACGTAACCGACCACCTCGCTGAAGATGTGCCGGTAGACGCTCAGCACCGTGGTGCCTTGCGTGTGGTATTCGAGCGGCTTGCCTACGCCCATCTGCTCGAACACGAACCCCGCCGACAGGACCTCACGCACGTCGTAGGCCTCGGTGGCGATGATGCTGTCGACCTTGGTGCACAGACCGGTCAGCATCACAGCCAGGCGCTCGCCGAGGAAGCCGGGGTTGATGCCGGTGCCGAACAGCGTGGAATTGCCCTGGCGGCAGGCCGCCTCGAATCCCGCGGCATACTCGGCGCCGAGCGCATACGGGTAGGTGTGCGCCACGGTCGTGATGACGTTCTTTCCGGAGGCCAGCAGCCGCTTGATGTTGCTGTCGTGCTCCTCGAATGTCGCCGCGTGGTTCAGCGGAAGGTGCAGCACCACATCGGCATCGAGCGCGACGATCTCGTCGACCGAGTTGGTGGCCTTGATGCCGGTGAACGGCCGGCGCGCGATCTCGCCCGCATCCTTGCCCACCTTGGACGGCGAATGCACGAACAACCCGACGAGTTCCAGGTCCGGATGCTCGATGACCTGCCGCAGGCAGGTCTTGCCGATTGCCCCGGTGGCCCACTGGATAACCTTGTATGTCATTGATCCCTGACTCCCGATGAACTGGTGCTACGACATTCGTGGTGAGTGCGGATCATAAGGCGACCGTATCCGTGCGCACTGATGCCGGTGCGCCTGCGCTGCCCTTCGAGCGGGCGCCAACGACGGTGGTGCAGGCGCCGGCAGCGTGCGGACGTTTCGCGGGCAGGTCCACCAGCCGGCGCCGCCCGCTGGCTTTGGCACCTGTGGCGTGCGAATATCCGCTGCCATCGCGGCCGGTGTTATCGCGTTGCCAGAATGCAACAACCAGCCCGGTGAAGCAGCCGCGAACCAACGACAACGATAGCCAACGAGGGAGCAGCTACCATGACGATGACATTCACGGCCCGGCTCGCAGCAGTCGCGCTGCTGGCTGCCGGTCCACTGGCGGGGACGGCCCTGGCGGACGATGCCGGACACTGCAGGTACATCCAGCAGAACATGTTCGCCGGCCCGTTCAAGGTCTGCGAAATGCCGATCGACGCCGCCAAGTGCGAGGAACTCGGCAAGACCGACGAGAACAAGGAAGCCGTGCATGCTGCAGGCGCCTGCCCGACCGAAGCGCTGGTCGGGACCTGCGACAAGGGCGCGACCAAGCTGCTGTACTTCGACGGGGATCCGAAGGATCTCGAGATCGGCTGCGGCTTCCAGGCGGGGACCTGGGTCAACCCGTAGTCGCGGACGCCCGGAATGAAGATCAGGAGCCTCCCTGCGGGGAGGCTCCTGCGTTCTGGCCGACGGTCATTGGCCGTAGTCGGGGCTTGCGCCCCTCCCACAGCAGACAGCTCTCCAGACTGTGGGAGCGGCGCAAGCCGCGAGTCTTCTCACCAATAAAGGCCGCTGCCGCGGCAACCCTCAGCGTGCCGCCGTACGCGTGGCAGCGGTGTCCTCGAAGGCCTTGCGCACGGCCTCGCCCAGCCACTTCACGAAGTTGTCGTGCTGGACGATGCCCTTGTTGTTGAAGCGGAAGTCGAGACCCTTCAGGTCCTCGCGCAGCTTGGCCTGGATCGTCCGCGCACCGATCAGGTTGGTGACCACGATTACGCGGCGGCCCGCTCGCGTCGCATCCTCCACGAGCGCACGCAGCTTCTTCACGTTGGCGGCGCGGATCTCCGGCGGTGCGTCGTCCTGCAGGGTGATGCCGTGCACGGCGGCGAAACCGCCGTCCTGCTGCACGATCTTGCCGACCTCGGCCAGCACCGCCATCTCCTGCGCATTGTCCTCGGCCCCGGTCGGCCCGTGGCCCGCGATGATCACCGTCTCCTGTTTCGGGTTGGTGCTCAGTTCCAGCGCGTGGTCGAGCAGGATCTCCGCGATCAGTGGATTGTCGCCGGGTGGTGCCACCAGGTGGACATCGAGGTCGGTCTTCACGCGTGGGACCGTCGCGAACTCGGCCTGGTCCTCCTGGCCGAAGATGTAGAGCCACTGCCGATACAGTTCGTTGGTGGCCGAGGACACCACGGGAACCACCACCACCTGCTTCACCCCGGCCGCCTTGAGGTCGTCGAGCGCAACCTGGATGTGACTCGACATCATCATGGCCATGCCGATGCCGAGTGCAGTCGGGAAGATGTTGCCGATCGGCTGCATGCGGTCGCGGAACACGCGGTCACCCTGGTCGCGGAAACCGTGCAGCAGGATGAGCACCCCCTGCTCGCCACGCAGGTTCGACGGGCTGATGTACCAGGCGTACTCCGGACCCATCATGTCCATCGACAACGCGATCTCGGCGTCCGAGTAGCTGTGATACAGGGGAATTTTCTCGCGCAGTTCCTTCGTCAGGGCCGGATCCATCTGGTGCTTCATGTCGTGCAGGCTGCGGCCGAGCTCGTCACGCACGGCGTGCTGCGAGTGATCCATGGTCGAGTGGTCCATGGCGGCATGGTCGGCGTGCTCATCGCCGGCAGCGAGCGTTGTAGTCGTGAGCCACGCGCAGGCGGCAAACAGACAGGCAGTAGTGATCCGTCGAACGAGCATGGTGGTCCTCCCGGACAGGTTTATTGGGTCGGGGCTGCAGCCGCTGCGGGTGAGCGCCCGGTGGCGAAGGTCTCGGGATCGGCTCCGGCAGGCGCAGCGGCCCGCACGGCCGCGTACAGCTCTGCCTCGCGCGCACGACTGGCGTCGGTGCTGCCGGCGATGCCTACCCAGTCGGACTCGGTGACGAGGCGCGTGGTCCATGCCGCCATCGGATTGCGGTGCGCGGCTGCGGGCCCCTGGAAATCCGCGGTAAAGCGCCGGGCGCCGGCCTCGAAGGTCGCCAGTGCCGCCGTACCGTCGCGGCGCAACTCGCCCGCGGCCCAGCGCAGCCACTCGACCAGCTCGCGGCTCATGGCAAGCCGCTCGGCCACCGTCTCGAGCAGGGCCAGGGGTTCGGTGTCGTCCGCTGCGAGCCGTTCGCGCAACAGTGCGTCGAGTGCATGGTCCTGGAGGTGCAGCCGGTCCATCGCGAACACCAGGTAATCCGCACAGGCCAGCAGGAAACGCACGCGCGCAGCATCCGTACCGCGCGGCCCGGCAAGGCCCGCCGCCAGCGCCTGACGCACCTGCAGCTGGCGGCGTCGCTCCCAGGCGATGTCGTGCCGCGAACCGGTCATGCCGCGTTCCCAGTGTCCCGTCCGTCACCGATCATAAGAGGACGCCCCCGGCCGCAACCGACACCGCGTCAATCCGCCGCAGCGTCTTGCTGCACTGCTACTGCTGGATGGAACGCAGGTAGTCGACGAGACGATCGACCATGCGGTCGACCTCGGCACCGGCCTCGGTGCTTGCGCCTGCGGCAAGCCACAATTCCTGGCCCCACACGGGCATGAGGCGCGAGCCGTGCGCCGGGTAGACCTGCCGCCCGTCGATGATCCGCCGCACCAGATCCTCCGGGAAACTGCCACCGTGGCGTTGATACAGGCGCGTGAGGTCCGGGACGATCACCTTCAGCGCTGGCGCGACCGGGCCGTCGCCGAAGCCCGCCTCGCCGTGGCAGCTGGCGCAGAAGCGGGTGTAGAGCTCCCGCCCGCTGTAGTCGGTAAACGGTGAGGCCGCGGTCGCATGGGCGCTGGCGAGACCGCACAGCAGGACGAGACAGGTGGCGAATCGCACGTTCGGCAACTCCGGTATTTCCCGCTACAGCATACGGCAAGAGCTGCAGCCGTCGCAGCCGGTGCCGGTCATCGCTCGCGTGCTAGGATGCGGACCCCACGCAAGTCATTGACCAATGCACATCCTGCGCCGGATCCTGCTCGTCGTACTGGCACTGGTGGCGCTGCCGTGGGCGGGCCTCGCCGTGTACGCGTACTGGCCGGTGCCGGCCGCGACCGCCAGCGCGCGCGAGCTGGCTGGCGCCGCGGATCGCTTCATCCCGGTCGACGGGATGGACCTGCGTTACCGCGAATTCGGCGCCCGCGGCCCGGGGCGACCGAACCTCTTGCTGGTGCACGGCTTCGCCAATTCGCTGCAGAGTTTCCGTTTGCTGGCACCGCTGCTCGCCGTGGACTTCCACGTGATCACCGTGGATGTCCCCGGCTTCGGCCTTTCCGCCAAGCCGGCCGCACACGACTACGGCAATGCCGCGCAGGCACGCACCATCGCCGATTTTGCCGCCGCCCTGGGGCTGGAGCGCTATATCGTCGGCGGCCACTCGATGGGCGGCACGCTGGCCGTTTACGTGGCGGCCGTCGACCCGCATGTTACCGGTGTGGTGCTCATGAATCCCGGGATCATCACCACGGGTGTGCCGTCGTTCATGAAGTACCCGGTCTGGCCGATACCGCGGGTGATGGCGAGACTGTTCGCGACGCCCGGGTTCCGCGAGAGCTCCCTGCGCCGCTCGTTCCTCGATCCCTCGCTCGTGACTGCGCAGGTGATGGCCGACGTGATGCTCGCGACCCGCAGCACCGACTACCTCGACGGCATGACCTCGCTGATGAGCCAGTACGGCAGCGGCAGGGAACCGGCCGTGGCGCGCCGCGTGCACGTGCCGACGCTCGTCGTCTGGGGCGAACAGGATCACAGCAAGCCGGCAGGAGAAGCCGAGGCCGTGCGCGCGCTGATTCCCGGAGCCCGGCTGGTGACCGTACCGGATGCAGGGCACTACGTGCACGAGGAGCAGCCCGCAGCGGTCGCCGCGGCGATCACTGCTGCGGTGCGCGGCTGGCGTGGGCAGGATGGGAATTGACGTCGCGGGCACTCCACCCGCCGACGCCGTATCAACCCCGCTCTGCCGCCGGATCCGGCACCCGCACCGCGAGAAACCACGCCCCGGTGAGCGCCGTCAGTGCAGCGCCACCAAGGATCGGCAACGCCGGGCCGATGCGGTAGAACATGCCGCAGAGGATCGGCCCGACGATCATGCCGATGGTCGGTGCTGCCGACAGCAACCCGGCCACGGCACCCTGCTCCTCCGGCTTTACGCTCAGGCTGCCAGCGGCATTGAGACCCGGGGCGGTGAACCCGAAACTCAGACCGAAAGCCGCATAGCCCGCGTACAGCGCTGCGGGTGCGCCGCCCGCGGCGACCAGCAGGAGGCCGGCCGTCATGAGGGCGAAGCCGGTGTGCAACAGCGTCGCCGGCGGCGCTTTCCAGCGCGGCAGCACGACGCCCTGCACCAGCAGCGCACAGCACGCCATGGTCAGCAACGCCACCATCATGATGCGCTGTCCGCCGACGACATCGGTCACGCCGAGGCGGTCGACGACATACGATGCGGTGATCGTCTGCACGCCCGTGAACACACCGAATACGACCACCCAGCCCGCCAGGTAGGGCAGTACCCGTGGGTCGAGCATGCCCAGGCGCGGGACCGGTCCGGGGGCGACGCAGCGCACCGGCTCGGGCAGCGCGAGGAGCGCCCAGACGCCCGCGGCAAACGCCAGCGCAGCGGCCGCGTACATCGGGAACACGGGATCGACGCCCGCCAGTGCGCCGCCGAATGCCGGACCGATGATCGTGCCGAGACCGCCCGCCATGGCAATCAGCGCCATGCCCCGGGAACGCGAGCGCTCGTCGGTGGTGTCGGCAATGTAGGCCGTAGCCGCGGGGCCGATGCCACCGACGACAAGCCCGTAGGCAAAGCGCAGTGCCAGCAGCAGTGCGAACAGCGGCCCCGTGCCGAGCCAGCCCGACAGCCCCGCATGCACGCCAAGCGCGAGCATCGCATAGCCGACGACATAGCCCGCCAGCCCGATCAGGAACACGGTGCGTCGCCCGACCCGGTCACTGGCGCGTCCCCATTGCGGTGCCGACACGGCGAGCGCGACATTGGAGGCGGCGATGATGGCGCCGAGCTGCCACTCGACCAGCCCGAGCGCGCGCGCGAGGGGCGTGAAGATCACGAACAGCAGCGACTGCCCCATCCCGTAGGTGACGAGGCCCGTCAGCAGGACCAGCTTGTCACGTGACACGACACACCCCGGGACGGACACGAAAGCCCGTCATTCTAGCCGGGAGAGTGGGTCCGGGCGCGAGCCGTTCAGCTCATCGTGGCCACGGTGCGGCGGGCCACGTACGGGAGCACCTCGAGATGCTGCTCGGCCTCGTGTGAATGCTTCAGCCCGCGCCAGTACCCGGCCGTCAGCAGGTCGGCGTGGTGCTGCAGGAACTCCGTGCGCAGTTCGCCGCGCAGTCCGAGGAAATCGAGCCACTGTTCGGGGAAGACATCGTTCGGGCCGACGTAGAACCAGGGCTCGGCGCGGACCTCGTCTTCGGCGTCGCGCGCCGCCGGCAGGTCGCGGAAGTTGCACTCGGTGACGAGGCACAGCTCGTCGTAGTCGTAGAAGATCACGCGGCCGTGACGCGAAACGCCGAAGTTCTTCAGCAACAGGTCGCCCGGAAACACGTTCGACAGCGCCAGGTCGCGCATCGCCTGGCCGTAGTCGCGGATGGCGCGACGCGCAGTCGCCGTGTCGGCCTCGCGCAGGTACACGTCGAGCGGCTTCATGCGCCGCTCGAGGTAGCAGTGCTCGACGATGAGGTCATCGCCCTCGATGCGGCAGGTCTGCGCCGCCTCCGCCAGCAGCTCGTCACGCAGCTCCGGTGCGAAGCGCTGCAGCGGAAAGCGCAGGCGCCGGAACTCCTGGGCGTCGACCAGGCGGCCGACCCGGTCGTGGCGGAACACGAACCGGTACTTGTCCATGACCTCCTCGCGCGTGGCGGTCTTCGGGAAGGCGAAGCGGTCGCGGATCACCTTGAAGACGATATCGAGCGAGGCAAGCGTGAACACGATCATGACCATGCCGCGCGCGCCCTCGGCGTGCACGAACTGGTCGTGCGAGTGCTGCAGGTGGCGAAACAGCGTGCGATAGCGTTCGGTCTTGCCCTGCCTGGCACGGCCGAGCACGGTATAGAGTTCGTCGGTCGCCTTGCCCGGCATGATGGTACGCAGGAAGCGCACCGCCGCACCGACCGGCGCCAGGTCCGCGTGGAAGTAGGAGCGGGAAAAACCGAACAGCGGTCTGACTTCGTAGTCGGACATCATCACGGCATCGACCGTGATGCCCTGCTCGTCGTGCTTGAGCGCGACGACAAGCGGCAGCATCCAGTCCGGCCCGGCCATGCGCCCGACGAGGAAGGCGCGCGTGCCGCGGTAGAAGACCGGCTCGAGCGTCTCGAGCTCACCCACGGTGCGGTCGAGACCGCGCGCGGCGAGAAGGCCGGTGATCTCGGCGGCGATGCCGGCGGCAGCCGCCGCCTGGTCGCGGATCAGCCGGCCCCAGGGCAGGTCCGCGAGCATGGCGGCCAGGGCCGCCCCAAGGCCCCGTGCCGTGTCGTAGTGACGGCTCGGCGCCACACCGGCGTCGAGCGTGGGTTCGAGGTCGAGGGCCACGAACTCGACCTGGTCGTTGACGCCCACCGTGGCAAAGACCTGGCGGGTAAGCGAGTTGAAGAATGTCTTGTAGAACTCGCGGTCCGGACAGTCGCCGATCAGGCCCGCGTAGGCACGACGCACCTCGACCCAGGCCGCCTCGTCGGCGACCTGTCGGCCCATGCGTCCGACGAGGCCCGCCAGGCACTTCTCGACACGCCGGTCGTAGAGCTCGATGCGCTCCACCGCGTCGCGCGCGCCGAGTTTCCACTCGCATTCCTCGAAGCGCCGCTGGGCGCGTCGCGTGATGGCGCGGAATTCCTGGTTATAGTCCTCAAAGGCGGCAAAGATAGCCCGCGCGACGGCACCGGCCAGGCCGATCGTGCCCGCTCCCTGCGCCGCCAGCTGTCGGGCTCCGTCCATGTGCATCGGACCTGCGCCTGCCGGCCTCAGTGGCCGGCGGCGCTGCGAAACTGCGCCGTCTCGGTGCTGCCCGCCATGGCGGTGGTCGAGGACGCGCCGCCCGAGATCGCCGTCTGCACCGCATCGAAGTAGCCGGTGCCGACGAAGGCCTGGTGCTTGGTGGCGCGGAAGCCGTGCGCTTCGTTGGCGAACTCGCGCTGCTGCATCTCGGAGTACGCGAACATGCCATCCTGGCGATAGGCGCGCGCCAGCTCGAACATCGACAGGTTGAGCGCGTGCCAGCCGGCCAGCGTGATGAACTGGAATCGATAGCCCATCGCGGCGAGACGCTCGCGGAAGTCGTGCAGCCGCTCCGGGGGCAAGTTGGCCTTCCAGTTGAACGAGGGCGAGCAGTTGTAGGCAAGGAGCTTGCCCGGAAACCGTGCGTGGATTTCCTGCGCGAAGCGCTCGGCCTGCGCGAGGTCGGGCTTCGAGGTCTCGCACCAGATGAGGTCAGCGTAGGGCGCGTAGGACAGGCCGCGGTCGATCGCCTGCTCGAGCCCGGCGCGGGCGCGGAAGAAACCGTCGGGTGTGCGCTCGCCGGTCAGGAAGGCCGCGTCGCGGGCATCGTAGTCGGACTGCAGCAGGTCGGCGGCGTCGGCATCCGTGCGGGCGATCAGCACGGTCGGCACACCGAGGACATCGGCCGCGAAGCGCGCCGCCACCAGCTTGTTGATCGCATCCTGGGTCGGCACCAGCACCTTGCCGCCGAGGTGTCCGCACTTCTTCGCCGAGGACAGCTGGTCCTCGAAGTGCACCGCCGCGGCGCCGGAGCGGATCAGCGCCTTGGTCAGCTCGAAAGCGTTGAGGTTGCCGCCAAAGCCCGCCTCGGCATCGGCGATGATCGGCACCATCCAGTCGATGCGGTGGTCGTCCTGCATGTGATGGATCTGGTCGGTGCGCAGCAGCGCGTTGTTGATGCGCTCGACCATCTTCGGCACGGAATCGACCGGGTACAGGCTCTGGTCCGGGTACATCTCGCCGGCGCTGTTGCCGTCGCCGGCCACCTGCCAGCCCGAACAGTAGATCGCCTTGAGCCCCGCCTGGACTTCCTCGACGGCCTGGTTGCCGGTGACCGCACCGAGCCCTGCGACGACAGCTTCGGTCTGCAGCAGGCGCCAGAATTTCTCCGCGCCCTGGCGCGCCAGGCTGTGCTCGATCCGGACCGAACCGCGCAACCGCACCACATCATCGGCCGTATAGGCGCGGGTGATACCCGCCCAGCGCGGGCTGTCGGCCCACTCGCGGCGAAGCTGCTCGGCATCGTTCTGCATCTGCTTGTTCATTTTGTCGTCCTCAGGGCAGGTAGTCGTAGGCGGGCAAGGTCAGGAATTCGTCGAATGCGGTGCTGGTGATCATGTCGCCAAACAGCCTCGCGGCCGTGTCGAAGCGGCCGGCCGCGAAGCGCGCCGGACCGACCTCGCGCTCGATCACCGCCAGTTCCTCGGCGAGCGCCCGGGAACAACGCGCGGCAGTCACCGCGTTGCCATCGTCGGTGCGGGCGCCGTGGCGCAACCACTGCCACAACTGTGCGCGGGAGATCTCGGCGGTAGCCGCATCCTCCATCAGGTGATAGAGCGGCACGCAGCCCTGGCCGCCGAGCCAGGCCTCGACGTACTGCACGCCGACGCGCAGGTTGTGGCGCAGGCCGGCATCGGTGATCGGGCCGGTCGGCACGGCGAGCAGGTCGGCCGCCGTGACGACAACGTCGTCGCGCAGGCGGTGCAGCTGGTTCGGCCCCGGCATGACCGGGTCGAACGCGGCGAGTGCGACCTCCGCAAGGCCGGGGTGCGCGATCCAGGTGCCGTCGTGTCCGGCCGCAGCCTCGCGCGCCTTGTCGGCGCGCACGCGGGCCATGGCCTCGGCATTGGCCGCCTCGTCGCCGCGGATCGGTATCTGCGCAGCCATGCCACCCATGGCATGCGCGCCGCGCCGGTGGCAGGTCCGGATCAGCAGGTCGACGTAGGACTTCAGGAAGTGCCGGTCCATGGTCACCGTGCCGCGATCCGGCAGCAGGAAGTCCGGGCGGTTCCGGAACTTCTTGATGAAGCTGAAGATGTAGTCCCAGCGCCCGCAGTTCAGCCCGGCCGAGTGCTCGCGCAGTTCCCAGAGGATCTCGTCCATCTCGAAGGCAGCGAGGATGGTCTCGATGAGCACCGTCGCCTTGATCGTGCCGCGCGCCATGCCGAGGTAATCCTGGGCAGCGAGGAACACGTCGTTCCACAGCCGCGCCTCGAGATGGCTCTCGAGCTTCGGCAGGTAGAAATAAGGCCCGGTACCGCGGCGGGCGAGCTCGCTGTGGTTGTTGGCGAGGAACACGGCGAAGTCGAACAGCGCGGCCGAGACCGGCACGTCACCCGTGCGCACATGCTTCTCCGGCAGGTGCCAGCCGCGTGGACGCACGATGAGAGTGGCGATGCGCTCGCCGAGTCGGTACTGGCGGCCGCTCGCCGGGTCTGTGTAGGCGATGCTGCGGTCGACGGCGTCGCGCAGATTGAGCTGGCCGTTGACGATGTTCTCCCAGGTCGGGGCACAGGAGTCCTCGAAGTCGGCCATGAAGGCGCGCGCCGGCGAGTTGAACGCGTTGATCATCATCTTGCGGTCGACCGGTCCGGTGATCTCGACGCGCCGGTCCTGCAGGTCGGCGGGTACCGGAGCGACGCGCCAGTCGGCCGCGCGGATGGCGGCGGTACCGGGCAGGAAGTCGGGCAACTCGCCCGCGTCGAGTGCTGCCTGGCGGCTGCGGCGCAGGGCCAGCAGTTCCTGGCGGCGGGGCTCGAAGCGTTCGTGCAGGTGGGCGACGAGTCCGAGTGCCGTCTCGTTCAGGACCGCGGCAGCGCCGGCCGGTGGCGGAGCGGTGAGTTCGAGTGCGGCGGCGGATGCCGGGGAGGTGCGGGTCGCGGTTTTCATGGACCGGATCCTACGGTAGGATGGGTGGGAAATTTCACAGCCGAAATTTCACAGTGTAAATTTCACATCGAGCTTATGTCCGGTCTCCTGCGCAAGAGCCATTTCCTCGGCGCCAAGGTCCGCAGCCTGCGCAAGCGCAACGGCCTGACCCTGCAGGAAGTCTCCGCGCGCTGCATCCAGGTGGACGCCGCGCTCGCGCCGTCGGTCTCCTACCTCAGCATGATCGAGACCGGCCAGCGCATCCCGTCCGCGGAGCTGCTCGCCCTGCTGGCTGCGGTGTTCCAGAAGCAGCCGGGCTGGTTCCTCGATGGCAATCCCGAGGTCGAGACCGCACCGCGCAGCGAGCGCAGCGGCGCCGCCCGCGTCCCGCTCGAACCGGGTTTCCTGTTCTCGCGCGAGTTGCTCGAGGCAGCCATTCCGGAACTGCTGGCGCAGACCGGGACCACCGGGCGGCAGTTCGCGCACCTGCTGATCCGGGCGTACCAGGAGATGTCGCGCAACGACTTTCCCGACCTGGAGCGCTCGGCCGAAGAGATCGGCGAGCGACGCTTCCCGCTCACCGTCGAGGACCTGCTCGCCCTGTGCCGCCGCCACGGCCTGGAGATCCACTGGTTCGACCGGCGACCCGTGCTGGCGCGTGACAACGAGCGCGAGGTGCGCAGCGTGGTGCGCTCCTTCTTCGAGGCGCCATCGCGCGTCTACGTGAACCGCGAGCTGCAGGCCGATCGGGCGCGCCTGAAGTTCGATCTCGCCGCACACCTCGCGCACAAGGTCCTGCATGGGGGCGACGGCCTGAAGTCACCGCACGCCACGGGCGGCGAGATGGGCGGCAGCCCGGACGACGGCCAGCTGGTCTCGGCCGGAATGAATACGCAGGACGTGCTCTACGCCTGGCGGGATTTCGAGTGCAGTTTCTTCGCCGGCGCTCTCCTCGGACCACGCGCACCGTTTCGCCGCTTCCTCACGCGCGAAAGCTATCGCGTCGAGGCCGGTCGCCGCCTGGAGCTCACGCCGGCGGTGATCATGCGGCGCATGACGGCGGTATCACCGTACCGCTACTGGCACTTCTTCGACGCCTATCCGCCCGGCTTCCTGCGCGCGGTGTACCGTGGCAATGGCATCCCGCTGCCGTGGGGCAACATGGCCATGGTCTCGGATCCCTGCCCGCACTGGGCCGTGTTCCGCATGCTGCACGGCCCCGGCGGCCAGCAGCCGGCCTCGCAGATCTCGGTCCTGCAGGACGGCGACCGCGCCCTGCTCTACTGCTGTCACTCGGTGCGCACGCAGGACATGGCGGGCAACGCCCACGTGCTGTCGGTGGGCGTCGATCTGGTGCCGGCGCTGGAGTCGCAGGGTGCGCCCGCGACAGCGCTGGTGGAGTCGATCGCCACGGCCTGCCGGCGCAAGGCCGGTCGGGCTGGTGTGCCGGGATCGGCGGCACGTGCGCTCAGGGCCGTCGGCAAGGTGCTCAACATTGCCTGGATTGCCGATGCGCTGCGCTCCCCGGCGAGCATCATCTGCCCGCGGCGCGCCGCCTGCCCGCGTACGCCGGCCTGCGAAGCAACGCGACCGGTCCTGCGACGCACCGAGGAAATCAGCGAGGTCCGCCAGGAAATCCTGGAGCGGGAATCCCGGCGCCGCTGAGAGCGGTGCGGGACCTGGAAAAAGTGTGGCCCGGTCGGAACCTGACGTCCCGGCCGGGCCACGCCGACACCCTTACGGGAAGCCGGAGGCCGACCCGCACGGTCCGGTTGGCGCCAACTCCCACCCGATCCGCACTGCCTCGCCTAGGATCATTCTCGTCGGGCCGGCGCGCCGCTGTCCTCACCCAAATGGGTGAACTTTCGCGATCCCGACCCGGTTTCGTACCGGGCAGCCGCCCTGGTGACCGCGGTGCGGACCTGCTGGCGCAGATCAGCCGGGGCGAGCACCTCGACATCCTCTCCATATTTGAGGATGTCCATGACCAGTTCGCGCGCATCACTGAACGGCACCCGCAGGATCCAGGCGCCGTCGAGTTCGAAATGCCCCTCCTGGCGCGGGTGCCAGTTCTCGCGCGACACCCAGCGGGCACGCACCGGTTCGAAGCGCAGCACTGCAGTCTGCGCCGGAGCGCCGGCAAAGATGCCGTAAGCGCCGGTGAAGATGGCGTCGAGGGTGGCCTCGTCGACGTCGCGCGCAGCGCGCGGCAGGATACGGGCCTCCTCGATGGCGTCGACAGCGAAAGTGCGCAGCGCCCGGCGCTTGTGGCACCAGGCATCGAGGTACCAGTTGTCGCGGTAATGCACCAGCCGCTGCGGCGAGACCTGGCGTTCGAGCATCTCGCCGGAGGCGCGGCGATGGTGGCGGATGCGCAGCCGCCGTCGCGACAGCAGCGCCGAGGCTATCGCCTGGAAATGTGCCGGTGCCACGGGGCGCGCCCCCATCTGCAGGATGCGGATGCGCCGCGTCACCTCGTCGGCCGCGTAGTCCCCGGTGCCGAGGATGTGGCGGATGCGCTCGCGCAGCGGGCGTACCTGCTGGGCGAGCAGGCCAGGCTGCAGCCGTTCGAGCAGTTGCTCCATCGTCAGCAGCGCATGCACCTCCTCCGCCGAGAACCACAGCCCGGGCAGCTGCCAGGCGCGCTGTCCGCCGGGATCCGCATCGAGGAAATAGCCGCCGCGGGCGCGGTCCCACTCGATCGGCACCCGCATGCGGTCGCGCAGGTAGGCGAGATCGCGCTTGAGCGTGGCGCGCGACACGCCGAGATCCTCGAGCAGCAGGGCGCGACTCACCGAGCGGCGGCTCTCGAGCAGTCGCTGGATCCGGTAGAAGCGCTCGGTACGGTCCATGGCGGCCGACCTGTGTTCCTACTCGAGGTCGAGGATGCGCTGCCAGACCTGTGCAGCGACCGGCATGACCGACAGCCGGTTACCCGGCTGCAGCAGCGCGAGGCCATCGAGCCCGCCGCAGGCGCGCAGCTCGGCGAGCCCGATGAAGCGGCGCAGTCGCCGGCGCCAGCGCATCTCCACCGTAAACCAGCGCGGGGCCTCCGGGCGGCTCGCCGGGTCGTAGTACGGTGAGCGGCGCTCGAACTGCGTGGGGTCGGGACAGGCTGGGCGGCAGACCGTCATGATCCCGGCGATGCCCGGCTCCGGACAGCTCGAGTGATAGAGGAACGCCAGGTCACCGCGCTTCACGGTGTCGCGCAGGTAGTTGCGCGCCTGGTAGTTGCGCACCCCTTCCCAGGAGGTACGCCGCTCGCGCTCGAGATCGTCGATGCCGAAGGTATCGGGTTCGGATTTCATCAGCCAGAACGCCATGCGGGCTAAGCTAACCGCTGCGTGCCGTGCTGTCGACACGGCCGGGCAGCACCCCATGCCGCAGCCGGACATCGCAGCGGATGCCGCCCCGGCGCCGGTCCCCGTCGCGTCTGCGCCAGGGACACGCCCTGCCTACAGATGTCGCCCGACTACGGCTGCGATCCCGGCGCTGCTCGTACCGTAGGGAATCATCTCGAGGATCGCGTCGTCGGCCCCCAGCAGGAACAACGTCGCCGTATGGTTGACCATGTAGCTGCCGTCCGCCTCCGGCGGCAGTGACTCGTAGTAGACCCCGAACGCCTTCGCTGCCGCGGCAACGCCGGCAGTATCGCCCGTGTAGGCGGCGACCCGCGGACCAAAACGCGCCGCGTACGCGCCGATCACCGGCGGGGTATCGCGCTGCGGATCCACCGAGATCAGCACCAGGCCGACGCCCGCGCCGGCCTCACCCAGATCGGCGAGCGCCTGCGTGGCGTTGGTCAGGGTCAGCGGACAGGCTTCCGGGCAACTGGTGAAGCCGAAGAAAACCAGCTGCAGCCGCCTGTCGATGCTGCTCCAGCGTACCGGCTGGCCGGCCGTGTCGAGCAGGGTGAAATCGCCCTCGATGTGCGGACGCGACGGCGGCGCCGGGGCGGCCGGCGCAGCGAGACGGGCGAAATACCAGGCTGCGGCGATACCGGCGCAGAAAGCCACCGCCACCAGCGCCAAGGCGCGCGACCTGATGACCGCGCTCACGACCCGAGCAGCCGCGCGACCGCCGATTTCAACTCACGCTTGACCGCGATCCGGCTGCCGCGGCGGATAACCCGGCCCGCGCCCTGGTGAACCATGCCGGCAATCATGGTGGCGACCGGGACCGGGTCGCGCCGCGTTCCGGCGAGTACGGTCCTCACGGCACGCTCCAGCACGTCGTTGGGCGCCTGGTGGAGTTGCAGCAACTGCTGGCGCAACTCCGGTGCGCCGGTGCGTATCTCGCTGATCATGCCCATCGTGGCGTGCGCGGGACTGCCAGCGGCGTCGATCAGCGTGTCGATCCAGGCGTCGATGCGCACGCGCGCCTCGGGGTGCGTATCCTCGAGCGCACGGACGCGCCCGAGCACGGGCTCCATGTCGTGCCGCATGCAGGCGATAAAGAGGTGCGCCTTGTCGGGGTAGTAGCGGTACAGGGAGTTGCGCGCCAGGCCGACGGCGGTGGCGATGGCACCCATGTCCGTGCCGTACAGGCCGCGCTCGCGGAACAGGCGGCCGGCCGCATCGAGCACGCGCCCGGTCTGGTTGCGCACGTGTTCGGCGATGGTGGGGGCGGCAATCCTCGGCATGCTGCGCAAGGTGCCAACACGCCGACAGGCCGTCAACCCGCTGCGACGATCGACCGCGCCATGGCAGGCACCTTGGTCGCCCGTTATGCTGCGCGCGGGCAGGCGGTGGCAGGTATCAGGCATGAGGAAATGGCTCAGGGCGACAGCTTACACAGGCGCGGTGCTGCTCGCCGTGGGCACGACGCTGGCCGGTGGCGCCCTCTGGATCTACCGCGACATGCCCGCCGCACGGCTCGAGGCGCAGTACGCCTCACCGGCCACGCGCTTCGTGCACATCGACGGCGTGCGCCTCCACTATCGCGACGAGGGCCGTGGCCCCGCCATCCTGCTGCTGCACGCCAACTTCAGCAACCTGCTCGGCTGGGACCCGTGGGTGGAAGCCCTGCAGGACCACTATCGCGTGGTGCGCTTCGACTTCACCGGCTTCGGGCTCACCGGGCCGGACCCGTCGGGCGACTACTCCAATGCCCGCACGCTCGAACTGACCGAACGATTCGCCGACGCGCTCGGCCTGCGTCGCTTCACGATCGCCGGCGCCTCGCTTGGTGGCAGCATCGCCATCCGCTACGCCGCGGGCCACCCGGACCGCATCGAGCGCCTGATCCTGCTCAACCCAGGCATCCTCGAGGGCCGCGCCATGGCCCGCTCCGGCACACGCCTGCCCGAAGCAGCCAACGTGCTGAAGTACATCACCCCGCGTGCGCTTGCCGCCTACATGCTGCGCTCGCGCGCCGGCGACCCGGCAAAGATCACGGAGGAACAGGTCGACCGCTGGTACGACGGCTGGATGCGCGAGGGTAACCGCGGCGCGATCCTCGCGCGGCTCGGTGCCTACGACAGCAGCGACGCCATTGCGGTGATCGGCCAGGTTCGCGCGCCGGTGCTGCTCCTCTGGGGCGAAGCCAATCCGCAGACCCCCATCGAACAGGCCAGGGAGCTGGCCGCGATGCTCACGGGCGCACCGTCGGTGCGGCTCATCACCTATCCTGGCGTCGGTCACCCGGCGCTCGAGGAAGCCGGTGCGCTCATTGCCCGCGACGTGCGCGCCTGGCTCGACGGCACGTTGCCGGAAGACGCCAAACCCGCCCGCTAGAGGAAAACCCTTATAGCCCGGTGGACCCGGCACGGCTTAAGAAGGCCGGGACATGAACGATCCGAAGCCCGCCGACGGCCACAGCCACGCAGCCACCACGCCCCTCGACCTCGGCCGCTCGCGCTGTCGCAGCTGCCTGCAGCGCGAACGCTGCCTGCCCGGCACGCTCAATGCCAGCCAGTCACAGCACTTCGAAGCCATGGTGCAGCGCCGCCGCCCGCTGGCCGCGGGTGAACACCTGTTCCGCGTCGGCGACGGCTTCCGCCACATGTTTGCCGTGCAGTCCGGCTGCCTCAAGACCTACACCATCGATGCGGAGGGCCGCGAGCACGTCATGGCCTTCCACTTCCCCGGCGAAGTCATCGGCCTCGATGCGGTGTTTCCGGCGCGCCACCTGACGAGTTGCGTTGCGCTCACCGGCAGCCAGGTCTGTCACCTGCCTTTCACTGCGCTGACGACGCTCACCCACGAGATGCCCGAACTGCAGACGCAGCTGCTGCGCATGGTGAGTCGCGACATGCTCGGCGCAGCGAGCATCGCGGGCGACTTCACCGCCAACGAACGGCTCGCCGGCTTCCTCGTCATGGTCGCCGCCCGCGTACACCGGCGCGAAGCGCCGCCCACCGCCCTCGACCTGGCGATGTCCCGGCAGGATATCGCCAACTACCTACGACTTGCGCCGGAAACCGTCAGCCGCATCCTCGCCCGGTTCCAGAAGGACGGGTTGGTCAAGGCCGACCGCAAGCGCATTGCGCTGCTCAATCTCAACGGGCTGGCGGACATTGCCGCCTGCATCAACCCCTACGCCCGCTTCGGCGGACAGGCACTGCAGCGCAACGCCGCATCCTGATTCGCGCCCCGGCCGTGACCGGCGTCCTGCGGGATGCCCGGCCCGCACTGCTAGACTTGTTTGCATGAACGTCACGGATCAGCTCAGGTGGTGACGCGGCCGATACGCCGCACGGCCCGGCGCGCACGCCTCGCCCTGGCCGCCGCTGCAGCAATCGCCGCACCGCTGGCAGTCGGTGACCCACCCGCGCCAGCTGCACCACCACCGGCTCCGGATGTCTGGAACGCGCACACGGCACCGCCTGCGGCCAGCGAGCCGGCGCCCCCTCCGGCGAACCTGAAGGTGCGGGTCTACGAAAATTTCGATGGCCACGGCGTATCGCGCAACGACACACCGCTGGCGCTCGACGCCGAAATCGGCCTCGTCGAGTGCCGCGATGGCAACCTGCAGGCGAGCGGCGTGACCATCGGCGGCGTGACCAGCGAGTCCGACAGCAACTGCGCCGGCAGTCGCGGTACGGTGCGCTACGACGACGGTGCGCAGCGTGAGCCCGCCGCCGCCGGCCCACCCGCGACGGCCCCGCCACCGGCACCACGCTGTGACCCGGCAGCATGGCGCTGTGCGGACGCCGCGCCCGCAAGCCCCCCGCCCGCACCCTGACACCACGATATCCCGCTGCGCGCGGGCGGGAGCGCCTGCTATCCTTCGGCTTCCCGTTCATCCCGCCGAAGGAGCCCCATCGATGTGCCGTTCCCTCACGCTGGCCACCATCCTGCTGCTCGCCACGACCCTCGCCGAAGCCGCCACGCCGGAAGATGCGATCAAGTACCGGCAGGCCGTGATGTCGACCCTGGCCGGCAACGTCAGCGCCATCAACCTGATCTTCACCGGCAAGGTCGAACACCAGGACGCGCTGCTCGGCCACGCCGAGGCACTGGCCACGGCAGCCGGGCGGTTGGGCAGCCTGTTTCCGGCTGGCAGTGGCGTCGGCAAGACCGACGCGCTGCCGCTTGTCTGGGAGGAACCCGAGCGCTTCCAGAAGGCGGTCGATACAGCCCGCACGGCGACGGCAGCGCTGCGTGATGCCGTGCGCTCCGGCGACCGGGCGGCAACCGCGCGCGCGTTGAAACCCGTCTTCGATTCCTGCAAAGGCTGCCACGACCGCTACCAGAAGCCGGAATGACGGGGCGTCGCGCCAGCGCCGGCGCGCTCCTCGCCGGTCTGCTGGCCACAACCGCAGCCGCGGAGTCAGCCGTCGAGCGTGGCCGCTACCTGGCGGCGGCGGCCGGCTGTGCGAGTTGCCACACGGCCGACGCCGAGGAGGCGACACCATTCGCCGGCGGGCGCGCGCTGGTCTCTGACTTCGGCACGTTCTACGCGCCCAATATCACGCCGGACCGCGCAACCGGCATCGGAACCTGGAGCGACACCGACTTCCTGACAGCCCTGCATGCCGGGCGCAGTCCGGACGGCCGCGCCTACTTTCCCGCCTTTCCCTACCCCGCCTACACGGGCATGAGCCGTGCCGACGCGCTCGCCATCAAGGCCTTCCTGTTCTCGTTGCCCGCCGTACGCCAGGCGAACCGGCCCCACGAGCTGCCGTGGTACCTTGAGCTCGTGCCCGCGGCGTATGGCTGGCAATGGCTGTTTTTCCAGCCCGGCCGCTACGTGGCCGACCCGGGCCGGTCGACGCAGTGGAATCGCGGCGCCTACCTGGTCCGCCACCTCGGCCACTGCGGTGAATGCCACACGCCCCGCACCGCCCTCGGCGTGTTGCGCGCGGACGAGGAACTCGCCGGCAATCCGCGCGGGCCTGAAGGGCGGCGCGTGCCGAACATCACGCCGCATGCCACCGACGGTATCGGCGCATGGTCGGGCAGTGACGTCGAGACTCTCCTCGAGATCGGCATGTTGCCGGATGGCGATTTTGCCGGTGCCGGCATGGGCCAGGTGATCGACGACAACACCTCGCAGCTCACCCCGGCCGATCGCCAGGCCATCGTGGTGTACCTGCAGTCGTTGCCGCCGCGGCCTTCGCTGGGTACGACACCCTGAGGGGATCGACGGTTCAGATGCCGAGCTTGGCCAGGGCGTCGCCGAGCTGGCCGAGTGCCCCTGCCAGGCGCGGGTGCGCGGCTTCCAGCCGCAGGGCAGCGTCCTGGAGCTGGGCAGCCGGACCCGCCGCCTCCAGCGCACCGCCCGCCGCCGGGTCGAGGGCGCGCAGGTCGGCAAGCACGTGCTCGAGCATCCGGCGCGAGTCGGCGTCGAGCGAGCCGGCGGCCGCGAGTTCGCGGTGCAATTCAGACAGCAGCTGCTGCAGCCTGGTCTGGTCCATGGGGTTCCGGCGATGGCTGGAGGCCCCATTATCGCCACGGCCGGCGGCCGGGGTCCACCATGGGGGCCCGGGCCGGGCATAATGCTGGTCGGGCACGACGTCCGCGCAGCGCGTCACAGATCCTGCAAACGGCGGTTGTTACAGTCTCCCCACAAATAACGATAACGAGAACACCATGGGTCCGTTACCGGCCCAGCAGCTCATCACCGTCCCGAGCGAAGCGCTCGCAGCCGGCATGTTCGTGGCCGAGCTCGACCGTTCGTGGCTGCACACGCCGTTCCCGGCAACCGGATTCCTGATCAGCTCGCCGGCGCAGCTCGAGCAGCTGCGCCACCTGTGCCGCTACGTCTACGTCGACCCAGCGCTCAGCGAGAGCGCAGAACCTGACCTGGGCGGCGGATCGCAGGAGCGCCGCACGCGGGCGCCGCAGTCCGCGAGCGCCGCTGCAACGCTGGCCGCCGTGCTGCAGGGCGTGGCGCTGGTGGTGCGCGGCGCGCGCCGCCAGGGCATCGTCGACCTCGAGCGTGTGGCCGAGTGCTCGCGGCGGCTCGTCGCGCAGCTTCTGCACGATACCGATGCCCTGCACTGGTGCCTGCGCGTCGATGCACAGGGCAGCTTCCTGTACCGGCGCGCCGCCGGCACTGCGACGGTGGCGACCACGCTCGCCCTGCGCCTCGGCTGTGACCTCGACACGCTGCTTGCGGTCGCCAGCGGCGGCCTGCTGCTCGACATCGGCAAGATCGCCGTGCCGGTGCCGATCCTCGCCAAGCCCGGTGCCCTCGGCGCGATCGAGCAACACTACGTGCGCCGCCACGTCGAACGGGGAGTCGAACTCGTCGCCGGACACGATGTCGCGGAACGCACGCTCGAGATGATCGCCGGGCACCACGAGCGGATCGACGGCAGCGGCTACCCGCTGCGACTGCAGGGCACGCACATTCCGCTGTTCGGCCGCCTGGCCGCCATCGCTGATGCCTTCGACGCCATGACGCTCGACCGTCGTTACGCGGCCGCGCTGTCACCCTATGTCGCGCTGCGCCGGATCGAGGACCTGCGCGACCGCGACTTCGATGCGGCGCTCGTGGCCGAACTCGGCCAGGCCCTCGGGCCCTGGCCGGTCGGCACGGTGGTGGAACTGGCGAGCGGCGAAATCGGCGTGGTCTGCCGGCTGCGCCCCGCGCAGCCGCTGCATCCGCAAGTCATCCTGACCCACGACCGCGAGCGCACGATGCTCGCGACTCCACGGCTGGTGCCGGAGGACGGGCCCGGCATCCGCCGCGCACTGGCGCCGAACCACGTGACGCTCGATCCGCAGCGCCTGCTGCCGGTCTGCGCTGCTGCGCGCTGAGAACTGCCGATCGCGGCTGAAGCCGCTCCTACGGCGTGATCGTCCCGCCGCCAGGGGGTCGCGGCTGAAGGCGCTCGCGCGCCTTTGCCGCATTTCACCCGCGCCCTTATGTCACCTCACACCGCACGCGATTCGTGACCGCGCTCCTCGCGCCGGCGGCACGCCAGCGCTTATCGTGCGCGCGCCGGACCGGGAGTCCGGCGCGTTGCGTCGCGAGACCCATGCTGCCGATCACCACGGCCCTGCTCCTCTGCGCCGGTGCGCTCGCGACCGGTGCGCTCGCCGCCTGGGCGTTGCTGCGCATGCGCTTTGGCAGCGACTTCATCAGCGCCGAAGCGCACCGGGGCGAGCTGGCGACCCTGCGGCGTCGCTATCGCCGCCGGCAGCGCGTCCTGCGCGATGCCCTGCGCCAGCTGAAGCTCACAGTGGAGGAACTGCGCGAGGACCTGCGTGTCGCCACGACCCGGCACGGGACCCAGCAGACACTGCTCGCAGCGGCCCGCTCGGAAGCCGACCGCCTGCGTGAGGAACTCACGCGCGAGACCGCAGCCGCCGCCCGCCAGCTCGCCGAACTCGGCACGGCAACCGCCCAGGTAGCGATGCTCGGCCGGCAACTCACCGAGGCCCGGGACCGCATCGCGCAACACGAGCGCGACCAGGGCCTGCAGCGTATCGAGCACGACGAACTCGTGGCCCGCACGCAGCGCCTGCGCGCGCTCAGCGCGCCGGCCAGCGCCATCGAGCCGATGCCGTGCAGCGAGAACGGCGTCGCCGCTCCCGCCAGGGAGGCGTCACGCACCCTGCTCGCCGCGCGCAACGCACGCATCCACGAGCTCGAGTGCCAGCTGCGCGAGAACGAATCGCGCCTGGGCGAACTGCAATCGAGCCTCGACACCTGGAAGTACCGCATCGCCCCGCTCACCCTGCACCTGCAACGGCAGCGCGAGAAGCGCAACGGCCAGCAGGCACCGGTTGCGGCCCCGCCTCCCCCGGCGACACCTGCCGTCGCCCCCGATGACCTGCAGCGCATCCGCGGCATCGGCCGCGGCCTGCACCGGAAGCTGCGCGATCAGGGGATCGAGCGCTTCCAGCAGCTCGCGCACATGGGGCCGGCCGAACTCGCCAATCTCGCCACGGCAATCGGCGTGGCCACGTCGCGACCGCAGCGCGACCGCTGGGTCGAGCAGGCCCGCGCACTGGCAGCGACGGCGCAACAGGCTTCCGTATAATTCCCTATGGCCCCGCGCCGGCGGGGTCGGGCATGTTCAACTCCACGATGGACGGGCGGGCCCGGGTACGACCTGCGGCCGGTCCTGCCGGCTTGCCGAGGGAATTGCCGATGCTGCAGATCAACGCCCGCACCCGTGTCGCCGAGCTCATGCAGGGCCCGCCGGGCCTGATGACGGCCCTCAAATCGACGGGCATCTTCCGCGACGGCGACGATCCCGACGTCATGCTCGGCGAGCTGTGCTGGAACTTCGGCTTCAACGCCGGGATCCTGGTGATGATGCTGCAGGCGGCCGACGTCCCCGAGGAGACGCCACCGCTCGACATCGCACCCTACCGCGCCATGCCGCTCGGTGAACTCGTCGGGCACATCGAGGAGCTGCACCACGGCTACCTGCGCCGCGAGCTACCGCGGCTGACCGCACTCGCCGCGGCCGTCGCCGCCGGACATGCCGGAGACGAGCGGTTCGGCGAACTGCGCGATGCGATCACGGGCCTTGCCGGCGAACTCGAGGCCCACCTGCTGCACGAGGAGGAGGCGCTGTTTCCGATGGCGCGCAACCTCGGCGCCGGCCAGGTGATCGCCCCGACCCGTTGCGGCGACTCGATCGGTGGCCCGATCGCCTGCATGGAGAACGAACACGAGGATGCCAAGCGCACCCTGCGCAGGCTGCGCGAGCTCACCGCCGACTACACGGCGCCGGCCGGCGCCGAGGCCGAGCTGCGCGAGCTGATGGCCGCGCTCACCGACTTCGAGCGCGACCTGTGCGAGCACATGTACAAGGAAGACAAGGCGCTGTTCCCGC
Source organism: uncultured Chromatiaceae bacterium (assembly GCA_964415505.1). Lineage (GTDB taxonomy): Bacteria > Pseudomonadota > Gammaproteobacteria > Steroidobacterales > QUBU01. The sequence continues at coordinate 28,450 of CAYQAR010000015.1, read as the reverse complement.
GCGCCATCGAGGCACAGCGCAACCGGCGGGTGGCCGCCGCCGGCTGACGCCATCCGGCGTGCGCCGTAGCGCGCGTGTAGACTGCGCGCCCATGACCGAAACGGGTGAACCGACACCGCTGCCCGAGCTGCGCCTGAAGCGCGGCGAGGAGCGGCGTATCGAGGGCGGGCACCTCTGGATCTTCTCCAACGAGATCGACACTGCGGCCACGCCGCTCACGGCATTCACGCCCGGCGCCCCCGCTCGCGTGATCTCGGCGCGCGACAAGTTCCTCGGCTACGCCTGCGTCAGCCCGCATGCCCTCATCTGCGCACGCCTGCTCGGGCGCGACCCGCGCCACCCGCCGTCACGCTCGCTGCTGGTGCACCGCCTGCAGATCGCGCTCGCGCTGCGTGAGCGGCTGTACCAGCGGCCGTACTACCGGCTCGCCTACGGCGAATCCGACGGCCTGCCCGGCCTCGTGCTCGACCGCTACGACGACCTCGTCGTCGGCCAGGCCACCACCGCTGGCATGGAAGCGCTGCGCGCGGAGGTCGTCGCTGCCGTGCGCCGCGTGCTGCCGGTGACGCAGTTCGTGTGGAAGAACGACGGCGGCGCGCGTGAACTCGAGGGGCTGCCGGCGGTGATCGAAGCCGACACCGGCGAAGTACCCGCGGAGATCATCGTCGAGGAGAACGGCCTGCGCTGCCACGCGCCGCTCGCCGCTGGACAGAAGACGGGCTGGTTCTACGACCAGGCGGCGAACCGCCGTGCGCTCGGCAGGTACGTCGCCGGCAGGCGCGTGCTCGACGTGTTCAGCTACGTCGGCGCCTGGGGCCTCACGGCGGCCGCCGCCGGCGCGAGCGAGGTCGTCTGCGTCGACGCTTCGGCGACGGCGCTCGCTGCAGCCGCCCGCTCCGCCGCCGATAACGGTATGCCGCTCACGACGCTCGCTGGCGATGCCTTCGATGTACTCACCCGCCTGCACGCGGCGGGCGAGCGCTTCGACGTGGTGGTGCTCGATCCGCCGGCGTTCATCAAGCGGCGCAGGCAGATTCCGAAGGGCGAAGCCGCCTACCGGCGCCTGAACCAGCTCGGGCTACAGCTTCTTGCGCGCGACGGCATCCTCGTCTCCTGCTCCTGCTCCTGGCATCTCGCGCCCGAGTCGCTGCTCGCCGCCATCCAGAAGGCCGCACGCCACACAGGCCGCTTCGTGCAGGTGCTCGAGGCCGGTGGCCAGGCACCCGATCATCCCGTGCACCCGGCGATCCCGGAGACGCGCTACCTCAAGGCGTTCTTCTGCCGCGCCGTACAGGAGTGAGGCGCCGCTACTCTTCCGCCCGCGGCCGGTAGGCGTCGACGAGTTCCTTCTGCACGGCCGGCGGCACCGTGGCGTAGTGATCGAAGCGCGTGGTAAAGCTGCCGCGCCCGCCGGTCATTGACTTCAGCCGCGTCTGGTACTCGCGCAGTTCGGCCTCGGGCACCTCGGCACTGATCGTGACCTGGCTGCCGCTCGCCATCTGGTTGCCGTTGATGCGACCACGATGACCGGTAAGGTGGCCGGAGATGTCGCCGACGCATTCCGCCGGGGTGGTGACCTCGACCCTGGCCACCGGCTCGAGCACGATCGGCGCGGCCTTCGCCACTGCGTCGAGGAAGGCCTTGCGCCCGGCGGCGACGAAGGCAACCTCCTTGGAATCGACCGAGTGGTGCTTGCCGTCCCAGACGACGACGCGCAGGTCCTCGATCGGGTAGCCCGCGATGGCGCCCTCGCCGAGCACCTGGCGTACACCCTTTTCCACCGCCGGGATGTACTGCCCCGGGATCGCCCCGCCGACCACCTCGTCGACGAACTCGAAGCCGGTGCCGCGCGGCAGCGGCTCGACCCGCAGGAACACCTCGCCGAACTGGCCGGCGCCGCCGGTCTGTTTCTTGTGACGGCTGTGACCCTCGGCGCGGCGCGTGATGGTCTCGCGGTAGGCGATGCGCGGGACCCGGGTGTGCACCGCGAGCGCGAACTCCTCGCGGATGCGCTCGAGCACCAGGCGCAGGTGCAGCTCGCCGATGCCGCGCAACACCGTCTCGTTGGCCCGCGGGTCGAACTCGAGTCGCAGGCTCGGGTCCTCGGCGGTCACCTTGTGCAGGGCATCGGACAGCTTCTTCTCGTCGCCCGGGCGCGCCGGCTCGAGCGCGACGCCGTGCATCGGCACGGGCAGGCCGAGCGGGCGCAGGTGGAACTGGTCCTCGTCGTGACTGGTATGCAGCACGGCATCGAAGTGCAGGTCCTCGACCTTGGAAACCGCGGCGATGTCGCCGGGCACGGCCTGCGCGATCTCGCCCGCCTGCGCACCCTGCAGCCGGTACAGGTGCGCGACCTTGAACGACTTGCGCCGCTCGCCGACGAACACCGAATCGCCGGGTCGCACTACGCCCTGGTGCACGCGGAACACGCCGAGCCGGCCAACGTAGGGGTCGACCTTCACCTTGAACACATGGCCGATGAAATGCGCCGCCGGGTCGGGACTGACAGTGACCGGGCGCGCCGCCGCGCCCTCGCCCTGCAGGAACTGCGGCGGGTTGCCCTCGGTGGGATCGGGCATGAGACGCGCCAGGATCTCGAGCAGTTCTTCGAGCCCGGCCCCGGTCTGTGCCGACACGAAGCACACCGGCACGAGGTGCCCGGCACGCAGCGCGCGCTCGAACGGATCGTGCAACTGCTCGACGGACAGCTCCTCGCCCTGTTCGAGATACACCCGCATCAGCGCCTCGTCGAGTTCGACGACCTGGTCGACGATCGCGGTGTGTGTCGCGGCCACGCTCGAGAAGTCGGGCCGCCGTTCGGAGAGCCTGAAGAAGCAGTCGGCCACGGCCCGCCCGCCGTCGGCCGGCAGGTTGAGCGGCAGGCACTCGCGCCCGAACGCTGCCTGCACCTGGCCGAGCACAGCTTCGAGATGCTCGCCGTCGGCATCGATGCGGTTGACGACGACCAGTCGGCAAAGCCCGCGCTCCGCAGCGAACGCCATGAGCTGGTGCGTGACGGTGTCGACGCCGGCCTGGGCGTTGATCACCACTGCCGCCGTCTCCACCGCCGGCAGCACGCTCATCGCCCGCGCGACGAGGTCCGGATTGCCGGGCGTGTCGAGCATGTTCATGAACACGCCCGCGTGCTCGAGGTGGCATACCGCTGTGTCGAGCGAGTGGCCGAGGCGTTTTTCCTGCGGCGAGAAATCCGAGACCGTGGTGCCGCGGGCGAGGCTGCCCGCCTCACGGATGGTGCCGGTGCGTGCCAGCATCGCCTCGAGCAGCATGGTCTTGCCCGCACCTGTCGGGCCGACCAGGGCGACATTGCGCACCTGCCGCGTCTCGTGAATCTTCTGGGAAGCTGCCACGGCGACCCCCTGTCGTTCTTGTCCGGGCCGCGGGTGACACCAGCCGCCGCACGGCGCCTCGATCCACGGAACCAATATAGCAGCGGCTGGTGCCGGGGCGAAGTCTTCGCGCCCCATGATGCGGGCCCGGGAACTGCAGCGGCGCTTTTCAGCGCCCGGGTTTCTGCTTCTTCCGCCGGGTCGGCCCCGCATCTGCCAGCCGGATCGCCAGCAACCGCCCCCGGATCTTCACCTGCCCGATGCGCTCCAGCGTCTCCGGCGCCAGCCCCTCCGGCAGCCGCACGAAGGTCTCGTCGCGCTGGATGTCCACGCCGTTGATGTCCGTGCCCTGGATGCCGCCGACGTTGGCGATGGCGCCGACGATGTTGCCGACCTTGATGCCATGGCTGCGGCCGACGGCAAGCCGGTAGAGCAGTTGCTCGCCGTGGCGCGGTCCCCGCCCCCGGCGCGGCGCGTCGCTGTCCGGCCCGTGACGCTCGTGCCTGTCCTGTCTGGCCGGACGCTGCGGCGATGTATGCGGTTCAGCCACCGGATCCTCCGTACGCTTCGCCAGCAGCAGCGGCGTCCGCCCCTGGGCGAGGCTTGCCAGCGCGGCGGCCAGGTCCGCAGCATCGGCCCCGCTCTCCCGGACCAGCTCGTCGATGATTCCGCGGTACGGCGTGGCATCGCCCCGGCCGAGCGCCTCGGTGATACGTGCCTTGAACTTCGCCACGCGCCTCGCATTCACGTCGCCCAGCGTCGGCAACCGCAGGGGCTCGAGCTGCTGGCGCGCGTGCTGCTCGATCAGCCGCAGCATGCTGCGCTCCCGCGGGGCCACGAACAGGATGGCCTCGCCGCTGCGACCCGCCCGGCCGGTGCGCCCGATGCGGTGGATGTAGGACTCCACGTCGTAGGGCATGTCGAAGTTGACCACATGGCCGATGCGGTCCACGTCGAGGCCGCGGGCCGCCACGTCGGTAGCCACCACGATGTCGATCTGTCCCGCCTTGAGTTGCGCAATGGTGCGCTCGCGCTGGGCCTGCACCATGTCGCCGTTCAGCGCCGCTGCGGCGAAGCCGCGGGCTTCCAGCTTTTCCGCCAGTTCCGTGGTGGCAAGCTTGGTGCGCGCGAACACCAGCATCGCATCGAAGGGCTCCACTTCGAGGATGCGCGTCAGCGCGTCGAGCTTGTGCAGGCCATCGACCAGCCAGTAGCGCTGGCGGGTCCGCGCCGCCGTGCCCGCCTTCGCGCGGATGGTGATCTCCTGCGGGTCGCGCAGGTGCTTCCTGGCGATCCTGCGGATCGGCGCCGGCATGGTCGCCGAGAACAGCGCCACCTGGCGCTGTGGCGGCGCCCGGACCAGGATCTCGTCGATGGCTTCGACGAAGCCCATCTGCAGCATCTCGTCGGCCTCGTCGAGAATCACCGTGCGCACCGCAGCCAGGCTCAGGGTGTTGCGCTTCAGGTGGTCGATCAGCCGCCCGGGCGTGCCGACGATGACGTGGGTGCCACGCCTGAGTGCGGCGAGCTGCGGCTCGTAGCTCTGGCCACCGTAGATCGGGACGACGTGGAAACCCTTCAGGTGGGTCGCGTATTTCCGGAAGGCCTCGGCCACCTGGATGGCGAGTTCGCGCGTCGGTACCACGACCAGCACCTGCGGCTCGCACCGCGCGAGGTCCAGTACAGACAGTGCCGGCAGCGCGAACGCGGCGGTCTTGCCCGTGCCCGTCTGCGCCTGGCCGACGATGTCGGCGCCCGTGAGCAGCACCGGAATCGTCGCCGCCTGGATCGGCGACGGCGCCTCGTAGCCAACTTCGGCCAGCGCCGCGAGCAGCGGCGGCGCAAGGCCCATCGCGGCGAACGACGGGGCCGGCCCGGCAGCGGCAGCGGCAGCGCAAGACATCAGCTCATCCACTGTCTGCACCAGATCCTATTGGGCTGGCGCCGGCTCGTCGTCGGTCTGTATGGACCAGAGCCGGTGCGAGTCGAGGAGCAGCCGTGCCACGGCCTCGTTGGCGTCGAGGCGTGCCTGCTCAGCCGCCACCTCGGCATCGGCCGCGTTGTGCCGCGCGAGGAGCGATTCGGCGAGCGGCATTTCACCGAGTTCGAAGGCGCGGCGTGCGAGGTCGGCGTGGGTGGTCATGGCGTCGGCAGCCGTCCGCAGCTGCCGCCAGGTTTCCACACCGGTCGAGGCCCGCTCCCAGGTGACCACCGCTTCGGTCTCGAGGCGCCGGCGCGTCGCCATCTCGAGTTCCGCCAGGGCATCTGCCTGGCCGCGTTGCCGGTCCGCCTCGGCGCGGCGGGCGCCGCTGCCGATCGGCATGGCAACGCTGACGCCGACGATGTCCTCGTCACCGAACTGCTCGTTGGCGTAGAACAGGCCAAGCGTCGGGTCCGGCAGACGATCGCGGCTTGCCCGCCGCGCGGCCAGGCGGCTGCGCTCCAGCGCGCTCTGCACGGCCAGCAGTTCGTGGTTGTGCTCGAGGGTGGCGGCGATCCAGTCCGCTTCGCCGCCCGCGGGCAGGGCGGGTATGGCCGGCGCGGATGCGGCTGGAGGCAGGTCGGGAAAACTGGCGCGCAGTTCGGCAAGGGATGCGTGCTGGCGGGCGAGCGCCTGCTGCTGCGAGGAACGGGCCAGCGCCAGCGCGGCATCCGCCTGGAGCAGCTCAATGCGGGCAGCATCACCGCGCCGCTGACGCGTCGCGACCGTTCCCCGCACCTCCTCCAGCAGGCTGGCCTGCGCCGCGCGCAGCTGCACCTCGGCGAGCGCGCGCAACGCACCGTACCAGAGCCCGACCAGATGGCGCGCAACCTCGTGACGCGCGTCGCCGACCTTCTCGCGGGCCTCGTCCACACCCCTGGCCCCGATGTCCTCGTCGAGCCCTGCCTTGCCGAAGAGACGGAAGCTGCGCTCGATGCCGGCCGACCATTCGTCGGAGGAATCCCGGACACCGACGATGTCGCGGCGCTGGCCGGCGATGCGCAACTGCAGCTCGTTCGGACCGGCGTCGAGCGCATCGCGCTCGGCGACCGCCACGCGCAGCAGGGCCCCGGCCTCGCGTACCGCCGGGTGATCGCCCAGGATGGCGACCACGGTCTCGAGCGGTGGCAGATCCGCCGGTGGCGGGAACTCGGCGGCCGGTGCCGCACCGGCCAGAAGGATCGCGATCCAGGCGCTGCGCCCGCTCATGTCAGCCTCCCGATTTCGGTCACGGGCACAATCCAGTAGAGGATGTCCCGTGTCGGCAACGTCGCCTTCAGGCTGTCGAGCAACTGGCGCGCGAGTTCCGCCTCGAGCACCACCTGCACCGCACAGCGGTCCGCACGGCCGCGCACCCGCTCCTGGGTGCTCAGCTCACTGTGGCGCGAACCATGGCCTTCGGCCCGCATCAGCGTGAAACCTGCAGCCCACTCGGGATGGGCCAGCAGCCCCTCCACGAGTTCTTCTTCCAGGTGGCGCGGTGCCGCCAGCGTGAGTTGCACCAGGGTCATGTCCGATCACCTCGCAGGATGAACTGCCGATAGAGGACCGGCAGCAGCAGGAGCGTCAACGCCGTGGACGTCACCAGCCCGCCGATCACCACGATGGCGAGCGGCTTCTGGATCTCCGAGCCAGGCCCGGTCGCGAAAAGGAGCGGCACCAGGCCGAAAGCCGTGATGCTGGCAGTCATCAGCACCGGACGCAGCCGGCGCAGCGCGCCCTCGCGGGCCACGGTCTCGCGCGCCATGCCCTGCCCGGCGAGCTGGTTGAAGTAGCTGACCATCACCACGCCATTGAGCACCGCGATGCCGAGCAGCGCGATGAAGCCTACCGAGGCCGGCACCGACAGGTACTCCCCGGTGAGGAGCAGCGCTGCCACACCGCCCACCAGCGCGAACGGCACGTTGACGAGAACCAGCACCGCCTGCTTGACCGAGCGGAAGGTCATGAACAGCAGTGCGAAGATCAGGCCGAGCGATACCGGCACGACGATGGCCAGGCGGGCGGCTGCACGCTGCTGGTTCTCGAACTCGCCGGCGTAGATCACGGTGTAGCCTTCCGGCAGCTCCAGTTCTGCGCCGATGCGGGCGCGCACCTCGTCGACGAAGCCGACCAGGTCGCGATCCGTGACGTTGCTCTGTACCGTCACGTAGCGTGCGGCGTTCTCGCGGTTGATGGCCACGGGGCCATCGGTGCGTTCCAGGCGGGCCAGCGCCGTCAGCGGAATGGCGCGGCCGTCCGGGGTCGGAATGCGCAGCGTCTCGAACAGCGCCGGCGACATGCGTATGTCTTCCCCGGCCCGCAGCACGACCGGCGTGCGCCGGGTGCCTTCCTGGACGATGCCGAGGCGCACGCCCTCGAGCTGTGCCTTGAGGAACACCGCGACATCGTCAACGGTGAGACCGTAGCGGCCGACGGCGAGGCGGTCCACCTCGGCACGCAGGTACTGCACGCCCTCGTTCTTCTTGCTCAGCACGTCCTGCGCGCCGGGTACGGTATTGAGAATCGCTTCCACCTGGTCGGCCAGCCCGTTGAGCGTGTCGATATCCGACCCGAAGACCTTCACCGCGAGATCGCCGCGACTGCCGGTCAGCATCTCCGATACCCGCATGTCGATGGGCTGGGTGAAGCCGAAGCTCACGCCGGGAAAGCCCGCCATCACCTGGCGGATTTGCTCCATCAGCCAGTCCTTGTCGGGCTCCCGCCATTCGTCGCGGGGTTTCAGCACCAGGTAGCCGTCGGTTTCGTTGAGACCCATGGGATCGAGCCCGATCTCGTCGGAACCGACCCGCGCCACCACGCCCGCGACCTCGGGCACCTGTTTCATGATGGCGCGCTGCACCTTGAGGTCGAGCTCCATGCTCTCCTCGAGGCTGATTGACGGCAGCTTCTCCAGCTGCTGCAGCAGGTCGCCCTCGTCCAGCGTCGGCATGAACGACTTGCCGACGAATGGAAAGACCGCGGCAGCTGCCAGCAGCAGGGCGACGGCAACGCCCATCACCAGGCGCGTGCGCGCGAGGGCGAAGTCCAGCAGCGGCGTGTACAGCCGTACCGCGTGACGCACCAGCCAGGGATCCTCGTGGACCCCCTCCCTGAGCAGCAACGAGGAGAGCACCGGCACCACCGTGAGGGCGAGCACGAGGGCGGCAGCCAGGGCGAAGACGATGGTCAGCGCCACCGGCACGAACAGCTTGCCCTCGATCCCCTCCAGGGTCAGCAGCGGCATGAACACGATCATGATGATCAGGATGCCGGATACGGTTGGCGTGGCCACCTCGCGCACCGCACGGAACACTTGGTGGAGCTTGTCCTGGCGGCTGTTGTCGTGGGCGAGGTGCGTGACGATGTTCTCCACCACCACCACCGCACCGTCCACCAGCATGCCGATGGCGATCGCGAGGCCACCCAGGCTCATGAGGTTGGCCGACAGGCCGGCCTGGCGCATCACCACGAAGGTGACGAGCGCGGCGAGCGGCAGCGTCAGGGCCACGGTGATGGCGGCGCGGACGTTGCCGAGAAAGAGGAGCAGCAGGCCGACGACCAGCACGGTCGCTTCGAGGAGCGCGATCGACACCGTCTGCACGGCGTGCTCCACCAGGACCGAACGGTTGTAGAACGGGCGGACCGTGACGCCCTCCGGCAGCGTCGGTGCCATCGCGGCGAGGCGCGCTTCGACCGCGGTCGTCACCTGCTGTGCGTTGGCGCCCCGCATCGCCAGCACCAGGCCCTGCACCGCCTCGCCCGTGCCGTTGTGGGTCACGCCGCCGTAGCGGGTGAGTTCGCCGAGGCGTACCGCGGCGACGTCGGCGACGCGCACCGGCACGCCATCGACCTCCTTGACCACGATGCTGGCCAGCTGCCCCAGATCCTGCACGGCACCTTCGACCCGCAGCAGCCAGACCTCCTCACCATCCGTCAGCCGGCCCGCGCCGTCGTTGCGGTTGCCGGTCTCGATGGCCTCGGCCAGCTCGGTGAGCGTGACACCGCGGGCGTTCATGGCCGCGTTGTCCGGCGCCACCTCGAAGGTCTTCACCACGCCGCCGAGGGCATTGACGTCGGCGACGCCGGGCAGGGTGCGCAGCTGCGGACGGATGACCCAGTCGAGCAGCGCACGCCGTTCGGCCAGATCCAGGTCCCCGCCCTCCAGGGTGAACATGTACACATCCGACAGCGGCGTGGTGATGGGGGCGATGCCGCCGGTGACGCCATCGGGCAGGTCCGCCAGCACGCTGTTGAGGCGCTCGGCCACCTGGCTGCGCGCCCAGTAGATGTCGGCTTTGTCGTCGAAGTCCACCGTGATGTCGGTGAGGCCGTACTTCGACACCGAGCGCAGGATCCGCTGCCGCGGGATGCCGAGCATCTCGGTCTCGATGGGTGCCGCGATGCGCGCCTCGATCTCCTCCGGCGTCATGCCCGGCGCCTTCAGGATGATCTTCACCTGCGTGGTGGAGATGTCCGGGAATGCGTCGATCGGCAGGCCGCGCCAGGCCTGCACGCCGGCCACAGCCACCAGCAGGGTCATGCCCAGCACGAGCAGGCGCTGGGTCAGCGAGAATTCGATCAGGCGGTCGATCATCTACTCGCCTCCCATGCCCTGCCAGGCCGCCTTGACCGCCGCGACGCCCTCCACCACCACGCGCTCGCGACCGGTGAACGGCGCTTCGACGGCGGCCGATTGGCCAGCGCGCGAGCGCACCTGCACCGCCGCCGGCACGAATCCCGCCGCGGCCTCGACGAACACCCAGTCGGCTCCGTCCTGGCGCACGATTGCGCGGGTTGGCACGCGCCACTGGCGCTGGCCCGCCTCACCGTCGATCCGCACCGTCACCTGCTGGTTGAGGCGCAGTTCGCCGGTCGGGTTGGCCACCTCGGCGCGGATGACCACCGACTGCGCGGCGCTGACGCTGCTGCCCACGGCGAGCACGGCACCCTGCGCCTGCGTGCCGGGTACGGTCACTTTCTGGCCGGGATTCACGCGCGCCGCGACCGCGACCGGCGCGTGGATCTCGAGCCAGAGCGTGCCGAGGCTCGCGATGCGGGCCAGCGGCGTGGCGGCCTCGACGCGCCTGCCAGTCGCGGCCTGGACCTCGAGCACGGTGCCGGCGATGGGGGCCGCCAGATTGACGCTGTCGGTGAGGCTCTCGCCCTGCTCGGCTGCGGCGATCTCGGCAGTCGAGAAACCCATGAGACGCAGCGACGCGCGTCGCTCCGCGAGGTGCGCACGCGCCTGGACCAGCGCGGCGCGCGTCGCCTGGACGCGCGACTCCGCCACGATGCCTTCCTGGAAGAGCGCCTCGTCGCGTTCGGCGGATGCCTCGGCGAGTTTCGCCTGGACTGCTGCCTCGGCGGTGTCGCGCTGGGCTGCCGCCAGTTCTTCGCTGCGCAGCACCGCGACCGGCTGACCGGCCTTGACGTTGTCGCCGAGGGCGACCAGCACACGCGAGACCATGCCCGCCGCTGGTGCCGCGACCACGCGCTCGCGATCCGGAGGCACGGTCACCGTGGCCGGCAGCCCCACTGCCGCCGCACCCGCATCGGCCGAGAGCGGCGCCGTCACGATACCCAGCGCCGTGCGCTGGTCAGCGCTCATCGCGACGAGCTTGTCGTCCGCGTTGGCGGACACGCCAATGAACAACGAAAGAATGGCAATCCAACGGTGCATCACACGCTCCTGGGTTGGCAGCCACGCCGGGCCACAGCCGGTGTGCGCTGCCTTGAAGGTTGCCCCGCGAGGGGCCGGGGAACGGTCAGGCCAGGTCGCGTGGCGGCCGGTCGCGGACCGGCGGGATGTAGGACGGGTGGTCCCCTGGGGAAATCGCCGCCGGCCTGGCCGGTGCATGGACGGCAGCAGGGAACCCAGAATCGAGGAGGGTCAGCGGCGGCATGTGGTGGCAGTGTGGACCCCGGTCGCCGTCGAGTTGCCCGGCGCCGCCATCCCGGTCGGGATCGGCCGGGTCGGGCACCGCAGGGTGACTGCCGATGTGCAGCAATTCCCCGGCCGCCGCCTCGCCCGGGTACTCGTGCAGGCTCGCCGCCGCCCAGGTGTATTGCAGGGGCACGAGGCAGAGGAGCAGTAAAGCGATGGCGCGCCGCATGATCGGGGTCTATCTGGTCGATCGGTTCCGGAGGATACCGCGAACATTCTGCCCGAACCGCCGCCCGGGCGGGCGGGCGGGCGACCATGTGCCGCACCCTGTCCTGCATCCGGGAGGAGACAACGGCCCCCTGAGTCGCCTATAGTCGACTCAGGGCATTTTCAGGATGCCTCAGAGACACATCGAAAAACTCGCATAGCCGGGGGAAGTCATGCGAAATTCGAAGAACGCCAGTGCACTGGCGACGGTTGCAGCCGTGCTTGCCATGCCGCTCGCAGCCAATGCCGTCCCGATCTACACGAGTTGGGGGTCGCTCCCGGGCGCCACGTTCGGCGGTACCGGTATCCCTAACGACGCGGTCGCGAAGACCGACGTCTTCATCAATGGCACCACGCAGGTCACGCTTGCCCTGACCGCCCACGGGCGCTACTCGAATCCTGCGGTCACCAACAATGGCGCAGGCGACTATTACGCAGGCACCGGCAGCAACTGCGGTATCGCCACGGACCCGATCGGTTGTCCGAGTGCAAGCCAGGGCGCACTGTGGAACTTCGCGTATTACATCAACGTGTCGGGCACGGATCCCGCGTTCAACGACTTTGCCGACTTCACCTTCACCCTGTACTACGACTTCGACCCGGGTGCCGGCACGGCCTTCGGCAGCCTCGGCACCATCAACGTAAACAATGCACTGATCGGCCTTGGCTACACGCCGTCGACGATCACCCTGGCGCAGGACTCGCAGAACCTGATGTTCTCGGCATTTTCCACCTCTGTCCCGTTCACCGTTGCGCCACCCGCCTATGGCCCGTTCAATGCCAACGCGACGGGCGAATACAACTTCTATATCGGGTTTACGGCGAACAACCTGCCAACATTCAGCGGTGCGGTGGGTATCGACGTCAATGTCGTGCCAGTCCCGGCTGCGGTGTGGCTGTTCGGTTCCGGCGTGGCCCTGCTCGGCTTGATGCGACGGCGCGCGCACGACGCCTGATCGTTCCCCGGTCTGCAGACGAAGAAACCCCGCCGGCCAGCGGGGTTTTTTCTTTTGGTCGCGGCTCGCGCCGCTCCCACAGACGCCACAGGCAGCGGGAATCAGGGGCGCGTGGTACGGGCCAGGGTGGCGATGGCGGTACGCAGGCGGGTATGGCTGTCGAAGGCCGTAACGAAACCGCTCTCGCGCCGGCCACCCTTGGCGCGAATGACGCGCACCAGCGCGGCCCGGTCGACGGCCGGCCAGCGCGACACGCCGGGCAACAGCAGCACCAGCGGCGCCCAGCGTTCGAAGGCAAGACGCTCGCCCACGGTCCAGCCGTGCCCCGGACCGGCACCGAGGAGTCGGCGCGCCTCGCGCACGCAGCCTGCGGCGCCGCGATCGGGATCGCCGCCGCCGTGGCGCGCGAGGAAATCGCTCACGGCCAGGCCGACGTTGGCGAGCGGGATCACGCCCATGACGTCCGCGCGTGGCCGCCCCGCGTGCCAGTACATATTGTGTTGCGCGAGCTGCTCCAGGGTCCTGCGGCTGCTGCGATACGCCGGATCGCGCGCGCGCCGCATTTCCTCGCGCCGCATGAGGCTGCGCGCGGTGCGATGGCGCGGGGCGAAGCCGAGCCTGCGGTAGAACCACCAGGCACCGCTGTCGAGCCCCTCGTCGTTGCCGGCGCCGCCGAGCTGGTAGGGAAAGACGGTGAAGGCCTCCGCGCCGAAGAGCCGCCGCGTCATGGCAAGCACCCGCGCGTAGGTCCGGGCCGCCTCGAAGCCGCGGAAGGTGTCGAAGACGTTGAACGCGACCTCGGCCGAACCGTAGAGCGCGCTGGTGAGCAGGTAGCCGGTCGGCACACCGTTCCTGAGCGTGAGGAAGCCGTAGACCGACTCGAGCAGCAGGCGTCGTTCGGGCAGCGCGCCGATCGCCACGAACTGCAGGCCCTCGCCGCAGTCGACGAGACGCACGTCGCGCGGATCGCCATAGGAAAAGACGTCGAGATCGCGCTCGTGCGTCATCATCGTGCCGAGGGCGAGTTCGATGAGCTGCCGGCCCTCGCGCACCGGGACGGCGCGTACCGCGGGCCGCCGGGCGAGTTCGGCGACGAGATCCGGCCACTGCCGCGACAGCGCCACACGCTGGCAGACCGGACGACGCGGCACGCGGACGCCGCACGAGCGCGACGGCGTGTCGCGCCCGGCGCGCAGCACCATCGGGGCATCCATGCCGTCGACCAGCCGTTCGAACACGAACGGATCGCCGATGCGCCCGGCGAGCCGGCGCAGCACGAAGGCCGCATCACCCATGCTCGCCGGCTTCATGCGCTCGAGCCAGCCGCGCAGGCCGAGGTCCCACTCGTCGAGTCCCGGCGTCTCGCCGTGCACGGCGAGCAGGGACAGTGCTTCCTGCAGCCGTGACGGGTCGTCCCACACCGGCCAGTCGTAGACGAGCCGGCGCGGCCAGCGCTGCGCGAGCCACAGCGCGGTCGGCGCAAAGAATCGGAACGGGATGTCGGTGCCGGCGATGCCGCTGCCAGCGAGCGCGCGGGCGTGACGGCGCAGGTCGGTGCGCTGGTCGAAGCTGGCGAGTATGCGCGCCGCGAGCCGGTGCACGCGCAGGGAATCCGGATAGGTGAGCACCTGGCAGAGCGCCTCGTGCAGGCGGCGCACGACTGGCGCGCTCGCGAGAGTCGCGCGGTCGAGTTGGCGAAGCAGCCTGTAGCGGTGCCGTTCGACCGCCGCCCCGAACTGGCCGCGCTGTGCCTCGAGCAACTGCAGCGCGCGAGTCGCCGGCGCCACGCGGTGCCGGCGCACGGTCACGCCGCGGTGCCCGGGGAAGGCGGCTGCAGCGGCAGCCGGCGCAGCCGCACGCCCGTGGCCGCGTGCACGGCGTTGGCGACGGCCGGCGCCACCGGCGGCACCCCCGCTTCGCCGATGCCGCCGATGTCGGCCTCGGGCGACTCGAGGATATCCACCGCGATTGATGGCGCGTCGGCGAGACGCAGCACGCGGTAGCCGTCGAAGTTGGTCGGCTCGACCCGGCCGGCGCGGTAGTGGATCTCCTCGTGCAGCGCCGCGCTCAGGCCGAACAGCACGCCGCCCTCCATCTGCGCACGCACGCCAGCGGGATTGATGACCGTGCCGCAGTCGACCACGATCTGGATCTGCACCACGCGCCACGTGCCCGCGGGGTCGGCCACGACCTCGACCGCCACCGCACAGAGCGACCCCACGCCGTCACCGAAGGCCATGCCGAGCGCGCGGCCCGCGCGGCGCGCCTCGACCCAGCCGCTGACTTCGCCGAGACGGGCGAGGAGGCGCTGCGCCCGCGGCTGTCCGGCGAGCAACGCCATGCGCCAGGCGAGCGGATCGGCGCCGGCGGCGAACGCGCACTCGTCGATGAAGCTCTCGCGGAAGAACACGTTCTGCGATTCGTCGACCGAGCGCCACGGCCCGGTGCGGATCGGCGAAACCACTGGCACATAACGCACCTCGGCAGTGCCGAGCTGGTAGGGCTGCGGCTCGAGTCCCGCCAGGCGCATGGAATCGCCGACACCTGCCAACCGGGCTTCGAACCGTTCCGGCCGGCCCCGGGCGTCGAGTCGCATCTGCAGGTGCGCCGCAGCCATGGGCCGGAAGCGCCCCTGCGCGGTGTCCTCGGCGCGCGTCCACACGGTCTTCACCGGGGTGCCAACGGCTTGGGCAATGCGCGCCGCCGTCACGCAGAAATCCACGCGCAGCCGTCGCCCGAACCCGCCGCCGACCAGCGGTGTATGTACCGTGACCGCGTGCTCCCACAGGCCGAGCGCCTTCGCTACCTGCGTGCGCGTGGCCTCCTGCACCTGCGTCGGCGCCCAGACCTCGGCCTCGAAGCGGCCCACGCGCGCGGTGGTGCAGAGCGGTTCCATCTGGGCGTGGGTGACGAAGGGCACCTCGTAGATAGCCGCCACCTCGCCGGTCGCCGTCGTGGTGCCATCCGGTGCGACTGCGGCCAGCAGCCGCTCGCGCAGCGTCGCGGTGTCCTCGTCGCCGTGCTGCCACTGCGGCGGCACCGCCGCGAGTGCCTGCATCGCGCGCCAGCTGTCGTCGGCGACGACGGCCACCGTCGCCACGTCGATCTCGCTGCGACCCTCGAGCTCGATCACCTGGCGCACGCCCGGTTGTGCGAGCAGCGCCGCACGATCGAGCGCGCGCAGCGTGGCGCCGGCGAGCGGCGCCTGGGCGACCGCGGCCACCTGCAGCCCTGGCAGCGTCATGTCGATGCCGTAGCGGGCCGCACCGGTCACGAGGGTGCCGGCACGCGGCAGCACCAGCGAACGCCCGATCAGCCGCCAGGCGCTGCGTGGCTTGAGCGGCGGGTCCTGTGGTGGCTGGCGGCGTGCCGCAGCAGCAGCAAGCACGCCGTAGGCAATCCGCCGGCCGCTGGCGTCATGGTGTACGACGCTGTCGGCCGTGCGGCACTCGCCGGCCGCCACGCCCCAGCGCGCCGCCGCCTCGTCGACCAGCAGCGTGCGTACGGCGGCGGCCACGCGGCGGAACTCCCCATACAGGCGACGAACCGACAGACTGCCGCCGGTGTAAAACCCGACCGGTTTCTCCCAGGCGCGCCAGCCCGGCGCCGTCATCACCGCGAGATGCTCCCAGGCGGCGTCGAGTTCCTCGCCGGCGATCTGCGCGACCGCGGTCAGCACGCCCTGGCCGAGTTCGGTGAGTGTGGTGTAGACCACAATCCGGCCATCGGCATGCACCTCGATCTGGCACGGTGCACCGTCCGGCAGGCCGAGTGCCGCGGCCGGCACATACCGGTGCGCGAGCCGGCGGCCGACCGGCCAGCCCACGCCGACGGCGAGGCCGCCCGCCAGCGCAGCTCCAGCCCAGAGCAGGGTGCGACGTGTCGGCATCGCACGAGGGTACGCGAAAAGTCCCGGGGCCCGCCACGGCTGGCGGCAGTGACCGCGCTTCCCCGCTAAGATAGCGCGCTCGTTTTCCCGCAGGCACCGCGCCATGACCACGATCCGCGAGCAGGACCTCGTCGACAGCGTCGCCGACGCCCTCCAGTACATCTCCTACTACCACCCGCTCGACTATCTCACCGCCCTCGGCCGGGCCTGGGAACTCGAGCAGTCGCCGGCAGCGAAGGACGCCATCGCGCAGATCCTCGCCAACTCGCGGCTCTGCGCCGAGGGTCACCGGCCGATCTGCCAGGACACGGGGCTGGTGGTCGCCTTCGTCAAGGTCGGCATGAACGTGCGCTGGGACGCGCGGCTCGGGCTGGAGGAAATGATCAATGAGGGCGTACGCCGCGCCTACCAGCACCCGGACAACCGCCTGCGCGCCTCGGTGGTCGCCGACCCGGCGTTCGCCCGCCGCAATACGCGCGACAACACCCCGGCGGTGATCCACGTCTCGCTCGTGCCCGGGGATCACGTCGAGGTGGCGCTCGCGGCCAAGGGCGGCGGCTCGGAGAACAAGTCGAAGTTCGTGATGCTCAACCCGTCGGACTCGCTCGTCGACTGGGTGGTGAAGACCGTGCCGGCGATGGGCGCCGGCTGGTGCCCGCCCGGCATGCTCGGCATCGGCATCGGCGGTTCGGCGGAGAAAGCCATGCTGCTCGCCAAGGAAGCGCTGATGGAGCCGATCGACATGGCCGAGCTGAAGGCGCGCGGACCGCGCACGCCGCTCGATGAGCTGCGCATCGAGTTGCACGACAAGGTCAACGCGCTGGGCATCGGCGCCCAGGGCCTCGGCGGCCTCGCCACCGTACTCGACGTGAAGATCCTCGACTACCCGACGCACGCCGCGTCCAAACCGGTGGCGATGATCCCGAACTGCGCCGCCACACGCCACGTGCACTTCACGCTCGATGGCAGCGGCCCGGCGCGCCTCGAGCCGCCCGACCTCGCGCGCTGGCCGAAGGTCGACTGGCAGCCCGCTCCCGAATCGCGGCGCGTGAACCTCGACACGCTCACGCCGGCAGAAGTGGCGAGCTGGCAGCCCGGCGAGCGCCTGCTCCTCAACGGCCGCATGCTCACCGGACGCGACGCCGCCCACCAGCGCATCGCCGACCTCCTCGCCTCGGGCCAGGGGCTGCCGCCCGGCGTGGACTTCAGGAACCGCGTCATCTATTACGTCGGCCCCGTCGATCCGGTGCGCGACGAAGTCGTCGG
Organism: uncultured Chromatiaceae bacterium; assembly: GCA_964415505.1. GTDB lineage: Bacteria > Pseudomonadota > Gammaproteobacteria > Steroidobacterales > QUBU01. The sequence goes on along the minus strand of CAYQAR010000015.1, from coordinate 10,878 downwards.
CCCGGCCGGCCCGACCACGGCCACGCGCATGGACAAGTTCACCGGCATGATGCTCGAGAAGACCGGCCTCATCGCCATGGTCGGCAAGGCCGAGCGCGGGCCGGTGGCGATAGAGGCCATCCGCAAGCACCGGGCCGCCTACCTGATGGCGGTGGGCGGTGCCGCCTATCTGGTGTCGAAGGCGATCAAGGCCGCACGCGTCGTCGCCTTCGCGGACCTCGGCATGGAGGCGATCTACGAGTTCGAGGTCCGCGACATGCCCGTCACCGTGGCCGTCGACGCGCGCGGCACCTCGGTGCACCAGTCCGGCCCGGCCGAGTGGAGCGCGAAGATCGCCGCCGGGATCCCGGTACGGCGCGTGTAGGTCGGCTGCAGGAAGTCGGGGCTTGCGCCCCGTCCACAGATTTCCGGTGGGAGGGGCGCAAGCCCCGACCCCGGCCGTGGTATTTGTGCAACACGCATATTGTCAGAATTACGGCCGTAAGGCATACTTCTCTACGTTCGTAATGCATCGAAACAACAACGTTTCACCATCCGTCACGAAAGGATTCGGCTACATGAACTTCATCAAGTTGCTGGGCATCGGCCTGCTTGGCGCCAGCCTGTTGCCGGGCGCAGCGCTCGCCGGTACGGAGAGCGGATTCTATGTCGGTGCCGGCATCGGCCAGGCACAAATAGAAGACATCAACATCGACGAAGAGGATCTCAGCGACCTCAACTTCGACGGCGATGACATGGGGTACAAGATCTTCGCCGGCTACAACTTCGGCGTGATCCCGCTCGTCGACCTCGCCATCGAAGGCGGATACGTGGACTTCGGTAAACCCGACGACACGTTCCCGTACTACCTCGGCGACGCCAACATCGAGGCCGACGCCAATGGCTGGGACATCTTCGGCGTAGTCGGCGCCAACATCGGCCCGGTCGGAGTCTTCGGCAAGATCGGCATGATCATGTGGGACGGGGACCTCACCGCTTCGGCACCTGGCGAAGGCTCGGAGACCATCGGCGACGACGGCACCGATCCCGCCTACGGCATCGGTGCGCGGATGAAGTTCGGGTCGCTGGAAGTCCGAGCCGAATACGAGATCTTCGACATCGACGTTGCCGATGTCGACATGCTCTCGGCGAGCGCCGTCTGGACGTTCTGACGGACTGAGCAGATCCGGCCTGGACCAGGTGCATCGCGAGGCGCGGTGCACCTGGTTCCCTGTCCGGGCCGGCACCCGATGAGTCCGCTCAAGCCGCTGGTGCTGCTGGTGTTCGTCACCGGCTGCGCTACGCTCAGCCGGGACTCGCTCGACGCCAGGTTCGGCACCCCGGATCCGGCACGCTACGACACGCCCGTACCGGCCACCGGCACGATCGGCTATCGCCGCGACGTACAGCCCATCATCGAGCGGCGCTGCATCGTCTGCCACGGCTGCTACGACGCACCCTGCCAGTTGAAGCTCGGGGCCTGGGAAGGCATCGCACGCGGCGCCAGCAAGGAAACGGTCTACGACGGCGCACGCCTGCTGGAAGCCGACCCGACGCGGCTCTTCGTCGACGCCGAGCGCGCGTCGCAGTGGCGCGACAAGGGCTTCTTTCCGGTCCTGAACGAACGCCAGCCGACTCCCGCTGCCGAACTTGCGGGCAGCGTGCTCTACCGGGCCCTCGCCTTGAAGCAGGCGCATCCGCTGCCGCCTGTGACAGTGCTGCCCGAGCCGTTCGACTTTTCGCTCGATCGCGCGCAGTCCTGTCCGACGATCGAGGAATTCGCCGGCTACGAGGAGAAGTTTCCGCTCGGCGGCATGCCCTACGGGCTGCCAGGCCTCGCGGATGACGAACTGTCGACGGTGACGCGCTGGCTCGAAGCCGGCGCCCCGTACGAAGGCCCCATGCCGCTGTCGGCCATCCAGCAGCGCGAAGTGACGCAGTGGGAGGCTTTTCTCAACGGCGATTCGCACAAAGAGCAGCTCATGGGCCGCTATGTGTACGAGCACCTGTTCCTCGGCCATCTGCATTTCGAGCTCGATCCCGGGCACCGCTTCTTCCGCATCGTGCGCTCCCGCACGCCGCCCGGAGAGCCGGTGGATCTCGTCGCGACACGCCGCCCGTACGATGCGCCCGGGGTGCAGCGGCCGTACTACCGCCTGGTGCCGGAGCAGGAGACGATCCTCGACAAGACGCACATGCCCTATGCGCTCTCCGCGGCCCGCATGGCGAAGTATCGGCGGTGGTTCCTCGAGGCAGCGTACGAGGTCGGCGCGTTGCCCGGTTACGACGCGGCGACCGCCACGAATCCTTTCCTCGCTTTCCGTGACCTGCCGGCCGAATCGCGCTACCGGTTCCTGCTCGACGAGGCAGGATTCATCATCATGACGTTCATCAAGGGACCGGTGTGCCGCGGCCAGCTCGCGCTCAACGTCATCGAAGACCGCTTCTGGGTGTTCTTCATGGACCCGCAGGCCGGCGCCGGCGACGCGGTCGCCGAAGCCCTGGTGCGCCAGGCCGGCAACCTGAGCCTGCCGGCCGAGCGGGGCAGCAACTCGAGCGCACTGCTGGCCTGGCGCGAATACGCCGCGCTGGAAAGAAAGTACCTCGAGGAGAAGAGCCGGTTCCTCGGCGAGCATGCGGCTACCGTAAAGCGCGCGGGCCTGGATCTGGTCTGGGACGGCGATGGCAGCAACGACAATGCAGCTCTCACCGTGTTGCGCCACTTCGACAGCGCCTCGGTCGTCAATGGCCTGGTCGGCACGCCGCCAAAGACGGCGTGGGTGATCGGCTATCCGCTGCTGGAGCGCATCTACTACCTGCTCGTGGCCGGCTATGACGTGTACGGCAACGTCGGGCACCAACTCGTCAGCCGGCTCTACATGGACTTCCTGCGCATGGAGGGCGAGTTCAACTTCCTCGTGCTCCTCCCGCAGGCGGCGCGGATCCCGACCCGGGATTTCTGGTACCGCGACACGAGCGACGAGGTCAAGGACCACGTCTACGGCAGTATTGCGCAGTTCGCTGCGGAAACCGGCGTTGTCTATCGCTCGAACGATCCGCAGGCCGAACTCTATCGCCTGCTGGAGCAACGCCTGGCCCGGATCCTTGACCGGCGCTACGACATCGACAGCATGCGCGATAAGGAGCTGCGGGCCGATCTCGCGGCGCTCGCCGCCGTGCGCGGCAAGCCACTCGCCTGGCTGCCGGAGACCGTATTCCTGCGCGTGGACGAGACCGGCCAGCCGCCGCAGTACTTCACCGTGCTGCGCGACACGGGGCACAGCAACGTGTCACAGATGTTCCAGGAAGATGCCGCACTCAGGCCTGACGAACATGCCCTCACCGTAGTGCCCGGCTTCATCGGCGCGTATCCGAATGCCATCTGGCGCGTGGCCCGCACCGCGTTGCCGGAACTGACCGGCATGGTCGGTGCGCTACGGTCGGAAGAGGATTACCGCGCATTCGCCGACCGCTTCGCCATCCGGCGCACCGACCCGGATTTCTGGCTCGTGAGCGATGCGCTGATGGAAGCGCACCAGCACCAGGCCCCGATCGCAGCCGGGCTGCTCGACTACAACCGCTTCGAGAACCGCTGAGGCGGGCGCCCCCTCGCCAGGAACCTCGCCGGTCGCGCGCTGAGGCGCGAAATCGCGGCTGAAGCCGCTCCTACCGGGGGGCGGGTGCGGCGGACGGTGGCGGGTAGCTGAACGGTTCGAGCATCGCCCCGTTGCGCTTGGCGACGACACCGCTCTTCATCACGAAGTCGATCGCCTTCAGCACCGCGACGTCGGCCAGCGGATCGCCCTTCACCGCGACGATGTCGGCGAGCTTGCCGGGCTCGAGCGTGCCGGCGTCGGCGGTGATGCCGAAGAGTTCCGCCGTCATCACCGTGGCTGCGCGCAGCGCGTCCATCGGTTTCATGCCGAAGCCGACCATGTAGCCGAATTCCTTGGCGTTGTCGCCGTGGGTGAAAGTGCCGGCATCGGTGCCGAAGGCGATCTTCACGCCGGCCGCGTAGGCGCGCTCGAAGGCGCGGTACTCGTTGCGCAGCTTCACCGAGGGCGGATCCGGGATGCGGAAGATCGGCGGCGGGTAGCTCGCCGACAGGGTCGGCACCAGGAAGGTACCCGCCTTCTTCATGAGCGCGATGCCCTCGTCGTCGAGGAGGAAGCCGTGCTCGATCGAATCCACGCCGGCGCGCACGGCCTGCTTGATCGCAATCGGCGAGTAGGCGTGCGCCGCGACCTTGACCCCGAGCAGGTGGGCGGTGCCGATGATGGCTTCGACCTCGTCGGTGAACAGCTGCGGCTCCAGCCCCGTGTTCGTGGCGAAGCCGCCGGTGGCGGTGAACTTGATGACGTCGGCGCCGAGCTTGTGCTGGAAGCGCACCGCCGTACGGCACTCGATCGGGCCGTCGCAGGTGCCATCCGTGATCCGCGTCTCTTCGTCCCCGGTGGCGGTCATCGGCGTGGAGTCGCCATGCCCACCGGTGACGGCGATCGCCGCACCGGCCAGCAGGATGCGCGGCCCGACCATGCGCCCGGCATTGATGGCGTTGCGCACCGCGAACACCGCCTGGTCATCGGAGCCGAGGTCGCGCACGGTGGTGAAGCCCGCGGCGAGATTGCGCCGCGCATAAATGATGGCGTTGACCGCGCCCTCGGCCTTCGTGCCCGGCTGACCGGCTCCCGGTGGGTAACGGTCGCCGCGCTCGCCGCGCCGGCGACTGAACGCCGGCTCATGCTCGAGGTGGACGTGGGCATCCATGAGCCCGGGAAGCACGAAGCGGTCCGCGAGGTCGATCACCTCGACGGTGGCACCCGCGGCCCCGCCCGGCGGCTCGGTGAGGAAGCCGTCGGCCACAGCGGCGACGCGGTCGTTGCGCACCACCACGGTCATGCGCTGCTGCGGTGCGCGACCGGGCACGGCGAGCAGTGTTCCGGCGTGGACGAGGACCACGCGGTCGGGGCGCGGTGGCGCACCGCCAGGCGCCGGCTGCGCCGACGCCGACGACCCCAGGAGTACCAGCGGCACCGCAACCGCCGCCCAGCCGAATCCACCCAGGTTCCGTTTCATTTCGCCCCCACATGCCCAGCCCATTGATCGAAGACAAGAAATAGCAGCAAACCAGGCAGCGTGCAATGCGTCGGGGTGGCCGGCGATTGATTGCCGGCACCGGGTCCGTCCAATGCACCGTGAGCATGCAACCTGCCCTGCCCCGGTACACGACCCCGTTTCCGGGTCTGTCACTCATTCAGCAGGGACAGCGTGCTGTCGTCACCCTCGGCAGCGAGACGCTGCTGCTCCTCGCGGCACTCGCGTTCACATTCGCCTACAACGGCGCCCTGTGGCAGCTGCTCTTCGCCGGGCGCGACCTCGCCGGACCCAGGCAGATCGCGCTGGTCGCCGGGGCGTTCATCGCGGTCACGGCCCTGCAGTTCGCGGGCCTGGCGCTGCTGCTGCCACGGCGCGCGGTACGGCCAGCGCTCGCCCTGCTGTTTCCCGCCACGGCGGCAGCGAGCTACTTCATGGAGCGGTTCGGGGTGCTCCTCGACAGCGACATGTTGCGCAATGTGCTGCACACCGACCCCGCCGAAGCCGGCGAGTTGCTGACCTCGGGGCTCGTCACCCACCTCGTACTGTTCGGCCTCGTGCCCGCCGTCGCGCTGGCCTTCGTCCGCCTGACGCCGCGCCCGCTGCCGCGCGCCCTCGGCATCCGCGCGGCAGCGATCGCGATCGCGCTGGCCGTGGCGACGGCTGCGGTGCTGCCGCAGTACCAGTCGGCCGCGGCCCTGGTTCGCGGCCACCGCAATGCCCGCCACCTGGTCACGCCGACGAACTACCTTGCCGCGCTCTACCGTCTCGCCGGCCGGGCGATGCGCTCACCCGACGCAGCACCGGTCCCGCTCGGCACCGATGCCCACCGGCTCATCGCAGCCACCGCGCACCGGCGCCCGACGCTCCTCGTGCTGGCCGTCGGTGAAACCGTGCGTTCGGCCAACTTCGGCCTGAGCGGCTACGCCCGGCAGACCACGCCGGAACTCGCGGCGCTCGACCCGATCGTGTTCCCGCAAGTCGCGGCCTGCGGCACCAGCACCGAGGTCTCGCTGCCCTGCATGTTCGCACCCGTCGGGCGGCGCCAGTACGACGAGGACCGCATCCGCGGCCAGGAGTCGCTGCTGCACGTCCTGCACCGTGCCGGGTTCCAGATACGCTGGATCGACAACCAGTCGGGTTGCAAGGGCGTGTGCGCCGGCCTGCCGACCGAGCGGATCGATGGCGCGGCCGACCCGGCCCTGTGCAACGGTGAACACTGCTTCGACGGCATTCTCCTGCCGCGCCTGGCGCAGGCTGTGGCGGACGAGCGTGGTGACCTTGTCGTCGTCCTGCACACGCTCGGCAATCATGGCCCCGCTTACTCGCATCGCTACCCGCCGCAGTTCCGCCGCTTCTCGCCGACCTGCGAGGACGCCGATCTCGGCAACTGCACCCGCCAACAGGTCGTCAATGCCTACGACAACGCGGTGCTCTACAGCGACCATGTCCTCGCCACGACCATCGCCTGGCTGCAGCAGCAGCACGATCGGGAAACGGCCTTCATCTACGTCTCCGACCACGGCGAGTCGCTCGGCGAGAACGGGTTGTACCTTCACGGCCTGCCCTACGGCATCGCGCCGCGCGAGCAGCGCGAGGTGCCGATGGTGATGTGGGTGTCGCCGCAGCTTGCCGCCGCCGCCCGCCTGGACCTGCGCTGCCTGGCGCAGCGCGCCCGGGAACCGAGCGCCCACGACCACCTGTTCCACTCCGTACTCGGGCTGCTCGATGTCGCGACGCGCGTGCACGAGCCGGCGCTCGATGTCTTCGCCGGCTGCCGGGAGCGGGCCGGACAGGTGTAATCGTTCTAGCCCAGGAAAATCCAGTTCAACCGCTGCACGCAAGCGCCGGAATCGCCCAGCTCCCGCTGGTGCCGGATAGCGAGGACTCACCGGCGCGAGCCAGTGCTCTGCTATCCTGCTGGCATGAGGGCCAGCAGCTTCGAGGCGATTGCGCGAGCGTTGCACCAGGCTGGTGTGCGTTATCTGGTCGCCGGCGGCCTCGCAGTCAACGCGCATGGGTACCTGCGATTCACCAACGATGTGGATCTCGTCATCCAGCTGGTGCCGGACAACATCCGACGCGCCATCGAGGCCCTGACCGCGCTCGGATACCGTCCGGCCATTCCGGTGTCCGTCGCGCACTTCGCCGAGCCGGAGCATCGGGAACGCTGGGCTCGCGAGAAGGGCATGCAGGTGTTCCAGCTCTGGAGCGAGCGGCATCCCGAGACACCGATCGACGTTTTCGTGACAGAACCCTTCGACTTCGACGCTGAGTATGCGCAGGCTGTGATAAAGCCATTCGGCCCTGACCTGCCGGTGTATTTCGTCACCATCGCGACCCTGATCCGCATGAAACAGGTGGCGGACCGGCCGCAGGACCGCATCGACATCGAGCACCTGCGTTTGCGGCTCGATCATGACTGATCCTGAACAGCCGGATATCGACTGGTCCCTCACCACCTACGACGGGGCGCGTCGCGAGCAGCTGCGCCGCTGGGCGGCACTGCCGCTGGAGCGCATTGTCGCGGCGCTGGAGGAAATGGAGCAGCTGGGGCTCCGGCTTGAGGACGAGCAGCCGCCATCGGGAGCGCGCCAGCCGGCGCGCTGACCCCTGCCGCCGGAGCCGACACGAGACTCGCGAGCGCCGCTGACAGCATGATGATCGAGGCGAGCAGGCAGCCGCCCCGGCAGAACCGGAATGGGCTGATTGCGTGGCCACTGTCAGTCCGACCCGCCTCACCGATACTGGCACCTCACCGTGGCAGAAGCTGGAACGACTTGCTGATCGAGAAGACCACGGACGTATCTTCGTCCTCCTCCCCGTCCCCGTCGTTATCACCGAGCAGGTCGCCGGTGCCGTGGATGACGGCGAGTTTGTAATCGAGACCGACAGACTCGATCCGGCTGCCGTAACCCGCTTCGTAGTACTCACCGTCGAAATCGTTGCCGAAGACGCCGACCAGCCCATAGAAGCCCGCGTAAGCGAGGCCCGGCGCAATGTAGCTGTAGTCCTCGGTGGGGCCGTCGAAGTTTTCGTAGCGCCCGAAGGCGGCATCGATGCTGAAGATGCCGTACCCCGCACCGAGGTTCAGTTCCTGGTAGGTGTCGTCGAAATCGTCGGTGTAGTAGTAGCCGGTGGCGCCGATGCTGTAGGTCAGATCGCCGAGCGCACCGTTGTAGCCGCCATAAAGGTCGATCTCGAGACCCTGGCTGACGTCGGCAGCCCAGGTGCCGGCGTAGAAGCCCTCGTGCGTGACGTCGACGCCGCCCATCGCCGCAGACTCCGCCTGCTCGATGCCGCGGAAGATGTAGTCGCTCATGAAACCGATATTTGCACTGACTTCGACGGCCTGAGCCGGACCCGCAGCGGTGCACACGATGGCGAAGACGGACAGGGTTCTCTTCACGGACGGATTCCTTTCTGCTGAATGGCTGGGAGCGTGCCTGGCGGCACGATCCGGTTGACCGGACGGTCCCGTGAAGCAGGATTCGTGCCAGCGACAACCAGCGCGATGGAAGCAGGATATTCAGGGGCTCAGGCGACGTGCGGCACGCCTCGGGCGCACCACCACGGCGCACCACCGCCACCCGCGTGCGCAGACATGAGGCAAAGTCCTTGCCTGTGCCGCGTAGACCAAACCGGCTGCTGGTGCCATCCGTATCTTGCGCAGGGCCGCCGCTGCGCAATGCGACTACGCTGGCCGGAAGTGTTCGCCGACGTCGACCCGGCACCGGATGACGTAAACTGCCGTGGCTGCCCCTGCGCTGCACGACGGCGACGGACAGGAGGAAGAAAGCACGATGTTCCAGGTCCGTATCCACGGGCGCGGCGGGCAGGGTGTGGTCTCCGGCGCGGAGATGCTGTCGACGGCAGCGTTCAAGGAAGGCCGCCATGCGCAGGCGTTTCCGAGCTTCGGCTCCGAGCGCATGGGCGCACCGGTCATGGCGTTCTGCCGTATCGACGACCGGGAGATCCGCCTGCGCGAGCCGGTGCTCGCGCCCGATGCGCTGATCATCCAGGACCCGACGCTGCTGCTCCAGGCAGACCTGTTCAGGGGTCTCGACGACGCGGGCTTCGTGCTGATCAACTCCTCGCGCGACTTCGATGAACTCGGCATCGGCGAGCTGGCCGCGCGCCTGCGCCCCGGCCGGCTGCGCACGGTGGCGGCGACCGATCTGGCGCGCCAGCACGTCGGCCGGCCGTTGCCGAACGCAGCCCTGCTCGGCGCTTTCGCGGCGTTGACTGGTGAAGTGCAGCTTGAATCCGTGCTGGCCGCGATCCGCCACAAGTTCCCGGCGAAGATTGCCGACGGCAACGTCGCGGCAGCCACCGCAGCCTTCGCGGCGCTCGCCCCGGCAGAGGAGCGCGCCCGTGCTTGAACAGATGGAAGGCTCCCAGGCGGTGGCCACAGCCATCGCACTCGCCCGCCCGCAGGTGATCTGCGCCTATCCGATCACGCCGCAGACCCACATCGTCGAGGGACTCGGCGAAATGGTGAAGAGCGGCGAGCTGCAGGGCTGCGAGTTCATCAACGTGGAGTCTGAGTTCGCCGCGCTGTCGGTGGCGATCGGCGCCTCGGCTGCCGGGGCGCGCACCTACACCGCGACCTCGAGTCAGGGGCTGCTGTTCATGGCCGAAGCGGTCTACAACGCCGCGGGACTCGAGCTGCCGATCGTCATGACCATCGGCAACCGCGCCATCGGCGCGCCGATCAACATCTGGAACGACCACACCGACTCGATGTCGATGCGCGACGCCGGCTGGATCCAGCTCTACGCCGAGACCAACCAGGAGGCGGCCGACCTGCACATCCAGGCCTTCCGCCTCGCCGAGGAGCTGTCGATGCCGGTGATGGTGTGCGTCGACGGCTTCATCCTGACGCACGCCTACGAGCGCCTCGACATCCCGACGCAGGAGCAGGTGGACGCCTACCTGCCGCCCTTCGAGCCGCGCCAGGTGCTCGATACGCGCGAACCCGTCTCGATCGGCGCCATGGTCGGCCCGGAGGCCTTCATGGAGGTGCGCTACCTCGCCCACCACAAGCAGATGCGCGCGCTGGAACTGATCCCGCAGCTGTCGCGGGAATTCAGGACGGTGTTCGGCCGCGATTCGGGCGGCCTCATCCGCACCTATCGCGCCGAGGACGCGAAGACCATCGTCGTCGCGCTCGGCTCGGTGAACGGCACCATCAAGGACGTCATCGACGAGTTGCGCGACGCGGGCCATGCCATCGGCGCGGCGTCGATCTGCTCCTTCCGGCCTTTCCCGAGCGAGGAACTGCATGAAGTGCTGTCGCATGCCAAGCGCCTGGTGGTGATCGAGAAGTCGCTGGCGGTGGGCATCGGCGGCATCGTCTCGCACAACCTGCGCATGGCGCTGTCGGGCATCTCGCTGCACGCCTACACCGTGGTCGCCGGGCTGGGCGGGCGCGCCATCACCAAGGCCAGCCTGCGCAGCCTGTTCGAGCGCGCGCTGCGCGACGAGCTGGAGCCGCTGACCTTCCTCGACCTCAACCAGGCGGCGATCAATCGCGAACTCGCGCGCGAGAAGGCGCAGCGCCGTTCCGGCCCCTCGGCCGAGAACATCCTGCGCGACCTGGCCGGCGGCGCCCGTTAAGGAGAGCACGATGGAAATGCAGCAGATCAAGTTCTACCAGACCGGCACCTTCACCGTCGGCAACCGCCTGCTCGATGCCGACCAGCGCAGCGTGCAGGCCAACATGCAGCGCACCAACTCGCTCAACTCCGGCCACCGCGCCTGCCAGGGCTGCGGCGAGGCGCTCGGCGCGCGCTACGCCATCGA
>CAYQAR010000014.1:47982-53725 GCA_964415505.1 uncultured Chromatiaceae bacterium | reverse complement strand
TCGAGGTGGTCGCGGCCGATCACGATCGGCGCCTTCAGCTCGCCGCGCTTCACCATCTCGTTGAAGGCGAGTCCGGCGCGGTGGCGTTCGCCGAGGCCAAGCCAGCAGATGCGCGCCGGCAATCCCTGGAAGGCGATGCGCTCACCGGCCATGTCGAGCCAGCGGTGCAGGTGCTGGTCGTGCGGGAACAGTTCCTTCAGTTTCGCGTCGGTCCGGCGGATGTCGTCGGGATCGCCCGAGAGCGCCACCCAGCGGAACGGCCCCTTGCCGCGGCAGAACAGCGGCCGGATGTACGCCGGCACGAAGCCGGGGAAGGCGAAGGCGTTCTCGACGCCCCGGTCGAGCGCGACCTGGCGGATGTTGTTGCCGTAGTCGACGGTCGGCACGCCCATTGCCTGGAAGGCGAGCATCGCGCGCACGTGTACCGCGCAGCCCGCCGCCGCCGCATCGCGCAGCGCGGTGTGCTGGCCCGGGTCGCGCTGCGCGGCCTGCCAGCGTTCGACCGTCCAGCCGATCGGCAGATAGCCGTGCACCAGGTCGTGCGCCGAGGTCTGGTCGGTCACGAGATCGGGCCTGATGCCGCCGGCTGCGGCGCGCCGCACGAGTTCGGGCAGCACCTCGGCGGCATTGCCGAGCAGGCCGATCGACACCGCCTGCTTCTGCGCTGTGTACCTGGCGAGGCGTGCGAGCGCGTCGTCGAGGTCGCGCGCCTGCTCGTCGAGATAGCGCGTCTTCAGGCGGAAGTCGAGGCGCGACTGCTGGCACTCGATGCTGAGCGAGCAGGCACCGGCGAAGCTCGCCGCCAGTGGCTGCGCGCCACCCATGCCGCCGAGGCCGGCGGTGAGGATCCAGCGCCCGGCCAGGTCGCCCTGGTAGTGCTGCCGGCCGGCTTCCACGAACGTCTCGTAGGTGCCCTGCACGATGCCCTGGGTGCCGATGTAGATCCACGAGCCGGCGGTCATCTGGCCGTACATCATCAGGCCCTGGCGGTCGAGTTCGTGGAAATGCTCCCAGGTCGCCCATTTCGGCACCAGGTTGGAGTTGGCGATGAGCACGCGCGGCGCATCGGCATGGGTGCGGAACACGCCGACCGGTTTCCCCGACTGCACCAGCAGCGACTCGTCCTCGCCGAGCTGGCGTAGCGCCGCGAGGATCGCCTCGAAGCAGTCCCAGTTGCGCGCGGCCTTGCCGATGCCGCCGTAGACCACCAGCGCCTGCGGATTCTCGGCGACCTCCGGGTCGAGGTTGTTCTGGATCATCCGGTAGGCGGCTTCGATCAGCCAGTTGCGGCAACTGAGCTCGCTGCCGCGCGGGGCGCGCACGGTACGGGGCTGGGCGGGGTGTTGCTGCGGCGGGGGCTGTCTGATCATGGTGGCGACTATCTCAAAAGAACACCCAGCTTGTCTAGACAATCCTATACAAGTACGATCTGCCCATGGTTTCTTCCGGCATTGTCCGTCCATCGAACGCCCGTTCCACGAAGGCTGCGCCGCTCGCCCCGTACCAGCGCGTCAAGCACTACCTCAAGGAGGGGCTGGCCGCCGGGCGCTGGCCACCCGGGGCACTGATGCCGTCGGAAGCCACGCTCACGGCCGAATTCGCGGTCAGCCGGATGACGGTCAACCGCGCGCTGCGCGAACTGCAGGCCGAGGGCCTGGTGCAGCGCACGCAGGGTCTCGGTACCTTCGCCGCGCCGTTGCATCGCGTGTCCTCGACGCTGACGATCCGCGACCTGCACGAGGAGATCGGCGCCCGCGGCCACCGGCACCACGCCGAGGTGCACCTGCGGCGCGCCGAGCGCGCGCCGGCTGCGCTCGCCGCGCAACTCGGGCTCGCACCTGGAACGCGCGTGTTCCACACGCTGATCGTGCACCACGAGAACGGCGTGCCGCTGCAGTGCGAGGACCGCTACGTCAACCCGGCCTGCGCTCCCGATTACCTCGAGGTCGACTTCACTCGCACGACGCCGACGCACTATCTCTTCGAGGTGACCCGGCTGTGGCGGGCCCAGTACTCGATCGAGGCGGCGCGACCGACGCCGCGGGAAGCCCGGCTCCTCGGCATCGCGCCCGACGAGCCCTGCCTGATCGTCCTGCGCCGTACCTTCACGCGCGCCGCGCCGATCACCTTCGCGCGCCTGGTACACCCGGGCACGCGCTACTCGCTGCAGGGGGAGTTCGCACCGTGAGCGCAGTCGTTGCCGTCGTGCGGGTCGTGCCGCAGCCGTGGGGAGCATGAGGGCTGTGCGCACGCTGCTGCGACACGCCACGCTGGCGACACTGATCGGTGACGAGCCCTGGGGCGCGATCGCCGACGGTGCGTTGCTGATCGATGGTGCACAGCTGCGCTGGGTCGGTCGCGACGACGAGCTGCCGGCCGGCACGTCCGTCGACGCCGAGGTCGATGCCGGCGGCGCGCTGGTCACACCGGGGTTGATCGATCCGCACACGCACCTGGTCTACGCCGGCGACCGCGCCGCCGAGTTTGAGCTGCGGCTGCAGGGCGCGAGCTATGCCGACATCGCGCGCGCCGGCGGCGGCATCCGCGCCACGGTTGCCGCGACGCGCGCGGCGGGCGACGCGGCGCTGTTCTCCCTGGCGCGTACGCGCGCACTCGCGTTGATGGGAGAGGGCGTGACCACGCTCGAGGTCAAGTCGGGCTACGGCCTGACGGAGCGCGACGAAGCGCGCTGCCTTGCGGTGGCGCGGCGCCTGGCGCGCGAGCTGCCGCTCGACGTGCGCACGACCTCGCTCGGTGCGCATGCCCTGCCACCCGAGTTCGACGGCCGCGCCGACGACTACATCGCCGCGGTCTGCGCCTGGCTGCCGGCGCAGGCAGCGGCCGGGCTCGTCGACGCGGTCGACGCCTTCTGCGACACCATCGGCTTCTCACCGGCACAGACGCGCCGCGTGTTCGATGCAGCCAGGGCACTCGGCCTGCCGGTCAAGCTGCACGCCGAACAGCTGAGCGACCAGGGCGGTGCCGAACTCGCCGCTTCGTACGGTGGGCTGTCCTGCGACCATCTCGAGTATCTGTCGGCAGCAGGTATCGCCGCGATGCGCAGTGCCGGCACGGTGGCGCTGCTGCTGCCGGGCGCGTTCTATTTCCTGCGCGAGACCAGGCTGCCACCGGTGGCAGCCCTGCGCGCTGCCGGCGTGCCGATCGCGCTCGCCACCGACCACAACCCGGGCTCGTCGCCCGTGCTGTCGCTGCTGCTGATGCTGAACATGGCCTGCACGCTCTTCGGCCTGACGCCGGAGGAAGCGTTTCGCGGCGTGACGGTGGAAGCGGCGCGGGCGCTCGGTCTCGCCGACCGCGGCACGCTCGCGGCCGGGCAGCGCGCCGACCTCGGGCTGTGGGATGCGAGCCATCCGCGTGAGCTCGCGTACCGTTTCGGCCACAACCCCTGCCGCCGCGTCTGGCACGCGGGTGTGGAGCGTCGCCGATGACCGAAGCCGCGGCCTTCACGCTGCAGCAGGGCTCGACGCCGCTGCTGGTGAGCCTGCCGCACACCGGCACCGCGCTTCCCGACGACCAGCGCTGGCGCTACGTGGAGCGTGCCTTCGGCCTGGAGGACACGGACTGGCATCTGCAGGCGCTGTACGGCTTCGCGCGCGAGCTCGGCGCCTCGCTCATCGTGCCGCAGTTCAGCCGCTACCTGATCGACCTGAACCGCCCGGACGGCAATGCGCCGATGTACCCGGGAGCGAACAACACGGAGCTCTGCCCGACGCGGTTTTTCAGCGGCGACCCGCTGTACCGCGACGGTGCAGCCCCGGATGCGGCGGAGATCGCACGCCGCACCGCGCAGTACTGGCGGCCGTACCACGCCGCGCTTGCCGCCGAGCTCGCACGCCTGCGAGAGGTCCACGGCCATGCGCTGCTCTTCGACGGCCACAGCATCAGGAGCGAGCTGCCCTGGCTGTTCGCGGGCCGGCTGCCGGACCTGAACCTCGGCACCGTGAGTGGTGCGAGTTGCGCGCCGGCGTTGCGCGACTCGCTGGCTGCGGTGCTGGCGGCGCAGGGCGACTATACCCACGTCGTCGATGGCCGCTTCAAGGGCGGCTACATCACGCGCCACTACGGGCGGCCCACCGAGCGGATCCACGCCGTGCAGCTCGAGATGTGCTGGAGCTGCTACATGGACGAAGCGCCACCGTACACCGTCGATGCCGCGCGCATGGCGCGGCTGCAGCCGCTGCTGCGCCGGCTGCTCGAAACACTGCTGCGCTGGAGACCCCATGGATGAACCATTGCAGACGGGCTTGTGGGCGCCACAGGCCTGGATCGAGGGCCGCTGGCGCGAGGCGGTGCTGCTCGAGCCGGCCAGCGACGGCAGCTGGGCCTGCATCGCCCCGGATACGCCGTTCCAGGCCGCGACGATGCAGCGCCTTGCCGGCCCGGCGTTGCCTGCGCTGGTCAACGCGCACAGCCACGCCTTCCAGCGCGCCTTCGCCGGCTGCGCCGAGTGGCGCGAGTCGGCGAGCGACGATTTCTGGAGCTGGCGCGAGGGCATGTATCGCATCGCGCTCGCCATCGACGCGACGCAACTCGAGGCCGTCGCCACGCAGCTCTACATCGAGCTCCTGCGCGGCGGCTACACGCAGGTCTGCGAGTTCCACTACCTGCACCATGGGCCCGATGGCGCGGCCGACGACGCGATGGCGCAGGCCCTGGTGCGCGCGGCCCGGCGCGCCGGCATCGGGCTGACGCTGCTGCCGACGCTGTACGAGCGCGCCGGTTTCGCCGAGCCACGGCGGCGCGACGAGCAGCGGCGCTTCGCGTCGACGGTCGACGACGTCCTGCGCTGGCGCGATGCGGTGCGCGCGCTGCGCCTGCCGCGCGTCGCTGCCGGTATCGCGATCCACTCGCTGCGCGCGGCGACACCGGCAGCGATCGCCGATCTGGCACGGCGCTGCGCCGGCGATGCCGGGCCGATCCACATCCACGTCGCCGAACAGACCGCCGAGGTCGACGAATGCCTCGCCGCGACTGGCCAGCGGCCCATCGCCTGGCTCGCGGCGCAGGTCGCGCTCGATCCGCGCTGGCAGCTCGTGCATGCGACCCACGCGCTCCCCGCCGAGATCGACGCGGTCGCCCGCAGCGGTGCCGGCATCGTCATCTGCCCGACCACCGAGGCCAACCTCGGTGATGGCGTGCCCGACCTGCTGCGCTGGCTCGCCGGTGGTGTGCCGCTCGCGATCGGCTCGGACAGCCAGGTCACCCGCGCCTGGCGCGAAGAGCTGCGCTGGCTCGACTACGCACAGCGCCTGGTGCTGCGGCGGCGCAACGTCGGTGCCGCGCCCGAAGCCGGTGTGCCCTCGACCGCCGCGCGGCTGTTCGAAGCGACACTCGCCGGCGGTGGCCGCGCCGCCGGATTCGGGCGCTGGGGTCTGCAGGCGGGCGCACCGGCCGACCTGCTGGTGGTCGATCCGGCCGACGCCGCGCTGCTCGGCGTGCCGGCCGGGCGGCGCCTCGATGCGCTGGTGTTCTCCAGCCCCGCCCGGCCCTGGCACGACGTGATGGTCGGTGGCCGCTGGGTCGTGCGCGAACGTCGGCACCCGCAGGCCGACGCCGCGGCCGCGGCATTCGCCAGCGCAATGGCGGTTCTCCAGACGGTGCCGGGTCGGCGTTAGCGCCGGGGGTTCCGGTGGTGCTGAAGCACGACATAGAGAACGGGGACCAGTGCCCCGGCCGGGCGGGATATGCTCGGTGATGCCGACCCGGGTAAAGCCGAGGTCCA
>CAYQAR010000014.1:0-47972 GCA_964415505.1 uncultured Chromatiaceae bacterium | reverse complement strand
GGCGGTTCCCCCGCGGGTGCGGGGTCGCAGTTCGCGCTGTTTTTAACGACGCTGAATGCGCACAACGGCGAGAACGGCGACCCGGCACCGTCCGGTTCGGCATAAGCTCCGCGGGATCGGTTTGACGTCATGAACGTCATAGCGATATGTGACAAATTGGGCGGAAGCGCGAGATTTGGTGCATTGACGAGCCACTTCAACCATCCTATGGTGAACTCATGAAACGCGACCAGGCGAGCGTTGAAGAACAGGCGGCCCAGCTGCCGGCGCGAGAGAGGGCGCGGCTGGCGCTACGGTTGATCGAGAGCCTGGAACCCGGCCACGACGAGGACGTGGACGAGCTGTGGTTGAACGAGGCAGAGCGCCGGCTTCGGGAATGTGACCGGGGCGTCACCCAGGCAAGCGATGCCGATGAGGCAGTCTCTGACATCGAGCGTCAGTTGAAATGACGCCGATGCGCCTCCTCCCAGAGGCGGAGGAGGAGTTGCGAGCCGCGGCCCGTTTCTACGAAGAAGAGCAGGGGGGGGCTTGGGACGGGCGCTGATTCAAGAGGTGCGCCGTACGTTTTGATTCATCCGCGATTATCCGCAAGCTGTCCGCGTTGAGCGTGGCGAAGTTCGCGTCCGAACGATCGCGCGATTTCCATACCGCATTTACTACCGGGCGAGGCCGGAAGAGATCCTGGTCGTCGCGTTTGGCCACCGCCGCCGAAGACCCGGATTTTGGCGCGACCGCAGGTAGTCACAAAAAGTGACAATGTCAGGTGTCCTGCACGCCGCTGACAGTTTCCCTCCCAGATGATAATGGCGCCCCGAGGGGCGCCTTTACACTTCGCGACCGTACGACGGGCCGTCAGTCGGCGCTGCGCGTCGCGAAGCGCAGTTCATGGCCTGCGCCATCGGCTGCGGGCTCGAGCCAGCTCATCACGACGGTGCCGGCTGGCGTGAGTGCCAGGTGCGGGACGCTGCTGCCGGGGCCGGCGGGCGTTGGCAGTTCGGCGAACGGGCCGCTGATATCCGGGGCGGCATCGCGGGCACAGCCGCCGAGGAGGGCGGCGCCGAGGCCGATGGCAGCGAGCAGTACGCGGCGGTGTCCCATGCGCATCTCCTGTGAGTTGTCCACACGGTGCCGGGTCGCAGCCAATCCTTTATCTTGATCTTTATGACAGCGACGGATTCCCCGTTGGGGACGCCATCAGTCTTCCGATTCGCGGCGCGACGCAAATTGTCGACGAGAAGGGCCAGCCACAAGGAATTTCGTGGATAGGCCAGGAGGCTATGTCTATCGACACGTATCGTGATGCCACAGTCACAAGTGTGCGATGGGCGGGTTTTGACGACTAATCTTACTGTGTCTAAGCATCAACGTATTATGCAAGCTCTCTGACAAGGACGAGGTTCGAGAGCCAGGCTTAACGGGTTCGATCGTTATCTCGATCAACTTTCGACGGCGTTGGATCACGCAGATCGGGTCGTAGGGCTGCGAGGCTACTGTAAGGGCCTGATGCTGCCGCTCGAGCGCAAGAGCGTCGAGCCGATGGCGACGGGCATCGATCCGCGGCGGGCGAGCGCCCGCCATCAGGCGCTGCATCACTTCGTCGCCCAGGCAGACTGGTCGGACACGGCGGTGATGCGTGCGGTGGCCGAGGTCGTGTAGCCGACGATAGATCTGTACTGCGGGCAGCTCTGCAAGCAGGACAACTGCCAGATGGCGGTGAGCCCGCGCAGAAGCCCGGCGCGCACAACGCCACGTCGAAGACTCCCTCGCGACGCTGCGTCACGAGCTGAGCATGCAGCTGCTCGCACGACTACCCGGGAGCCCGTGCTGCGGAAAGTCTCGTAGCTCATGACTTATGAAACAGTAAGATCCTGCGGTAACCGCGACCCGTCACCGCTTGGACGGCTTGGTTAGTCGATCGGTAGCGCCGAGGCGACGATGCGCGACGGCTCCCCTGGCACCGTCCAGGCGAACACCAGGCGGTCGGCGGTGGCGATCATCTGCGGGAATCCGGCGTTGCGCGAGACGTCGCCCGTCGCCACGGTACGTACCGGGCCGGGTTCGCCGGCGAGTGGGACGCGGCGCATGCGGATCTCGCCCGAGCCGTCGGCGAGCTTTGCGGTCCAGCTCACGACGGCGACATCGGCGGCGAGCAGCACGACATCGACCCGCCCGCTCACGGTGCCCTGTTCGACGATGACCGGCGCGGAGAAGCTCGCGCCGCCGTTGCCCGACCAGGCGAGCTGCACGCGCGGCTGGCGTTTCGAGGCCGAGAACCAGGCAACCACCACGCGTTCCCCGCGGGCCGCGATGGTCGAGCCGTTGACCGGGCAGCCCGGCAGGTGCCAGTTGTCCGTACCGAGCACCACGGGCGGCTGCCAGGCGCCGTCGGCATAGCGGGATACCGCGATGTCGCGGATCTCCTCGCGGGTGCGGTTGCGATAGGTGACCACCGGGCCGGCCGCCACCATGGCGACGTCGGTCGCGCAGCAGTCGCAGACGAGGTCGTCGATCTCGCCGCCCTCGCGCACCCGCCCGTCGAGGTCGATGCGCGCGTAGCGCACCGTCATGCCGCCCGCGTCGGCCGCGGCTGATTCACCGGCGGCGTTATTGGCCGTCCGGCGGCCGTCGAGCCAGATCGCGCCGAGGGCGTCGTCCCACGGGAACAGCGTGGCGAAGCCGTGCTCCGTGGGCGTGCCATCGTCATGCGGGGTGAGCGGTGGACTCCAGTGCGCGCCTGCATCCCGCGAGATCGCGATGGCCACATCGTACGCATAGATGCCGCCGGGCTGCTTCACCAGCCAGTGCGCTGCCCAGTCGCCGGCCGTGAGCGGCGTCACCGAGGGGAAATCCGCCCAGTTGATGAACCAGTCGGTGCCGCGCGCAACCACGCCCGGTGCTGACCAGCCGTCGGCGCTGAGCGTCGCGAAGCGCAGTTCATGGCCCGCGCCATCGGCTGCGGGCTCGAGCCAGCTCATCACCACGGCACCGGCTGGCGTGAGTGCCAGGTGCGGGACGCTGCTGCCGGGGCCGGCGGGCGTTGGCAGTTCGGCGAACGGGCCGCTGATATCCGGGGCGGCATCGCGGGCACAGCCGCCGAGGAGGGCGGCGCCGAGGCCGATGGCAGCGAGCAGTACGCGGCGGTGTCCCATGCCCATCTCCTGTGCTGAACAGCGATGCGCGAGTATACGGCCGCACCGGTGCGCGGCACGGGGTCGCGGGGAAGCGGGGAAGCGGGGAAGCGGGAATCGCGGCTCCGGCTGCGATCTGTCCCTGACGGCAGCCCGCCAGGCGCTAGAATCCGTGGCTCGACAGCGAACGACCCGACCCGGAGAAAGCCATGAAAGAACGCCTCGACTTCAAGACCGCATCGCCGGCAGCCTTCCAGGCGATGCTCGGCATCGAGAACCACGTGCGCAGCTGCGGTCTCGACCATGCACTGCTCGAACTGGTGAAGACGCGGGTCTCGCAGATCAACGGCTGCGCCTTCTGCCTCGACATGCATACCAGGGAAGCCCGCGCTGCGGCGGAAACCGAGCAGCGGCTGTACCTGCTGCCGGCCTGGCGCGAGGCGCCGCTCTACACGGAGCGCGAACGCGCGGCACTCGCCTGGGCGGAAGCGGTGACGCAGATCGCCACCAGCAGCGTGACCGACGAACTGTATGCCGAGGTGCGGCGCCATTTCGACGAGAAGGCGCTGGTCGACCTGACGCTGGCGATCATCGGCATCAACGGCTGGAACCGTCTCGCAGTGCCGTTCCGCATCGCGGTTGGCGAGCACCAGCCGCGCGGGGCGCATGCCGCACGCTGACGCATGTCTGTGAGCGCGTCGACGACCGGCACCGCCGGACGGCTCGAGGCCTGGCGGCTGTTCTTTCCCTCGGCGCTGCTGCTCGCGCCAGCCAACGTGCTCCTCTGGCTGGCTGCCCGCGACGGGTTCGTCGCCCTGCCTGGCGTCACCTCCTCGGGCTGGCACGGCAGCGAAATGGTCTTCGGTTACGCGTTCGCCGTCATGGCGGGTTACCTGCTGCCGGCACTGCCGGTCACCGTGCTCGCCATCCTCTGGGGCGTGTGGCTCGCGGGTCGCCTGCTGGTGCTGTTGCCGCCCGCAGCGTTGCCGGCGCCGGTGCAGTTCCTGGTCGCCGCGGCTTTTCCGTTGTCGGTCGCAGTCCTCGGTGCCGGGCGGTTCGGGGCCATCAAGCGCCTGCGCAACCTGCCGTTCCCGCTGGTCATGGTGGCGCTGGCGCTCACTGCGGCGGCGGCACTCGCCGTACAGGCCGGGTTGCTGCCGCACCCGCCGCGCAGCCCGGCGGTGCTGGCTGCCACCATCGTCGCGCTCCTCATCATGCTCATGGGTGGCCGGCTGGTGCCGACGGCGACCATCGGCGCCCTGCGTGCGCGCGGTCTCGTCGTGCGCATCGTGGTACGCCCGGCGATCGAGCTCACGCTGTTCCTGCTGCTGCTCGCCTGGGTGGCGAGCGATGCCTTCCTCGGGCCGGTACCCACGGGAGTGCTCGCGCTCGCCGCCGGCGCCACGCTGGCCATCGCCATGGGCCGCTGGCATCTCGGGCGCACGCTGCACGATCCGCTGGTGTGGCCGTTGCACGCCGGCTTTGTCTGGCTCGTGGCCGGCTGCCTGCTGCTCGGCCTCGAGCGGCTCGGCGTGATCGCCCCACAGGGTGCGGGCGCGTTGCACGCCCTGACGGCCGGTGGCATCGGCACCGTGACGCTCGCGATGATGGTGCGGGTGACGCGCTACCGCACCGGCATGCCGGGCTGGCCGCCGCTGATGCTGCATGGAATGCAGCTGATCCTGGTGCTCGCTGTCCTGCTTCGCGTCGGCGATGGCTGGGTGTCGGCGACGTTGATGACGCCGCTGCTGTGGCTGTCGGCGGCCTGCTGGACCGCGGCCTACCTGCTCGGTGCCAGCCTCGTCATTCCGGCCGCCTGGCGCAATGGCAGGCGGTGCTGAGCACGCCGGGTTCGGCAGCATCGGGGTTTCCGCGCAACATCATCGGCCTGGTTGCGCGGGGGTAACGCCGGCGAAGCTTACCCGCACCTCGAGTCCCTGGTCGGCAGGCCCGGGCAGGAACGCCACCTCGGCGCGGTGTATCTCGGCGATACGCCGCACGATCGACAGCCCGAGGCCGCTGCCCGGGCCGGTGGTTTCACCGCGGAAGAATCGCTCGCCGAGGCGCTGTCGCTGGTCGGCCGGGACACCGGGACCGGCGTCGGCTACCGACAGCGTCACCCCGCTGGCCGTGCCGGTGACGGTGACCCGAACCGGCCCACGGCCGTGGCGCACGGCGTTCCAGAGCAGATTGCCGATCAGGGTGGCGAGCAGGGTGGGTTGCCCGTGCACGGTCGCATCGCCCGCCGATTCGAAGGTGATCTCGACGTCGCTCGCCAACGCGTCGGGCGCAATCCCGGCGATCGCCTGGCTGGCGACCGCGGCGAGATCCAGTCGGCCCGTGAGCTGCGTCGCCGACTCCTGCTCGACGCGTGCCAGCGTGAGCAACTGTTCCATCAGCACCGCCATGCCGTCGCAGGCGCGCAGGACACTGTCCAGCGCGTGATCGCGCGTGGCGGCATCGTGCGTACTGCGGGCCACCTCGGCCTGTGCGCGCAGCGCGGCCACCGGCTTGCGCAGTTCGTGGGCAGCATCGGCGGTAAAGCGCCGCTCCAGTTCCGCGCTGTGGCGAATGCGCGCAAACAACTCGTTGAGCCGGTGTAGCAGCGGCACGGCTTCGACGGGGGCCTGCTCCAGGCCAAGGGGTTCGAGTGTGGCTGGATCGCGGTGGCGGACCTGCTCGCCGAGATCGGCCAGCGGCCGCAACGCACGGCCGACGCCCCACCACACCAGCAGCGCCAGCAGCGGCAGCGCCACTGCCAGCGGCAGCAGGGCATTGGCGACCACCTGTGCCGCGATGCGGTCGCGCACGCCGTGATCCTCGGCGACCTCGATCAGCGCCGAATGCGACTTGTCCCAGGTCGTGAAGACGCGCCACGGCCGGCCAGCCAGGGTCGTGTCGGAGAAACCTTCCTGCACGCTGCTGAGGCGCACACCCGGGGCATCGGCGGATTTCACTGCCAGGCGGTCACCGTCCTCCCAGACCTGGAACGTGACCTCGTGACCGTAGTCACCCATTTCCAGCAGGTCGTCGGTGTCCAGTTCCAGCAGTTCGTGACCGGCCTGCGCCGCGAGCACCGTGGAAGTGTGCGCCAGGTGTGCATCGAGCAGGCGATCCACCTCGCGATGCGTGTCGATGTAGGTGACGACCGTGGCAAGTCCCCAGGTGACGATCAGGGCCGCGAGCAGCAGCCCCAGCAGTCGGCGACGGATCGAGACCTCAGCTGCCACGGCTGCGTCCGTCGTCGCGTGGCATCAGATAACCGACGCCGCGGATGGTACGGATGATCTCCGGGGCCAGCTTGCGGCGCAGGTGGTGCACGAACACCTCGATGGCATTGCTCTCCAGCGCACGGTCCCACTCGTAGAGCCGGTTCAGGATCTGCTCGCGGGTCAGTACCCGGCCGCAGTTGAGCATGAATTCCCGCAGCAGGTCGAACTCCCGCGCATTGAGTTCGACGTCGTGGCCGCGGAACGTGACGTGTCGTGTCGCGACGTCGAGCGTGATGTCACCGACACCCAGCGTACCGCCGCCCTGGCCGTGGGCGCGGCGCACCAGGGCGCGCAGCCGTGCTGCCAGTTCGGCGATAGCGACCGGCTTGATGACATAGTCATCGGCGCCACCGTCGAGTCCTTCGACCCGGTCCTCGATCGCATCGCGGGCGGTGAGGACCAGCACCGGCACATGGGTCCCGCGGCTGCGCAGTCCACGCAGGACCTCCAGACCGCTGCGCCGTGGCAGGCCGAGGTCGAGTACCACCGCCGAGAACTCCCCGGTACGCAGCGCGGTGTCCGCGGTGATGCCGTCGCGTACCCAGTCAACCGCGAAGCCGTTCTCGCGCAGGCCAACCTGCAGGGCATCACCCAGCAATTCGTCGTCCTCTACGACCAGTACGTGCATCGCGGTCCCGGTGAGTCGGTGGCTCAGTCGTCGTCCAGGTCGACTGCAGCGACCTGGACCTGCAGTCCCTCCTCGCCGCCCGCAGCCGAGGCGGGGCCACCGCCCGCCAGCGTCCAGCTCCAGAAGCCGAGCGCGGCGGTGAGCACGAGGGCGCCAACGGCGACGGCACTGCCGCGAATCGCCGCAGCGGACTCGGCTCTCTTGTAACCGGTCACCATGGCGCCGGCAAGGTTCTCGTGGTGCAGCAGGCTCTCGATCAGGACCCCCGCGACGTGTGCGAACACCACCAGCAGCCAGGCATTGGCGAGGACCTCGTGGGCTTCCTCCAGCGTATCGCCGCCGATCTCGTTGAAGGTGAGATAGCCGCTCGCCCCGGTCAGCACGGCCAGCGCGAGAATCACCCAGATCGCGACGCTGCCGGCCGGGTTGTGACCGACGAAGCGTGCGCGAGAGCTTCCCGGCAGGCCGCGGAGGTAGGCCAGCACTTCTGCTGGACGGAAGGCAAACGAGGCGAAGCGCGCATAGCGGGTGCCGACGAAGCCCCACAGCATACGGAACGCCACCACGCCCAGCACGGTGTAACCGAACATGACGTGGAAATTGCGCAATCGCTCGGACTCGGCGAGCAGGTACGCGCCGGCGAAGCTGCCGGCAAGGATCCAGTGAAACGCGCGGACCGGCAGGTCCCAGATCAGTGCCTTGTCATCCTGTTGCATGATGTGTCTCCTTCAGGGAATGCGGATCTCGTCTTCGTCGAAGCGCCCTTTTTCCGCCTGGGTGTGGCAGGCGGCACAGTTGGCGGGGCTGCCGACGGCGGGGGATCGCCACTTCGACGCGGCAACCTCGTCGTGCTCTCTGCGGAACCACGTCGTCTCCGTGATGCGCAGGGGAACCGCGGTTGCACCGCTCTTGGGTTTGCCTGCGTTCGCCACCAGGAACGCCTCGATGGCGGCGGCGCGCTGCGGCTCGAGGCTTGCATCGCTGCCGAAGTGATCGCCGAGTCCCTGCATCAGGCGCTGCCACGAACTGGCGGGCAGCAGGCGCGGCGGGTAGGCGATGTGGCAGCTCGCGCATTCCTCCTGCCACACCGGATCGACCGGCGATGGTTTGCGCTTGCCGTCCGCTGCCGCTGGCATCGCCGCCGCCAGCAGCGTTGCCGCGACCAGGACTGCGAACGGGTACGTGCGAATTGCGAAGTTCATGTCATGCCCTCCATTCACTTGCTGAGCGAGCGCAGGTAGGCGATCACGTCGCCCTGCTCCTGCGGGGTGCACTCACGTGCGAAGACGTCCTTGCAGTTGCGCCGGAACCATTTGGCAACCTTGGCAGGGTCGCTGAGCCGCTGTGGGTTGGCGGTGGGGGCCATCGGCGCGATGGTCTTGCCGGTCACCGTATGCCGGCCAGCGTTGCGCGGATCGGCTGTATGGCAGGTCGCGCAGCTCCAGTCCCTGCCACGGGTGGTGAACAGTTGCTCCCCGCGCGCGGCGGAAAAGCCGGTGAAGGTGCCGGCGGCCTGCGCTGCCCGCTCGATTGCGGGCAGCGGATCAGCGGCCTGGGCTGTACCCGCGGCGGCGAGCAGCACGATGAGCGGAAAAATGGTGTTGGGCAATGCCATGGACGGATCTCCTTGCAGCAGCTGTGGAGATACCGTAGGCAAGGCACATTAGTCAGAGATTAATTGCCGCTCCCGTGATGTCGACGATGCCGGGGGCTACGAACGGGCTGCAGGCACCGGGCTGCGCAAACAGGGCACCGCGAAGTGATAACGCCGGCTGGAAACCTGCCGTCAGACGTTCCTGAAGGCAGCATGGTACCGAATGGTGCCGGACGCCCCTCGCAGGTAGCCGGGCTCCAGCTCGAGAACCATGAAGGTGTCCTCAGGCACGTTGTATTCGGATCCAATGCCAAAGCGCGCGGCGGCCGTGAAGCCGAAGCGCGGGTAATAGTCGGGATGTCCCAGCACCACGACGGCGCCGGCGCCGAGCGTCCTGCAGCGTTCCAGGCCGGCACGCACGAGAGCCGAGCCAATGCCCTGACGCTGCCGGGAGGGCGCAACAGCCATGGGCGCGAGCCCCATGATCTGCAGGCCGGAATGCCCGGACAGCGTGACGGGTGAGAACAGGATATGACCCACGACCAGCCCGGCCTGCTCCGCGACCAGGGAAACCACGGGCTTCGCCTCGACCCGCAGGGCATCGACCAGGTCTGCCTCGGCGGGTGTTTCAAAGGCAGCAACGTTCAACGCATGCACTTCGGCCCGATCCCATTCTCCTTCGGGTCGAATCGACGCGGAGCCTAGGTGCTTGCCGAGTGCCATCGGAAAATTGTGTTTGGAGAGCCCGGGAGCGTTTCAGCCCGGTATCCCTGGTTGGCAAGTGCTGTCATGGCGGTGGGTGTGCTCGTTTCCACGATCAGGGTCGGATGATCGCGTGCCAGGAGACGTTCCATGCCCTGAAGAACCACAGGGTCGTGGCCTTCTGCGTCGATCTTGATCAGCCTGATGCGATGACTGGATACGAGCGAGTCCAGTGCAGCGGTCATGACCTGCAGGTCAGACTCCTGCGTGGTAACCGTCGCCTCATAGTAGTTCTTCAGTCCGGTGTCGAAATATGGAATCCGGATGCCAACCAATGCCGCCTGGTCCGAGGCAGCCAGATTGAGCAGGGTTACGTTGGAGTGCCGGAACAGCGATGCATTGGCCGCAAGGAGTGCGAAGGTCTCAGGGACGGGTTCCAGGGCGATTACCCGGCCTCGCGGGCCGACCAGGTCCGACAGCTTCCTGGTGTAGTGACCCACGTTGGCGCCAATGTCGATCACCCAGTCACCAGCGGAAACGAACTGGTCCAGGATCAGGAACTCGGGCTCTGTCGTCGCGAATGTCCGACGCCGGATCTGGCGACGAAAATGCAGGCGCTTCAGTTCCTGTTGCCACGGCGCTGGCAAGCGCGATGCGAGCTTCTTCAGGAGGTCCATGGCTGGCCTACTGCTTGCTCTTCCTGATGAACTCCTCGACGACATTCGACATGTCGAAACTCTTGGAGCCCTGCACGGGCGGATAGTCGGCGAGGGTCTTCAGGTGACCTTGCATGAGTTCGCCCATCGGGCCCATCAGCCAGGAGACCTTCTGCAGCAGTTGGCCTGTGATGCGGACCAACTGAGATCACCAGCGCGGCGCAGCGGGTGGAATTGCTAGCGGTCCTGTACCCGAGCCTGCCAGTAAACAGGCATCCTCGCCTGGTGCGCGATGGCGAATACAACAATTCCCTCTTCGACGGGCCGAAATACGATGGAAAATGGAAAACCCTTGAGAAAAACCTTTCGAGTGCGCTCGGTCGCCTCGGACCCGGCGTACGGAAAAGCCAGTGCCCGCGCAGTTGCTTCTTCGACCGCTGCGGTGAAACGCGCTCCAAGGCCCGGCTGTTGTTGGTTGTAGTAAGAGACTTCGGCAAGGAACTCACGGCGGGCGGCCGCAACGAAGCGGGCTTTCTTCACCGAGACAGGCGCCGAGCCTCAGCGAATACATCCTCGGCCCCATGGGCTGCCATCTCGCCACGATCAAATGCGGCGACACGCTCCTCTATTTCACGGGCCCAGGCCATCTCGATATCAGACAGTGGGGGTCCCTGCAGCGATTCCAGAAGCAACTCGGCTAACCTGGCGCGTTCATCAGCCGCCAATGCCCGGGCCTGTCTTTCGATCTCTTTGAGGGAAGAAGCCATACTTACGCTCCGTAGCTGCCGCCCCGATTCTACGCCACACCTCGGCAGGCTGTCGTGGATGTTGCCGCCCGTGCAGCCGCGCGGCGGGTAGCCGGAGATCCTCGGCGGCAGGTACCGCGTGGTCATGGACGCCGGACTTGCGGCAGGGGTAGGCTGGCGGTGGCGCCGACGTGACACACCCACACTCATCGGGTGGAAGCAGAGGGGGGAAGCTCGTGCTATCTATCAGTATGTCCACGCCAGGCAGACCATCATGAACGTCTGGTCACGACCGGGCCGCCCGGGCCCGGTGCTCGTCATGCCTTGGCCTGTCGCGCAGCCGCGGTGAGCAGCGCATGAACTGGTGGGAGGAGGGCGTGCGTTTCGCCTGCCAGGGATCAGGGCGCTGCTGCGTCTCGCGTGGCGCTTACGGCTGGGTGTACCTCACCCTTGCCGACCGGCGGCGCTTGGCGCAGGCGCTCGGCATGCCGACACGGCAGTTCACGCGCGAGTACTGCAGGAAGACCGACGGGCTCTTCCATCTCAGGGACGACGGACCGGACTGCCGGTTCCTCATCGACCGGCGCTGTAGCGTCTACGAAGCCCGCCCGACCCAGTGCCGCACCTGGCCGTTCTGGCCGGAGAACATGAGCGCGAAGGCATGGACCGGCATCGACGCCGGGTGTCCGGGTGTCGGCAAGGGCCGCGTGGTGCCGGTCGAGGAGATCCGCCGGCTGCTGCGCGAGCAGCGGGCGTCGACAGCGCAGTTGTGAGGGGGTCGGGGCTTGCGCCCCTCCCACAGCACACCTCCGCGACCTGTTGGAGCGGCTTCAGCCGCGATGTTCATCCTGTGGGAGCGACGCCAGTCGCGACCTGCCACTGCGCGATGCATAATCGGCGCGTCCCGTGCAGGTGGAGCATGCGATGGGATCATCATCCGGCTGGCTATCCGATCGGCGATCCGCCTGGTCCGGCGCGCCGCTCATCCTGGCCCAGGCCTGCCTGGCGACGATGTTGCCGCTCGTGGCGCCGCAACTTCCTGCGGAGTCACCGCCGGAATTTCCGGTCGAGGCCTTCGCCCGGCTGCCGGTCATGTCCAACGTGGCGATATCGCCGGGTGGTCGTCACATTGCGGCTGCGATGCCGGACAAGAGCGGCAACAAAGCGGTCGTGATCTTCGATCTCACACAGATCGGCAAGAAGCCGCCGCTGGTCGCTTCGACCGGCGACTGGGACCTGAGCTGGCTGCGCTGGAAGTCGGACGAGCGCCTGCTCGTCAGCGGCCGCCACAGCCAGTTCGACGGCAATATCGGCATCGCCCAGACGCGCCTGATCGCCGTGAACGCCGACGGCTCGAAGCTCGAGTGGCTGGTCAAGCCACGCAATATCGGGCTGACGGTATCGGCACGCCCGTTGAATGCCGACCAGGTGGTCGATTTCCTGCCCGACGACCCGCAGCACGTGCTCATGGGATTGAGCCTCGGGGACTCGTCGGGACCGCAGTTGTACCGCGTCGATGTCGAGAACAACCGCCGGGAAGTGGTCGAGAGCGGCAAGCCCTGGATCCAGTGGTGGTGGCGGGACCATGCCGGTCGCGTGCGGCTGGCCCGGGGCTACGACGGCTACGGCACGTTCGATGCGCGGCTGAAGACCTACTACCGGACGGCGGTGGACGCCGACTGGCAGGAGATCTGGGACGAGACCACCACCGGCACGACCTTCAGGCCCGTGGTGTTCGACCGGGCGGACCCCGATGTCATCCTGGTTCGTTCGGACCACGACGGGGGCCGCCAGGGACTGTACCGCTACCGGCTGAGTTCCCGCGAGTTCATCGAGAAGCTGTTCCTGCATCCCGAGGTGGACCTGGCCGATGTCATGATGGATGCGCGCGGCCGCGAGGTCGAAGGTGTCAGCTACATCACGGACAGCGGGCACGCCGAGTGGCTCTCGCCGGCGATGGCGGCGATTCACCGCGATCTCGCGGCGCAGTTGCCGGGCTGGGCCGTCGCGATCGGCAGCCGCACCCGCGACGATGCGCGGATGGTGGTCTTTGCCGAAGCGGCCGACCATTCCGGCCGCTACTACCTCTACGAGCCGGCCAGCCGTACGCTGCGGCTGTTCTCCACGACCTATCCCGCGCTTGACGAGTACGATCTCGCCCGACCCGCGGCCGTACGGTACAAGGCCCGCGACGGCCTGGAGATTCCCGGTTACCTCACCTTGCCACGTGGGGTGCGCAACCCGCCGGAGCGACTCCTGCCGGCCGTCGTGATACCACACGGTGGCCCGGAGGCCCGCGACTACGCGGCTTTCAATCCGGAGGTGCAACTGCTCGCCAATCGCGGTTACGCGGTCCTGCAGATGAACTTCCGCGGCTCTGCCGGTTATGGCACTGCATTTCGCCAGGCCGGCGCGCAGGAATGGGGCGACGCCATCCAGGACGACATCACGGACGGTGCGCGCTGGCTGATCGAGACCAGGGTCGCCGACCCCGCCAGGATCTGCATCGTCGGCGGTTCCTTCGGTGGCTATGCCGCGCTGATGGGCGTCGTCCGTGAGCCAGCGCTGTACCGCTGCGCCGTGAGCCTGAACGGCCTGACCGACCTGCCATCCTTTCTCGAAACCGTCGGCCGCTACGGTGGTGACCGGCGCTGGTATGCGGAGCGCATCGGAAAGTACTGGGCCGATGGCCGCAAGCTTGCGCAGAACTCACCGGCCAGGCGCGCCGCCGACATCCGCGCCCCGATCCTCCTGGTCCAGGCCGTCGAGGACAGCGTCGTGCCGTCCACGCAGGCAGGGAAGATGGTTAAGGCCCTGCAGGATGCCGGCCGGACATTCCGCTACGTGAAACTGCAGAACGAGGACCACTGGCTCAGCCACGGTCCGGCGCGCCTGCAGTACTTCCAGGAACTCGATGCGTTCCTCGCCGAGCACCTGCGCTGAGCGGGCAGTGACCATGGGGCCGTGATCCTGTGGGAGCGACGCCAGTCGCGATCCGTCCGGTCGGGGCTTGCGTCCCTCCTGCGGAAAGCTCCACTCCGCTTGCTGCAGATCGCGGGCAGAAACAGAATCAGGGGCATGCCGGGCAGGGTTTCACCATGACGGTGACGACGATCGTGAGCACGCTGGGTGTGCTCCTGGCGCTGCTGTTGATTTCGGTGGCATGGACCCGCAGCAAGCCGGCCTGGCAGGTCGTGTTCGGGCCACCACGGGACTCGCCGAACCGCCTGCCACTGACGGAGTTCTACGTCGAAGCGCAGGGCCAGGGTTGGGATTTTTCCAGCGACCAACAGCTCTTCCTGGACCTGGCCGCGGGTCTGCGCGAGGCCGGGCTCAGCGGTGCCATCGAGATGTGGGGGCGCAAGTGCCGGACGGTCAATGCCATCGTCCCGCCACGCGAGCCGCTGCTGGCGATTCCCGCCGTGTTCTGGAAGCACCACGAGATCGACGGCCAGCGCGTGGCGACCGCCGGTGACGACACGGCAGGTGGCGCGGGTACCTGGCGCATCGAGACCAACAACCTGCTGGTGCGGACCCGTGCGCTGGCGACGCATGATCCGGATTTCGACGACGCCGTGTACGGGGACATCCAGCTCAACTACCTGCAGGCGATGAGCTGGCTGGAGACCGAGGCCGGTCATTACCGGCGCCGCCCAGGGGGGAATATTCGCGGCTGAAGCCGCTCCTACGGTGCCGGCATCCGTAGGAGCGGCTTCAGCCGCGATCCCGCTCGCGCTTATGGCGCCAGCCGCTCGATGCTCCACCCGGCGTCGCTGCGCGTGTAGGCAAGCCGGTCGTGCAGCCGGCCTTCCTGGCCCTGCCAGAACTCGATGTATTGCGGATCGACGCGATAGCCGCCCCAGAAGGAGGGCAGCGGCACTTCGCCCTGTGCGAACTTCTGCTTCATCTCGGCAAACTTCTGCTCGAGCACGGCGCGCGAGGAGATCGGCTGGCTCTGGCTCGAGACCCAGGCGCCGAGCTGGCTGTCGCGCGGGCGGCGCATGAAGTAGGCGAGGTTCTCGGCGGCAGTGGTGCGTGCGGCGCAGCCGCGGATCTTGACCTGGCGGAACAGCTCCGGCCAGAAGAACAGCAGCGCTGCACGCGGGTTGGCACCGAGCTCGCCGGCCTTGCGGCTGCCGAGGTTGGTGTAGAAGACGAAGCCGCGCGCGTCGTAGTACTTGAGCAGCACCATGCGCGAGGAGGGCTGCCCGTCGGCAGCCACGGTCGCCACGCTCATGGCGTTGGCGTCGGGCAGGCCCGCGCGCGTCGCTTCGCCGAGCCAGCGGTCGAACTGCACCAGCGGGTCCGGGTCGAGGTCGGCACGGCGCAGCGGGCGGCTGCGATACTCGCGGCGCAGGTCGGCGAGATCCTGGGCGATCGGGGCCACGGTCAGCGGCGCGCCACCATGCAGTCCTGGCCGGCGCTCTTCAACTTCTCGCAGGCGGCGCGTGCCGCGGTCTCCGTCATCGCCGCCGACTTGACGCGATGCAGGTTGCCGGCACCCGCCGCACGCTCGACCACGAGCGCACCGGTGATCTGGCGGAAGCGCTGCTCGAGGCGGGTCTTCTCCGCCTGCGCCTTGTCAGCGGTGCTGAAGGCGCCGAGCTGCACCTGGTAGTCACCGCGGGCGACCGCGGGCGCGCTCGTCGCTGGCTTCGCCTGCGGCTTCGCGGTGCTGGCCTTTGGCGCAGGCTTCGCCGCCGCCTTCGGTCCCGCTGCCTTTGCCGGCGCTGCGGGTGGTGGCGGCGTCATCGCGGCGAGCTGTGCGCGTGCCTGCTCGGCCTGCGGCGTGTCGGCCCAGCGCAGCAGGAAGTCCTCGAGCGCCTCGCGCGTGCCGACGGCCTGCGCTGCGGCCCAGGCTGATTCGGTCTCGAGTTCCGTGATCCGCTGACGCGCCTCGCCCATGTGCCCGCCGGTCGGGTGGGCGAGCAGGTAGTTGTTGTAGGCCTCGATGGCGTCGGCTGCCCGGGCATTGTCCCAGTCGCGGCTGTCGCGTACGGCATCGAGGCGCGCGCGCGCACGGTCGGCCCATTCGCCCTCGGGATGCTGTGCGAGGAATGCCTGCCAGGCGGCCTCGGTGTCCTCGGTCTCGGCCTTGCCGAAGTCGGCCTGCGGATCGCTGCAGGCAACCAGCAGCGCCAGTGCCGCGAGCACGGCGGCCGATCGCAGAATCTTCATGGACGGTCCTCCCGCGGACACGCACGACAACGGGCGGATTATCGTCGCCCGGAACGCCTTTGAACAGCGCGAGGCGGATCAGGCGGCGGCGGTTGACGCGGTCGCGGCAGCGGCCGACTCGAGCGGCAGGCGCACGATGAACGTGGCGCCGCTGCGCCCGTCGGACTCCAGGGCGATGGTGCCGCCGTGCCGGCGCACGACGACGTCGTGGGCGAGGCCGAGGCCAGGGGCATGGCCGTCGGCGGCCGCGGCTGCCGTGAACAGTTCGGCGCGGTCCTGCGGCGCCACACCCCGGCCGGTGTGGCTGATGCGGATCTCGGCCCAGTCGTGCACACGCTGTGTGGAGAGGGTGATCACGCCCTTGCCGCGGATGCCGCTGTGGTTCGCCGCGGTGATCGCCTGCGCTGCGGTGGCCAGCATGTTCATCACCACCAGGCTGATGTCGCCGGCGATGCAGGTCACCGCGGGCAGCGCCGGATCGAATGTGGTGCGGATTTCGGCGACCTCGCGCCACTCGCTGGTGCAGACGGTGATCGTGCTCTGGATGGCGCGGTTGAGGTCGACGCCCGCCATCTCGGGGCTCGCATAGGAAATGTCGCGCATGGCGCCGACGATGCCGTCGAGCCGCGCCACGCTGTCGTGCGCCTGGCCGAGCGCGCGGCCGATCTCCAGGCGTCGGAATTCGGCATCCGCGTTCTGCAGGCAACCGGCGATGACCGCCGGTGCCACGGCAGCGGTGCCCTGTGCGAGGGTCTCGAACTCGCCGAGCAGGCTGTCGAGGCCGGCGCAGGAGCGCCCGATGTTGCGCAGCGTATCGCCGAGCTGCTGCATCGGGCGGGCCAGCTCGCGGGCGATACCGTCGGCCATCTGGCCCATGGAGGCGAGCTGCTGGCGCTGCTGCGCCTGGGCTTCGAGGCGGCGGCGGTCGGTGGTGTCGCGGTTGACGATGACGTAGCCATGGACCTGGCCGCGCTCGTCGCGCATCGGTGAGACGGTGACGTCTTCCTCGCGCGTCACGCCGTGGCTGTCGGTCGACGTCAGCGTCCCGGACCAGGGGCATCCGCCGCGGAAGGCGGTATGGATCATCTCGTCGTAGGCCACACCGGACGGCGCGAAGTCGCGCAGCGCCTCGGGGCGACTGCCACGGATCTCGCTGAGTCGCTGGCCGCTGCTGTGCTCGAAAGCGGCGTTGACGTAGACGATACAGCCCTGCGCGTCGAGGATCCCGATGCTGTCGGTGCAGTGCTGCAGCGCCTCGGCGAGGCGCCGGCGCTCGAGTCCGGCCGCGAGGCGCCGGGTGATGTCGCGTGACACGGCGACGTAGCCGGAGATGGCGCCGGCCGTATCGAATACCGGCGTGACCGTCAGTTCCTCGTCGAACTTGCTGCCGTCGCGCCGGCGGCTCCTGACCTGGCCGGTCCACACGCGTCCGGTTGCCACCGCGCGCCAGATTTCGCCGTAGATCGTGTCGTCGCCGAAGTCGCGCCCGGGCTCGAGGCCGGCGACGTCGTCCGGTGAGAAGCCGCTCTGGCGTTCGAACTGCGGGTTCACGTACCGGATGCGGTGGCTGGCGTCGAGGATGACGATGCCGTCGCCGGCGTGCTCGACCGCAGCGGCGAGGCGGCGTAGCCGGGCCTCGGCGTCCCAGCGCTCGCTGAGATCGCGCACAGTGCAGCTGTAGTAGCGTTTGCCGTCGATCGTGAACGGACTGATCGCCAGCTCGATCGGGAAAGGCGTGCCGTCCTTGCGCTGGCCGCCCTGCGGGTAGACCCAGCGACGCCGCGCCGGCGATATCCCGGCCAGTCGGGCGCCGTTCACCCACCAGTTGCTCGGGTTGCTGCCGGCGGGGGCGTGGAACAGCGCCAGAGCACCCTGGCCGACGACCTCCGCCGCCTGCCAGCCGAACACCAGCTCCGCCGCCCGATTGAATGCGGTGATGATGCCGCGGGCATCGATGACCACGTGCGGGTCGAGCATGGTCTCGACGATGGCACGGTTGAGGGCTTCGCTGCTGCGCACTGCCGCGCTCGCTCCGGCGAGCCGCCGGTCGATGACGCTGCCGATCGACAGGGCCGTGACCAGGACCAGCACGCAGCCCACCAGCAGCGGTGCCAGCAGCAGCGGCGTTGCGGCGGCGCCCGTCTCAGCGAGCGCCGGGTCGTCGAAGAACGATGTGCCGGCCATGGCCGCGAAGTGGCTGCCGAGGACCGCGACACCGAGGAGGAGGCTACCTGCGAACCGGCCGACCCGGTGCCAGCGCGCCGGTTCCGTCTTGGTACAGGTGGCATAGAGCGCCAGGAGTGCACTGCCGTAGCCGAGACCGAGCGACATGGCGGACAGCCCGGGGTCGTAGACGACGATCAGGTCGCCGGCCAGGGCTTGCATGAGCGCGTAGTGCATGCCGCTCACGCCGAGGGAGAGGCTCGCGGCCGCGGCGTGCAGGCGCGCTGCGCTGGGTTGCGGTTGGGCGAGCAGGTGCAACAGCGCGAGGCAGCCTGCAAGGCAGGGCAGGAGCGCTGCGAGACCGACAGCGGGTACGTAGTGATAGCGCGCCGGCAGGACCATGCCGGCGAGTGCCATGTCCTGTGTGCCCCAGAAGCCGATCGTGAGGGTCACTGCACCGGCTGCCAGCCACGAGAGTCGCGCCGCGGCCGAGGGTGCGGCGCGCATGCGTTCGAGCGTCGGCAACAGCGCCAGGCCGGCGATCACGGCGAGTGTTCCCGCAATCCATCCGAGCGTCGGGTGGTACGACGGCAGTACGGCCGTGAGGCCGGCGAGGCTGTGCTCGTCCGCGAATCGCCAGAAACTCACGCCCTGCCTCCCGCCACCGGGCACATGCCTGCGTCGGCGCGCCCGCGCCGCGCTTGACAGAACGCAAGGATCGCCGATCCGGGTGGCAGGCTCCGTGCGGCAGGTCACGGGGGCGGCAGGTTCCTGCCGCTGTGCCCCGGGCACCGTGATCGGCGTCGCGGCTGCGGTTATGCTGCGCCGATGTCCCTGCCGCGTTTTCTGGTCCGCTGCGCCATGCTCTGCGTGTTGCCGGCGGCAGCGGCGCTGGCGACGGTCGAGGTCGAGGGCGTGCGCGGCGACCTGCGCGACAACGTGCTGGCGCACCTCGCGCTCGACGACGTGGCCTGCGATGCACCGGCTTGGCGCTTGCGGCGCCTGCGCCGGCAGGCCGAGCCGCAGGTGCGCACGGCCCTGGAGGCCTTCGGTTACTACAATCCGGTGATCGGGATCACGACCGACAGCGAGGACGACTGCTGGGTGACGCGCATCCGCATCGAGGAGGGCGAGCCGGTCAGGCTGCGCAAGGTCGATGTCGCACTGGCTGGCGAAGCGGCGGGCGATCCGGCGTTCGCCCGGCTGCTGCGCACGCGCCGACTGGTTCCCGGCGCCATCCTCAGTCATGCGGCCTACGACGCCTACCGCAAGGCCTTCGCCGACCTGGCGCGTCGGCAGGGCTATTTCGCCGCCACCTTCACTGCGGCGCGGATCGAGGTCCATACGCGGGAAAACGCGGCCGACGTGACGCTGCACTTCAATTCAGGACCCCGCTTCCGCTTCGGCACCGTGAGCTTCGAGCAGTCGGTCGTGGATCCGGAACTGGTCGAACGCTTCGTCGACTTCCGGCCGGGTGACCCTTACGACGGTGCCGTGGTCGACGAGTTCTACGATGCCCTGCTGCGTACCGGCTATTTCGCCACTGTCGACCTGCGCACCCGGCCCGGTACGCCGCCGGACCTCGAGGTACCGATCACGGTGGCGATGACGCCGGCGAAGCGCAAGGTCTACACCGCCGGCGCCGGCTACTCGACCGACAAGGGCGTGAAGGTGCGCGGCGGCTACACCGACCGGCGTGTGAACGACCGCGGTCACCAGTTCGATGCCAGCGCCAGCCTCTCCGAGGTCGTTTCCGAGGTTGGGGTGAGCTACCGGCTGCCACGGCGCGACCCGCGCGTCGAGTGGCTGAGCATCGACACCGGCTTCCAGGACGAGGAAACCGATACCAGCAGCAGCCAGATCTACAAGATCGGCCTGAAGGAGTTCCACCGCCGGCCCCACGACTGGATCGAGACCTGGTTCCTCGATGCCAGTGTGGAGCGCTTCGAGATCGCCGACGACCGCCAGCGCACGTTCCTGCTGATCCCGGGAATCAGCTGGAGCCACACCTGGCCGAACAACTCGCGCATCACGCGCCCGGACCGCGGTCACCGCGTCGCGGTGAAGCTCAGCGGCACGACCGCCTGGTTTGCTTCGGACGCCGAGTTCCTGCAGCTCGACCTCTACGGCAAGCTGATCCGGCCGCTGTGGCGCGACGCGCGGGTGCTCGTGCGTGCTGAGGCGGGCGCCACGGTCAAGGACGAGTTCGACAAGCTGCCGGCATCGGTGCGCTACTTCGCCGGCGGCGACTACAGCGTGCGCGGCTACGACTACGAGACGCTCGGCCCCACCGACGAAGCCGGCAACGTGGTCGGTGGCAGCCACAAGCTCATCGGCAGCATCGAGTTCGACCAGCGCGTGTGGCGCAACTGGTCGGTGGCCGCGTTCCTCGATACCGGCAACGCTTTCGATACCTTTTCGAACCTGCGCACCAAGACCGGCGTGGGGGCCGGCCTGCGCTGGTACTCACCGCTCGGGCCCGTGCGCGTCGACGTGGCGTTTCCGCTCGACAAGGACGCACCCGACGATTGGCGTTTCCACGTGACCCTGGGGCCGGACCTGTGATCCTGCGTTGGCTCGCCAGCGTGCTGCTCGTGCTGTTCCTCGCCGCCGCCGGCGTGGTGGTGCTGCTGACCATGACCGAGGCAGGCTCGGCCTGGGTGGCGGATGAAGTCGAGGCGTTCAGCGACGGGGCGGTGCGCCTCGACGGGGTCGGCGGCACTTTGCGCGGCGGGTTGCGCGTGGCGGCACTCGAGGTTCGCGCCGGCACGACACATGTTGCAGCGACCGACGTGGCGCTGCGGGTGAGCGCACGCAACCTGCTCGCCGGCCGCCTGGTCCTGCGCGAGCTGTCCGCCGGGAGCGTCGTGGTCGAGGTTGCGACCACGCCGCAGGAACCGCCGCAGCCGTTCACGATGCCGACGCTCACGGCGCCGCTGCCGGTGGCGATCGAAGCGCTGCGCTTCGCACACCTCGTCATCCGCGCGGGCGACACCCCGGTCGAGTTCGGCCGCGTATCCATGGAAGGCTCATGGGTGGGCACGCGCCTGCGCGTCCAGCGGCTCGGCGCGCTGTTCGGGCCACTTGCGTTTGGCGTATCGGGCGAGGCCACGCTCGGCCCCGGCCTGCCGCTCGATGCGCAACTCGCCTGGCGCCTCGACCAGGCGCAGATAACCGGCGGCGGTCGGGTGCACGGTGAACTGGCGCTCCTGCAGATCCAGCAGGTGCTGCAGGTGCCCGGCCCGGTCGCCGTCACCGGCACGCTGGCCGGGCTGCCGGAAGTGCCGCGGATCGAGGCGCTGGCGAGCTGGGACGAGCTGCGCCGCGATCTGCCGGGCGTCGGTGCCGTGCACAGCACCGCGGGGCGGCTGGAGGTCGCCGGCGAGCCCGCGGCCTGGCAGGCGCGGCTCGCTGCGGGGGTGGAACTGCCCGGCTGGCCGGTGGCACAGGTCGCAGCGCGCGCGCGGGGCGACACCACGCGACTCGTGTTCGAGCGGCTCGACCTCGCCGGGGATTTCGGCAAGGCAGGTGCGCGTGGCGTACTGGCGTTCGATCCGGCCTGGCGGCTGCGCCTCGAGGCTGTGGTTGCGCAGCTGCGTACCGAGGCGCTGCGCCCGGGCCTGAGGGGCGAACTTGCGGCACGCCTGCGCCTGGGGGTGGCAGCTGACGAGGACGCGCGGCTGCAGGTGCGCGAACTGCATGGCCAGCTGATGGAGCGCCCGCTGGCGGGTGAGGGCGACCTGCGGTTCGGCAGCGGTGCGGTCGCCTTCAGGAACCTCCGCCTCACGGCCGGGGCGAACCGCCTGAGCGCCGACGGCAGGATCGGTGACCGGCTCGCCGGGAAATTCGAACTCGTGGCGCCCGAACTCGGCGTGCTCTGGCCGGGACTCGGCGGATCGATGCACGCACGCGGTTCGCTGGCCGGGTCGCGGGCGCGGCCGGTCGTCGACATCGTGGCCGGCGGCGAGGCCCTTGCGCTCGACGATGCCGCGCTCGCGAACTTCAACCTGCATCTGCGCACCGACCGGCACGGACAGGCAGAGGCCTCCCTGCAGGCGCACGCGCTGCGCGTCGGTGAGCAGGCGCTCGGCGATCTCGACCTCGCCCTCGACGGCAAAATCAACGCGCACCGGCTGACGGTCGCGCTCACCGGGCCGCTGCTCGACCTGCGCACGGCCAGCGATGGCGGCTGGGATGGCAGCCAGCTCGGCTACCGGCTCCTCGACGCCCGGCTCGATCATGAAGCCCTCGGTGGCTGGACGCTCACCGGCGAGCCCGCCGTCGGTATCGGCGCGGGTGCCGTCGCCATCGGTCCTCACTGCTGGGTGCAGGCGCCGGCCGAACTCTGCATCGAGGAGGCCACGTGGACGGCGCAGCGCGCGCGCTTCACGGCGCGGCTGCGCGCTTTCGACCTGCAACGGTTTGCGGCGTGGTTCCCGGCCGATTTCGCTGTCACGGGCCAGGCCGAGGCGGATGTCGCCCTCGCCCTCGCCGGTGGCGTGCTGACCGGCGATGCCGCCTGGCGCCAGCACGGCACCACACTTTATTACACCGGTGGCGATGAGCCGCTGGTCACGCCGCTCGAAACGGTCGGCCTCACGGTGGGGTTTGCTGCCGATGCCACTGTCGCTGTGCTCTCGGTCGCCGGTGCCGAAGGCCTGCACCTGGAGGCGGACGGCCGCATGGCGGGTGCACCGGCCGCCGATGCGCCGCTCGAGGCGCGCCTGCGCGGTGCGCTGCCCGACATCGCGCCGCTGCTGCCGCTGTTTGCACCCGACGTGGAACTGGCGGAGGTCGCCGGGCGCTTCGACCTCGACGCCACGGTGGGCGGCAGCCTGGTGCGGCCGCGGCTCGCCGGCTCGATGCGCTTCAGCGGCGGCGCGGCCGCGCTGCCGGCGGCGGGCGTGAAGATCGAGGGCATCGAGATCGCACTCACCGGTGACGGCAGTGACGCCTACAGCCTGCAGGGCAGTGCCCGCGCCGGCGGACCGCTGCGGCTCGATGGAGAGTTGCGGCCGCTCGAAGCCGGCGGACCGCGGGCCACGGTGCGCATCCGCGGCGAGGGCGTCGACGCGGTACGCCTCACGGACCGCTACGTGCAGGCCTCGCCCGATGTCACGCTGCACTGGGATGCCGGGCGCCTCGCCGTGGCAGGCGGCATCCTCGTTCCGCGGGCCGAGATCATCGTGCGCGCCCTGCCGGCGACGGCGGCCTCGCCTTCAGCCGATACCGTGGTGATGGATCGCGCCGCTGCGCCGGGCTCCGGCGCGCCGGCGACTGCGATCGGCGGCGAACTTGCCCTCACGCTCGGGCGTGACGTGCGCCTGAAGGCTTTCGGCCTCGATACCCTGCTCGAAGGCACCGTGAAGCTTTCGCAGGGGCCGGACGGCGAGCCGCGCGGTTTCGGCGTGGTGCGCCTCAAGGAGGGCAAGTTCGGCGCCTACGGCAAGGAGCTGACCATCGAGCAAGGCACGCTCGGTTTCGCCGGCCCGCTCGACGACCCGGCGGTCAACCTGCGCGCCAGCCGCCGCGTGGACTGGGAGGGCAAGACCGTGGTCGCCGGCATCCTGCTCGGCGGCACAGCTTCGCGGCCGGAAAGCCGGGTGTTCTCCGAACCGGCGATGTCCGAGGCCGACGCGATCTCCTACCTGATCTCGGGCCGGCCGATGCAGAGCGCCAATGCCAATGACCGCTCGGCGATAGCCGGTGCGGCGCTGTCGCTCGGCGTCGCGCAGACCTCGCCGCTCACGCAGAAACTCGGCAGCGCCGTCACGCTCGACGAGCTCGGGCTCGAGGGCGGCACCATCGACGAGACCGAGGTCGTGGCCGGCAAGCAGCTCAACGACGATCTCTACCTGCGCTTCACCTACGGCCTGTTCAGCCGCATCGGCACGGTGCTGGCGCGCTACCGCATCGGGCGCGGCGTCAGCATCGAGGCGGCGAGCGGCGAGGACCAGTCGCTCGACCTCGTCTGGTCGGTCGAACGCGACTGAGCTCGGGCGCGGTCAGTCGAGCTCGGCGCGGCAGCGGGTGATGAGTGCGCGGATCTCGCCGCGCCGGCCCTCGTCGGCGACCTCGCGGCCGGGCCGTGGTGCGGCCTTCAGCGCCTTGTCGAGATGCTGCAGCCCGCCTCGTGGATCGTCTTCGTCGCAGAGGAATTCGCCGAAGAAGTAGTTGGGATCGATGCCGTCCGGGTTGATCGCGAGCGCCTGCTCGAGATGGCTGCGCGCCTTCTTGTCGCTGCCGAAGCCGATCGGAAAGCCCGGTACCTTGTGGTAGAGCGTGCCGAGGCTGGTGTGGGCCGAACCGTCGAGCGCCTTCCCGTCGATGGCGAGCGCCGCTTCGAGCTTCGCCTTTGCGTCTTTTGCCGAGCCGAGCGCGCCGAGCCCGCCCCTCACGCCGGCATAGGTGCTGAGCACGATGCCCTCCCAGATCAGCGCCTCCGGGCGGCGCGGGTAGCGTGAGGTGAGCGCGGCGGCCTGCCCGACCAGCTTCTCGAACGCGGCCTGGCGCTGGTTCTCCGCGGTGCGGTAGTTGGCGATGGCCCAGGCATCGCGGACGGCGTTCAGCCCGGCATCGAAGTCGTCCTCGGCCAGCGCCGGCGGACCGGCGAGTGCGCCGGCGGCCATGATGGCCATGGTGGCGATGACGAAGCGCAAGGTCATGGGAATCATGCGGGCTGTCTCCTTGGGTTGTTGTCGGCACCGGGTTGCGGGCGCTGCGAAGCGAAGCGGCGGATCACCGGCAGCTGCCTGACGATGGCGCCATCGACGATGCCGGGCAGCAGGGCATTGACCCGCGCGAAGAGCTTTTCGGGCCAGCCGACCACGGCCGAGGCGAGGTTCTTCTCGAGCACCATGCGCGCTGCACGCGCCACCGTCTCGGGCGCGTCCATGGCGACGTTCAGCGCGGCGTTCATCTGCTCGACGGCGCTGGTGTTGATGCGGGTGCGGGTGGCGCGCGGCGCTAGGTGGTGCACGCGGACCGGCGAGCCGGCGAGTTCGCGGCGCAGGGCCTCGCTGAAGCCGCGCAGCGCGAACTTGCTGGCCGAATAGGCCGCGTAACCCGGATAGCCGATGTGGCCGAACACCGAGCCGATGTTGAGCAGGTGTGCCTCGGGTTGCTGCCTGAGGTGGGGCAGCAGCGCCTGGGTCAGCAGCATCGGCGCGAGGATGTTGAGCGCCACGGTCTGCTCCACCTGTCCGGGAGCGAGCTCGTCGTAGAGTCCGAAGTGGTTGACGCCGGCGTTGTTGACCAGCACGTTGGCGCGCCACGCCGTCGCCTGCTGGCAGAGCGCCGTGCGCCCCTCGGCAGTCATGAGGTTGGCCGTCACCGTGGTGACCTCGCCGCCCCGGCTGGCGAGGCGGCCGGCCGTCGCGGCAAGCGACGTGGCGTCGATGTCGGCGAGCATGACGGCGGCACCGGCGTCGAGCAACTCGGCCGCGATCGCCGAGCCGATGCCGCCGGCTCCGCCGGTGATGACGACGCGCGCGCCGGCGAGGCTCACGCCGTTCTCCGCGCGCCGGCAGCCATCGGTACGACCACCTCGTCGAGACCGCGGAACATGTCACCGTAGAGCCGGAACAGCACGCGTGCGCACTGCACGATGGCCGCATGGTCGGCGGAGTCGGTGAGCCGTGCGAGGATGCCCTGCAGGTCGAGCACATGCTCCTGGTCGAGCTTGCCGTGGCTGCGCAGGTAGGTGAAGGCGGTATCGGGCAGGCCGAGCGCGGTCTGGATGCGGTCGGCCGCATTGAGGGCCAGCGCCACGCTGGTTCCTTCCAGCACGTACACCATGCCGAAGATGCCGAGCGGGTTGCGCCGCTGCACGGTGTCGTAGACATAGGCGACGAGTGCGTCGGTCGCCGGATGCGGCAGCGCATTGCGTACCGCGGCAACGTCGCCGCCCGCCGCGGCGATGTCGGCGAGGATCCAGTCGTCGTGCCCAACCTCCTCCTCGAGATAGTGGATCATGCCCCGCTGCAGCCACTGCTGGTGCGCCGGCAGCCGGCTGCCGGCGGCCATCAGCAGCGGCACGGTGTGGCGCACGTGCTGGAAGGCCTGGCTCAGGAAGGCGAGGTAGCGCGGCAGGGTGATGCGTCCGGCGAGCGCCTCGACGATGGCGGGCGCGCCGAGCAGGTAATCGCGGTCGGCGCGCGTGGCCGCAGCGAGTTGTTCATGAAAGTTCATGGGTGGTCTCCTGGTACAGGTCTTCGATTTCGGGGGCATAGCGGCGCAGGATCGCCTCGCGTCGCGGCCTGCCGTTGCCGGTCAACAGGCCATTGCCGATGCTGAAGCGCTCGGCGAGGCAGTGGAAGCGCGCGACGCGGGCGTAGGGCGGCAGGCGGGCGTTGGCTTGTGCCACGCCGGCGGCGATGGCCTGGGGCGTCGCGCCCGGGCCCGCCGGCGTGACGAGTGCGACCACCTGTGCCCGAGCCTCGCCGAACACCACCACCTGGCCGATGGCCGCCTCCTGGCCGAGTTCGCTCTCGATCCATTCCGGCGAGAGGTTGCGGCCGTAGGAATTGATGAAGATGTTCTTTGCCCGACCGTGCACATGCACATAGCCGTCAGCATCGATCTCGCCGAGATCGCCGGTGGCGATGGTCGTGCCGGGGGCCGGCGCGGCGCCGACGTAGCCGGCCATGATGCTGCCGCCGACATGGATCTCGCCGTTCGCATCGACGCTGAGCCGCGCGTGTGGCAGCGGGCGCCCGACGCTGCCCGCGCGCCGGGCCTGCGGCATGTTCAGGCACACCACCGAGCCGCACTCGCTCAGGCCGTAACCCTCGAACACCGGCAGCCCCGCGGC
The DNA here is from genome assembly GCA_964415505.1 of uncultured Chromatiaceae bacterium. Classification (GTDB taxonomy): domain Bacteria; phylum Pseudomonadota; class Gammaproteobacteria; order Steroidobacterales; genus QUBU01. Next base: position 21,093 of record CAYQAR010000014.1, on the reverse strand, counting down.
CGCGGCGCGCTCCAGCAGCTGTGCCGAAACACGGGCGCCACCGACGGCAAAGAAGCGGCCATCGGTTGGTGCCGGCCAGCCGGCCTCGCTGCCTGCGACCAGGATGCGCAGCAGTTCGGGCACGAGGATCAGGCTCTGCGGCCGGTGCCGGGCGACTTCGCCGAGCAGCAGCGACGGATCGAGTGCACCGCGGGCGATGGCGCCGGCTGCTGCCGACGGCAGCAGGCAGGTGGCACCGGCGAGCCAGGCAGCGTACAGCCCGGCCACGTTCTCGAGCAGCGTGGCGAGCGGCAGCAGGGCGAGGTGCCGGTCGATGCCGAGTCCCGCCGCCACGGTCGCCACCGAACCCGCCACCGCTTCGAGTGCGCCGGCCGTGAGGCACACGCCCTTCGGCTCGGCGGTGCTGCCCGAGGTGTAGGTGATCTTGGCCGTACCCGCCGGCAGCGGCAGGGCGTCGACCCGGCGTCGTCGCAGGAGCGCGAGACCCGTGCCTGGCGCTCGTCCGGCCGCGACGAAGCCTGCGTCGAGCGCGAGCAACCGCTGCGGCGTGTCGGTGAGCGCGCTCTCCACGTCGGCGCTGTCGAGCGCGTGGCGCAGCTGCTCGTCGCCGAAGTGGTGTGGCAGCGGCACGCTGATGCAGTCCGCCTCGGCGAGTGCGAGGTCGGCGATCGCCCAGGCACGGCCGTTGTCGGCGAGCAGGGCACAGCGCCTGGCATGGCTGCCGGCCAGCCAGCGCGACTCGGCGGCCACTGCGGCAAGCAGGTCGCTTGCGGCCAGTGCGCCGCGGTCGTCGACGAGCGCGGCGCGGCCGGTCGGGAACCGCGCCAGGGCTGCGGTCAGGGCGGGAATGTCACGCGCTCCGGGCGCGGGAGCACGCGCCGCGCCACGAGGGCACGTAGCCGAGCATGACGCGTGGGTCGGTCTGGTAGTAGCGGCCCCAGTCGTCGCCGGTGACGACGACGCGGGACTTGTCGGCCCAGCCGAGCTCGGTCAGGCTGATGCCGAGGTGACGCAGGATTCCGCGTACGGTGCGCGTGGCGGTAAAGACGGTCCAGCAGTGGCCCCTCTCGTGCAGGAGATCTGCCAGCACCTCCACCATGCGCATCGCGGTGGCGCAATCGCGGCAGGCGAAATTGCCGATCTCGGCGATATCGGTACGCGTCACCGTCAGTGCCGGAAACCGGCGGGCGACGACGGCCTCGATCGGCTCGCCGAGGTACTGCTCGAGGTACAGCGGGTCACGGGCAGCCGGGCGATAACCGGCGGCGCCGATGACGTTGCCGGCAGCATCGAACATGCCGATCAGCACCGGCATGAAACTGTGCACGGCGGCGCCGTGCTGGCGCTGGAAGCCATCTTGGATGAAGGCCTCGAGGGCGGTGCGCCCGGTGCTGTTCGGGCTGCAGCAGCGGATCCCGGCCGGTGCGTCGGCAACCGGCAGGCGAGGTGCCGGCAGGCGAGGTGCCGGGTTTACGGTTAGATTCGTTTCAAGTAACTGATTTGCCAGCACAAAGCACTCCGTTACTGCAGTGCTGCAGTGATTCTGTGGAGCGTATCCAAAGGCTTGGACGGAGCGACGCGGCCAAATCAATCGCGGCGGGTCGCCGCGCATAATGCCTACACCTCCCCGGCGTGGCCGGCGCTGCCACGGTGCCCCGCGGCGATTGATTTCACAAAGAGACCCCGTCTAAACCCGTGACAGCAGCAGGTCAGCACGAGGATGACGCCTTGCAAGAGGAACAGCGGCTGGTCCGGCGCCTGCTGGCTGGCGACGAGCGGGCCTTCGACGAGTTTTTCGACGAGTACCACGCCCGCCTGTATCGCTTTGCGCTGCCGCGCCTGAACGGCGATGTGGACTCGGCCGAGGAGGTCGTGCAGGCCACGCTGATCAGGACGTTGCGTCGACTCGACACGTTTCGCGGGGAAGCAGCCTTGTTCACCTGGATCTGCCAGATTTGCCGCCACCAGATCGTCGACCACCTGCGCGAGGCTGGTCGCCACGCCAGACACGTGGTGCTGATCGAGGACAACCCGGCGGTGCAGGCTGCGCTCGATGCGATCCAGGCCCCGCCCGGCGAGCAGCCGGAGGCGCGCTACGAGCAGGGTCACGTCGGCACGCTGGTGCGTGCGGTCCTCGACCGGCTGCCAGCGCGCTACGGCGACGCCCTCGAATGGAAGTACGTGGAAGGGTTGTCGGTGGAGGAGATCGGTGCACGGCTCGGCATCGGTACGACTGCGGCACAGTCGCTGCTGGCGCGGGCGCGCGGGCAGTTCCGCGAGGCGATCGAGAATGTGTTCGGCGCGGCCGCGGCGGCCGAGTTCATCGCCGGCGGCAGCTTCGGAGGATGAGTTGATGAACGAACCTGTAGCAGGTGACGAGGGGCGCGACGAGCGCCAGCTGGCCGCCCTGATTCGCGATGCGGGGCGCCGCGAGCAGCCGAGCCCCGCTGCTGTCGCAACGGCGCGCGCCGCGGTGGCCGCTGAATGGCGCCAGGTGGTGGCGGCTCGTGCGCAACGGCGCACCGTGGTGCGACGCTGGTCGCTGGCAGCGACCGTGGCGCTGGCCGGTGTCGCGACCTGGCTGGCGCTGCCGCAGGTTTCACCGGGCGTGGCCGTCGCGGCAGTGGAGCGCAGCGAGGGCCGCATCGAGGGTGGCGTGGACGGCTGGCTGCCGCGCTGGTCACCGGTGGCCGATGGCGCGGTGCTTGCCACCGGCACGGCACTGCGCGCCGCACCTGGTGCGCGAGCGGCACTGCGCTTCGGAGATCTTTCGGTGCGGGTCGATGCAGACAGCGTCATCGCGCTGGTCGCACCCGGCCGCATCGAGCTGCGCCAGGGAGGTGTCTACGTCGAGAGTGGCCGCGAAGGTGGCGCCGACCTGGTGGTCGACACGCCCTACGGCAGCGTGCGCCATCTCGGTACGCAGTACGAGGCGCGCCTCGACGACGGTGCGCTGCGCGTGCGCGTGCGGGAGGGTCGTGTGCAGGTGGCGGCGGACGGCCAGGCCATCGAGGCTCGCGCCGGCGAGCAGCTGACGCTGGCTGCCGGCAGTGCCGTGAGGCGCGAGGCGATTGCACCGAGCGGTGGCGAGTGGGCCTGGACCGAGGCCATCGCGCCGGCATTCGACATCGACGAGCATTCGCTGTACGAGTTCCTGAGCTGGGTCGGGCGCCAGACTGGTCGCGAGCTGGTGTTCACCAACCCGACCGCGGAGAAAAGCGCCCGCGAGCTGGTCCTGCGTGGTTCCGTGCGGGGCATGACCCCAGGCGAGGCGCTCGCCGCGGTGCTGGTCACCACGCCGCTGCAGGCGAGCACGCACAACGGTGTGCTGCGGGTCGGGGTGCGGGACGAAGTGCAGTAGCGGGATGTCGTGTGGTCGGGGCTTGCGCCCCTCCCACAGCAGAGCACTCACCCCGACCCTGTGGGAGCGACGCCAGTCGCGACAGCGCCAGCCGCGACACGCTAGACTCTCCGCGCCGCGCCATCGCGGCGCGGGTGGCGTTGTTGCGAACCGATGCGTGAATTGACCGGCACGAAGATCCTGCGCATCCGCCCGTGGTTGTTGCTGTTCGTGCTGGTGCCCCGACTGCTGTCGGCAGCCCCGTATGCCGGCCGCCCCGTGCAGGAGGTCCTGCAAGAACTCGGCGATGCCGGCCTCAACGTGATCTACACCACCGAGATGGTGCCGCCCGGTCTCGTCGTCGCCACCGAGCCGGCCACCGGGCCGCCGCTTGACGTGGCCCGTGCGGTGCTCGCCGAGCACGACCTCGTCCTGGTGCCGGTTGCCCCTGGTGGCTACGCGGTGATGCGCGCGGCCGGTGCACGGACTGCAACGCCGGTCCCGGCGCCCCTGCCCGAGCTGGTCGTCAGTACCAGCCGCTATGCGCTCGCCGACGATGCGCTCGCGCCCGGCAATTTCCTCACGCATGCCGACGTCGAGGCGCTGCCGAAGCTCGCCGACGAACCGCTGCGCGCCGTGCGCCACCTGCCGGGCGCGGCGTCCTCGGGGATCTCGGCGCTCTCGCACCTGCGTGGCGGGGATCTCGACGAGGTGCTCATGGTGCTCGACGGGCTGCCGCTGCAGGAGCCGTTCCACCTGAAGAATTTCCTGGCGCCGGTCAGCGTCTTCGACGCTGCGGCAATAGGCTCGATGGAGGTGTCCTCCGGCGGTTTCACCGCGAACTTCGGCGACCGCATGAGCGGTGTCATCGACATCACCACGCTCGAGCCGCCCGCCGTGCGCTATACCGAACTGGGCCTGTCGCTGTTCCACACCAGTGCGCTGACGGCCGGGACCTTTGCCGACGGGCGCGGCAGCTGGCTCGGTTCGGCTCGCCGCAGCAACCTCGACCTGCTCTCGGGCTTCGACCACGAGGACCGCGGCAAGCCGGAGTACTTCGACGCCTTCGCCCGCGGGCGATACGCCCTGAGCGATGCCGCGGCGCTGTTCGCCGGGGGGCTGACCTCGCGCGACGAGATCACGCTCAATACGCGCGACCGGACCGAGTGGGCCGATGCCGAGTACCGCAATACCTACGTCTGGGGTGGCTGGCAGCAGGAGTGGGGCGCCGGTTTTTCGAGCCGCCTCACACTCGCCCTGACCGATCTCGACAACGACCGCACGGGCGGCATCGAAGAGCCGGGCCAGCGCAGCGCCGCCGTCGACGAGCGGCGCACGCTGCGCATGGCTGTAGCCCGCCTCGATCTCGAGCACCGCCTGCCGCAGCTGTTCACGCGCTTCGGCTTCGAGGGCCGCGAAGTCGAGGCGCGCTACGACTATCGCAGCGCGCTCACCTGGGCACCGGACTACCCGCTGCCCGGCGATCCGGGCAGCACCACGACCCGCGACCTGCAGCCGCACCCCGACGGCCACCAGCTCGCCGCCTGGATCACCAGCCGCTGGCGCCTGTCGGAACGATTCGGCGCCGAGGTCGGCCTGCGCTGGGACAACCAGACGTACGACGACATCGACGGCCCGGAACAGATCGCGCCGCGCTTCAACCTGCTGTTCGATCCCTGGCCCGGCACGCGGCTGCGCGCCGGCTGGGGGCGCTTCTGGCAGTCGCAGGGCATCAACGAACTGCAGGTCGAGGATGGCGTGGACCACTTCCACTCCGCGGAGCGCGCCGATCACCTGATCGCCAGCCTCGAGCAGGTGCTGCCGCGGGGGCTCGACCTGCGCGTGGAGGTCTACCAGAAAGACTACGACCGCCTGCGGCCGCACTACGAGAACCTGTTCGACCCGGTGGCGCTGCTGCCGGAACTCGAGTTCGACCGCGTCGAGGTTACTCCCGTCGATGGTCGCGCGCGCGGCGTGGAGGTGTTGCTCACGCGGCGCGGGGAGGGACCCTGGTCCTGGTGGCTGGGCTATGCCTGGTCTCGCGTGACCGATCGCATCGGTGTCGAGGACGTGGTGCGCAGCTGGGATCAGCGTCACGCGCTCAACGCCGGGTTGCGCTACGTCGGCGAACGCTGGGAGTTCACGCTGACCGACAACTACCACACCGGCTGGCCGACCACCGCGCTGAACCTTGCCGAGGGAGCCGGTGGTGCGCCGGACAGCGTGGCCGTCGGCGAGCGCAACGCGCTGCGCTACGGTGCCTACAACAGTGTCGATTTCCGCGTCATGCGCCGCTTCACCCTGCCGGACAGCACCCTCGAGACATTCTTCGAACTCACCAACGCCCTCGGCAGGCCCAATCCATGCTGCACCGAATACTCGGTGTACGGCAGCGGGGATGCGCTCGTCCTCGACGCCGACGAGGATTACTGGCCGCGCTGGATTCCCTCGGCCGGCGTCAGCTGGAAGTTCTGATCGGGCGGTCTACCGGTCGGGTTTCAAGGGCCGCACGACCGGGGGCGCGTTGGTGATGCTGTACCTGAACACTGTGCCCGCCGTCCCTGGGGGATCACGCCGGGGCGGGGCCGGATGACTGCGCCGCGCGGCGTCGGCGAGGAACGCGGCTGGCTCGACCGCCTCGGCCGCAGCCAGCAGGCGCACGATCGCCGGCGGGCGCAACTGGTCGAACATCAGGCCGAGTCCAGTGCCGGTGCGCCGCACCACCATCGCCTGCCAGCGCCAGGTGCGCAGCGCTGCCACGCCGGGCAGAGTGACCTCGACCTCGATCACGCCGTTGTCGCCGAACATCTCCGGTACGGCTTCGACATACATGCCGCTGATGCTCGCGTCGCGGATTCGGCCGGGAACCCCGTCGGGGCCGTGTGGATAGAGCGTGATCCGCGCGTCGACGGCGTGGCGCATGCCGCAGCGGTGGTCCATGCGGCCCATCGGCGCTCAGGCCTCGTCGTCGCCGAACAGCGCGTCGACCTCGATCTCGGCCGCGAGCCAGTCCTCGAGTTCCTGTCCGGGGACGAAACCGCGGCGTTCGGCTCGGAAGTAGGCCGCTTCGGCGATTAACCGCTGGCGGTCCTCGCCGGCGAGCGTGGTGCGCCGCGCTGTGAGACTGGCTGAACGTATGCTGGCGCTGCGGCGTGCGGTTGCGGGAGCGGGCGGTGGCGGCTCGCTGCGGCTGGTTTCGGGGCTGGTCGACGCCTGCTGGGTCATGTGCGTAATCCTCCGTGGCTCAAAGACTTGTGGTGCCACTGCACGGGTGGTCATGGCGCGTGCTGCATGACGTTGCCGTGGCGAACCCGATAAGCGGCTGCGCCGTCACGACGATACCCGAGGGGAAACGACAACAACCGCACGATCCGCAAACCGATACTGTGCGGCAGCGATGCCGGGCGCCTTAACCTGTGTTAAATACGACCCGGGGCAGCCGCGCATGGAGCCAGCGCATGCTCACGCCACTGGTCCTGAAGCTCGCGCGGGTGATCGATCTCGGCGAGACCGACATCGCCGCGCTCACCGCGCTCGGCGGCGCAGCACGCCGCTGTCCGGCCGGACAAGCGCTGGTGGAAGCTGGACAGCGCATGAATGCCGCCGTCCTGGTGCATGCCGGCTGGGCGGTGCGCCATTGCAGCCTCGAGGATGGCCGGCGCCTCGTGCTCGACATCGTCCTGCCCGGCGATATCTGCGATCCGACGGTGTTCGTCAGGCCGCGCGCCGATTTCTCGCTGCAGGCCGTGACGACGCTCAGCTACTCGCTGGTGCGGTCCGAGGACATCCTCGACCTCGTCAGCCGCTCACCGCGGCTCGGCGCGGCACTGTGGTGGATCGAGGCCCACGAGGAGGCGATCACGCGCGCCCACCTGGTCGCGGTTGGGCGGATGTCGGCCTACGAGCGCGTGGCTTACCTGCTGTGGGAACTCTGGACCCGGCTCGGCCTGGTCGGGCTCGCCGACGACGAGGGCTTCGAGCTGCCCGTGGGCCAGGACCTGATCGCCGACGCCGCCGGCCTGAGCTACGTCCACGTGAGCCGTACGCTGCGCCGGCTCGACCGCGAGGGACTCGTGCGCCGCTCCTCGCCGCACGGCTGGCGCATCCTCGACGCGAAACGGTTGCGCGAGCTGGTGCAGATTGCCGATGGGCTTCGCCTGGCGCCATTGCCGCGGCGCATCCAGCAGCGCCTCAGCCGATGAAACCGCGGCCGAGATTCTGCTCCTGGTGGCCGAGGACCGTCCCGTTGCGCCGGTGCACCGTCGTCCAGCGCATGCCGATGCCGGCGCCCATCCCGGCCGTCTCCGATTCGAGCGTGAGTTCGAGTTCATCGCCCGGCTGCACGGCGACCGGGGTAGCAAGCGGGGCGTAAACCTGCTCCCAGTGGGTCGGCGGGCCGAACGGGCTGGTGCCGAGCGACACCCCGTCCACCAGTTCGCAGCGCCACCACAGGGCGTAGCCGAAGATCCGCGCTGCCGCCGCTGGCATCCAGCGCACCGTGCCCTGGCGGTGTGGCGCTGGCGGGCTGTGGAAGTCGAGCATGTCCCAGCGTCGCGCGCTGTCGCCGCTCAGCAGGTCGGCGGGAGCGAGCGGCCGGACGTAGAGGTTGTCGAAGGACATCGCCTGCGCCAGCGCGAAGTCGAGGCCGAGCGGGGCACGGTCCCAGCTGGCGAGCTCGCGCCAGGGGCGTTCGCTCGTCACCGGCGCGACATACTGCTCGAGCCGCGCCGGGATCAGGATGCCGCCGGGCTTGAGGAAGCGGCGCGCGTCGGCGAGGGTTTCGAGCGCGTTCTCTTCCAGGGCGAGGTTGCCGAGAATCTCGGCGACCACCACGTCGACGCGCGGCGGGTCGGGGATCGCCGCGGACTCCGCCTGCCAGAAATGCAGGTCCGGGATGGCATTGGCGTCGGCGAGGCGCGCCGCAAGCTCGATCACCGTGCCGCGCTCGACGAGGTGCACCTCGCGGGCGCCGAGCCTCTGCGCCATGAAGGCGAGCACGCCGGTGCCTGCACCGATGTCAGCGACCGTCGTCTCGCCCGGGCGGATCACCCGGCGCAGCGCGGCTTCGAAGGCCGCCGAGCGGACTTCGTCGGCGAGCATGCGCCGGTGGAACTCGATCAGCATCGCCTCGATCCGCCTGTCAGGCCGGGACGGCGCCGACTCTACCATGCCGACGCGGCGCGCCGGATCATCACAGCGTCCGTGCTATCCTGCCGGCCTACCTTCCGTTCACGGGATCAGGACGACATGCTGCTTCAGGTCACCGGCGACATTCTCCTCACGAAGGCCCAGGTCATCGCGCATGGCGTGGCGCCGAACGACGACTTCCACCATGGGCTGGCCCTGGCGCTGCGCGAGCAGTGGCCGGCGCTCTACAAGGACTTCCGCCACTACTGCAAGACGACGCACGCCAAGCCGGGTGGCCTGTGGACCTGGGCGGGCCCGGGTGGCCGGCGCATCGTCAACCTGTTCACCCAGGAAGCAGCCTACGGCAGGGGCGAGAAGCCCGGTGTGGCCACGGTGTCCTATGTGAGCCACGCCCTGCGCGGCTTGCGCGAGCTGATCGACCGCGAGAAGTTCACCAGCGTCGCCCTGCCGCGACTCGCCACGGGAGCAGGCCGGCTGGCCTGGGCCGACGTCGAGCCGCACATCCACGAGCAGCTCGCCGGCCTGAAGATCCCGGTGGTGATCTACACCACCTACCGCAAGGGCAAGCAGGCCGCCGAGCACATCGAGCCTTCGTAGGAGCGGCGTCTTCTGTGGGAGCGGCTTCCGCCGCGATTTTCGACCCCCGCGCGCCGGTCTGCTGCCGGAACCCTGCCTGCGGGACGCTCGCTCCGGCCATCCCTGGCCTACGCTCGCTCGTCTCGGGCTGGCGCTACGCATCCTGCTCCGCTGGCCCTCTACGCCCGCAGCCAGCGCCCCGGCGCCAGACCTGGCATGACGTTGCAGACTGGCCGGCAACGGAATGTTGTGGGTGGTGCCGCTTATGCCGAACGCCGCCCGGTGGAGCGGCTTGTCAGACCCCGCCTGACCGCGGCGGCGCGCAAGGCGTCATTAATCTGGGTCTGGTAACCCTTGCCGCGAGCCCGAAAGAAAGCGAGCACATCCGCGTCCAGCCGAATGGTTGTGGAGACTTTGGTCGGAGCCTTCTGCGGCCCACGACCACGGCGTCGTACAGGTGGACCCAGTAACTCCTCCGACCACGGCGGATTCGCCGCGTCTCGGACCTTAGACTTGAAACTTTTTGGCTTCTGCAACGTAGTAGCGCGCTTCATACTTTTCTGCCTTTCGCAGCGAAATAACGTGCGGTTCGCCGCGACGTTCGGTGTGCACGAGCACTACAACCTGCCCCTGGAGGCGGCCGAATGTCACCAAGCGCTGCTCGCGATAGCGGCGGCGCACGTCTTCGCGAGTTACTGTGAAGCTGTCCCAAATGGCTTCGCAACCAATGAAGTCCAAGCCGTGCAGCCGAATGTTGGCGAGGCGCTTCTTTTCGTCCCACGAGGCCACAACCTAATTGTATTTACGATTTACTAGGGACGCAACCGGTCGGCAGAGCAACAAAGCAGGGACTAACGGTTTAGGTCACCAGCACATCGCGGCTGGCGCGCGTTTTGCGCAGGCCAGCCGCGTGACACGTATGCAATGCAACCGGTGGACCGATCAGTTGCGAGCGCTGTCAATCAGCGATTGTCATTGAACACGCTCATCGGGGCTCATCGCGGCCTCGATCTTGGCTTTGAGATCGTCGAACTGACTCGGGTTGAAGTAACGGCCGCCGGCAAATTCACAACAGAAAAATACCGACTGTCCGCCGGCCTTTCTGATGACGTTGGAAATATGAAGGTAGGCTCTCGGAAGATCGCGGTGAACTCCGTCGCCTTTGTACAGTAGCTGGGCCAGATTGAACTCGGCGATTATCGCATCGCTGTTCTGATTGAAATACCCGGCTTTGCCGACGGCACCGACCATCTGCCCTTCGGCCCAACCGCCAGTGCTTGTGTGGGCCATCGCCCTTTCGTACCAGAGCATGGCATGCTTGGGATCGCGTTCGACTCCCCAGCCGTTCTCGTAAAAAATGCCAAGCCGAAGTTGGGCCCACGGCTCCCCACTCTCGGCGCCAGGCCTTGCCATTGAAAACGCCCGATCAAAATCGCCGGAGGTCCAGGCGGTGTCAACGGTACGTTCGCCCGGATTGGGGTTCATCCCCGCACATGCCGCCAGGATGCAGCTGGTGACCGCGAGAAAGAGTGACTTATTAGCCATTGGGGAAGTTCTCATAACGCCGAAGATCACCGGCGCGTCATGCGATCGGTGCAACGACTTGTCAGGCGACATGTCACTGCACCTCAACAATAGCCGATGGAATAGCGGCCGGAATGACGGCAAGCAGTTCGGCGCGAAGCTCTTTGGTTGTTCGTGATTGCGTGAATCGCGGATAGTCTGACAGTTCGACTCTTATGCCAACGCCGTCGACACATACGTGCGCGTAAGTCATGAACTCGTTCTTTCCCTCCACAACCGGCCGCATCCAGAATGCGAGATGGCCGCACTCGGCCTCAATTCGGTGCAGTACGGCGTCGTCCGACTTGGCGGTGGCTCCGTACCGCTCCCTGGAAAAGCCTCTGTCGACCAAAATCCCCCCGACAACTTCGACCTCGTCGAGCGCCGAATGCTTGCGCGAGGCTTCGGGCTCCGACTTGACCAGCAAGGTCGTAGTCGCCGCCGGCTCGCAGGCAACCACGGTAAACAGCGCTGCCGCCGCAAACCCGATGCCGTACCTCATGGCGCCTGACTATCAGCAGCACGGCCGACAGCCCCCGGCTCTTCGGCGTGGTGCGCGAAAAAATGCGCACGCGGCGCATGGTCTTTCGTACCGAGCAGGCCTATCTGCAATGGATTCGCCGGTACATCGTTTTCCATCAGCGGTGGTACCCCAGGAGCCTCGGCGCTGCCGAGATCGGGCAATTCTTGACGCATCTCGCCGTGGCCCGCAAGGGAGCGGCGCCAGCCGCGATATCCCGTTGCCGGCCAGTCTGCAGCGTCATGCCGGTCTGCTGCCGGAATCCTGGCTGCGGGCGTAGAGGGCCAGCGGAGCAGGATGCGTAGCGCCAGCCCGAGACGAGCGAGCGCAGGCCATGGATGGCCGAAGCGAGCGTCCCGCAGGCAGGATTCCGGCAGCAGACCGGCACGCCGAGATTGAGAGTCGCGGCTGAAGCCGCTCCTACGGGTGGACCTCCCGATGGGTAGATCGCGGCTGAAGCCGCTCCTACGGGCAATCCTGTCGGCAGGTCAGGTCCGGTGGCGCACCGGCATCTCGATGGTGAAGGCGTAGATGCTCACGACGCTGAAGATCGCGATGCCGGCGAGCAGCACCGTGGTCGGGCCGAGCCGGTAGAGCAGCGTGCCGGTCAGCGGCCCGCAGATCGCGCCCACCGTATTCGCCGCCGCGAGGTAACCGGCTGCCGCGCCCTGCTGGTGCGGTTCCACCGCCGTGCTCGCCCCGCCGTTGATGCCGGGCGTGGCGCAGGAGAAGGCGAGCCCGAGCACCGCGAAGCCGAACACCAGCACCGGCGTGCTGGTGGCGAACGCCATGATCGCGAGCGCCAGCACGAACGACGGTCCGCACAGCCGCAGCAGCACCACGGGGCGGATGCGCACGGCCTGCAACACGAAAGCCTGCACCACCGTGATCACCGCCGCCATGCTCACGAGGCACAGGCTCGCCACGTGCACCACGCCGGCCTGGTCGGCGATGCCCAGGCGATCCTCGATGTAGAACGCCGTGGTGAGCTGCACCGACGAGAACGTCAGGAAGAACGCGAACCACATCAGCATGAACGGGCGCAGGCGCGGATCGCTCGCCCGCAGCGTGCCGCCCTGCACCTGCGTCGGACGGTGGCGCTCGGGCTCCTTGAGGTAGCGCAGGCCGAGGATACCGCCGGCCAGCGTCAGCGCCGCTGCGGCGTACATCGGCACCAGCTGGCCGACGAAAGTCAGCGCCGCGGCCAGCAGCGGGCCGAGGATCGAGCCGAGGCTGTTCGATGCACCGATGATCGCCATGCCCTGGCTGCGGTTGTGCAGGTCGGTGACGTCGGCGATGTAGCCGCCCGACGACGGATAGATCGCCGACGCGGTGAGCGAATAGAACATGCGCGCCGCGAGCAGGGCGACGGCCAGCTCGCCGACGCTGATCCAGCCGGACAGGCGCGCCTGCAGCGCCAGCGCCACGAACAGGGTGCCGAGCGCGCTGCCGAACAGGCCGATGGCGAAGACCGGCTTGCGCCCGACCACGTCGCTGCGCCGGCCCCAGAACGGCGCGCCGACGACGAGCGGCAGGCTCGCCAGCGTGAGGATCAGGCCGAACTGCACCTCGGTCAGCCCGGTGCTGCGGGCGAGCGGCGAGACGATGGTGAACACCAGCGACTGGCCGATCGCGAACAGCGTGACGCCGGCGCCGATCAGCGCCAGTCGTGAACGGAAGCCGGAGGTGTCGTCGGATGCGGCGCTGGATGTGGGCATGGGCGTCGCGGCTCGCGCCGCTCCTGCAGGCAGATGGCAGCTGGGATCAGGGGGCGGCGGCGGGGAGGGCCCAGGCGCGGATGAGGTCGCCGGGCTTCGGGTAGACGAAGGGATGGCCGCCGGCGGCGACGACCACGAACTGGCGACCCTCGGCCTCGTAGGACATCGGCAGCGCGAAGGCGCTGGTCGGCAGCCTGGCACTCCAGAGCTCGCGGCCCGTGGTGGCATCGAAGGCACGGAAGCGGTCGTCGCCGGTGGCGCCGATGAAGACGAGCCCGCCGGCGGTGAGCATCGGACCGGCGAAGGTGGGCGTGCCCCACTTCAGCGGCAGCGGCAGCGAGAAGGGCACGCCGGCCATCGGTGGTGGCAGGCTGCGTTCCCAGGTGCCGAGCGTGCTGCGCCAGCGGATCTCGCCGCGCTCGAGGTCGACCGCCACCAGCTCGGCGTAGGGCGGCGCACTACACGGCAATCCGGGCGGTGCAGTCAGCGGCATCTGCCTGATGGCATACGGAGTGCCAAGTAGCGCCATGGGTTCGCCCATCATGGCGTTGCCGGCGCCGCCATTTGGTTGCCCGCCGGCATCGGCGAGCGGAACGAGCTGGGCGAAGTGCGCCATGCGCAGCACGTTGACGACGAGGAGCTTCGAGGCCGGATCGATGGCCACGCCGCCCCAGTTCACGCCGCCGGCCGGGGACGGCACGATGATGCTGCCCTCGAGCGATGGTGGCGTGAAGATCGGTCCGCGCCGCGCTTCCCGGAACTGTTCGACGCAGCGCCGGCGCGCCCACGGCGTCAGGCCCCAGAAGTCCGCATCGGTGAACTCGTGCGGTACGAGCGGCGGCGGCTTCACGGGGAAAGGCTGCGTCGGCGACAGCGCTTCGCCCGGCACACCGCCCTGCGGCACCGAGCGCTCCTCGATCGGAAAGTAGGGCTCGCCGCTCTCGCGGTGGAAAATGTAGAGCATGCCGGTCTTGGTGGCCTGCACGACGGCCGGGAACGGCTGGCCGTCCTTCATCAGGTCGACGAGCGCCGGCTGGGCGCTGTTGTCGTAGTCCCACACGTCGTGGTGCACGGTCTGGAAGTGCCAGACGACCGCGCCGGTCGCGCCGCGCAGCGCGACGATCGAGTCGGCATAGCGATTGTCGCCGGGGCGCGTGCCGCCGTAGTAGTCGGGCGAGGGCCCGGAGGTAGGCACGAAGAGGAGGTCGCGCGCGGCGTCCACGCTCATCATGCCCCAGGCGTTGGCACCGCCGGTGTGGCGCGCGGAGTCTCCCGGCCATCCGGCCGCGGCTGGATCGGCAGCGGTGCGCGGCACCGGGTGGAAGATCCAGCGCGGCGCGCCGGTGCGCGCATCGAAGGCCCGTACCGCGCCATCCGGGGCATCGGCACGGTGGAAGTCGCGTACCGTGGAGCCGACGACGACCACGTCGCCGATCACCACCGGTGGTCCCGGGAACTTCACTTCGCCGACGTCGGCCGGCGGGGTGGCGGTGAGCACCTCGGGCTCGACGTTGACGATGCCACCCTTGCCGAAGCCCGGGCACAGCCGCCCGTTGCGCGCATCGAGCGCCATGAGCTTGAGGTCGTGCGTGGCAAGCAGGATCCGGTGCCGGCAGGCAGCCTCGACGGGTGCGCTCGCATCGGTCCACCAGGCGACGCCGCGGCAGTTGGCGAAGGCGGGGCTCTTCAATCCCTGCGGGTCGCCCGGTGTGGCATAGCCGCCGATGCGGATGTTCGGCTCGAACACCCAGCGCTCGGTGCCGCGTGCGGGATCGAGCGCCACCACGCGGCCGAATGGGGTGCAGATCATCAGGTGCCCACCGGCTTCGGCGGGCAGCAGGATCGGGTTGACCTGCACCCTGGCGCTGCTGTTGACGAACTCGCCGCGGCGGGTGAGTTCACCCGTGTGGTAGTCCCAGGCGACTTCGAGCTGCGCGACGTTGCCGGCGTCGATGGCGGTGTATGGCGCAAACTTGCGGGCCCCTTCGCCGCCGACGACGGACCACGACTGCGCCCCGGCGACGGCGGTACCGAGTGCGGCGAGCGCGGGCAGGGCGAGGCGCAGGAGGCGGAGCATGCGGCAGAACCGGGCTGCGGGCGAGCGGCGACGAGGGGCGATAATAGCGGATGGTCGCGCGCCGGATGTAGCCGGCAGCGGGAAATCCGCTGCGGCTGCCCGTTTGGTGGCGGGATCCTGTCGACCCCTGCCGGTGCGTGCCGGGCCTGCTGTCTAGTTGTTCTCGAAGCGCAGGCGCACGCCCGTGCGGCGTGCCACGGCAGTGCCGTTCTCGAGCGGCGGATCGAAGCGCCAGCGACGCACCGCATCGAGGGCGATCTCCTCGTAGCGTCCCGGCGGGCTGGCGTCGACCACGGTGATCTCGTGCGTGGCGCCATCGGCGCCGACGACGAAGGCGAGCTGCACCCAGCCGTCCGGATTGGAGCGCGCGCGGCGCAGCTGCGGTTCGACGTAGCGGCGCAGGTGCAGGTCGCCGAGCGGGACCTCGCGCAGCAGCGCCGCTCCTGCCGCAGCCGTGTCGGTTGCTGCGACAACTGCAGTGGACGCCGTCGCTGCGGTCGATGCCGTTGGCGGGAACGGCGCAGGCGGCAGATCGGATAGCACGGCTGTCGTTGCGCTGGTCACCGCTGGCAGTGCGTCGGTGCCTTCACCCGGTGCCGCTGCGGCGATCAGGGATGATTCGCCAGCAGACATGTGCACGCTTGCTGTCGCCGCGATCGGCGCGGCCATCGCTTCGATCGGCAGGTCGCGCGCCGTGGTGACAGGCGAAGCTGCCGGCTCCGGTGCCGATGCCGCCGCGGGCGCTGGGGACTGCGCGTGTGATGCGAGTGGCGGTGCAGCCGATGCGGCACGTGCCGGTTTCGTCGCGGCCGGGATCGGCTCGGGAGCTGGCAGCGGTACTGCCGCCACGGCTGCGGGCGTTGCGGCGGCGTCGGGCTCGGCGGCCGGCGCGTCCGCCGTGGTGTCGGCTGGAGCGGGTGCGGTGGCTGGCTGTGGGGCAGCGACGCTGGTCGGCGGCGTCGGCGCGGACGGCCATAACACCACGGTGATTGCGGCGGCCGCGACGAGCGCAGCGGCGAGGGCTGCGAGCGGCCGGCGCCCCCGACGAGGCGCCGCTGCCGGTTTCGGGCGTGGCGGCGCCGGCGCGGGCGCTGCGGCCGGGATTGCGGGCGTTGTTACCGCGGTCCGCGCGGGTGCCGGCGGCGTGACCGCGGTTCGCGTGACACCGAACTCGCGCAGGAACGTCGCCACGTCCGGCGTGCGTGCCGCACGGCGCAGTTCCAGCGCGCGCGCGAGTGCAGCCCACTGGGGCGCGGTCAGCGAGCGGATCGGTGCCGGCCGGCGCTGCGTGCGTTCGGCACCGAGGGCGTCGTGGTGCCCGAAGACACGCCGCCCGGCGAGCATGCGGTAGACGACGCAGGCGAGCGAGTAGACATCGTCCTGCGGTGTCGGCGCAGCGTTCTCCAGCACCTCGCAACTGGCGTAGGCCGGCGTGCGTGCCTCGGTGTCGGGGTCGGACCCGGTGCTGGTGCGCGCCAGCCCGAAGTCGAGCAGCCTGGCGCCACCATCGCGGCACAGGAAGATGTTGCCGGGCTTGACGTCGGCGTGCACGATGCCGCACCCGTGGGTGAACTCGAGTGCCGCACCGGTCTCGGCGAGGATCCGCCGCACCTGTGCGGGCGGGAGCGGGTGGTAGCGCTGGCGCGTGAGCAGGTCGCCCAGCGACTCGCCCTCGAGCCACTCCATGGTGAGGAAGGCGTAGTCGCCGTCGCGGTCGAAGTCGAACACGCGCACGATGTGCGGATGCTGCAGGCGCTGCGCGAGCGCGGCCTCCTGCTGCAGCAGCTGCAGCGCCTCGGCGTAGTGCGGTACGCCCGGCGTCACCAGCTTGATCGCCACCCAGGGATCGCCGGCACCGGCTTCCTGGCGGCGGCGGTCGAGGGCCTTGAAGACCTCGCTCATGCCGGTCGACTTCAGCCGTGCCTGCAACACGAAGCGGTTGCGCAGGACCGCGCCGGGGTAGAGCAGCGCGGCGCGCTCGGGGGCGAGATCCGGATCGTGCACCGTGCCCGCGGGCCAGGCGGTGTCGCTCGCCGGTGCGGCTTCGTTGACGAGGTCCTCCGACCACTCGGTCGGCGTGTCGTTTTCGGTCTCCGGACCGAACCCGAGGCTGAGCGCAGCGTGATCGGGAGCGGCGAGCCGGCCATCGTGCAGGGCTTCGTCGAGGATGGCCTGGCAGGCGAGCTGGCAGGCGGGATCGTCGTGCAGCGCTGCGATCAGTGCCGAGCTGACCTGATCGATGGTGGTGATGCCGACGGAAAAGCCGTTCAGCGCCTCGGCAAACGCCGAAGCCGCCGTACCGGCTGCCGATTCGGGCAAGACGCTGGCCATGGCATCTCCGCCACTGCTCCCGGCGCGGATCCGCCATCCGCAACCGTCTGGTCGCAACGCAGGGACACAGCCGGGCAGGAGCCCGTGCCGTGCCGCTGCGGCAGTCTAGCAATGGGCCGCGCCGCGTCCGGGTGACGCGGCTCACGCTTTTCGTGGGTGCCTGTTGCCGCGCTCAGCCGGCAGCCGCGCGCCGCGGCAGCAGTGCGGGCGTTGTGTCTGCGGCGACGGCCTCGGTGGCGAAGCGGGGCGTGAAGCGCGTGCGCTTCAGGTGCAGGTTGCGCGCCATCACGCGTACGGCTTCGGTGCGCTCGAGCAGCCCGTCGTAGCGTTGCCGGTCGGCGTCCTGGCGCAGGTCGGCCGGTGTGCCCTGGAGGTGCTGCTGCCAGAGTCGCTCGGCCCATGCGGCGGCCTTGCACTTGTTCTTGTAACCCAGGTGATCGAGCACCTGGCCGGTGGCCTCGTTCATCGCGTTCATGTTGTTGTTCTTGTTTTCAGCCAGCGAACGGTGCCGATTCTAGATGACGGCACGGCGTTGGCGAGGAAGCACGTCACTGCATTTCGACACATCGCGCGCCGCTGCGCGCTACTTGACCGTAACGCTACGGCGTTATGTCGTCCGGTGCCGTTGTCCGGTGCCGTGTCCGGTGCCGTGTCCGGTGCCGGGTCGCAGTTCTCGCAGTTGTGGTCGTGCAGCGATCCGGCGTGTCCGGTGCCGGGTCGCAGTTGTCGCAGTTGTGGTCGTGCAGCGATCCGTTGCCTGCGCGCGAATCGGAGAGCAGATACGGCAGGAAAACTCAGCGGCGCCGGAGTCTTCCGGCGAGTCCGATCAGGGCCGTGCCGAAGAGCCACAGCGCCGCTGGAGCAGGCACGACGCCGACATCGCCATCGCGCACTGCCCAGGCGCCATAGCCGAGCGTCTTGTTGTCGGCCGCCTGCTGCCCGGAGAAACCGAAGTTCACGACATAGGCGAAGGTCGCGTCGTACGCGGTGCCGGACCAGTAGCCATCGGCGAGGATGTTTGTGAACGGCCCCGGACCCGGTGCCGGCGTGGGACCGACGGGATTCGCTACCGTACCGCCGAGCTCCGTGTTGTATAGATGGCCAAGCTCGCTGCCGGTGCAGTTCGTACCGAACGCAGCCGGCGGCACCATTGAACAGGTGACATCCGGCACCGCGGTGGTCGGCAGGCGCCAGTCGGTGTAGCCGCCGTAGCTGAGGTTGGCGGCCCAGTTGACTGCGCTCTGCCAGGTCATCAACCCATCGGTGGTCAGGAAGCTGTCGTCGTACGCCGAGCCGGCGCCCTGGTTGGCGTTGGCGAGCCAGGTGATGTTGCGGTCGGAGTCGAAGATCATGCCACCGCCGCGATCGATCAGCGCAGCATTGGCCGTCATGGCGAGACCCAGTGAAACGCAGATCCCGGTGATCCGGGCGGTACGGGTGCGATTCATGGCGCGAACCCTCCAGGCGTATTGTTCATTCTCCGGGGGTGCACGCTGACTCTATACCTGCCCGACAGGGCTCGCAAATCCCCGTGCTTATGTGGCTTTTGGTGCCGGGCTCTTGGTGCCGAGCTCTTGGTGCCGGGTTTTCGGTTGGCTTCGGTTAGCTGTTTCGTGCCGGGTCGCGGTCCTGACCGGCCTGCGCAACCGCCGCAATCAGTCCTTCACCGCCACCGCCCCGGCGTTCTCGCGCCCGTCCAGGCGGCCGAGGCCGCGGAAGTCGGTCCGGTCGATGAACCCGGCCTGCTCGACGCGCAGGCCCGCTTCGCTGCAGGCGCGGGCGAGCAGTTCCGCGTCGAGCAGGTTCATGAAGGGTGGCTTGTCGATGTGCTTCTTCACGCCCTCGGTGGGCAGGTAGTCGTGCAGGCCGACGATGATGCCGGGCCAGCGCACGCCGGCGCGCTTGCCGGCCTCGAAGGCGGGGATGGCCTTGCGCCAGATGCCGTACGGGGTGTCAGCGACGAGGTAGAGCCGCCCGCCGGGCGCGAGCCAGCGTGCCATCTTCGCGACCGAGACATCGATGTCCTCGCCGGCGAGAAAGTGCAGCACGCGCGAGCAGAGGATGGCGGTGAAGCCCGCGTCCGGGAAATCGAGCTCGGGAAGGGCACCGGCGACGCAGCTGAGCCGGGCACGCAGCGCCTGCGGCACCTTGTCGGCGAGGATCTCCAGGTGTCGCGGCTCCATGTCACTCGCCACCACGCGGGCCCCGGCCTCGAGCGCGGGCAGGGTTGCCACGCCGTAGGCGCAGCCGAGGTCGAGCACCGTGCCGCTGCCCGCGCCGGCGCAGCGGATCCAGTCGCGCGCGTAGTCGTCGAGCACCTCGAACATGAAGCCGGTCCCGTTGAGTGTCGGGACCATGCTGCGCACGCCGAACGGCGGCACCGGGGAAACAGTCTGCTGGCGGTTCATGGAGCCGGCGACCATAGCGCCGCGATGCGCATCGCACAAGCCACCCCGGCGACCGGTGCGACAATCGACCTCACTCGTGACAGCACCAGCGGGCCGGTCCGTGGTCACCGGGCGTCTGCCGCGCTGTTTATACTGCGTGGCGGGAAATCACCAACAACGTCCCCGCCACGCCGCAGCCTCCGCACCCGGACCGCCGGGGTCGGGCCCTCCGCTGCGCGCCCCGGGGCCTCGCGGGAAAGCCAGGGACATGACCGAGACCACGACCGACGGGCCCGAGTACACCGGCGTTGCGATGCAGGTGTCCGTGAAGGGCGTCAACCGCTGCACCGACCGCGCCTCGGCACGCGCCCGCATCAACGAGAACCTCCGGCGCATCGGCGAATACACCACGACGGCCGCGGGCTTTCTCAAGTTCTTCTACGGCGTGCCGGTGCGCCTGGTGGCGCTGCCCGAATATGCGGTCACGGGCTTCCCGATGAAGGAGTCGCCCGCCGAGTGGCGCGACCGCGCCTGCCTCGAACAGAACGGACCCGAGTACGAGGAACTCGGTCGCATCGCCCAGAAGAACGATCTGTTCCTGTCCGGTAACGTCTACGAGATCGACCCGGCGTTCCCGGAGCTCTATTTCCAGACCTGCTTCATCATCGGCCCCAACGGCAACGTGATCCTGCGTTACCGGCGGCTTACCTCCTGCTTCGAACCCACCCCGCACGACGTCTGGGACAAGTACCTCGACGTCTACGGCCCGGAGAGCATCTTCCCGGTGGCGCGCACCGAGATCGGCAACCTCGGCACGATCGCCTCCGAGGAGATCCTCTACCCGGAGATCACCCGCTGCCTGGCGATGCGCGGCGCCGAAGTCATCCTGCACCCGACCAGCGAGCCGGGCAGCGCCGAACTCACCATCAAGGAAGTGTGCCGTCGCGCGCGTGCGATCGAGAACCTGGTGTATGTCGTCGCCGCCAATACCGCGACCATCGACGACATCCCGATCCCGCCCTACACCTGCAGCGCAATGTCGAAGATCGTCGATTACAACGGCCACATCCTCGCCGAGGCGGCGCAGGGCGGCGAGGCGTTCAATTCCAACGCGGTGATCGACATCGGTGCGCTGCGTCGCACCCGCCGGCGCACCGCCATGGCCAACGTGATGTCGCGCCAGCCGTTCCAGATCTACGCCGACAGCTACGCGAAGTTCCGCTTCCACGAAGCCAACTATCTGCTGCGTGACGGTAAGGTGATCGAACCGCCGGATCGCGAGACTTTTCGTCGCCGCCAGTCGGCCAACATCGAGCGGCTCGTGAAGGCGGGCCTGCTGTAACATTGCCGGACCCCTCCCCGTAGGAGCGGCTTCAGCCGCGAATATTTTCTTCTCTGAAATATTCGCGGCTGAAGCCGCTCCTACGAGGGAG
>CAYQAR010000013.1:0-57054 GCA_964415505.1 uncultured Chromatiaceae bacterium | reverse complement strand
GCCGCGGCTTGTGTGGCGCGCGGGCGGCCACACCCCACCCACCCCGGGCTCCCCGGGGGGCGGGGCGGCGCCGCCGCGCCCGCCGCAAGCGGTTCCTGCGATCCGGGTCTGGCTGCCGCAGGCTGCCGTTTCCCGATCGCGTATCAGGGCTTCGAGATCGGCTGCGCCGGCGCATCCTGCGGTATCAGCGGGATGTTGCGCGCGAGCGCGAAGCTGGTGATCGCGTCGAGCTTGTTCTCGATCTGGTAGAAGCGCGCCAGCTTGGTCTCGGGCAGCGCCTTGCGGAACTTCCTGAGATAGCCCTTGCGGATCGCCAGCGTCTTTTCCTGGAACTTCAGGCCGTCGGCGATGAGCTGTTTCGCTATGGCATCCGTCAGGTTGTCGTAGCTGGCGGCATAGTCGGTGATGACCTTGACGCGCAGGGCGCCGACTTCCTTCATGTCCGCCATGTACTGGTCGTAAAGCGGCCAGAACGCGTTGCCTTCCTCGGCGGTCAGGCTGAGCGCCTGACTGACCACCATCTTGCGCTCGGTTTGCACCAATGTCCGCGCTTCCTCCGTGGCCTTCGCAAGATCGGCAAAGGCCGGGTTGACCTGGGCGCTGGCCAGTACCGGCAGCGCCATGGCGGTGAGCGCAGCAGCAATCAGTCGGGGATTGGTCATGTCGTGTCCTGTATCGATGGGAACGAAGCATCAGTCTAGGGGCGCAGCTGGCGACTTGTCACCTCGTGCGGGGCAGGAGAGCTATCGGTTCGTCCGGTAACATGTCCGACGACACCGATCCCAGGCTGCTGCCGGCACCTCAGTCCGGTGGTCGGGATCCGGCGGGAGGGGCAGCTATGCATCGTGTACCGGCATTACGTCAGGCCACCGTGTCGGTCGCTGCGGTGCTGATGCTCGGCTGTGGATTTGCGGCCATGGCCGACGAGCCGGCAGCGGCCGGGAATTCTGGCCGTCCCCGCATCGGGCTCGTGCTCGGTGGCGGCGGTGCCAAGGGCGCGGCGCACATCGGCGTGCTGCGCGTGCTCGAGGAACTGCGCGTCCCGGTCGACTGCGTTGCCGGAACCAGCATGGGCGCGCTGATCGGTGGCACTTTCGCTTCCGGCATGCCGCCGGCGGAGATCGAGCGCGCGGTACTCGGCATCAACTGGTCGAAGACGGTCGGTTCCGAAGGCCTGCGCGACCGCATGCCCATCAGGAAGAAGCTGCAGGGTCTCACCTACACCAACAATCTCGACCTCGGGCTCAAGGACGGTTCGATCAAGGCGCCCGGCGGCCTGCTGAAGTCACAGGATATCGAGGACGTGATCCGCGACCTGGTCTCGGATGCACGCTTTACCCGCGACTTCGACAACCTGCCGATCCCGTTCCGCGCCGTAGCCACGGACATGCTGGCCGGGGAAATGGTCGTGCTCGACCGCGGCGACATTTCGGTGGCGATGCGCGCCAGCATGGCGGTACCGGGTGCGTTCTCGCCGGTGGTTGCGGATGGCCGCGTGCTCTCCGACGGCGGCATGATGCGCAACCTGCCGGTGGATATCGCCCGCGGCCTGTGCGCCGACGTGGTCATCGCGGTATCGCTGGCTTCACCACCGCCACGGGCCGAAGACCTCGATTCCGCCATTGCGCTGGCCGGGCGCTCGCTCGACGTGATGATCGATGCCAACCAGAAGACGCAGCTCGCCACGCTCACGGAGCGCGACGTGAGCATCGTCGTGCCGATGGGCGACATCGGCTCGGCCGCATTCGAGCGTGCACCCGATGCCATCCCGCTCGGTCGCACGGCGGCCCTGGCACAGCGCGAGGCCCTGCTGCGCTACGCGCTGCCCGAGGCGGATTACCAGGCCTGGCAGGAACTGGTGCAACGGGGCGACGGTGCGGCGGTGCGCCTCGCCGATGTGCGCGTCGTCGGCCTGGAGCGCGTCAGCCCGGCCTATGTCCAGGCCGAGATGCGGCATGCAGTTCCGGGCGCAACCGTCACCACGGCGCAGATCGTCGAGGACACCGGCCGCGTCTACGCACTTGGCGACTTCGAGAAGGTGGAGTACCGCTTTACCGGCCCGAAGGACGCGCGGGTGCTCGAGATCCGCGCCATCGAGAAGTCATGGGGTCCGGACTTCATGCGCTTCGACCTCGGCCTCGCCGCCAATGGCGACGGGATGCTTCAGGCCACCCTGCGGGTCGACCACGATCGCACCTGGATCAACAGTCGCGGGGCGGCATGGCACAATGCCCTGCAGCTTGGCACGCAGACGCTTGTGCAGTCCGACTTCTACCAGCCGCTCGACGTACGCCAGCGGTTCTTCGTCCAGCCGGTCGTGCGCTACCAGCGCGAAATCGAGGACCTCTACGACGATGGCGAGCGTCTCGCCCGCTACATCGAGTCGGAAGCGTATGGCGGGCTCGACCTTGGCGCGAGCCTCGGGACGCGGGCGCAGTTGCGCGCAGGTCTGCGGTACGGACTCATCAAGGCCGATCGCGACACAGGACCGGCCGTCTTCCCGGATCTCGACAGCGAGGTCGACTCGAGCGCAGTGCTGGGCCTTTTCCACGATACCCGCAATGCGGTCGGGCTGCCGACCAGCGGCACCCTGGTCAATGCGCGCTATGTGAATTCCGGGTCATGGCTGGACGGTGAGCAGGACTATGAGCTGGCCGAAGGCGTAATCCTCAAGGCCGTGCCGTTCCGGGGTGATGCGCTGACGCTGATCGTCGGTGCGGGCGGCGAGCTCGAAGGCGAGCTGCCGCCGACGCAGGAGTTCCAGCTCGGCGGCATCCGCACCTTCCCGGGTCTGCAGCGTGGCGAGATCCGGGGTGACAGCTACTGGTTCGCCGGCACCTCGTACCACTGGAAGGTGGCAGACATCCAGGCGCTGTTCGGTCAGGCCGTCTACGCCGGGCTGCGGCTCAACGCCGGCCGCGTCGGTGGCCGCATCGACGACGTCAACGACGGGACCCTTTACGGTGCGGCCCTGTCCCTGGGCGGGCTCACCCCGATCGGCCCGTTCCTGCTCTCGCTCGGCTGGGTCGACAACGACAGCTTCCAGCTGCAGTTCGCCCTCGGCCGGCCGGTCCCCGAAGGCTCCATGCTCGACGACGTCCGCTGAACGGGGGCGCGGTGCCGGGTCGCAGTTTTCGAAGTTGTTGATTGAGTCGTCGGTTTTTTGGCACAACTGCGATAACTGCGACCCGGCACCGTCACCCTTGGCATCCGGGGCCCGCGCCGCTTAGGATGCTCGCCCCCGAAACCGAGCCAGCCTCCCCACCATGCCTATCCGCTGCGGAATCGTCGGCTTGCCCAATGTCGGCAAGTCCACCCTGTTCAACGCCCTGACGGCGGCCGGGATTGCCGCCGAGAACTACCCGTTCTGCACCATCGACCCGAACGTCGGCGTCGTGGCGGTGCCCGACCCGCGGCTGCAGCAGCTCGCCGCCATCGTGCGCCCGCAGAAGATCCTGGCGACGACGGTCGAGTTCGTCGACATCGCCGGGCTGGTCGAGGGCGCGTCAAAGGGTGAGGGGCTCGGCAACCAGTTCCTCGCCAATATCCGCGAGACCCACGCCATCGCCCACGTGGTGCGCTGCTTCGAGAATCCGGACGTGGTGCATGTCGCCGGGCGCGTCGACCCGGTGCACGACATCGAGGTGATCAACACCGAGCTCATGCTCGCGGATCTCGCTGCCGTCGAGAAGGCCGTCGACCGCGCCGGGAAGCAGGCGAAAACCGGGAAGAAAGAGGACGTCGCCCGCCATGAGGCCATGATCCGCCTGCGCGACCACCTCGGCGCGGGCCACCCGGCGCGCACCTTCGACATGCCCGAGGAGCACCGTGCGGCGATGCAGGAGTGCTTCCTGCTCACCGCCAAGCCCGTCATGTACGTCGCCAACGTCGACGAGCAGGGGCTCGCCGGCAACGCCTTCGTGGACGCCGTACGGGCCCTCGCCCGGACCGAAGGGGCCGAGGTGGTCGTGGTGTGCGCCGCGATCGAAGCCGAGATCGCCCAACTCGAGGAAGCCGACAAGAAGGCCTTCCTCGACGACCTCAGTCTCGAGGAGCCGGGCCTCGACCGCGTGATCCAGGCCGGCTATCGCCTGCTCGGGCTGCAGACCTTTTTCACTGCGGGTGAGAAGGAAGTGCGCGCCTGGACCGTGCGCCGCGGCGCCACAGCACCGCAGGCGGCCGGGGAGATCCACACGGATTTCGAGAAGGGCTTCATCCGCGCCGAGGTGATCGCGTTCGAGGACTACATCCGCGGGCGCGGCGAGCAGGGCGCGAAGGAAGCGGGCCGGCTGCGGCTCGAGGGCAAGGAGTACGTCGTCCAGGAGGGCGACGTGATGCACTTCCGCTTCAACGTCTGAGGTGTCGCCCCTGTGGGAGGGGCGCGAGCCCCGACCGGTCGAGCCCCGGCTGCGGGAGTCGCGGCTCGCGCCGCTCCCACAGGGCCGGGGGTGCCCGCTGTAGGAGGGGCGCAAGCCCCGACCTTCGCCCTCGCTCCGCCCCTCTTCCTGCGCTATCGTGACCGCTGACACCCGCGGCGGCGATGCAACCCGGCCCAATCCGCATGAAATTCAGCACGGTCGTGATCTTCGGCGGCGACACCGACACCGGCTTCCAGCTGGCGAAGCGGGCGCTGACCGGTGGCCTGAAGGTCCTCGCGGTGATCTGCGGCCCGCGCGACCTCGACTACATCGCCCGCGCCGGCGCCGAGACCGTGCGCTGCGACGTCACCGACCGCGCTGCCGTGCGCGCGGTGTTCGCCGGCCGTGAAGGCGGCGAGATCGCCGTGGTTTGCATCCTCGGCGGCTCGCCGCAGATGAACACCGAGGGCAACATCAATGTCATCGACGCCGCCGTCGCCGCTGGCGTGTCGCGCTTCGTGCTGACCACCTCCATCGGCTGCGGCGACAGCGCCGCGGTGCTCGATCCCTTCGTGAAGGTCGTCGCCGGCCGCGCCATCCTCGCCAAGGAGTGGGCCGAGAACCACTTGCGCGCGACCGGGCTCGACTGGACCATCGTGCGTTCCGGTGGCACCACGCGTGCGCGCCGGCCGACCTCCGGCACGGCGCTCCTGACCGACAGCACGGTGGTCACCGGCTACATCGCCATGACCGACCTCGGCGACATGCTGTTCGTCGCGCTCGCGAGCCCGCACACCTCGCAGCGCACGCTGGCCGCGGTCGACCGTGCCCGCGCCCACAACGTCGACGGCACTCCGCTGGTCGCGGCCGAGCTGTGAGCGGGCCTGCGATCCGCGTCGGCCGGGCGGCAGCGGCGTGGCTCGCCCTGATCCTCGTGGCCTGCAGCAGCGTCGTGCCGCCGGTGGCCGAGGCGCCGCCGTCGTCAGCCTTCACCGCCTGGCAGGATACGACGCTCGGCCGCGCCATCGCGCCAGTGCTGGCGGAACATCCCGGCGAATCGGGCTTCGCGCTGGTGAGCGCGGGCGAGGCGGCGTTCAGCGTGCGCCGCGGGCTCGCGCTCCTCGCCGAGCACAGCATCGACGCGCAGTACTACATCTGGGAAAGCGACACGACGGGCCGGCTCCTCGCCGCCGACCTCGTCGCGGCCGCGAACCGCGGCGTGCGCGTGCGGGTGCTGATCGACGACATCCATACCCGTGGCGTGGATTTCGACATCGCTGCGCTCGATGCCCACCCGAACGTCGAGATCCGCGTTTTCAATCCGTTCAGCAACCGCGAGGCGCGCAACCTCAACCTCGTCACCGAACTCGTGCGCCTCAACCACCGCATGCACAACAAGGTGTGGCTGGTGGACGGGGCCGTTGCCCTGGTCGGCGGGCGCAACATCGGCGACGACTACTTCGGCATCGACACCGTGGGGAATTTCCGCGACCTCGACATGGTGGCGGTCGGGCCGGTCGTGCCGGAGGTCGGCGCGAGCTTCGACCGCTACTGGAACAGCCGCTGGGCCCTGCCGATCGGCGCGGTCGCGAAGGATGTGCCGACGGATGACGCGGCCGCACGCCTGCAGGCCGATCTCGATGCCTGGGCGCGCACGCTCGCGGACTTTCCGTATCGGGTGATCCGCAGCGCGGCCGACGCCGCTGCGGTGTTCGCGCCGCAGCTCGCTGAGCTGCACTGGGGCGAGGCGCAGGTGGTCGTCGACGATCCCGCCAAGACCGGCGGCGAGTGGCAGGGCGGGGTGGCCGGTGCCCTCGGCCCGGCGGTGCGCGCCGCGCAGCGCGAGGTGTTGCTGGAGGCAGCCTATTTCATCGCCACCGATGACGGCACGGCGTTGCTCGGCGACCTCGTGAAGCGCGGCGTGCGGGTGCGCGTGCTCACCAACTCGCTTGCCACCAACGACCTCGTGCCAGCGCATGCCGGCTACACCCGCTACCGCGAGGAACTGCTGCGCTGCGGGGTCGAACTCCACGAGTTCCGGCCCGACGCTGCCGGGCCGCGGCGCGGCTGGTCGGCCGGCGCCGGGGCGAGCCGCGCGAGCCTGCACACCAAGGCCATCGTCATCGACGGCAGGCAGACCTACATCGGCTCATTCAACCTGACGCCCCGCTCCGTGGAGTTGAATACCGAGATCGGCATCGTCGTCGACAGCCCGTCGCTCGCCGCGGCGGTGACGGCATTCCTGGACACCGGTGTCGCGCCGGCCAATGCCTGGCGCCTCGGGCTGCGGGGCGAGGGACGCTCGGCGCAGCTGTGGTGGACGGGTGTCACGGCCGGCCAGACCGTCGAGTTCGACACCGACCCCGACGTCGGCACCTGGCGGCGCTTCACGGCTTGGCTGGTCGCGGTCCTGCCGGTGGAAAAGCCGCTGTAGGCCCCGGCCGAGGCCTGCGGGCCGACGTTTTCTTGACAGCGCGAGGGGCCCCGCCAGACAATGCGCGCCGGATTCGGCAGCCCGGGATCCCGGGGCCGACCGGCCCGCCCGGGCCGCTCCTGCGCATGGTGATGTAGCTCAGCTGGTTAGAGCGCGGCACTCATAATGCTGAGGTCGGTGGTTCAAGTCCACCCATCACCACCACATTTTCTTTGTCCCGGGACCAGCGCCTTCCCTCAGGCCTGAGTGCGAGCGCACTCGCTCTGACGGATCGATCGGGTCAATTCAATCGCGGGCACGTGAAATAAGCCGACGCATGCCTTCGGCTAGAGGGGCTGCGACAGGACCGCCGCCGTTATTGACTGCTAGAGCCGGCGGTTGACCGGGGGCCGGCTTTACGTCCAAGCATCCATCAGATCACCGCACAACGGGGAATATGCAGTTCCGTACCAGCAGTCGGCCGAAACGCAGACCCGGTGTTCTTGCCAGCATCGTCGTCGCGCTTGGCGCGGTGACGTCTCTCCCGGCGGGTTGCGGCACAGCGGAGCCACCTGCGCCGCCGGACCAGACGCCAATCGGTCCTACCGGGCGTTTTGACATCGAGAATCGGCCTCTCACCGACTTCCTGCAGTGGGTCGCCGGCCGGACCGGTCGCGAGCTGCGGTTCTCGTCAAATGGCGCCAGGATCACGGCCGGGAAGATCATTCTTCACGGATCGATCAATGGGCTCCCTCCCGACGTCGCCCTGCTCGCTGTCATGGCAACCACAGACCTGTCCCTTGCTACCCGTCCGGGCCTGATCCTCATCGGGCCTCCGACGGAAAGCCACCGTTCCGCCGATTGATCCCGGGCAGGCGTTCGTCTAAGGGAGCGTGACTCGCACATTTCGCCCGGAGACTCTCGCGCTGGTCGTAGCCATGTTTCTGGCTACCGCGTTCAACGTCCCGTTCTGGGACAGGATGCTGGGTATCGTCGGTCCTCTCGACTCCGCGGCAATTGGGGCACTTGTCCGCACGTTTGTCCTGGTCAGCGGATTCTTCTACGTGGCCTTGCTGCTGATCGCATGGCCATTGGTTTACAGGCCGGTGGTCACCGCTCTGCTCCTCATGTCGAGTGCCGTGACCTACTTCATGAACCAGTACGGCATCGTCGTTGACATCAACATGGTTCGCAATGTTTTCGAAACTGACTCCGCCGAGGTCCGCGACCTGATCACTGTTCGCATGGGGTGGACGATTCTCCTCCTCGGAGTTGTTCCTTCGTGGTGGCTATGGAGGCAGCGGATCGCGTTCCGCCCCGTCTGGCCCGGGCTCGGTATCCGCCTGCTGGTGATCGTGGCCACCACGGCGGTTGTAGCGGCATCGACCCTGAGCAACTACCAGCAGATGGCCTCCCTGCTTCGCAATCATCGCGAACTTCGCTTCGCAATCAACCCGAACAACTACATTGCCGCAATCCGGCGCTATGTCACGAAGAGCGGGACCGAATCGGCCCTGCTGCTTCCCGTGGCACTCGACGCCCAGCGCCACCCGGCGTGGGGTGCCCACGAGCGTCCAACGGTTCTGATCCTCGTGATCGGCGAAACGGCGCGGGCGGCAAATTTCTCCCTGAACGGGTATGGCAGGGCAACCAACCCGGAACTGGAGCAGATAGGGGAGCTGCTCAACTTTGGCAGGATGTATTCCTGCGGCACCGAGACGGCCGTTTCCCTGCCGTGCATGTTCTCCAATCTCGGTCGCGAGGGCTTCGATGTGGGCAAATCACGCACACAGGAGAACCTTCTCGATGTCCTGGCTCGGGCCGGGTTTCTCGTGGAGTGGCTGGATAGCAATTCCGGGTGCAAGGGGATCTGCAAGCGCGTTGGCTATACGGACCTGACGGCCAGCCGGTCAGCCCGAAGTTGTCCCGACGAGGAATGCTATGACGAGATCCTGCTCGAGGTGCTGCCGTCGCTGCTCAGGGACGTTACGCGTGACACCGTGCTGGTCCTTCACCAGAAGGGAAATCACGGGCCCGCCTACTACAAGCGGTACCCCGCGTCGTTCAGGGTCTTTGTGCCTCAGTGCGAGACCAGTGAGCTTCAGCAGTGCTCGCGGCAGGAGATTGTCAATGCCTACGACAATGCCATTCGCTACACGGATTACATACTCGCCGGGATCGTGGACATTCTGAGGAGCGAGGCGCAGCGCCTGAATGGCGGCATGATCTACGTCTCCGATCACGGAGAGTCCCTGGGTGAACGAGGTCTCTACCTCCATGGCACACCGTACTTCATGGCGCCGGAAGTACAGCGCCATGTTCCCGCCGTGATGTGGTTCTCCCCGAACTTTGCGACCGAACTCGGCATTCGTCTCGATTGCCTGCAGGAGCGCACGAACGCCAGTCTTTCCCACGACAATCTGTTTCACTCGACCCTTGGCCTGCTGCGCGTGCAGACGCGGGACTACGACCCGTCCCTCGATTTGTTCGCCGGCTGCCAGGGGGCGGCTTAGGGCGTGATCGGCCGCCCGGCGATTGATTCCTGGTTGGTTTGCCGTCATACGGGAATGGATGGCAAGACTGGCAGTCCACCGATAGACGCCGGCCGATCGGGCTTCCGGGGGGCGGTACTGCCGGGCTTTCTTCCGCGATTGTTCGAGCACTCCCGGGGACTGCTGTACTTCGGTGCCAGCAGCCTCGCTGTTCTCATGACGAGCCGGCTCCTGTTGACGTGGACGTATCTCGATCGCCTCACCCCTGACGGCGCACTGTTCGAAGTCTTCGGCAGGGGCTGGCGATTTGACGTGGTCGTGATCTGCGCGATCGTCGCCGTTCCCTTTATCGGAGATTCCGCGCTTCCTTCCCGTTGGGTGGCAAGCCGCCGCTGGCACCGGGCCAGAGCCGCGTGGTTCACCTTGTGGCTGGCCTTCATCGTCCTCAACGAGGCGGCTACTCCGGCATTCATGGGCGAATTCGGCGTGCGACCAAATCGGGTGTATGTCGAGTACCTCGACACGCCGGGTCTGGTCCTGGCCACGATCTGGGGCGCAGAGCGTGTATCGCTGCTCATCGGGGTTGGTTTGGCGGGAATATGCAGCATGTGGTTCTGGCGACGTGTCAGGCCGACGGCATTGCCAGGCCTGCCATTCCGGCTGGCAGGCCGACTTCTGTGGGCACTGCCCATCCTCGCAATACTCGTTGTCGGCGTCCGCGGAGGGCTCGACCATCGTCCCCTCAGCGCCAGCAACGCGGCCTTTTCAACGGACCCAACGATAAATGACCTCGCACTGAACTCCACCTACTCCGCAGTCCATGCACTGCGGCAGATGATCCAGGAGCGGGAGGTGATGTCCATGTACAGCGCCCAGCCGCTGGATGAGACGGTAGCTGCCGTTCGCGCCGGTATGCAGGTTCCGGAGCGGGAGTTCCTGGCGGGTGGGGGTCCCTCGGCGCACCGCCTTGTTCCAACCGCCGCGCATGCGCGGAAGCCGAATCTCGTGATACTTCTCCAGGAAAGTCTCGGCGGCGAGTATCTCGGCAGCCTTGGCGGTCGGCCCGTGGCAACCGAGCTCGAACGTTGGCGGTCCAGAAGCTTCTGGTTCCAGAATCTTTACGCAACGGGAACGCGGTCAGCCCGCGGGATCGAGGCGGTGGTAACGGGCTTCCTTCCGACGCGTTCCCGAAGCGTCATCAAGCTCGCAAATGCCCAACACGACTTCTTCACGATCGCGCGGGCCCTGAAGAGTCAGGGATATCGCACTGAATTCATATACGGTGGGGATTCCAGCTTCGACAATATGCGACGCTTCTTCCTCAACAACGGCTTCGACCGGGTAATCGACAGCAACGACCTCGGGCCCGGTGCGGCCTTTACCACGACCTGGGGGGTATCGGACGGCGACCTCTACCGCCATGTCCACCAAGCGGTGAGCCAGCATCACGCCGATGGCCAGCCTTTCTTCACGCTGGTCTTTTCGACATCCAATCACCCGCCCTACGACTTTCCGGACGGCGAGATCGATCTGTTCGACGAGCCCAGGCAAACCCCAAGTAACGCGGCACGTTACGCGGACGCCGCTGCTGGCCGGTACCTGAAACTGGCCAGCGAGTCGCCTTACTGGAATACCTCGGTTTTCCTGGTGGTAGCGGACCACTCGAGCCGGACGCTCGGCGCCGACCTGGTTCCGGTCTCCAGCTTCCGGATCCCCGGATTCATCGCGGGCGGTCCCGTGACGCCGAGAATCGTCGATCGGATCGTAAGCCAGATCGATCTGATACCGACGACTCTGTCGCTGATGGGACTGGATGTGGCCCTACCCGCCACTGGCCTGGATCAGAGCCGAGAGGACCTCGCGGGTCCGGGCCGGGCGATCATGCAGTTCAACGACAGTGCCGCGTACCGGACCGGGGATCACGTCGTCGTCCTGACACCGGATGCCCCTCCTCGGCATTTCTCGGTGGACCGCGGCCGCCTCGTGCCAGCCGCGCGTGATGCGGGACTCGAGGCCAGTGCGGTTGCCCATGCGGCGTTTCCGGTGCTCGCCTACAGAAAAGGCTGGTACCGGTAGTGGTCGAGTGATTGGTCGGAATCCGGCGTATGACTGGGAACAGGATGGAACAGATAATGACCGATGTTGAGAATCGCGACCGGGTATTCCGGGAGTCGAGAGACCGGATCGATGACTTCAGGTTTGGCCGTGAGGTGGCACAGGTCTTTGACGATATGCTGCTTCGGTCGGTGCCCTTCTATTCGGAAATGCAGCGCATGGTTGGTGAGATGGTTCGGGACTTTGTGACTGAAGGCAGCAACGTCTACGATCTTGGCTGCTCTACGGGCACGACGCTCATCAACCTAGATGCCGTGGCGCCGCGAACGGCCCGTTTCGTCGGGGTCGACAACTCACCGGAAATGCTGGAGCGCTGCGGCGCCAAGCTGCGCGAGTCGGGACTCTCCAGGTCGCATGAACTTGTCTGTGCTGACCTTGAGCGCGGGGTTCATGTCGAGAATGCGAGCGTTGCTCTTCTTGTGCTTACCCTGCAGTTTATTCGTCCACTGCACCGGGACCGACTCGTCGAGGACATCTATCGAGGGCTGAACGAAAATGGGGCGCTGATACTGATCGAGAAGGTCCTCGGCGAGGATTCCATGTTCAACCGGCTGTTCATTGGCTACTACTACGACCAGAAGCGGCGGAACGGCTACAGTGAAATGGAAATTGTGCAGAAGCGGGAGGCCCTCGAAAACGTGCTGATTCCCTACAAGCTTCTCGAGAACCGGGAGTTGCTGTTACGGACCGGGTTTCGCTACGTGGATGTCTTTTTCAAGTGGTACAACTTCTGCGGAATGGTTGCAGTCAAGTGATGATCCGGATTGGGGCCTTCCTGTTCCGGTTCCGGAACTACCTGTTCCCTCTCGCCCTGCCACTCGTCCTGGTTCCGGGGCCAAAGATTCTTGATAGCACGCTGGGAGCGGCGGTAGTCGGCTTGGTAATTGGCGTTCTCGGCCAGTCGGTCCGCGCGGCAACGATCGGCCTGGTCTACATCATTCGCGGAGGACGCGACCGGAGGGTGTATGCCGAGGACCTGGTCACGGATGGCATCTACGCTCACTCGCGAAACCCCATGTACGTTGGCAACCTGTTGATAATTGCTGCGGTTGCCATCACTTCCAATTCGTGGGGCTGTGTTGCCGTGGTTGTGCCCCTTTTTGCGTTCTGCTACTTCGCCATCACTCGCGCCGAGGAGGACTATCTGGAGCGTTCGTTTGGTGCCGTCTATCGGGATTATTCTTCTGCCGTGCCCCGATTCATCCCTCGCTTCGCAGGTTTGGGACGGACGATTGCGGATTCCAAATTCCACTGGCGCCGGCTATTAACCAAAGAGTATGGAACCCTGGTGGGGTGGCCTCTGAGGTGGATGCTGGTAATGGTCTATGCGCTGTGGCGGGATGGTCAACTGTCCGACTACCCGTGGCTCTTTGCCGCCTTGGCGGCGGCCCTGGCGTTGCTGCTGCTCTTCTATTTGCCGGTTCGTGTTCTGAAAAAGCGTAGGATTCTGGTAGCAGACTAGATGATCTATCGCACTGGGATCGCGTGCTAGAGTCGGGCGGGAATGCACCGATGCAGCAACATCCGTCGATTTGGCACCTGCCACCTGGCCATCTTCGCCGTGTTCTGCTGCTCGTTAGCCCGCGGGGCGCCGCCGTACCTCGGGCGCCCGGTATCGGAAGTGCTCGGTGAACTACAGGACGGTGGCCTCAGTCTGATTTACAACAACAAGTTGGTGCCCCCGGCCATGGTCGTTCTGCGCGAACCCCCGACTGGCACTTCTCTCGAGTTGGCGAGGACCATACTGGAGCCGCATAAACTTCAGCTTCAGCGGGTTGGCGCGGCCATCTGGTCCGTGGTGGCGCTGCGGGAAGCAGCGGATCCAGGGCCTCTCGCCGTCAATAGCCCCGGGCAACGTGCCACCAGCCCCCTGGAGGAGGTCGTCGTCAGCGCGAGCCGCTATGCGCTTGCTCGCTCAGACTCCGCCCCGGCGACGTTTTTCTCCGGCGAAGAGCTTTCCAGCCTGCCGCGATTGGCTGACGAGCCCTTGCGGGCCGTACACAGGCTCCCGGGTGCTGCCAGCAACGGGCTTTCGGGTCTCGCCCACATCCGTGGTGGCGAAGAGAACGAAACGCAGATCGTTCTGGACGGGCAGCCGCTGTTGGAGCCGTTCCACCTCAAGAACGTCTTCAGTCCCGTAAGTGTCCTCAATGCGGGGATCGTGGATTCCCTGGCAGTCTACGCCGGTGGCTTCCCCGCACGGTACGGCGACCACATGAGCGCGATACTGGACGTATCCTCAGTGGACCCGGTAGACGGCGGCGGCGGAGAGGTCGGACTTTCCCTGTTTCACGCGAACGCATTGGGCGGCGGCCGCTTTGCGGACGATCGCGGCCGTTGGCTGCTCTCGGCCCGACGAAGTAATCTGACCGAGGTCGTGAACCTTCTCGACAGCGACTTCGGCGAGCCCCGCTACGCCGATGCCTTCGGCAAGGTCGAACTGGACGTTTCCGATTCCACCACGGCGGCCATGCATGTGCTTTTCGCTGATGATCAGGTTGAACTCCAGCCGTCAGGTGACACCGAGTTCTCCAGGGCACGGGATCGCAACTTCTACCTCTGGGGAAGTCTCCTGCATCGCTGGTCCGAACGTTACGCAGGCTCCGCGGCGCTGGCTTACACGGAGATCGACAATGATCGAGTCGGGTGGGTCAATGAACCTGACGAGCAGGTGGGCGCGGTCGATGATCAGCGAAGCTACAGGGTTTCGTCGGTCCGGTTTGGCCTGAGCCGCGACAGCGAGCGGCTGCGCACCGAGATCGGCCTGGAGCTCTCGCGCCTCGACGCGACCTACCGGTACCACAGTGAGCTCGTCATTGTCGACAATCCCGGCCCGCCGGGCTCACCGCCGTCGGTGGTTGTTCGTGATTCGCGACTGGCCCCGGAGGGGTACCGGTATGGATCGTTCCTGACCAGCCGGTGGAAGATCAGCGACAGGTTGACCGGTGACTTCGGCCTGCGGTGGGACGACCAGACCTACGACGGCATCGACGGTCGAACGCAGGTGAGTCCACGCCTGAATCTGCTCTATTCCGCAAGTCCTCAGACGAGGATTCGTGCCAGCTGGGGCCGCTTCTTCCAGCCCCAGGCAATAAACGAAATCCAGGTTGAGGACGGAGTTGAGAACTTCTGGCCCGCTCAGCGGGCCGACCACTGGATCGTGAGCGGCGAGCATGACTTCCCGGGGCGGATCGGGCTCCGGCTGGAAGGCTACATCAAGGATTATGCGGAGCCGAAGCCCCGCTTCGAAAATCTCTTCGACCCTCTCGTGCTGATTCCCGAGCTCGAACCGGACAGGGTTGCCGTCTACCCCGACTCCGGCGAGGTTCGGGGCATCGAAGTGCTACTGAACCAACGGCACGACGAGCGCTGGAACTGGTGGCTCAACTACACGTGGTCGGAGGCCCGGGACCGCATTGCCGGATCGGACGTCCCACGAAGCTGGGACCAGCGCAATTCGTTCGGGGCTGGCGTCGACTGGGACAGCCCACCGTGGCAGGTCACCCTGGCCGGCACCTACCATACCGGCTGGGCCACCACCCCGACAATGCTCGGCACGCCGTCGGTGCCAGGCGCCGAACCACCCATTGAACTGGGCGCGCGCAACTCGGCACAGCTTGGCTCGTTCCGGTCGCTGGACTTGCGCGTGGGTTATACGGTTCGCCTCGACAACAGCGAGCTGGAGACCTTTGTCGACATCACCAACGTCCTTGCATGGAAGAATCCCTGCTGTGTCGATGACGAGCTGGTGACCACGCCATCCGGAGAGTATCGCCTCGTAAGGGAGTACGACGTGTGGCCTCGAATTGTGCCCAACGTCGGTGTGGCGTGGCGGTTCTAGTGGTGGCCTCAATGCGACCGACTTGGCGCCCGGCGGGGCGGGGCAAGGCCAAGACGCCGAACCTGCGGGCACCCCGGCGCGTAACGGCGTCGGAGGCAGCGGCCCGGGCCGATCTCACCACGCGGGGACTCAGCTTAAGGGGTGTCTGACATGCCTGTTCCCGCTGGCAAACGGCGTATCGCTCGATCCGCACCCACTGACCGCATCAAATGGACGCTTGTCAATTCATTAAGGTTCTTCGAAGGGACGACCACATGCACCACGATGCTGATCAACGCATGGGCAAAGTACCCGAGCTTACGTTTCTTTTCTGGGTTCTCAAGATTGCCGCGACCACGCTGGGCGAAACGGGCGGTGACGCTGTCTCCATGTCGATGAATCTGGGGTACCTGATCGCAACGGGCATATTCGGCGTGTTGTTCCTTGCAGCCGTTGCTGCGCAGATCACTGCCGAGAGGTTCAATCCATATCTGTATTGGACAACGATCATTGCAACGACGACTGTCGGCACCACGCTCGCGGACTTCGCCGACCGCTCACTCGGCATCGGCTATCCGGGCGGCGCGTCCTTGTTGTTTCTGCTGCTGCTTGCTTCTCTGGCGGTGTGGTACCGAACGCTCGGTACGGTGTCGGTGGCATCGGTGAGTTCGCCAAAGGCCGAGGCTTTCTACTGGACGACGATCATGTTCTCGCAGACGCTAGGAACCGCGCTCGGCGACTGGACCGCTGACACCGCCGGATTGGGTTACGTCGGGGGTGCACTGGTATTCGGTGCGTTGCTTGCGCTCGTGGTTGCCGCCTATTTCTGGACCAGCATCTCGCGTACAGCCTTGTTCTGGGCGGCTTTCGTTCTCACCCGTCCGCTTGGAGCCGTCGTCGGCGACCTTCTTGACAAGCCGATCGCTGCCGGTGGGATGGCGTGGAGTCGATACACTGCGTCCGCTGCACTGATGTTCTTCATGATCGCGTGCATATACCTGTTCCCGCAGAAGGCCGCCACCAGAAACCATTGATTCCGCCGGCCAGAAGTCTGGCTTGTCGAGCTGCTGTAGCCTGCCGAATATGGGATATGCACCTCTCGGTCCTGCTTCACGCCCTGGAAGCGTGCTGAGACATCCATGACCGACAGGGCGCGGCCATGAAGGGTGCTTGGCGGCGAGTCCCGCGCGTGGTGTGGGTTCTAGGTGGCGTCAGCCTGTTCATGGACATGTCGTCCGAACTCGTGCACGCGATCCTGCCGATCTACCTGACGGGAGCGCTCGGCCTCTCGGTACTCGCCGTAGGCACCATCGAAGGCGTCGCCGAGGCCACCGCTTCCATGCTCAAGGTGGTGTCAGGGTTGGTGTCCGACCGCTTCCAGCGGCGCAAGCCCCTGGCACTGCTCGGCTATGGCCTCGCGGCGTTGACCAAGCCGGTGTTCCCGATGGCCGACTCCGCCGTTGGTGTGGTAACAGCCCGGTTTGTCGACCGGATCGGCAAAGGCATTCGCGGCGCGCCTCGCGACGCGATCGTCGCCGACCTCACGCCCGTTGCCTTGCGCGATGCCGCCTATGGGTTGCGTCAGGCCCTCGACACCGTCGGCGCTTTCCTCGGCCCGATGCTGGCGATGTTGTTCATCTGGCTGTGGGCGGGAGATCTGCGTGCCGTCCTTTGGGTGGCGGTAGTGCCTGCGGCATTGGCGGTCGCGTTGCTGGCCTTCGGTGTCGAAGAACCCACGTCCGTATCGGGCGGCTGGGTGTCGGGCCGACCTGAGCAACGCACCGACTGGGCCGGCCTGTGGGCGGGGGTTCGTGCGCTGCCTGCATCGTTCCGGTATCTGCTGGTGCTGGCCGCGCTGTTTGCGCTCGCTCGGCTGTCCGAGGCCTTCCTCGTGCTGCGCGCCCAACAGGACGGGCTCGCGCTGGTCTGGATTCCTCTCGTGCTGATCGTCATGAACGTCGCCTATGCGCTCTTCTCCTATCCTGCCGGCGCCTATGCGACGCGGATCGGCCGGCGCACGCTGTTCGCCTGGTCGTTGGGGGTGCTCGCCGTGGCCGAATGCTTACTGGCCTGGGTGCCCGGGCCGGCTGGTCTATGGCTTGGCGTGGTGCTTTACGGGCTGCACATGGGCCTGTCACAAGGAGGCCTGGCTTCCGCCGTGGCCGAACAGGCTCCACCCGAACTGCGAGCCACCGCGTTCGGCCTATTCCACTTTTTCACGGGACTCTTCCAACTGGCGGGAGCGGCCCTCGCGGGCTGGCTGTGGACCCGATACGGCAGCGCGGTGGCCTTCGCGTCCGGTGCGATCTGGTCGCTGTTGGCCCTGGGTGCTGTGGGTGTGGCGGAGACCACGCGGGGTCCGGTGAGCGTGCCATGAAGACTGGCTGGCGGTTCGGCGGCCGATTTTCGCAACCGGCCGCTTGGCCTGTCAGTCGTCGTCCTCCTCGCGGTGTCGGCCTGGTCGAGCGTGCTGGAAGGCGCCTTGCCGTCCGCGACTTCGACCTTGACATGGACACTAGGCGACCGCGGCGGCGGGCGCTGCCCGTTACCACAGTCTCGGGCACGCGATAGCATGGGGCGTCACTGCGTTGCTGCCTGGCGCTGGGTTGACTGCACGATCAGCCGGCCGCCCTCTTCCCTGTAGGTGAGATTCGTCGTGCCCACCACGGCCGCCAGCGCCTCGTCCGGCGACAGTCCGGCAACCGAGCCGCGCAGGACGATGGCCGCCGCGGCTGCCGCGGCTGCCTCGGCCGCCGGGGACGCAAAGGCCAGTTCCCGCCCGGTTTCGCGGCAGACCCAGGCCAGGAACTCGGCGAGGCGCCGGTCCTCGATGGCGAAGGGCGGGGTCACGTCGGTGATCCAGTTCCACCGGGGGTCCCGACGGTCGATCGTGCCCCGGGTGACGGCGCCGTCGGTGCCCACCGCAACCTGCTCGCCGGCCCGGGCGACGATGGGCTCCGGCGCGGCGGCCGTCGTCATCGCCGCCCGGCCTTCTCGCACGCTCACCTGCATCGT
This sequence comes from uncultured Chromatiaceae bacterium, assembly GCA_964415505.1. Classification (GTDB taxonomy): domain Bacteria; phylum Pseudomonadota; class Gammaproteobacteria; order Steroidobacterales; genus QUBU01. The sequence goes on along the minus strand of CAYQAR010000013.1, from coordinate 38,841 downwards.
CGCCGGCAGCATCCGTACCTCGTACTGGGTGCCCAGGTGTCGGGTGCTGCCAAAGGCCGTGTCGATCCGGATAGCCGGACCCGGCGACGGTGTCGCGCCCGCATCGAAGTAGACGGCTCCGCGCTCCACGATCACCCGGTCGATGCTGGCAAATGCGATGCGCGTGTCGGTATCGAGCCGTAGGGTGGCGCCCCGGCCGAGGGCCAGGGCCACCTTGCCCCGGGGGCCGGTGACCACGTGCTCGCCAACGGCCAGCGACTGGCCGGCAGCCGCGGGCTGCCAGTTCCCGCTGTCACCCGCTTCGACGGGGCCGCTGAACCGGACGAGCGTGGCGGCCACTGGCGCCGTGGGCGGCGGCGCCTGCCGAAGCACGCCGAGGGCGATGGCGCCAACCACGAGGCCGGCCGCGAGGGCCAGGGTGGGGCGTCGCCAGCGTTGCTGGACCGGGGTCGCCGCCGCCACTGCGGTTCGCCACTCGGCGGCGACCGCCGCCCGGATGCGCTCGCGGACTTCCGGCGCCGGCTCGGCCTCGGGGGCCATCTCCCGGAGGAGGCCCTGCAGGGCTTCTTCCTCGCCGGGGCGCAAACCCCCTGGTTTCGTCGCCATGTCCTGTTCCCCTGTGTCCGCCGCCGGCCCGGTCACGCGGCCTGGCCGAGGCTGGCAAGCACGTCACCCGCGGCGGCCCCGAAGACCGACTCCACCGCATCCCGGAAGGCCACCCGCGCCCGGGCCAGCAGCGACTGGGCGGCAATCGTACCAATGCCCAGCTCCACGCCGATCTCGGCGACTGACAGGCCCTCCACGTACTTCATCTCCAGCGCATCGCCATAGCGGGTCGGCAGCCGGTCGAGGAAGGTGGAAGCGATCAAGCAACTGCGCCAGGAGCACGGCCAGGTGGCGATGGTCGGTGACGGCGTCAACGACGCACCCGCGATGGCCAACGCAACGGTGGGTATCGCGATGGGGGCTGCCGGCTCCGACGTGGCGCTGATGGCTGACGACCTGGCGCAATTGCCGTTCGCGGTGGGCCTGTCGCGCAGTAGCAGCCGCATCATCAAGCAGAACCTGTGGGCAAGTCTCGGCGTCGTGGCGATGCTAGTTCCAGCGACTATCTTCGGCATGGGCATTGGGACCGCGGTACTGTTCCACGAGGGCTCGACGCTCATCGTGGTGGCGAACGCGCTGCGCCTGCTAGCCTACAACGGCAGGGCAGCGGCGCCCGCGCCCCCGCGAATGATGTGCCAAACTCGCCGGGACGCGCAGGTGGGTCCGGCTGAAGTGTTGCTGGGACGGGTTTTGCAAGGCATAGGCCTCGCCCACGTAGCGTCGCATCACCCGGTGCAAGGTGAATAACGAGGCATTGCCTGATGGCGCCCTTCACCACGGCGATCAACCCGGGCGGGTCGCTGTAGTACCGGGGCAATGTCACGGCCAGTTTGCAGTACAGGGCCTCGGCATCGTCACGTGCAGGCTTCTAATCCCTTGGTCGGTGTGTAACCGAGTCCGCCGTGAAATGCAGGCGTCAAGAAATAACCTGGCGGAGGCGATTCCTCCGTTCGCGAGGTTGAGAGAGCCAATATAGTGTTTTCAGTATCAGGCGCTTCGTCCCGCCGGCCGCACAGAAGAGCGACCGCCTCTCGCTTCTGATCCGGCCCAAGGTGGGCATACCTCAGGGTCATCGCGAGAGAGCCGTGCCCAAGAAGTTCCCGTACGGTATTTAGATTAACGTCGGCCTGGACCAGTCGTGACGCGAAGTGGTGACGGAGGTCGTGCCAGCGAAACCTCTTAACTGTCGCAGCCTTCAGAATGCCGGCCCAGGCGGTTTTAAACGAGGTCGTGGCCGAAAAAACTTTGTCAATGCCGGAAACGTCTTGGTTTTGCGTCCGCCACTGTTTGAGGGTCTTGACGGCTTCATCATTCAGGGGGACGTGCCGCGTCTGCCCGGTCTTGGCCGACGTGGCTTGAACGGATAGCACGGCCAGCCGGAAGTTAATGTCCTTCCAACGCAGCGCCAACAGCTCTCCGCGGCGCAACCCAGTGTTCAGGCTGATGAGTATGGCGGGAGTCATGTGATCGCCGTAGTGGGGGAGTCCTGGACGCGGAGTTCGGTGCCGTCTGTGGCGCCAGGCATTCCCTGAGTCCCGTGCTGCTTTGAGTCTATCGTCCCTTTCCGCCAGAGCCAATCGAAGACGCGTCTCCTCCTCGGGATCAAGAAACCGGACATTTGGCGTTCGGTCAAGTCGGGGCTTCTCCACGCGCCGCATAACGTTGTCCGCCAACCTTTCGATACGGACAGCGTGACTCAGCACAGCTGACAGGCCAGCCAGGTCGCGGAGGACGGTCGCTGGCCGACAGCCGGCCTGGAGCCGCTCGGTCTTCCACGATTCAAGTTGGGCAGTTGAAATTGTCGTTAGCGGGTAGTCGTACCATTTAATGAAACATCTCTCGAGTCGGTCGAGGGAGGCCGACGCGCTGCGGGGGCGATTTGCCTTGGCCCATGGCGAGTAATCGATTTCGAGGAACTGCCTGAGCGTAACCCCTTTGGTAGCACCATCAAGCCCCATGGTCGGATCGCGTCCATGGGCAACATTGCCCAGTGCGAGTTCGCAGCGATGGCGGGCCTGGTCAGGAGTGAGGTGGCCAACCTTGCCCAAAGCCAGTCTGCGGCCTCTGCCCAACTGAGCATAGAAAGTGCGGACGCCAGATGGCTGTATGCGCAGAACAAATCCGGGCAAGCGGCTATCGCAAATCTCAAACGGCTTGCCCTGGGGCTGCGCAGCGGCGCTCGCTAGTAGTCGTGCCCCGATGATCGCTCGCACAGCAATTCCCTCCTGGATCGTGCGCTGAGCCTATTGCACTTATAAGTGCAACCGCAATGTAACGCTGGCGTAGTCGAGCGAAGTTTAGCGCGCTGTTGGGTGATCGCAAAAACCAAATAGAACAGTCTGTTAAGGGGCGCCGACGGCCAACGCGTTGATTCAACGCGGAACGCGAAAATGGGCTGAAACGCGCTCGCCAGGGCGCGGTGCGCAGCCTAGTCTTCCGAATAACCTGCTTCGAGCTGATGTCGCACGGCCAGAATCAGCACGACGTCATCGGCCGGCAGCCAGCGATATTTGGCGATATAGCCGTAACGGCCCCGCGACAAAACGAGTTCACGTCGGCCATCTTCCGCGAGGCGACCCAGCAACGGGTGTTCTGCCAGCAACGCGAAAGCGCGGCGTACGCTTCTCAGTTGCTCCCGAGCGCGCTTTGGGTTGTCAGCAGCAATGAAGTCTGCGAGACGCTCCAGATCCGCCAGCGCCTGCGCCGTTACTTCGACGCGCGCCATGCATGTGATCGCGGGCGCCGAACCTTTCGGCCGGACACGCGCTTGTCCAGGTAGTCGAACGCGGGCGCAAGGGAATACGTCTTCCCGCTGGCCATGGCTTCCTTTTCGGAAAGCGCCGAGTCCGTAGCGAATCTCTGGCGAAGTTCCGACTGCTCAGCCTCACGCGTCAAGGCCTCTACCATGAATGCATGCGGGGACTTTCCCGCAGTACTCGCCAGTCGCTCGATTCGGCGTTTCAGATCTTCGGGAAGTTTCAGGCTCGTTGCGGCCATGATGAAGGTCTCTGGTGGAGATGGTAGTCATAAAGTAATACCCCCCAGCCGCGATCGTCAAGCAACGCATGGCCAGATTCGAGCGCCACAGATCCGGCTCGCACCCTTGGCGATGCAGCGCTGTGGGGCCCATGCCGATCCCATCGGCAACGCGATCGCTGACCGCTGCTGCTGACCGCCGGTCCCGGGGGAGGCATAATCCCCGGCAACGGGGAGGTGCCGCATGCCGTGGTGGGGTTGGATGGTCGTCGGCGCGTTGCTGCTGGGCGCCGAGCTTTTCGTGGTGGAGGCGGAGTTCTTTCTCGTCTTCATCGCGGTGTCGGCGCTGCTCACCGGGGTCTTTGCCCTGCTCGCCCCGGAACTACCCCTGTGGACTCACTGGCTCAGCTTCGCCGTGCTGGCGGTGGCGTCCATGGTCTTTTTCCGCAAGCGCGTCTATGCGGCGATACGGCCCGACATCCCGGGACTGAAGGACGACTTCGTCGGCGACGAGGTGCGCGTCGGGCAGGCGCTTCCCGCCGGCGACACCGGGCGCCTGGAGCTGCGGGGCACTACCTGGCAGGTCCGCAATGACGGCAGCAGCACGATCCCGGCCGGCGGCAAGGCGCGCATTGTCGCCGTGGACGGCGTGATGCTCCGGATCAAGCCCCTCGACGACTAGCAAACCAGGACGGGAGACGAAGGTGATAGGCATTACATTCTGGGTGATCGCGCTCGCAGTGCTGGCCGTTGTCATACTGCTCAAGACGGCGGTGGTGGTGCCCCAGCAAAGCGCCTACGTGGTGGAGTACCTGGGGAAGTTCAGCCGTACGCTCCAGGCGGGATTCCACATCCTCGTGCCGTTCGTGGAGACGGTGGCCTACCGTCACTCGCTGAAGGAGTCGGCCGTCGACATTCCCGAGCAGACCTGCATCACGAAAGACAACGTGCAGGTCGGTGTGGATGGCGTGCTGTACATGCGCGTTCTCGATCCCCAGCGGGCCTCCTACGGCATTGCGGACTATGTCTTCGCCATCATCCAGCTGGCTCAGACCACGCTGCGCAGCGAGATCGGCAAGATCGACCTGGACCGCACCTTCGAAGAGCGCGCTGCCATCAATGCCAACGTGGTGATGGAGCTGGACAAGGCCTCGGATCCCTGGGGCGTGAAGGTGCTGCGCTACGAGATCAGGAACATCAACCCGCCGAAGGACGTGCTCTCGGCCATGGAGAAGCAGATGCGGGCGGAGCGCGAGAAGCGCGCCGTGATCCTCACCTCCGAGGGCGAGCGCGACGCCAAGATCAACGAGGCGGAAGGTGAGAAGCAGCGGGTCATCAAGGAGTCCGAGGCGGCCAAGCAGCAGCAGATCAACGAGGCGGAGGGCGAGGCCGCCGCTATCCTCGCGGTCGCTACTGCCACCGCCGAGGGACTGCGCCAGGTGGCGACCGCCCTGCGCGAGCCCGGTGGAGCCGCGGCCATGCAGTTGCGCGTCGCGGAGGACTACCTGGTGCAGTTCGGCAACCTGGCCAAGGCAGGCAACACGCTCGTGGTCCCGGCGAACCTCGCGGATATCGCCTCGATGCTGGCGCTCGCCAAGAACGTCCTGGCTGACCGGCCGCCGGGCGCGCCGCCGCCCGCTCCAGGGCGTGCCGGCGCGGGCTGAACAGAGGCGGCAGTACCAGGCGCTGGTCAGCCATAGTCGTACTTTCCAGGGGGAGCAGGTCAGTCAGTGTCGTCCTGGACACCGGCGGAGATCGACGCCTTCATCGCCCGCGCCATCGCCGGCGAGCCGGTGGCCTGCGCCCGCGGCTGCCACTGGTGCTGCCATCAGCTCGTGGTGCTCACCTGCCGCGACGATGCGCGGGCGATCCTCGCGGCGGCGCGCGCGCGGCTCGACACCGCGGGCTTCGCTGCCTTCGAACGCCAGGTGCGCGAGCAGGCCGCGGCGATCGCGGCGCTGGGCCACGATGCGGCGCAGGCCCGGCGCTGGACCTGCCCGCTGCTGCGCGACGGTGCCTGCCTGGTATACGACCTGCGCCCGGTCGCCTGCCGCAGTGTCTTCAGCCCCGACCCGGACTGCTGCCGGGCCATGATGGAAGCGGATGAGTTCGAGATGCTGACGCCCGCGCAGCAGGCGCTGGCGACACGCATCGGCGAGCGCTCGTTCCGCCTGCAGATCGCGATCAACGATCGCCGTCCGGTCGACGGGGCGAAGGAACTGCGGCAGTGGCTGGTGGAGCTGCTCGACGCGGGCTTCGCCGTGAGTGGCTGATGCGCTTGCTGCTGTCGGGGGTATCGACGACGATAAGGGCGATGATCGGACACGACGCGGCGGGAGAGACACCGGTGGACAAGGGCGAACGGGCGGGAGCACCAGATCGGGCGACGATCGATCCTGCGGAACTGCGCGAAGTGCTGCGACAGGTGATCGACCCGGAGATCGGGCTCGATATCGTCGATCTTGGCCTGCTCTACCGCCTGGAGTACGTCGATGGCGCGCTGGAAGTCGACCTGACGATGACCTCGCCCGCCTGCCCGGTGACGGCGGTGATGGCGGCCGATGTCGAGCAGATCCTGCGGTCTGCCCTGCCGCCCGGTGTGCCGTGTCGCGTGCGCGTTGTCTGGGACCCGCCGTGGAACGCGGAACGCATCAGCGCAGCTGGTCGTGAGCGGCTCGGCTGGTAGTTCCGCAGGCCCGTATGGGCGGAGCGTCCGGGTTTTCGAGGCCAGCATCGGGCGCTCGCTGTCCGACGTCATGCTGCCGTTTCACGGTCCTTGCGCCATTCGGCAACGAGTGCCTTGCGGTCGAGCTTGCCGCGCTCGGTCTTGGGCAGGGCGCCACGGAAATGGACCTGTTTCGGCACCTTGAAGACCGCAAGGTGCCGCGCACAGTGAGCGAGGATATCGGCGGCGGCGAGCGTCGCTCCCGGCTTCAATACGACGTAGCTGACCACTTCCTCGCCGTAGATCTCCTCGGGCACGCCGATCGTCGCCGCTTCGACGATCTCAGGTATCTGCATCAGGACGTCGTCGATTTCCAGCGGCGAAATATTGACCCCGCCGCGGATGATCAGATCCTTTTCCCGCCCCGTGAGGTGGAGATAGCCATCGGCATCGAGGAAACCCATATCTCCGGTCCTGGTGCGGCCGACGGCATTGACGCGTATGTGCCCGTCCTCGTCGACGTAGCGAAATTCGTTGCCGGCGATGCCGCCAAGCTCGACGTATCCGGCCTCGCCTTGTGGGAGAGTCTTCCCGGCGGTGTCGACGATGTTGAGGCGATGATAGGGGAGGGGTCTGCCGACCGTGCCATAGCGCCGGTTTTCGCCCGTGCAGCCGGCGATCCAGCCGGTCTCGCTGGTGCCGTAGCCCTGGGCCACCCGGATGCCGAACCGATCCTCGAAATGCTTCCATTCCTCGACCAGGAGCGGCGCGGAGCTCGAGGTGATGAAACGCAGGTGCGGGAGGTCGCGGCTGCAGATGGTTTCTGGTTCCTGGAGCAGCATGTTGAGCACGGTCGGATTGCCGGCTGCAATCGTCGCCCGGTACCTGGCGATGTCGGAAAAAAAGCGGCTCTTCGAGAACCTGCGTCCGAGCAGCAGCGTCGCACCCTGGCTGAGTGTCGCGAGCGCGCTCAGAATCTGCGCCGAGGCCCAGTTGAAGGAACGGTAATCGTAGAGCCGGTCGCCCCCACAGAGGCCAAAGCCCGCGGCGATTGCCGCGGCATTGGGCAGCAACTCGCGAAAGGTGAGGACCACCCCCTTGGGTCGTGCGCTGGTACCCGAGGTATAGAAGATAACGGCGTCGTCACCCGGTCCTGCGGCAATGTGGTTGCCCGATGCCGGTGCGGCCGCGATCGCGGCGAAGAACCCGTCCCCGCGGTCCGGCGCCCACCGGCCGAGCGGGTGCCAGTGCGTCGCACTGTGCGCCGCAAGGTCGCCGAGGCCGAGTCCGGCGTCGCTGAGGGTGAGGCGCGGTCGCAGCGCGGGTAGCATCGTGCCGAGATGGGTCCGGTTCATCTCGACATGAACGGTGCAGATCGTGGCTCCTGCGGCCAGCACGCCGACATAGGCCGCGACATGTTCGAGCGAATTGTCGGCGAGCAGTGCGACGCGGTCGTTGGCGCCGATGCCCAGGGCGGCGAGATAGGCGGCGATGCGGCGCGCGAGGCCGGCAAGCGCACCGTAGCCGAGCGTGCGACCGTCCTCGACCGACACCAGGTAGGGTCGTTCGGGATCCCGTCGGGCCGCCTCGTCGATCCAGGCACGCAGCAGCGCCGGTCCCGCCTGCACGTCGTTGCCGGCCCCGTTCATTGCCCGCTCCTAGTCCCGCCGCCCGTCGAGGTTGGTGGTCATGCGGGTAATCACGCTGCGAAAGTGCTCGTACTCGGCCAGGCTGATGCCGGTGCGTGCCTCCTCGGTGATCGTGCGGGCGAGTTGCAGCAGCTTCTCGCGCAGCCGTTTTGCCTTTGCCGTCAGCCACACCTCGGCGCGCCGCTTGTCACTGCTGCTGCGCACGCGACGGATCAGGCCGGCGCGTTCCATGCCGCGCAGCGTGATGGCGATCGTCGGTTCCATCACGCCGACGCGGGCGCTGAGTTCGCGCTGCGAGATACCGTCCTGCTCCCACAGCACGCGGAGGAAATACCACTGGCCGCGTGTCACGCCGTAGCGGGCGATCCGCCGCTCGAGACTGCGCTGGAAGGCGCGGTGTGCGTCGCGGACGAGATAACCCGCGCTCTCGCCCGGCGGAAACTCGATGCGAATCGCACCGCTCGCCTTGCCGCTCTTCCGGGTTCGACCCGCCGCCATGCCGTCCTTGCCCCTTGTCGTTGCCGCCGCACTTGACAGAAACGCGTCGCTGCAACAAATATACTTAGTATTCTATGTAATTGAAACGACGGTTGCGCGCAATCGCCGGGCCGGCCGGAAGCGCGAAGGAGCAGGCATCATGAACGTGCGTGTCAAGAAGTCCGACAGGGGAGATTCCGAGCCGCAGACCGCAGCAGTACGCGACCTGCGCACGACGCTCGAATGGCTGCGTGGACAGGGAGACCTGATCGAAACGCAGAAACCGGTCGACCCGGACCTGGAGGTCACCGGCCTGCAGAAGCACCTCGACGGTGCCTGTCCGGTGCTGTTCCACCAGGTGAAAGGCAAGCCCAATCACCGCGTTGTCACCAACCTCTTCGGCGACATGGCGGTCATCAACAAGATGTTCGGCTGGAAGGACGATGCCGAGCGTGTCCGCAGGCTGGCGGCGGCCCTGCGCAACCCCCTGAAGCCGGTCGAGATTCCGCAGTCCGAGGCGCCGTGCCAGGAGCACGTGATCGAGAACCCGCGCGACGTCAACGACTACATGGTGCCGATCCGGCACACGACCTACGAGCCGGAACTCACCGTCGGTTCGGGTATCCGCTGTGTCACCGGGCGCTACTTCGACGGTGGTTCCGATCTCGGTTACAACCGCATGAACTTCCGCTGGGGCAACGTCGGCACGTTCCAGATCTCGCCGGGTTCACACATGTGGCAGGTGGTCAACGCCTACTACAAGTCCAACGAACGGGTGCCGATCACCATGTGCTTCGGTGTGCCACCGGCCTGCACGCTCCTCGCAGGCGCAGGCTTCGACTATGTCGTGCTACCCAAGGGCTGCGACGAGATCGGCGTTGCCGGTGCGGTCCAGGGGGCACCGATCCGCCTCGTCAAGGCACGTACCGTCGATGCGATGGCGCTCGCCGATGCGGAGGTCGTGCTGGAAGGCTACGTCGATCCTCGCGACCGACGCTACGAAACGCGCGAGAGCGAGGAAGCCGGCGTCCAGGGCCGTTACCACTTCCACCCTGAGTGGGCCGGCTACATGGGCAAGGCGTACAAGGCACCGACCTTCCACGTCACCGCGGTCACCATGCGCAAGCCCGAGACCAAACCGATCATCTTCTGCCTCGGTGTCCACACGCTCGACGACCACAACATCGATACCACGGTGCGCGAGGCCGCGATCTTCGAACTCTGCGAGCGCCTGCAGCCCGGCATCATCCAGAACGTCGTCATTCCCTACAGCATGACCGACTGGGGCGGCTGCATCATCCAGGTGAAGAAGCGCAGCCAGATCGACGAGGGCTGGCAGCGCAACTTCCTCGCCGCCATCCTTTCCTGCTCGCAGGGCATGCGACTTGCCATCGCGGTGAGCGAGGACGTCGATCCTTACTCGATGGACGATGTCATGTGGTGCCTGACTACGCGCGTGAATCCGCAGACCGACATCCTGAATCCGATCCCGGGCGGCCGCGGCCAGACCTTCATGCCGGCCGAACGCATGACCGCAGGCGAGAAACAGTGGACCGCCTCGAACACACGCTTCGAGGGCGGCATGGGGATCGATGCGACGGTGCCCTTCGGCTACGAAAGCGATTTCCTGCGACCCGTCTATCCGGTCGACCGCGTCAGGCCGGAAGACTTCTTTACCACGGCGGATATCGAGAACGCGAAGAAACGCATGCACGGCTGGGTGCTGTCGCTCGCCCGCAGCGGACGGTAGGCGGCGGCGCGGCGCGGTCCACGCCGGGACAGCGTCCTCAGGGCGAGTCCGCCCACGGCCGGTCCGAAAGGTACCGGCTCAGCCGCCGACGCAGGTCTTCGGGCACTGGCATGGACGTGAATGTGGCGCGCGAAACGCAGGCCAGCACGATATGCCCCTCGGCGACGACACCGGGCTCTCCCTTGCGGGTGACCTCGAAGCTCAGGGTGAATGAACTCTCACCGAGACGCCCGACCCAGGCCGCCACCTCGATCAGGTCGTCGAGTGCCACCGGGCGGCGAAAATTGAAGTGGATGTGGACCCGCGGCAGCCAGATGTCGAACTTGTCGAATACCTGCACGTAGGTGAGCCCGATGGAGCGAAACAGCTCCATCTCCGCAATCTCGAAAAAGCGCAGGAACTGGCCGTAATAGATGATGCCGGCGTTGTCCACGTCGGACCACCGGATCCGTTCCTCGATGGTGAAGCGCTCGTTCATCGGTGCCGGCGATTGTAAGCCATGGTCGGCGCCGCTGTCAGGGACTGTGGCGGCCAGCACGATGTCGACACCAGCAGAGAACAGTTTTTCGACCAGTGTCGCTCACCGGGTCAGCACGGCGCGTTGGTCGATGTAGTGCCTCAGCCCTGAGCGACCGGGGAATCCGGGTCGTCGCGGTCAGCATCGGCCGGCGGTGGCGGGTACTTGCGCAGCAGCCGATGGCAGAGTTCGACGTGCGCGGTCTCCTCCTCGATGAATCTGGCTGCGGCTGTCCGCAATTCGGGATCCACCGCATCGCGCGCGACGTCGCGGTAGTAGGCGAGCGCACGCTCCTCGCCGGCGAGCGCCAGACGCAGTGCGTCCCAGCGGGTCATGAGGTAATGCGCCTCACCCATGTCCACCGCCTCGGGACTCTCTGTGCGCGTCCAGCGCGCCACCCGCGGCGCGCGCTCGGGAACGTCCATTCCCGCGCCGAGTTGCAGGATCTCAGCTGCATGGAGACCTTCAGCCCGAGCGAGGTCGCGAAATACGGCCGCGAGTTCGGTGTTGCCCTGGTTGGCCATCTGCTCGGTCAGCATCGCGTAGCGTTCGACCGCGTCGATTTCGATCTGGTATGCGACGGCGAACAGGTCGGTGACCGACTCGATGCGCGGTGCATCGCCACCGGGTGTCACAGGACAAACTCCCTTTCCAATTCGGCGGGATCGCATGCCGCACCGCCGATCTGTGGCTGGTAGGGGCGGCGGTTGCCGCGATACAGGACACCGAGGTTGAAGCCGTCGTCGGTCATGATGCGGCGTGCAGCGCGCGCCGGATCGTCGGTGGTCGGCACCGGTGCCGGGCGCACCATGGTCTTCCAGGCTTTCTGGTCGGGCCGGAAGGTGACGCAGGGGCTCAGGATTTCCACGAACGAGAAGCCCGGGTGGCGGATTGCATCGACGATGACGCCGGTGGTTTCCGCCACGTTGCCGCTGAAGGCGCGCGCGACGAAGTTGGCGCCGGAGGCGAGCGCGATCACCAGCGGATTGAAGGGTCGCAGCCCGGTGCCGCCGGGCGACAGCGCAGTGTCCAGGTCAGGCTCGGTGGTCGGCGACGGCTGGCCCTTGGTCATGCCGTAGATATGATTGTCCATGACGATGTAGGTCATGTCGATGTTGCGGCGGCAGGCATGCAGGAAGTGGTTGCCGCCGATCGAGTAACCGTCACCATCGCCGCTGGCAACCACCACCGTCAGATCGGGGCGCGCGACCTTCAGGCCCGCCGCGACAGCCAGCGCACGGCCGTGGACACCGTGGAAACCATAGCAGTTCGTGTAGGCGGGGATGCGCGAGGAACAGCCGATGCCGGAGACGACAGCGATTCTCTCCGGTGGTGCGCCGATCTCGGCGAACGCACGCGTGAAGGACAGCAACACATGGTAGTCGCCGCAGCCGGCGCACCAGATCGGCGCGGCCTGCGATCTGTAGTCGGCCGGCCTGCACGGCGCCTGCAGCGCGCTGTTCATGTGGTCGCTGTCCCGGTCAGGGCGCGGTGGATCTCGCCCGGCCGGATCGGCACAGGGCCGGCGCGGCTGAGCACCTGCGTATCGGCCGGCAGGTCGTAGTGGGCGCGCAGGAAGCGATGGAACTGCGTGCCGTGCGTCTGCTCGACGATGAGCAGGCGTCGTACCCCGGCAAGCGCGGCGGCCATCTCCCGCGGGCGGGTCGGGGCGATCAGCCGTGGGGCGATCAGGCGCGCCTCGACACCACCGGCGCGTGCCCGCGCGATCGCCTCCCGCGCGGTGCCGGTCAGTGAGCCCCAGGTCAGCACGGCGATGTCGCCACTGCCCTCGATGGTGGCCCAGTGATTTCCATAGGCGAAGTTGTCGAGTTTCTGCAGTCGCTTGTCGAGCTGGGCGTGATGGTCGGCTGCGTTGCTGGTGGGCAAGCCGTGCTCGGTGTGGGTGAGGCCGTCCGCCGTGTACTGGACGCCGCGCGTGCCGGGCAGCGCCATCGGTGAGACGCCGCTGCCGCCGAGCGCGTAGCGCCGGTACGGGACCTGGTCCGACGCGGCCACCAGCCGGCGGCCGACGAAAGCGACGTCCGCGGGCCGCTCGATGGCCGCCTGCGCCTGGCCGAGGAACTGGTCGGAGAGCACGATCGCCGCGGTCTGCAGCGTCTCGGCGAGATACGTCGCCCACTGCGTCGTGAACACGCAATCGGCGATCGTCTGCGGTGCCAGCACGAGGTGCGGCGCATCGCCGTGCAGGCCGTAGATGGCGATGTTGAGGTCGGCCTGCTCGGATTTGGTCGGGATCCCCGTGGACGGGCCGCCGCGCATCACGTCGGTCACGACGATCGGCACCTCGGCCGCCACGGCGAGGCCGAGCGCTTCGATCATGAGCGACAGGCCAGGCCCCGAGGTCGCCGTGAGCGCGGGCACGCCCCCGAAGGAGCTGCCGATGATCATGTTGACAGCGGCAAGCTCGTCCTCGGCCTGCACCAGCACGCCACCGACCTTCGCCAGGTTCGGCGCGAGCCATTCCAGGATCTCCGAGGCGGGTGTGATCGGGTAGGCCGCTGCGAAGCGAATACCGCCGCGGATGGCGCCGAGGCCCGTGGCTTCGTTCCCGGTGATGAGCCAGCGCTGGCCGGCCTCCGGGCGCGGTGCCGGCAGCTGGCGCGCGAGGGCCGCGTCCGCGATGCCCGCCGATCCAGCCTGTATCGCCGCGAGGTTCGCGGCCACGGCGGCCGCACCCTTGCCGCCCAGACGCCGCGTGACCGTGTCGCGCAGCACCTCTCCCGGCAGGTCGAGCAGGCACGCAGCCGCGCCGAGGACCATCATGTTCGCGCGCCAGGCGGGATTGGCCTTGCCGAGTTCCTTCATCGGCAACTCGACGATGCGTGCGCCCGATGCCCGCACGAAGGCGGGTACCTCCCCGCCCTGCGGATCGCTGACGACCAGGCTGTGCCGGGTGAGCGGCAACTCCGCGTCGAAGCGGTGCGCGTTGAGCCAATCGACGGCGAGCAGCAGGTCGATGGTGTCGTCGTGGCAGTCGACAGGGTGCGTGGCGACGCGCAACAGCGCTGCGGCCTCGCCGCCACGGATCTGGGGCCCTACCGAGCGCGTCAACAGGCCGTGCCAGCCAGCGGCGCAGGCCGCCTCGAGCAGCATGCTGCCGGCAGTCAGTACGCCGGCGCCGCCTGCACCGGCGATCGCCAGGGAAATACTCGCGGCTGCCGCCATGCCCGTGCCCTCTGCTCGCCCCGGCAGGGCGGCCGGGGATCAGTGCGGATTGACGCTTGTTCGGTAATCTGGTACTTAAATACCATAATTCTGTCAGGATTCCCTGTCAATGTCGGTCGGAGGCCGGACCCGATGTCACTGATGGCTGGTCGCTGGGTCATGACCGGGGCTGGTGCGCCGTTCGTCCGCGAGTCCTTCCGGGCGGATCCCGGTGCCGGTGAAGCGGTAGTGGAGGTGGCCGGCTGCGGCGTGTGCCACACCGATCTCGGCTTCTACTACGACGGAGTGCAGACCCGCCATCCGCTGCCGCTCGCACTCGGTCACGAGATCAGCGGTCGCGTGGTCGCGGCTGGCCCTGGCGCCGAGGGCTGGCTCGGTGCAGCAGTGATCGTGCCGGCGGTGCTCCCCTGCGGCGAGTGCGATGCCTGCCGGCGCGGCAAGGCGACTATCTGTGCGCGCCAGTTGATGCCGGGCAACGACATCCATGGCGGCTTCGCGAGCCACGTCGTCGTGCCGGCGCGCGACCTGTGCCGGGTCGACGTTGCTGCACTCGTTGAGGTCGGCCTCGGCCTTCCCGACGTCGCCGTGGTCGCCGATGCGCTGACGACCCCCTACGCGGCAGTGACGCAGGCCGGCGTCGGGCCGGGCGATCTCGTCATCGTCGTCGGCCTCGGCGGAGTCGGTGGCTACTGTGCCCAGGTGGCCCGCGCAGTTGGCGCCACCGTGGTCGGCATCGATGTCGATCCGGTGAAGCTGGCGGCAATGGCGGGCGAGCCCGCTGCGCTCACGCTCGATGCTGCGCGCATGTCGGCGCGGGATCTCAAGCAGGCGATCCGCGCCTTCGCGCGCGAGCGCAGCCTGCGCGAAGCGTCCGAGTGGTTTGTGTTCGAGTGCTCGGGCAGCCGTGCCGGACAGGAGACCGCTTTCAGCCTGCTCAATCATGGAGCCACACTCGGTGTCGTGGGTTTCACGATGGACCGGGTCGAGCTGCGGCTGTCCAACCTCATGGCCTTTCATGCGCGCGCACTGGGCAGCTGGGGCTGCCCGCCAGCGCTTTATCCACAAGCCCTGGAGCTGGTGCTGGCGGGTCGCGTGCGGCTCGCACCGTTCATCGAGCGCCATCCGCTCGTCGACATCAACAGGATTTTTCCAGCCGCCCACGCCGGCGAACTCAAGCGTCGCGCCGTACTCGTCCCCGCAGCCTGAGGAACTGATCGATGCCCGTTTCCACCGAACCGACGCGAGATGCGAGCCCGAAATTCCACGGCCTGGTGCCGGAGTCGGTCCGTGCCGCCATCGGCACCGGCGTGCGCTACGAGAAGCGTCCCGTCATGGATCTGGGGGGCGCGCCGGTCGCCGGCCTCTACAACGCCTGGATCACGCTCGACAACCCGTCACAGCTGAATTCCTACACGACCGACATGGTCAAGGGTGTGATCCTCGCTTTCCGGGAGGCGAGCGTGGCCCGCGATGTCGTCGCCGTGGTGTTCACCGGCGCCGGTGACCAGGCGTTCTGCACCGGCGGCAATACCAAGGAATATGCCGAGTACTATGCGGGTAACCCGCCCGAATACCGCGCCTACATGCGCCTGTTCAACGACATGGTGTCCGGCATACTCGCCTGCGACAAACCGGTGATCTGCCGGGTCAACGGCATGCGCATCGGTGGCGGGCAGGAGATCGGCATGGCCTGCGACTTCTCGGTCGCACAGGACCTGGCGCGCTTCGGGCAGGCCGGGCCGAAGCACGGTTCCGCACCGGTCGGCGGCGCCACGGATTTCCTGCCGGTGATGGTCGGGGTCGAGCGCGCCATGGCGGCCTGCGTGTTGTGCGAGCCGTTCTCGGCCCACGAGGCGCTGTTCATGGGCATGATCACCGACGTCGTGCCGGCCCTGAAGGTGGACGGCCAGTACGTCGCCAATCCGCTGGTCGAGACCGCGCGTTTCGCCGACGATGCGGGTCGTCTCATCTACGGCAAGAGCCGAACGGGAGAGGCGCTGCGGGCAGGCAAGGAGCTGCTGAAGCGCGGCACCATCGACCTCGCCGCGCTGGATACCCGTGTCGAGGCGCTGTGTACCAGGCTGCTCTACACGTTCCCCGACTGCACGACGAAGACGGTGGAGGAACTGCGCAAGCCGAAGATCGACGCCTGGAACCGCAACAAGGAGAATTCCAGGGCGTGGCTCGCGCTGAACATGATGACGGAGGCCCGCGCCGGCTTCCGCGCCTTCAACGAGGGTACCCGCGAGACCGGTCGTGAGGTCGATTTCATCGCGCTGCGCCGCGCTCTGGCCGGAAACGCTCCCTGGACCGACGAGCTGACCGCGAGAATCCAGCCGGGAGCTGCTTCCCGATGACTGCCGGGCCTGCACCACAGGCAGGGGATACCGTCGCTGCCATTGTCGCGGAGGCGACACGCCTGTTCGAGGACCTGAACTTCGGCGCCGCCCGCGAATGGAAGGCAGCGGTGCCGGGACGCCGGGTCGTGGGGCACCTGCCGATCTACGTACCCCGCGAGCTGATCCATGCGGCCGGCATGCTGCCGCTCGGCATCGTCGGCGGCGGCGACCAGCTCGAGGTAATCCATGGCGACGCCTACTATCAGAGCTACATCTGCCGGATCCCGCGCTCGACCATGGAACTCGGCATCTCCGGGCGTCTCGACTTCGTCGACGGCATGCTGTTTCCGTCGATCTGCGACGTGATCCGCAACCTGTCGGGCATGTGGAAGGTGATGTTCCCGGGCGTCTACTCGCGCTATTTCGACGTGCCGCAGAACTACACCGACGGGATCGGCGGCAACTACTACGAGAGCGAACTCGCCGAACTGCGCCATGACCTCGCCGGGATTCGCGGTGCACCCATCGATGACGCGGCGTTGCGTGCCTCGATCGCTGCCTACAACGACAACCGCCGGCTGGTGCGCGAGGTCTACGCCCTGCGGGCAGAGCGTCCCTGGCAGGTGCCTGCCACGGAGGTGTTTCTGATCATGCGGGCAGGCCTCGTGCTCCCGGTCGAGCAGCATTCGCAGATGCTGCGCGACTACCTGGCGGCGGTGCACGCCGTCGAGCGCCCGCTCCGCGACAACTGCAAGGTGGTGCTCTCCGGCGTGTTCTGCGAACAGCCGCCGCTGAACCTCATCCGGTCGCTGGAACTGGCCGGCTGCTACGTGGTCGACGACGACCTGCTGCTGGTCAACCGCTGGATTACCGCAGATATCCCGCTGGAAGGCGAGCCGCTGCGCAATCTCGCGCGCGCCTTCCTGCATCACTCGGAATCGACCGCAGCGCGCTACGAGCCTGACCAGAAGGAGAAGGGCCAGCACCTGGTGCGCGCCGTGCGTCGCACCGGCGCAGAGGGCGTGATCTTCGCCTGCCCGAGTTTCTGCGATCCGGCGCTGCTCGACCGCCCCATACTGCAGCGCGTGCTCGCCGACGCGGGTATCCCGTTCATCGCCTTCAAGTACGCCGAGAATACCGGCCAGATGCAGCCGATCCGCGAGCAGGCCGGCACCTTTGCCGATTCGATCAAGCTCTGGAGTGCAGCATGAGCACGATCACCGCAGCCCCCGCGAAGAGCGCACGAGACGTCGAAAAGGACGCATCGATGCGCAAGCAGAAAGAGATGATGGCGGCGCACTACGACCGCATCACGTCGGCCCCCGAGACCGGTGCCAGGGTCTGCAATACCTTCGTACCCGGCAATCTCAATGAGCTGATCATGTGCTTCGATCTGCTCAACAACCTGCCGGAGGTCAACGCCATCCAGAACGGCCTGCGGCGGCTGTCGGGCGGCTACGTGCTCGAGGCGGAAAAGATCGGGCACTCGGAGGACGTCTGCACCTACGTCAAGTCCGACATCGGCATGATGTCCCGGGGCAACATCGCGCCGAACGGCAGGAAGTTCCCGGACCCGGATGTCCTGCTGCTGTCGTACACGGGCTGCTTCACCTTCATGAAGTGGTTCGAGCTGCTGCGGGAGCAGTACGGCTGCGAGACCATCATGCTGCACACGCCGTACGTCGGCGACGGCAGGGTCACGCCAAATATGGTGCAGTACATGGTGCGGCAGCTGCGCGAGGAGGTGATCCCGAAGCTCGAGCGCATCTCGGGTGTCAGGTTCGATATCGACCGGCTGCGCGAGTACCTGCGCAAGTCGGTGCAGGCGGAGGACGACCTCGTTTACGCCCTGCAGGCCGCGAAGCACAGGCCCTCACCGATCGACGCCTACTTCGGTGGCACCTACTACATCGGGCCGATCTTCGGGGCCTTCCGTGGCACGGACGACGCCGTGCAGTACTACCAGTTCCTGCGCGAGGAGATCGACCAGCGTATCGCGGAAGGCAAGGGTCCGGTCACGCCGGAAGGTGACTTCGGCAAGGAAAAGTACCGGCTGGTCGTCGAGGGGCCGCCGAACTACACCAACTACCGCCAGTTCTGGAAGATGTTCTACGACGAAGGCGCGGTGGTCGTCGCCTCGAGCTACAGCAAGGTTGGTGGCGTTTACGATCTTGGTTTCCGTCATGACCCGGACAAGCCGCTCGAGACGCTCGCCGAGTACTGTCTTGGCGTGTACACGAACCGCAGCCTGCCGATGCGTATCGACATGCTGTCGCAGTACGTGGACGAATACGAGGCCGATGGCCTGCTGGTCAACTCGATCAAGAGCTGCAACAGCTTCTCGGCCGGGCAGCTCATGATCATGCGTGAGGTCGAGAAGCGCACCGGTAAGCCGGCGGCTTTCATCGAGTCGGATCTCGTTGACCCGCGCTACTTCTCGGCGGCGAACATCAAGAACCGCCTGGAGAGCTACTTCCAGATGATCGAGCAGCGGCGGGCGGGTGCGGCCGCGAGTGCCGCCTGAGAGCCATGCCATGAAGACTTTCGTCGGAATCGATCTCGGCTCGACCACCACCAAGGCGGTGCTGCTCGACGAAGCCGGTGCCGTCATTGGTCGGGGCATCACCAATTCACGCTCCAATTACGGCACCGCCGCCAGGGTGGCCGGCGAGGAGGCGCGCATCGACGCGCGCTTCACGCTGTTTCGTCGCGCCCTGGCGCAAGCCGGCGGCAGCGACGAGCACCGCGAGGCCTTCCTCGGTGGCCTCGAACGGGCGTTCCGGCTCGAGCAGTTCCTGGAGCAGCTCGACGACCTCGAACAGACCTGCCGCGGCCAGATCGGCGGCGGGCGCGTCGATACTGCCGGGGCCGGCATCGGTGAGGCACTCGGCGAGGTGTTCGCGCGGCTGCGCGCCGAGGCGCCGGCGCTCTATGCGCCCGGGGCGAAGCGCAGGTCGGATTTCTTCCGCGACATCGCCGGTTCCCGCTTTCACGTGCATGCCGAAGAGGTGGCCCGTGCAACGGGACTGCGCTACGAGCTGCTGCTGCACCTCTACGACAAGTCGATCATCGAGGTCGAGAACCGGCCACCGGGCGGTGACCTCGGCGAGAAACTCCACCGCGCTCTCGCCCGGGTGCTCTCCGGGGGTGCCACCGTCCCGGGTGGATCGCAGAGCGCGCCGGACGTGATCGAGCACGCCCTCGGCATCGAACTCGAGGAGACCTGGCTGGTAGGCACCGGCTACGGGCGGGTGACGCTGCCCTTCTCGAAGGAGCACATCCGGTCGGAGATCCTCTGCCACGGGCTCGGTGCGCACATGATGTACCCGCGCACACGCACCGTGCTCGACATCGGCGGCCAGGACACCAAGGGGATCCAGGTCGACGAGCGAGGCATCGTCACCAACTTCCAGATGAACGATCGCTGCGCGGCAGGCTGCGGTCGGTATCTCGGTTACATCGCCGACGAGATGAACATGGGCCTGCACGAACTCGGGCCGCTGGCGATGCAGTCGCAGCGCCCGGCGCGTATCAACTCCACCTGCACGGTATTCGCCGGCGCCGAGCTGCGCGATCGCCTGTCGCTCGGCGAGAAGCGCGAGGACATCCTGGCCGGGCTGCACCGCGCCATCATCCTGCGGGCGATCTCGATCATTTCCAGGTCCGGCGGCGTGACCAACGAGTTCACGTTTACCGGCGGAGTTGCCAAGAACGAGGCGGCGGTGCGCGAGCTGCGCAAAGTGATAGTCGAGAACTACGGTGACGTGGTCATCAACATCAACCCCGACTCGATCTACACCGGCGCCCTCGGGGCAGCTGAGTTCGCCCGGCGAGCCCACGCGGGCGAGGCCACCCAGGAGGAGGCGGCAGCATGACCATCGCGGCAGGCATCGATGTCGGCACCGGCGCCATCAAGGCGGCGCTGTTCAGGGTCGGGGACGGCGGCAGCGAGTGGCTTGCGCGCAGCACGCTGCGCATCCGCCAGCGCGATCCGCTGGAACTTGCCGCCGTTGCCCTCCGGCAGGTGCTGGAAGACGCGCGGCTCGAAGCCGGCCAGGTCGACTACGTAGCGACCACCGGCGAGGGCGAGAGCGTTCCGTTTCGCACGGGCCATTTCTACTCGATGACGACGCACGCCCGCGGCGCGATCTATCTCGAACCCGAGGCCCGCGCGGTGCTCGACTGCGGCGCGCTCCACGGCCGTGCCATCGCCATCGACGACAAGGGCAAGGTCCTCAAGTACAAGATGACGAGCCAGTGTGCTTCGGGCTCGGGGCAGTTCCTCGAGAACATCGCCCGCTACCTCGGCATCGCCCAGGACGAGATCGGCATGCTGTCGCGCCAGTCCGACAACCCGGAAGTCGTCTCCTCGATCTGCGCCGTGCTGGCCGAGACCGACGTGATCAACATGGTGTCCCGCGGCATCAGCACACCGAACATCCTCAAGGGCATCCACCAGTCGATGGCCGCGCGCCTGGCCAAGCTGCTCAAGGCAACCGGTGCGACGTCGGGCATCGTCATGGTGACCGGGGGGCTGGCGCTCGATACCGGTCTCATGGCGGCGATCGGCGAGGAGGTGGCCGCCATGAAGGACATGAAGGCCACCGTACGCTTCCATCCGGATTCGATCTACGCCGGGGCCATTGGTGCGGCGCTGTGGGGCGCCTACCGCTACGAAAAGCTGCGAGCCCGAGGCGACATCGGCAGGGCCGCCTGAACGAACGGAGGCTGCAGACGACATGGCACTGCTCATCAACGAACTTTGCACGGCATGCGATGCCTGCGAACCGGTCTGTCCGAACAAGGCGATCTCGCCGGGCGACCCCATCTACGTCATCGACGCCCTGCGTTGCACCGAGTGCGTTGGCGCCGAGGACGAGCCACAGTGCCGGCTGGTGTGCCCGGCCGACTGCATCGTGCAGAACCCGGACTTCGTCGAGTCCCCGGAAGAACTGCTGGAGAAATACCGGCAGTTGCATGCCTGAGCCGCTGTGCCCGGCATGACCGGGCTCCTCCGACGAGCCACGATGCACCGGCTTGCCCAGGGATTGCGGCCGTATCGATCGCTACGGGCCAGCACCACCGGCGCCGGTCAGCCACGTCTGCCGTTGGCCTGGCGGGTGACTAACTTGTGCAGCGTGGCGAGCGTGATCGATCCCAGGGTGGAGCGGGCGAGGTCGTCGACCTCGTGCAGGACATCGAGCAGGGCCCTGCCTTCGCGCGTACCGGCGCCGGGCCCGCCGTTCTGGTTGTCCGGGGGCCCGAGTTTCTCGAACAGCTCGATGACCTCGAGCAGCGTGATGCGCCGCGCGTTGCCGATGAACTGGTAGCCGCCGCCGGCGCCGCGCACGGCGCGAACCAGGCCGGCGTCGCCGAGCACGTGCATCACCTTGGCGAGGTGATGACTGGAGACGCCGTACTTCGCGCCGATCCCGGCTACCGGGAGCGGGCGGTCGGGATTGGCGACCAGTTCCAGAGCGGCGAAGATCGCGAGCTGGCTGGAAACCTGCAGCTTCACCTCAGTCGAGCTCCTTTTCCAGCTCGACATACGGCCCGGCCGTCATGCCGGCAGCGCGGAAGAACAGCAGGTGCAGCCGATTGTCACGCGCCACCATGGTACGGATCCTGGCGACGCCCGCACTCCGGAAGCGGCTGACGAGGGCGTCGAGCAGCGCCTGGCCGCAGCCGTGCAGGCGGGCATCGGGCCGAACCGACAGGCCGTAGACCCAGCCGCAGGGCGCCGAGCCGAATTCCCAGGCGCGGACTTCGCCAAGGATGAAACCAGCGACCTCCCGGGCACCGACACCGGTCGCAGCGATCAGGAAGTGATGCTCGCCGCTCGCCCGTTGCAGTTCCGCGCGCCAGTAGTCCGGTTTGGCAATACCGGTGATCTGCTCGTCGATGGCCATGACCTGCGCGAGGTCTGCGGTGCGCACGGCGCGGATGACGACGCTGTCGCGTCCGGGGGACGGCGCGCTGGCTGACTGCTGGTGGTTGCGGCTGTCTGCCGGGCGCACCGGTACAGGTGGCTGCGTCCCCCGGCGCCGACCGGCCCCGCTGTTGCCTGTCTTCATCCTGCCCCGTGACTCCCGGGTTGGTCCGGCGCCAATGCCAGCCGGTTGCAGCGTCCGTCACCGAGACGATTGTAGATCGCAAATCAGTATTTTGGTACGTTAATAAATATTCAATCCAGTGCGGCAAGCCTCCCGCAATCGGGCCAGCGATGGCGCTGCTGCGTCCGTCGCCGCCTGCGGCGGAGCGTACCGCAGCACACCGGTGCAAGGAGCACGCCGCTGGCGCTTGATGGAAGCACCGTTGCGGTGCGCGGGTGATGGGAGGAGCGATGAACGGACCGCTGCTCGAGGAATTCCTGCACGACGGCCAGGTGCTGCGCCTGACTCTCGACGCACCGAAGGGCAACGTGATGGACGCCGCGATGATGACTGCCCTGCACGCGGCACTCGACGCGCACGGGCGCGAGCCCGGGCTGAAGCTGGTGCAGATCACCGGCGCCGGCGAGCATTTCTCTTTCGGTGCCAGCGTGCCCGAGCACACCGCCGAGCGTGCCCCGCAGATGCTCGCGCTGTTTCATGGCCTGTTCCGCCGGTTGGTCGAACTCGCATTACCGACTGCCGCACTGATCAGCGGGCGTTGCCTCGGTGGTGGACTGGAGCTGGCGCTGATGTGCAACGTCATGTTCGTCGACCAGAGCGCACGGCTCGGGCAGCCCGAGGTGAACCTCGGCGTCTTCGCACCACCGGCATCGGTGATCCTGCCGCTGAAGATCGGGCAGGCGCGGGCCGACGAGCTGCTGCTCAGCGGGCGCACGATCACGGGCACCGAAGCCGCGGCGCTGGGGCTGGCAGTCGCCTGTGCCGTGGATCGGGCCGCCATGCTGACGCAGGCGGAGGCATGGGCTCGCGAGCACATCCTGCCGAAGAGTGCGGTTGCGCTGCGGTTCGCGGTGCGTGCCGCACGTAGCGCGTTCAATGCCGCACTGCTCGAACAGCTCACAGTGCTCGAGCGCCTGTATCTCGACGGGCTCATGGCCACACATGACGCCAACGAGGGCATCCGCGCTTTCATGGAACGGCGCGCTCCGGCCTGGACCAACCACTGAGGAAGCGCCATGAAGTTCCAGGGCAAGTCGATCATCGTTACCGGCGGGCTGCGCGGCATCGGCCGGGCCATCTGCGAGCGGTTCGTGGCCGAGGGCGGGCACGTCGCGGTCCTTGACCCGGGTGAGGCGGCACTGCCGGCACCGACGGGTCCTGGATCGTGGGTCCATGTCGCCGGCGACGTAGCGGATGCAGAGGCTGTCGGGCGTTTCGTCGGTGAGGTGCTTTCCGCGCGCGGTACGGTCGATGTCGTGGTGAACAATGCCGGGATCATCCGCGACAACGTCATCTGGCGCATGGCGGAGGCGGACTTCGACGTCGTGCTGCAGGTCAACCTGAAAGGGCCCTGGTTGCTCTGCCACGAGCTCGCCCCGGTGTTCCGCAGGCAGAACCACGGCCGCATCGTCAACATCGCCTCGCGTGCCTGGCTCGGCAACGTCGGCCAGTCGAACTACTCCGCCTCGAAGGGCGGACTCATCAGCCTGACCCGTGTCCTCGCCCTGGAGCTGGCCCGCTACAACGTCACGGTCAACGCGGTGGCACCGGGCCTGATCGACACGCCGCTCACACAGGGACTGCCCGAGGAGGCCCGCGAACGACTCCTCTCCATGCAGCCGGGGCGGCGCATGGGCGTACCGGCCGATATCGCCGCTGCGGTCGCCTTCCTCGCCTCAGCGGAGGCGGGGTTCATCACCGGGCAGGTCCTGCACGTCGACGGTGGACGCAGTATCGGCGCCACGGTGATCTGAGCAGGCAGCACGCACATGGACAGGCTCCCGCAGGCGGTGCTGCTCGACGGTTGTCGTTCCCCGATAGGCCGCGGCAGCGACAAGGGACTGTACGCCGGGCTGCGTGCCGACGACCTGCTGGTCGGCGTGATCGGGCCGCTGCTCGCGCGCCTGCGACTCGATCCGGTGTGCCTCGACGAATTCATGCTCGGCTGCGTCGGCCAGCATCTCGAGCAGGGCAAGAACCTGGCCCGCCTGGCGATCCTGCGGGCCGGGCTGCCGCGCGAGATCCCCGGGGTGACGATCAACCGCTTGTGTGCCTCGGGCCTGACCGCGTTGCAGCTGGCTGCCGATGCCATTCGCGCGGGTACCCACGCGACGGTCCTGATCGGCGGGGTGGAGCACATGGGGCATGTCCCCATGACCGCGGCCGTCGATTATCACCCGCAGTTGTTCGATGGCGCCGCGTTTCGCTGGACCAACATGGGCCTGACCGCGGAGAAGCTCGCTGCCGGGTTCGAAATTGGGCGGCGCGAGCAGGATGAGTTCGTGCTGGAAAGCCAGCGGCGATACTTCGCGGCGCTGGCGCGCGGTGCATTTGCGGAAGAGATCGTGCCGGTCACGCTCGCCGACGGCACCCGGGTCACCTCCGACCAGGGTCCGCGGCAATCGACCCCGGAGCGGCTGGCGGAACTGCCGCCGGTGTTCACGGAGGGCGGGACAGTGACGGCGGCGAACGCCTCTGGCGTGGCCGACGGTGCCTGCGTGGCGGTGGCCTGCAGTGCAGCCGTGGCCTACGACCTCGGGCGCGAGCCGCTCGCACGCCTCGTCGCCAGCGCGACGGTCGGCGTCGACCCCGAGAGCATGGGTCTCGGTCCCGTGCCTGCGATCCGGCGCCTGCTGGCGCGCACTGGCCTCGGCCTCGGTGACATCGACCTGTTCGAGATCAACGAGGCGTTTGCCGTGCAGGTGCTTGCCTGCCAGCGCCAACTCGGTATCGCGCTGGACCGGCTCAACGTGAATGGCGGGGCGCTCGCGCTCGGCCATCCCCTCGGCATGTCGGGCCTGCGCATTGCCGTCACGCTCGCCCGCGCGCTGCGTGAGCGCGGTGCGCGTCGAGGCATCGCTGCACTCTGCGTCGGCCACGGCCAGGGAGTGGCCATGCTGCTCGAGCGTGACGCCTGAGCCCATCGTTGCCCACGGCGCCAGGGTCGCCGCTGAAGCCGCTCCTCCAGCCCCGTAGGAGCGGCTTCAGCCGCGACACCTATTCAAACGCGTAGCTGAGATAGACGTGCGCCGCCACCACGAAGGGCAGTGCGGTCGCGAGGCCGACATGGGCCACGGTCCACGCCGTGCGTGCCGCGGGATGCTGCAGGCGCAGGTTCTCGGGATTGGCGAGGCCCGTCAGGAAGATGCCGAAGAGCATGAGGCTCAGCGCCACGGTGTAGGCGTGACCCGGTTGCTGGGCGTGCACGAGGAACAGCAGTGGTACTGCGGCGCCGGCGAGCTTGTGCATCGCGCCGGCCTGCGCTGCGCGCACGGTCCGACCCGACGCGCGCAGCAGCGGGAAATACCACTGGTGCGCGATGAATCCGACGAGCATGCAGCCGCTGAGCTGCTTGTAGAGATCGTCTGCCTGCAGCGCGGCGAGCCAGGGCCAGCGCCAGCCGGCGAGCTGCTGCAGCAGCAGGCCCGCGAGGAGCGTCGCGCCCACCACGACATAGCCGTGCACCGGCAGGCGCGCTGCCCGGCCGGTGTCCGGAATCGCTGCCTCCGTCGCCGCTGGCCCGGTCGCGGCCATGGTGCTAGCGTGCCGCGTCCGCCGCGGGAGGCGCAGGCTCCGGCCGGCGCCGCTCCGCCAGGGCGTTCAGCGCGGCGAGCGTCTTCGGTGCGGTGCGCACGTACACCTCCGCCATGAAGGTGTCGGCATCGGGCAGGCAGTAGCCGTCGCGTGGCCAGCACGCACCGATCGACGGCGGCCGGGTGAAACCACGCGCCTTCGCGAGGTACGCCTCGTAGGCGTCGCGTACCGCCTGGTGCAATGCGGCCACGGCGCGCTGGAATTCATCGAGCGAGACCATCGCGGTCGGGTACGACCAGGTGACCGCACCCATCACGTCGCCGAGCTGCCAGTCGCGCTTGGGCGTGTCCGCGTGCTCGTTGTGGCACTGCACGCAGGCCTCGGTCACGGCGAGGTCGGCGAACATGCCGGTGTGCAGCCCGGTGTCGGGCACCAGGAAGAACTGCGGCGCACGGTCGGCGCGCAGCTGCCGGAAACGCTCGAGCTGTGCGCCCTCGAAGGCGTTCGCCTTCGCGATCGGGAAGTCCGAGCCGAGGAAGAGGCTCAGGCGCAGCGGATGGCGCTCCAGGCTGCGCGCGGTCTCGCGCAGGAACAGCGCCGGCAGCGGGCCGGCGTCGAGATCGGCGTCGCGCCAGTGCTCGTCGAACTTCAGCCCCGCCGGGCCGCCGCCCTGGACGATCTCGCGGGTCCAGAGTGCACGCACCTCGTCGTTGGCGCCTTGCAGCGCGGCGAGCATGCTGGCGACGGGAATGTCCGCCTCGACGGGCGCGCGTTCCTCGAGCGGGGGCGGGGCGCTCGCGAAGAGATAGATGCCCAGGCAGGCAAGCACCAGCGCCGCCAGGACGAAGCGCCGGTCAGTCACGGCGGGGCTCCTTGCGGGCCGGGTGGCGCCGCTCCGTGCCGTAGGGCGAGGGGCCGCCGTCGAAGTAGGCGCGCACGCGTGCCGGCGCCTGGGCCTCGGCGAGGAGCGTCGCGGTCTTCATCACGTGGTTGCCGTGGAAGTCGTGGCAGCCGAGGCAGGTCTCCCAGCGATCCGCGGCGATGAGCCGTTCGTGTGGCACGTCGACCGGATCGCGTCGCAGGCGCGTATCCTCGTGGCAATTGGTGCAGTAGCCGGTGTCCGCCACGGTGAGCCGCACGCCGCGGTGCTCGCGGTGGCAGGACTCGCAGCGCTGCGGGGCGAGCGCGGCGCGGGCCTTGGCGAAGCGCGGTTCGAGGAAGCGGTACACGGGATGACGGTCGTCGGGGCGCTCGTGGCAGGCGAGGCAGGTTTCGTTGGTGACGTCCTGGCGGCCGAAGTCGGCCACTGTCCGCCGCCAGCCCGCGAGGTGGCGCAGGTTCGCCTGCAGCTGCTGGCGCAGCGTGCCGGGTGCGGGCTGGTGGCAGGCATCGCAGGCGAGCGCTTCGTGGCCGCTGTTCATCGGGCCGCGCGCGAGCCAGGTTTCGCGGATTGGCAGCAACAGCGCCACCAGCGCGAGCGTGCCGGCCATGGCACCGACCGCGTAGCCGAGGTTTTGTCGCCGGCGCAGCCGGCCAGCGCCCGCCCACATTGCCTTTGCCCCTCGATCAAGGGATGGTACTGATCATGCATATCGCGATGACCGGGGCAACCGGATTTCTCGGGTCGGCGCTCATCGCGCGGCTGCGCGGGCAGGGCGACCGGCTGACCGTCTACGCCCGCGATCCGGCCGCGGCCAGGCGCCGCCTCGGCCCGGATGTGGTGGTCTTCGGGAACTGGGAGGAGGCCCCGGGCGCCGTCGATGCGGTGGTGAACCTCGCCGGCGCCCCGCTCATCGGGCCGCGCTGGACGGCGCGCAACTGCGAGCGCCTGCGCGCGAGCCGCATCGGCACCACACAGGCGCTCGGGCAGTGGCTCGCGCGCCTCGGGACGCCGCCGCGCGTGCTGATGTCGGGCTCGGCGATCGGCTACTACGGCTACAGCGAGACGCAGGCTTTCGGCGAGGGCGATCCGCCCGGCAGCGACTTCGGCGCGCGCCTGTGCGCGGAATGGGAAGCGGCCGCACTCGCGGCGCGGCTGCCGGCGACGCGCCTGTGCCTGCTGCGCACGGGCGTGGTCCTGCACCCCTCGGGCGGGGCGCTCGCGCGCATGCTGCCCGCGTTCCGGCTCGGCCTCGGCGGACCGATCGGCAGCGGCCGGCAGTGGCTGTCCTGGATCCACCTCGACGACTGGCTCGCGGCGGTGCTGCATCTCCTCGGGCGCGAGGATCTCGACGGGCCGTTCAACCTCGCGGCACCCGGGCCCGTGCGCAATGCGGAGTTCGCCCGCACGCTGGCGGCCGCGCTGCACCGCCCGGCGGTGCTGCGGGTTCCGGCGCTGGTGCTGCGCCTGGCCGTGGGTGAGGGTGCGCGACTCCTGCTCGAGGGCCAGCAGGTCTTGCCGCAGCGGCTCGCCGCGAGCGGCTTCGCCTTTGCGTACCCGCAGCTCCCGGACGCGCTCGCTGCCGGCCTGCGGGGGCGCGGCCTATAATCCCGGCATGGCAAACCTCATCACGCTCAGTCGTTTGCTGTTGCTGCTCGCCGTGGTGGCGATCTCCTACCAGCCACCCTCATGGCTGCACTTCGCCAACGTGGTGCTGCTGATCGTGGTCTTCGTCACCGACGGGCTCGACGGCTGGGTGGCGCGCCGGCGTGGCGAGACCAGCCTCTTCGGCGCGATGTTCGACATCGCCGGCGACCGGATCGTCGAGCTGACGATGTGGATCGTGCTGGCCCACCAGGGGCTGTTGCCGGTGTGGGTGCCGATCGTGTTCGTGATCCGCGGCACGATCGTGGATGCGATCCGGGCGAGCCAGACCTCGAGCCGTGGGCGCAGCCCGTTCGCGATGATGGAGTCGCCGCTCGGCAAGTGGCTGGTCGCCGGCCAGTTCATGCGCATCTTCTACGCCGTGCTGAAGGCGCATGCGTTCTGCTGGCTGCTGCTCATCCAGCCGATGCCCGCGCTCTTTCCCGCGTTCTGGGCGGACTGGGGCTGGCTCTTGACCGGCATCGGCAGCGCGCTGGTCTATCTCTCGGTCGCGGTGTGCCTGGCGCGCGGGCTGCCGGTGATCGTCGAGTTCACCTGGCAGGAACGCCACACGCTGCTGGGCCGGCTGATGCCGGAGCAGCCGGGCGGGCGCTGAGCCGGCGGGTCATCATGGCACTGGCGGTTTTCGACATCGACGGCACGCTGGTCACCGGCGCGAGCACGGAAAAGCGCTTCTTCGTCGAACTGCTGCGCCGCGGCCGCATCGGCCCGCGCCAGGTGCTCGCTGCGCTGTGGTTCCTGCTGCGTTACACGCCGCGCTACGGCCGGCACGTGTTCAAGAAGAACAAGGCCTACCTCGCCTGGCTGCCGGAGACCGAGGTGCGCGCCCTGGCCGACGCCTGGGTGCACGAGCGGCTGGCGGCCGCGTGGTTCGAGCCCTGCTGCGCGCGGCTGCGCCGCCACCAGGAGGCCGACGACACGGTGGTGCTGCTGTCCGGGACGCCGCAGTTCATCGCCGAGGCGATCGCGCGTGCGCTCGGCGTCGCGCAGGCGATCGGCAGCGACTGCATCGTCGAGCGCGGCCGTTTCCGCGCCCGGCCGCCGCGGCGCCATCCGTTCCGCGCGGAGAAGCTCGCGTTGGCCGCCGCACTGCTGCCGGCGCATGAGGTGACCGTCGCCTACGCCGACTCGAGCTACGACCTGCCGCTACTCACCGCCGCGGGAACCGCGGTGGCCGTGCGCCCGGACGAGGAGCTTGCGGCCCACGCGGCGGCGGCAGGCTGGGAGATCATCGGCACGGTGCGGCGTGGACCTTTCGGTGGCTTGCGCGCCGGTCCGCGGCAGGCTGCACCGGCGACCGATCCGCTCCAGCGCGGCTGAGCGGCCTCAGGGGAGCGGGCGCGCCTGCGCCAGCGTGGCCGTGCGCAGGCGGAAGGCGACGCGGCCGACGTAGGGTGCGTTGCCACTGATCTGCAGCGGCAGCCGTGTCACCGGGTCGAGGGCAACCTCGATCGCACCGGAGAGGCCGAGGAACTGGAACGGCTCGTCGTCGCTGCCGGGCGTGTCGTCGAGCGGCTGTCCCCGCAACTCGATCTTCAGGGCCTCGATCTCGCCACGACGCCGCTCGACACGCCCGGCGCGCTGCTCGCGGAAATCGACCGTCACCTTCGTGCTGCCCTTCACTTCCAGGCTGACGCGGTGCAGGCGCCGGCGCGAGAATGCGTTGATCTCGGCGCGATCGCCGACCGCCTGCAGCGGCGCAGCCGCGAGCACGTAGACGAGGCCGGCGGGTTCGGTCACTGCGCTCGTCGGCAGCGGTGCCGGGTACGCCCGCATGCCCTCGCTACGGTCCTGCCACTCGGCCGGCGGCCGCGCGGCCTGCCGCTCGCTCACCGGGCGGCGCGTCCAGTGGTAGGCGCCGCTGTCGGTGAAGCGCCAGCGCCGCTCGCGCGAACGGCGTCCGGAGTCGACCAGCACCGTCTGGATCGAGGCGCCGGTCGGCGGATCGAGCAGCGCGGTCATGACCGTGCGCAGGCCGGTCATCTCGGCGTCGTAACGCATCTCGACCACCGTCGGCCCCGGTGCGATAGGCGTGCCGGTCGGCGGCACCAGCAGATCGGGCGCGATGCGCGCGCTCTCACGCGTGGTGAGCGTGACGGTCGCCGAGGCGCTGAGGAAGAACTTCGAGGCCGAGAGCTGGACCGAGGTCCAGCCGACGCGCGCGGGATCGAGTTCCGCGTCGGCCGGCGTCGCCCATGCGGCGAGCAGCGCCAGGGCGGCCGCGGCGAGCCGCATCCGGGTGCGGGTCCGGGAGGATTCGTCGGGGAAGCGGGGGCGGGTGTGCATGCGGGAGAGGATCACACGAACGGAGGGTGGACGGGAAGGCGGATGTGGAGTCGGGGCTGGCACCCCTCCCACAGCAGACCGCCGGCACCCTGTAGGAGGGGCGCCAGCCCCGACTCCCCGGTCCTTCCTTACAATCCCCCCGTGCTCACCCTCGACCCGATCGGCTACGCCCGCACGCCGCTGGCGACCCGCGCCGAGGCGGCGCGCCAGCCACGAGCGGCGGGCGATTGCCGCGGCACGATCGAGCTGCTGCCCGGGCGTGGTTACGAGCACGCGCTCGCCGATCTCACCGGCTGGGAACGCATCTGGGTGCTCTACTGGTTCCACCAGAACCGCGGCTGGCGGCCGAAGGTGCTGCCCCCGCGCAGCACGAGCGGGCGCAAGGGCGTGTTCGCCACGCGCGCGCCGCACCGCCCGAATCCGCTCGGCCTTTCGGCCCTGCGCCTCGAACGCGTCGAGGGACTCACTTTATATGTGGCGGAGGTCGACCTGCTCGACGGCACGCCGGTGCTCGACATCAAGCCCTACGTGCCCTACACCGATGCGTATCCGGCGGCCCGCAGCGGCTGGCTCGAGGAAGCCGCGCAAGCGGCGAACGGCGGCCCGCCGGCCGACCCGCTGCCGCCGTGGACCGTTGCGTTCGCGGAGCCCGCCGCCGTGCAGGCGGACTGGATCGCTGCGCGCACCGGGCTCGACCTGCGTGCGCGTATCACTGCGACGCTGGCGCTCGGCCCCGAGCCGCACCCCTACCGGCGCATCCGCCGCGAGGGCGACACGCTGCGCCTCGCGGTGCGCGACTGGCGCGTGCGTTTCGTGGTGGAGGGGCGCACCGTGCAGGTGCTGGAGATCGCCAGCGGCTACCGCGCCGCCCAGCGCGCCGCCGGCGGCGAAGCGCCGGCCGTGCACCGCGAATTCGCCGCCGCCTGGCCGGTTTAGCCGGAGGAGCAATAGTTGCCGCTGCTGTGGGAGGGGCGCCAGCCCCGACGACCGAGAGGTCGCGACTGGCGTCGCTCCCACAGATCTGAGCGGGGTGACTGCTGTGGGAGGGGGCGCAAGCCCCGACCAAGGGGTCGCGGCTGGCGCCGCTCCCACCGCTGCCGGTCAGCGCTCGGCGCCGCCGAAGCGCATCTTCGCGGTGAGGCCCCAGGTGCGCAGGCTGGGGTAGGTCACCGACATGCGGAACGGCGGGAAATCGTCGAAATTCGATGCGTCGCGGAACGTCGCCGGGTTCTCCCGGCCGCTGATGTCGTCGGTGTTGCCCCAGTAGATGTCGCGGAAGGCGGCGATCGGGTTGTCGTCGTCGAGCAGGTTGCGCACCCAGAACTCCACCGAGTAGCGCGGGTTGTTGACACCGAAACGCATGTTGACGGTGGTGCGCCCGGGCAGCCAGGACTGGTTGTCGTTGGCGGTGTAGATCTTGCTGAGGTAGTTGGCGTCGCCGCGCACGAACCAGTCCCAGTCGCCGGTGAGCTGGCGCTCGTAGGTCAGCGAGGCGCTCCAGGTCCATTCCGGCACGCGCATCTGCGTCATCCCGGAGACGTCGCCCGACAGCGTGCGG
Organism: uncultured Chromatiaceae bacterium; assembly: GCA_964415505.1. GTDB lineage: Bacteria > Pseudomonadota > Gammaproteobacteria > Steroidobacterales > QUBU01. The sequence goes on along the minus strand of CAYQAR010000013.1, from coordinate 6,640 downwards.
CAGTCATCGGCTTTCGCGACCTGCGCCTCGTTCTCGCTGGTGGAGCCGTCCGGATCGGCAAGTGCCTGGATCGCCGCCGGCGCGCAGCTCGGCTCGTCGGTGTAGAAGCTCGGGAACAGCGCGTAGGTGTCCATCTTCGCGTCCTGGAGCTGCGAGTCCGTGTAGGCAATGGTTGCGCGGCCCGTCAGGTGCTCGGTGATGGCCAGGTCGGCCTGGAAGTCCCAGCCCCAGACGCGCGCGTCGCCGGCGTTGACGTTCAGGCCGAGCGGCTGCTCGAGCTGGCGCCCGCTGGTCGGCGAGGTCTCGGTGAGCTGGCGCAGCACGATGTCGGTCCAGTCGTTGTAGAACACCGTCATGTCGACGCTCAGGCGCCGGTCGCTGGTGTAGCCCTTGAGGCCGAGCTCGTAGGTGGTGAGCTTCTCCGGCTTGAAGTCGTTGACGATCAGGTCCTCGTCGACGCCCGCGACGTCCACGACCGTGGCGCGCGAGATCTGCAGCCCGCCCGGCTTCTCGCCGCGGGCGATCGAGGCGAAGGCCATCCAGCCGCTCTCGAACTTGTACTTCAGGCCGACGCGGCCGGTGACCGCCGGGAAGCGGGCCGAGCCCGTGTCGACGTTCGCGGGAGCGACGAGGCGCAGGTCGTAGTAGTCGTCGCCGCAGGCGGGGTCCGGGGTGTTGAACGGGAACTCGTCGACGACGCCGCAGGTGGCGTAGTCGTAGCTGGCCTCATGCTTGCGCTCCTGCACGTAGCGCAGTTCGGCGTGCGCCTCCCAGGCGTCGGTGATGTCGTAGTCCACGGCACCGAATACCGACCAGGCCTCGGTCGCATCCTCTTCGATCGTGCGGTTCAGCGGGTCCATGCCGCCGTCGGGCGTGAGCGAGGTGGCGAAGATGTAGGAGCCGATGGCGAGCTGGGTCGGATAGGCGGCGGGGCCGATGCCGACGTTCGGATAGCCCGGCGGCAGCGGCATGGTGGCGATCGGCGCACCCGTGTGGGCTTCAAGTTCCGTGTCGTACCAGTAGCCGCCGACGAGGTAGCGCAGGCGCTGGTCGCGCGGGCTGGTGAAGCGGATCTCCTGGCTCCACTCCTCGACGGTCGCGCCATTCTCCCGGTTCAGGAAGCCCTGCGGCTGGCGCTGCCATGAGAACGGCGCGAGGCAGGAGGCGACGCCGATCGAGCTGAAGTCGGGGCAGTAGATCAGCGGCATCGAGTTGCCGGTGCTGCGCCCGAAGTCGGAGAGCGACTGCTGCTCGGTGTCGGAGTAGCCGGTGAGGAAGGTGAAGGTGCCGATGTCGAGGTCCCAGTTGATGTTGAGGTTGCCGCGCACCAGGTCGCGGTCCTCGCCGAGCGCCTCGGGGATCTTCGGCATCGTGTCGTCGGTCACGGAGCCGGGCATCGGCACCATGAGCGGGAACTGCGCCGGGTCGAGCGCATCGGCGGTGTCCTCGAGGTCCGGGATGCGGCCGCAGAAGTTCTGCAGGCGCGTGAACGGGCGCTCGGATGCGTTGGCACTGGTCTGCTCGACGCGGTCCTCGCAGTTGGCGGGTATGCCGGCAACGGCGGACTCGTCGATCTCGTCGTTCGAGTAGTACAGGCCGAGGTTGGCCTCGAGGTTGTCGCGCACGCGCCAGCGGAGTTTCCCCTGCAGGCTGCGGAAGCGGTTGCCGCCGATGTCGTTCTCCGGCGCGATCGAGTTGTCGTAGGAGCCATCCCACTCGCTGTAGAGCGCCGAGAGGCGCCCGGTCAGGCTGTCGCCGAGGATCGGGCCGCTCACCACGCCGAGGAACTTCTGCCGGCCGCGGTTGCCGCCCTCGACCTCGCCGCGGCTTTCGAACACGTCGCTCGGCGGCGCGGTCACGTAGTTGATCGCGCCGCTGAAGGCGTTGCGGCCGTACATGGCGCTCTGCGGACCCTTCAGCACTTCGATGCGCTCGACGTCGAGCTGGCTGAAGTTCAGGCCCTCGCGGCCCGAGACGAACACGCCGTCGACGAAGATAGCCGCCGCGTTCTCGCCGAAGATGTCCTGGGGAACGATGCCGCGGATGACCGGCACCGGCAGGTTTTCACCGAAGGCATTGAAGAAGGAGAGGCCGGGGGTGAGCGCGGCCACGTCGCCAAGACTGGTGATCGCCGCGGATTCGATCGCGGCGGCATCGAACGCCGTGATCGCGAGCGGCACCTCCTTGAGCTTTTCCTCGACGCGCCGTGCCGTCACGACGATCTCGGCGAGTTCCTGTCCCCAGGCGGCTACCGGGGCCGCCAGTGCCGCGGCGCAGGCCGCGGCGAGACCGAGGGCGGCGCGCGCCGCGCCCCGGTTGCCGTTGTTGTTCAGACCCATGCTGTCGTTCCCCGATGATCCCCGCGAGAGTACCGCTCAGCGACCGGCGCGCCGCCGCCGGCCGAGCCAGGCCGCCCCGGCAAGGAGCGCCAGGCCGAAGCCGTCGAGCGCGCCGCCGCCACCGGGCAGCAGGCCACCACCGCCACCACCGCCACCACCCGGTGCCGGGGTGATGGTGATGCTGAGCGTGCCGGTGCCCGTGTCGCCGTCGCCGTCGGTGATGCTGACCACGCAGCTGTCGGCGCCGCTCTGGCCCGCGTTCGGCGTGTAGGTCACCGAGTTGCCGGCGAGCGCGCAGCTGCCCTTGGTGCCGTTCGTGGTGACCGTGGGCCCAGTGTGCTGGGCCTGCGAGCCGTTGCCGAGCGTGACGGTGAGGGCGAACGGTGCGGCGGCCGTGTCCTGTGCCGTGGTGATGGCGCCGTCGCCGACGTCGGGCGTGCGGTCCGCGATGGTCACCGTGGCCGTCCCGGTATCGGTCTCGGCGGTGCCGGGATCCGAGTCGGTGATGGTGTAGGTGAAGGTGTCGGTGCCTGCGAAGAAGGTCGCCGACGGCGTGTAGGTGACGACGTTACCGGCGACCGAGGTCGTGCCATTGGCGCCGTTGGTCGCTGTCACCGTGCTCGGCGTGTTGCCGATGTTGTTGCCGGGGAAGGTGGCGGCGTTGAGCGTTGCCGTCGTGCTGCCGGGGGCGAAGCCCTGGGTGGAAATGGTGAGCGCGGCATCGCTGGCCACCGGGACAGCGTTGTTCACCGTCACCGTCACGTCCGCCGTCGCGGTGAGCGCATTGGCGCCGGTGATGCGGTAGACGAAGGTCTCGGTGTAGGTCGCCGTACCCGCGGGCTTGGTGCCCGGGGTGTAGGTGAAAGCGCGCGTGGCCGCGGGGCCGTCAGCCGGCGGGGTCGCCGTGCCACCCTGGTTCGGCGCGGTCTCGAGGGTGATGGTCACCGGGTCGGTGAAGCCGGAGTCGTTGCCGCCGACGTTGATGCTGAACGAAGCGGCATTGCGCGTGGTCGAGGCGGTGTCGTCGTTGGCGCCGCCGGTGAGCACGTTCAGGGTCACGGTGGCCGTGTCCGTGCTGGCGCCGTCGGTGACCTGATAGACGAAGCTGTCGGCACCGGACTGTCCGGCGCCGGCGGTGTAGGTGATGGTGATGCCGGCCGCCGGGCCGGGCGAGCCGTTCACCAGCGCCGTCCCCTTGCCCGGGGGCGTGGTGACTGTGACGGTGACGGGATCGGTGAACAGCGTGTCGTTGGCGAGCACGTCGATCGGCAGGGCGACCGACTCGAGGGCATCGAACGGCCCGTCGTCGTCGGCACTGGCCACCGCCTGGAAGGTCAGATAGTTGACGCCGGCCGCGAAGAGGTCGGTGTTGTTGGAAACGACCAGCTGGCCGCCGAGCGTGGCCGTGTTGTCCGTGGTGACCTCGTACATCAGGAAGGCACCGTCGCCCGGATCGCAGCCACCACCGCCGGCGGTAGTCGCGAGTGTGCGCGGGTTGCCCGTGCTCACGTCGTCGCCGCCGAGCGTGCGCTGCACGCAGTTGGCGTCACCGCCGACGTTGTAGGCCATCGAGCTGTTGTAGGTGAAGTCGCCGCCCGTGCTGACGTTGGCACAGCCATGGGCGCCGACCCCGGCGAGGAAGGTACCCTCACCGCAGGCATACGTGGCCGCGCTGGTCGTGTTGTTGGTGGTGTCGATCACCAGGTCGGTGACCTTGTCGCCGATGACCATCGGGCCCATGGACTGGCTGCTGATGGTCGAGGCGGAGTTGAACGTGCCCGTCATCGACAGCACGCCCGTTGCCGCATCCCAGTCCCACACGGCCGTGGAGGGCGTGATGCCCGCTGCCGCCATGCCGGCATTGGCCGGGTTGATGCAGTTCGTGTACTGCGCGTAGTTGGCGCAGCCGTCCCAGCGCAGCACACTCGGCTGGCCGGTGCCGGCACCGCTGCGCTGGTTGTGGGCGATGAGCACCACGCGGGTGGCGCTGGCGACCTGGGCCACGGCCAGCAGGGCCAGCGTGGCGACGAAACAGAAGGTTTTTCTCACGGGATTGTCCTCACCGAAAAATGTTGGCGACAGGCGGCGCGCCGGCGCCGCTTACTTCGCGTCCGCGGCGGCGCTGTCGCTGCCGAAACGGTATTCCACGCCGAGGTTGACCGACGACAGGTCGCCGACTTCGGCGTTGAACCAGTCGATGTCGAGGCGTACGCCGAGCTGCTCGCCGATGTGGATCAGGAGGCCCGCTCCACCGACGAAGCCGCGCTCCGAGGACGAATCGATGTTGGTGCCGTTCAGGGCGAGATCGTCGTCGAAGTCGTAATAGCCCGCCTTCACGTAGGCATCGAACTCCTCGAACGTCGTCGGGATGTAGACCAGGCCCTGCAGCGAGAAGCCGCTGAAGGAGATCTGCAGCTTGCCGGGCAGGCTCTCATCCTTCGACTTGTCCTCGAAGTCGTTCGTGAAATGGTACGCAGCCTCGACCGCGAGCCAGTCGTTCAGCGGGAACTGGCCGTACATCTTGAAGCCGACCGAGTTGTCGTTGATGAAGTTGTTGCCGAGCTCGGGCGCCGCGACGTCGTCGCCCTTGAACTCGCCGAATGAGCCTGCAAAGCCGACGCGCGCGCCGGCGAGGCCACCGTCCGCGTACGCGAACCCGCTCGTCAGTGCGAGCAGCGCGAACACTGCCGTGTATTTCATGTCCCGATTCTCCTCCCAAGCAATGGTGACTGGACGTGGCTCATGCCGGATTGCAGCATGGTCTCGAGGCCTTGTCGGCGGGCCGCAACGCCAGCGCTGCGCGGGGGGGTGGTCGCAGGGGAAAACGCTGCCCGGATTCCGGGCCGTCCGCGATGACGGTATCCCCCGGCCTCCCCGTGCCGACCCCCTGGCTTGTGTTCTGCCCCCCCGCAACCCCGGCCCGATATGTCCGGCGAAACTTAGCCGATATGCCGGCGCGGGACAAGAACGCCGGGGCGGGGTGCGGGACCGCCGGAGCCCGGCGTCATTCGAATGCCCTGCACCGGCACGGGTTTGGGATGTGGCTGTGTGCGGCCCCCTGCGACAATTTTCCGCACCTGTGAAGATGGATGGTTATGTCAAAGACCTGTTGCAGCCCCGACCGGCAGGTGTAGAGTCCATGCTCGTGAAGAAGGGCTTGTGAGCTTCTTCCGAAGGGGATGATCCGATCTGAAAGCGTTCGTGGGCTGCGATCTGAAACGCGGTTTCACGGCATCGGGAGTCACTGACAACGACACGGGGAAGCCGGACGACTCTCCGGAACGCGATCCAGGCGGATATTCAAACGTCAACAAGATCTGGAGGACTAGAATGAAGAAGGTATTGATTTCGGCGGCACTGCTGGCCCTGGCGGGCCAGGTGAGCGCTGCGCCTGTACTGCTGGAACTCGATGCGCACAACCAGCGCAGCTCCAGCGGCTCGCTGAGCACGTTGCGTTGGGAAGGGTGCGCGAACTTCGCGGCGCATACGTCCTGCATCAACCCGGGAAATGCCGGCATCATTGCGGCAGGCGTCACGGCCTCCACCGCGGTGTGGACCTGGGATGCGGCAACGGGCGTGCTGTCGATGACGGGCAATTTCAACACTATCTCGACGCTCGGCAGCAGTGCCTTTTCGTCGGCGGTCATCGGTGACAAGGTCACTAACATGACCATCGACACCGTGGCGGACACGACCAGCGCGACCGCGTACTCCTGCGGCGAAGGCAACTTCCTCGCCGGTGTCGGCGCCAACGGCTGCGCCAACGTCGGCACGGGCGGCAACTTCACCTACGAAAGCTCGATGGCCTACAACGTCGGCGGCAATGCCAACTGCGTGCAGCGCACGCTCGGCGGCGACGACGTGAGCACGGGCAACCCGCGCACGCTGGCGAACACCGCCGGCGGCGGTGGCTGCAGCGCAGGCGATGGCGCCTTCAACCTGTGGATCGTGGTGCAGGACAACCTCGGTTCGAACGGGACGCTGATCCTTTCCAACAATGCCGACCTGGCTGCGGCCGGCGTCAACTACCTGACGTTCTCCAATGTGCCGGTTCCGGGCGCCGTGTGGCTGCTCGGTTCGGCGCTTGGTGGCCTGGCCTGGGTCCGTCGCCGCGCCCGCGCGTGAGCTGACGGTCTGGAGCCTCGCCCGTCAGGGGTGAGGTTCGACCAGGGTCGATGAAGACAGTCAGCCGCACCCGCGAGGGTGCGGCTGATTCTTTTTGGGGCAGGTTTTTTGCAAGGCAATAGGGAGTCGCGGCTGAAGCCGCTTGTGTCTGCCCGCTCGGCTAAGGTGTGAGGTGA
>CAYQAR010000012.1:0-57249 GCA_964415505.1 uncultured Chromatiaceae bacterium | reverse complement strand
TGCATGTGTTAAGCATGCCGCCAGCGTTCAATCTGAGCCAGGATCAAACTCTTCAATTTAAGGTATCGAGATTGAAAGAGAGATCCCTCACCGAACACGTCCGAAGACGTGCGCGGTTTGGTCACTCACATCGGGCTCCTCGAAGGAGCGTCGACGCGAGCGCCCGCACAAATTACCTGTTTCCCGATTGTTAAAGAACAAATACCCGCGAGGACCGCGGGCAGAAGCGGAATTATAGCGAGGTATCGCGACAGGTCAACAGGCGGCGCAGGATTTTTTGCCGACTGGTTTCAACCGAGGATCGTGATGCGCGCCACGCGCCGCTTTCCAACCTGGAAAACGTGGCTCGCACCGGCCGGGATCTCGCGCCGGCCGTCCTCGACCCGTTCGCCGTCGAGCTTCACGGCGCCCTGCCGGATCATGCGCAGCGCCTCGGTGGTGCTCGTCACCAGCTGGGCTTCCCGCAATATATAAGCAATGCCGAGACGCCCATCCCGGGCGTGGACCGTGATCTCGGCGATTTCCTCCGGCAGCTGACGCTCTGCGAAACGTCGCAGGAACCCGTCGCGGGCCTGCTGCGCAGCGTCGCCACCGTGGAAGCGGGCCACCAGTTCCATGGCAAGACGGATTTTCACGTCGCGCGGGTTGACTCCGGCGGCAACTTCCTGGCGCAACCCGGCGATGGCCGCTGCCGGCTCGAAGCTCAGCAAGTCGTAGTAGCGCCACATCAGCTCGTCGGACACCGACATGATCTTGCCGAACATGTCGGCTGGCGGGTCGGTGATGCCGATGTAGTTGCCGAGCGATTTCGACATCTTGTTGACGCCGTCGAGCCCTTCGAGCAGCGGCATGGTCATGACAACCTGGGGCGGCTGTCCGAAGGCCTGCTGCAACTGCCGGCCGACCAGCAGATTGAACTTCTGGTCGGTCCCGCCGAGCTCGACGTCGGCACGCAGGGCGACCGAGTCGTAGCCCTGCACCAGGGGATAGAGGAACTCGTGGATCGCAATCGGTTTGCCCGCCTGGTAGCGCTTGTGGAAGTCGTCGCGCTCGAGCATCCGTGCCACGGTGTGCCGGGCTGCCAGGCCGATCAGGTCGGCTGCCGACATCGTTCCCATCCAGCGGGAGTTGAACTCGATGCGGGTGCGCTCGCGATCGAGGATCCTGAAGATCTGGGTGGCGTAGGTGTCGGCATTGCGCCGCACGTCGTCCGGCGTCAGCGGCGGGCGCGTGGCACTGCGCCCGGAAGGGTCGCCGATCATGCCGGTGAAGTCGCCGATCAGGAAGATCACCTCGTGGCCGAATTCCTGAAACTGGCGCAGCTTGTTGATGAGCACCGTGTGGCCGAGGTGCAGGTCCGGTGCCGTCGGATCGAAGCCGGCCTTGATTCGCAGGGGCCGGTTCCCGGCGAGCCTGGCCTGCAGGTCCGCTTCGACCAGGATGTCGTCGACGCCACGGCGCAGTTCGGTCAGCTGGGCTTGCGCAGGCAACATGGCGTGGGAATCCGGTCCAGCGAGGGGAAAAAGCGGGCGCCGAGCATAGCGAATTCACTGAATTGGGTCACCACGCCGGCACCGGACACGCGCTCGGGACCGGGGGCAGCACCCCGAGCGTGCGACCGGTCACAAATCCAGAACCTTTGTTGACCCAGCCCGCTGACGGCGTTGATAATTCCGGCCGGATCTGCCGGCGGTGCCCGCTGGGCCTGGCGCCGATCCCAGCCAACGAAGAGTGACGGGAGGACGGGTGATCAGGGCAGCGCTCAGGCGTCTCAGCGCCGGAGGTACCGGAAACCGGGCGGCGAGCCGCACGGCCCCGCTGCCGTGGTTTGCGACCGGACTCGCCCTGCCGCTGCTGTCGATCGGCCTGCTCCTGCCCGATGCCGGATACCACGAAGCGCTGCGGCTCGACCGCGCCCTGTCGGAGATCCGGCCGGTCTTCACCGTACCACTGCTGCTGAATTCCGCCGACCTCATTCCGGCCGGGTCGTTTGGCTACATCGACGGGGGCCCCGAAAAACGGGAGGCCGTCGACCTGACGGTGCACCGTGGCGACACCCTGGACGCTCTGTTTCGCCGTGCGGGACTCGACCTCGCGGACCTCCAGGCGATCATGCGGCTGGAGACCGCGCGCAAGTACCTGCGCATCCTGCGTCCGGGCGACCTGATCAGCGTCGGCCACGACGGCGGCAGCATCCTCGACATCAGCCGCCGCATCGATCCGTTCCAGACCCTGAGCGTGACGCGCGCGGCGGAAGGCTTTGACGCCGGCATCGTCGCACTCGACTACGAGACCCGCTCGGCGCGGGCCTCGGGTGAAATCCGCAGCTCCCTGTTCGAGGCCGCCGCCAGGGCCGGGGTCGCCGACCGCACCATCATGGAACTGGCCGGGATCTTCGCCTCGGACATCGACTTCGTGCTCGACCTGCGCGAAGGCGACCGGTTCACGATCATCTATGAGGAAATGTGGAACCGCGGCGACAAACTCGCCGAGGGCGAAGTCCTCGCCGCCGAGTTCGTCAGCCAGGGGCGCAGCTACCGGGCGGTGCGCTATCGCAGCGGTGACGGACGCACCGGCTACTACACGCCCGAGGGCCGCAGCCTGCGCAAGGCGTTCCTGCGCGCCCCGCTCGCCTTCACACGGGTGAGCTCGGACTTCAATCCGCGCCGGCGCCATCCGATCCTGAACACCATCCGTGCCCACACGGGTGTCGACTATGCAGCACCCACCGGCACTCCGGTGCGTGCGCCGGCGGACGGTCGCGTAGAGTACCGCGGCCGCAAGGGCGGCTACGGCAACGCCATCATCCTCCAGCACCCCGGCGGCGTCTCCACGCTCTACGGTCACCTGTCGCGTTTCGCGCAGACCGTGCGCGTCGGCCAGCGAGTGTCGCAGGGCGATGTCATCGGCTACGTCGGTGCAACGGGTCTCGCCACCGCACCGCATCTGCATTACGAGTACCGGGTCAACGGCCGCTACATGAACCCGCGCACGGTCAAGCTGCCGAACGCGTCTCAGCCGCTCGCACCAGGCGAGCGCACGGAGTTCACCCGCGTCGCGGCACCGCTCCTCGAGCGGCTCGATACCGGCAGCAGCACCCTGGCAGCCGCCAGGTCCGTGCCGCGCTCGCGCCGCTCAGGCTGAATCGAGCCGGAATCACCCGCTGGCACGCGCCCGTCGACCGGGCGCGGCCATCCTCGATTATGACAACTGTGACTGCTGTCACGTAGCAGCCACGGGCCGCTGCTATATTGATGTGCTGGTCGAGCGGACCCGCCACCACCAGCAACCGCCGACACCGGCTGTCCGAGACGCGCCCTGTGGATACGATCAACCTGCGCAATCCCGATCACTTCATCAACCGCGAGTTGAGCGCGCTCGAGTTCACGCGCCGCGTCCTGCACCAGGCCACTGACACCTCCATCCCGCTGCTCGAGCGCCTGAAGTTCCTGTGCATCGTCTCGACGCACCTCGACGAATTCTTCGAGATCCGCGTGAGCGGCCTGATGCAGCGGGCAGAGATCGGCGGCGGGCCGACGGGCCCCGACATGATGACGCCACCGGAATTGCTGCGCGAGATCGGCCTGCGCGCCCACGAGCTTGTGGCCGAGCAGTACCGGTTGCTCAACGAGGAAATCATGCCCGCGCTGGACGCGGAAGGCATCCGCTTCGTGCGCCGCAGCCGCTGGAACGCGCCGCAACGCGAGTGGCTGCGCGACTATTTCACCAACACGATAGAGCCGGTGCTGAGCCCCGTGTCACTGGATCCGGCACGACCGTTCCCCCGCATCCTCAACAAGAGCCTGAACTTCATCGTCGGCCTCGAAGGTACGCACGCCTTCGGCCGACCGGTGCAGCGCGCCATCGTGCAGGCGCCACGCTCGCTTCCACGCCTCATCCGGCTACCCGCCGAGATCGCCGGTACCGGCCCCTGCGACTTCGTGTTCCTGTCCTCGGTAATCCACGCCTTCGTGGAGGAACTTTTCGTCGGCATGGAAATCCAGGGCTGCTGGCAGTTCCGCGTCACGCGCAACAGCGACCTGTACGTCGACGATGAAGAGGTCGACGACCTGATGCGCGCGCTCGAGGGCGAGTTGATCGCCAGCCGTTACGGCGCTGCCGTGCGACTCGAGATCGCCCACGACTGCCCGGCGCCGCTCACCGACTTCCTCCTGGAGATGTTCGGCCTCGACGCCGATGACCTCTACCGCGTCGACGGGCCGGTGAACCTGAACCGCCTGCTTGCGGTGCACGATCTGGCGCGTCGCCCGGACCTGACCTATCCGCCGTTCACCGCGAGCGTGCCGCGCGAGATCACCGAGGCGGACAATGTGCTCGCCGCGGCCCGCCGGCAGGAAATCCTGCTGCACCATCCCTACCAGTCCTTCGCGCCGGTGCTCGACTTCATCAGCCGCAGCGCACAAGACCCGGACGTGCTGTCGATCAAGCTGACGCTGTATCGTACCGGCCACAAGTCCCCCATCGTCGATAGCCTCGTCGCAGCCGCGCAGGCCGGCAAGGAAGTGACGGTCATCATCGAGCTGCGGGCGCGCTTCGACGAGGCTGAAAACATCAATCTCGCCAACCGGCTGCAGGAAGCGGGCGCGCACGTCGTCTACGGCGTCGTCGGCTACAAGACCCACTGCAAGATGGCCCTCGTCGTACGCCGCGAGGGCACACGCCTGCAGCGCTACGTGCACCTGGGTACCGGTAACTACCACCCCGGCACGGCGCGCCTGTACACCGATTACGGCCTGCTCAGCACCGAACCGGTGCTCACGGAGGACGTCCACCAGGTGTTCCTGCAGCTCACCAGCCTGATGCGCACGCCGCCGCTGCGACGACTGCACCAGGCACCATTTACCCTGCACCGGGACATCCTCGACCTGATCGAGGCCGAGATCGCCAACGTCGCCGCCGGTGGCAACGGCCACATCATCGCCAAGCTCAATGCACTGGTCGAGCCGGAGGTGATCCGTGCCCTGTACCGGGCGTCAGCCGCCGGTGTGGTCGTCGACCTCGTGGTGCGCGGCATCTGCTGCCTGCGCCCGGGCATACCCGGTGTGTCCGACAACATCCGCGTGCGTTCCATCGTCGGGCGCTTTCTCGAACACTCGCGCGTGTACTACTTCCACGCCAACGGTGACGAGCGGGTGATGCTCGCCAGCGCCGACTGGATGGAGCGCAATTTCTTCCGACGCGTGGAGATCTGCTTCACGATCACCGACGAGGCCCACAAGGCGCGCCTGCTCGCCGATCTCGACACCTGCCTCGACGACAACTGCCAGGCCTGGGAACTGCGCCCCGACGGGCGCTACGAACTCGCCAGACCAGCCACCAACGAGATACCGCAGGCAGCGCAGCTCATGCTGCTGCGCCAGCTCGCCGAAGGTTTCAGCTCCGCCGGCGCGTGACCCGCAGCCGCAGGCCCACCGCCCGAAGGAAACGCGCCTCGCGGTCGAGATCCGCCGCGCTGAGCGGATTGGCCCGCAGCCAGGCCGCCGGCAGCGACAGATCGAGGTTCCGTCCTGCCGCCTGCAACCGCGCCGGGGGTCCACCGCCGGGGTGACGTCCCCGGTTGAACAGCACGGCCAGGCGCAGCAACACCGCCAGGCGCAACGTACGCGTGCGCCACTCCCGCCCGAGCGCACCGAACGGTACCTCCGCAAACTTGCGGCGGTGACAGCTGACCATGGCGGCAAGAACGCGCTGCTCGTCACGGGTGAAGCCAGGCATGTCGCTGTTCTCGAGCAGGTAAGCGCCGTGTCGATGATAGTGGGAATGGGCGATGTCGAGGCCGAGCTCGTGCAGGGCGGCAGCCCACGACAGCAGGTGGCGATCGGCCTCCCGGTCGATCTCCCAGGATTCGGCGACCTGGCGCCACAGCCCGAGCGCCGTCGCCGTGACGCGCCGCGCCTGGCCCGCGTCGACGCGGAACCGAGCCTGCATCGCCCGCACCGTGCGCACCCGGGCATCCTCGTCGGTCAGGCGCCCGACCATGTCGTAGAGAATGCCTTCGCGCAGCGCGCCTTCGGCGACGATCATGCGGCGCAGCTTCAGCGCCGCCATGGTCTCCACGAGTATGGCGATGCCGCCGGCCAGGACCTCGGCGCGTTCCGGTCCCAGGCCCGGCAGCTGCAGCCGCGTGACATGGCCGGCCGCAACCATGCGCCCGATGAGGAACTCGAGGTCGTCGATGGTGATGCCCTTGCGCGCCCGCCCGAGTGCAGTGAGTACGTCGCTAACCGCACGGATCGTGCCCGAGGCCCCCGCGACACGGATCGGGGTCCGTTCCAGGAAACGCGCGCGCACCGGCTCGAGTTCCAGCCGGGCGGCCTGGCGGGCGGCGCGGAATGCCCGCGCGGTGATCCGCCCACCAGGAAACACCTGCGCCGTCAGGCCGACGCAGCCGATGGACAGGCTCGCCATGACCTCGGCACGGAAGCCGCGTCCCTGGATGATCTCGGTGCTGCCGCCACCGATGTCGATGACCGTCTGCAGGCCGCGGATCTTCGGCAGGCTGTGGCTGACACCGAGGTAGATGAGCCGCGCTTCCTCGATACCCGATATGACCTCGAGCGGATGGCCGAGGGCGCGGCGCGCCCGGCCGCGGAAACCCTCGGCGCCGCGCGAGCGCGTCCGGCGCAGGGTACTGGTGCCGATGACCCGCACCCTGGCTGCATGCACGTTGCGCAACCGCTCGCCGAAACGCGCCAGGCACTCGAGCGCGCGGCGCTGACTCGCGGCATCGAGACGGTTGCGCCGATCGAGTCCGGCAGCGAGACGCACGGTCTCGCGCAACCGGTCGATGACGACCAGCTGGCCGTGCGAGAAACGCGCGACGACCATGTGGAAGCTGTTGGACCCGAGGTCGACAGCGCCGAGGATGTCACCGCCCGGACGGCTGCGCCTCACCGGGGAATCCTCAGCCCCGCACGGACCACGGAAACGACTCCACGCCGGCCTGCAGTCCGCTGGTGGCCGGTACGACCCGGATGACGACACGCCGCGGTTCGAAATCCGCAGGCGGATGGAGTTCGGCCGTGACTTCGCCGAAATAACGGAAGGAGAAGTTGCGGGCGGTGCCACTGCCGGCACCGAGCGCGGCCAGATCCAGGCTCGCCGCGCGACCACCACGCAGGCCCTCGACCCGCACCTGCGCCTGGCCGCTCACCTCACGACCGGTCGGCTGCTGCTGGGCCAGCACGAAGCGCAGCAGCACGCCTCCGCCGGCGAGCGGCGACAGCGAGAAATCCTGGACGGAGAGCGAACCGCGCACCCCGGCGATGCCGCGGTAGAACGCCATCTCCTCCTGCTGCTCGATGAGTTTGCCCTGCAGCTCCGCGAGCTGGCGCTCGACCTCAGCGTAGGCCTGGCGATTGACCTCGGCATCGGTCTCGAGACGGGCGAGCTGCTCGGCACCGCGTCGGTTCTCGGCGCGCAGGCGCTCGAGCTCGTGGCCTGGTTCCCGGGGACCGACGCCGGCTCGCAACTGGCCGAGTTCGAAGGCGCCGACCAGCGCAAGCGCGAGTCCGGCGCCGAGTGCGACCTGGCGCCAGCGACCCGGTTGGAGGAACCAGTCGGGGAGACCGGCCTTCACGTGGACTCCCGCGCAAGCTCGTGCCCGAGCCCCCACTCGCCGGGCCATCCGGGTGGCGGCGGTGGCCGCGGCTCGAGGAAGGCCGCGAGCTCGCCGAGTGCCCGCACGTAGACGCGGCGCTTGAACTCGATGACTTCCTCCACCGGCTGCCAGTAGTCCACCCAGCGCCAGCGGTCGAATTCCGGTGTATCGGTGGTGTCGGGTCGCAGCTGCGCCTTGTCCGTGCACAGACGCAGCAGGAACCAGCGCTGCTTCTGGCCCAGGCACAGGGGCCGCGAGCCACGCCTGACATAGCGCTCCGGGAGACGGTAGCGCAGCCAGCCGCGGGTGGTGCCGAGAATCGCGACGTCGCCGGGCGCGAGCCCGATCTCCTCGCGCAGTTCCCGGTACATCGCCTGCTGCGCCGACTCCTGCACGCGGATCCCGCCCTGGGGAAACTGCCAGCCTGCCTGGCCGACGCGTCCGCCGAGCAGGACCTGCCCGGACTCGTCGCTGAGGACGATGCCGACGTTGGCCCGATATCCTTGCGAATCAATGCGGTCCAAGGTCCTGCAGTCCCCGTGCGAAAGCGCTGGCATTGTTCCACAAAGACTGCGGCGGGCAAATGCTCGGCCACCGCACGGTTTTCGCTACACTGCCGCTCGGCCGGCAACCGCCGGTCGCGTCACCGGGCCACCGCCACCGACCATGCACAGCCGTGCGCCGACCTTCATCGCCTGCCTGGCTGCAGCCGCCGCACTCGCACTCGCCATCGCCGTGTCGTTTGGCAGCGGCACGGTTGGTCCGCACGACGTGCTCGCGCTGGTCACCGGCGAAGCCGATGCCACGGTGCGCCAGGTCGTGCTCGATCTGCGGCTGCCGCGCGTCCTCGCAGCCTTCGGCAGCGGCGCAGCGCTGGCGCTGGCCGGTGCGCTGATGCAGGTACTGCTGCGCAATCCGCTCGCCGACCCCTACATCCTCGGCACCTCGGGCGGTGCCGCGGCATTCGCACTCGCCTCGATGCTGGCGGGCGCGAGCGGCGCCCTGGTGGATGCCAGCGCCTTTGCCGGAGCGCTGGGCAGCACGGTGCTGGTCTTCATGATCGCCCATGGCGGGCGCTGGGCGCCCGGCCGGCTGCTGCTCACCGGCGTGGTCGTGGCCGCCGGCTGGAGCGCGCTCGTGAGCCTGCTGCTCGCCGTGAGTCCGGAGCGCAACCTGCGCGGTGCGCTGTTCTGGCTGATGGGTGACTTCGCCTTCACCGAGAGCCCGGCGGCCTGCCTGTTGACTGCCGGCGCCGGCACCGCAGCATGCTTCGCCCTTGGCCGCGCCCTCAACGTGCTGGCCACCGGCGACCGGCAGGCGGCACTGCTCGGGCTCCCGGTGCGCAGCCTGCGCATCGCCATCTATTTCCTCGGTGCCGCGCTCACCTCCGTGGCCGTCACCACTGCCGGCACGGTGGGCTTCGTCGGTCTGGTCGTGCCGCACCTCGTGCGCCTGGCTGCCGGCGCCGACCACCGGGTGGTCGTGCCGGCTGCGGCACTCGCCGGCGGTTCCCTGCTGGTGCTGGCCGATCTCGCGGCACGCACGCTGCTTGCGCCACGCCAGCTGCCGGTCGGTGCCATCACCGCGCTTCTCGGCGTGCCGCTGTTCCTGGTGCTGCTCGCCCGCGGGCAGGGCGCCCGCGACTGACCGCCCCGCACCTCAGACACGGTGCGCGAGGTAGTCGCGACCCTGCTCCATGAGGTGCACGAAGGCTGCCTCGTCGCCACGGCGCACGATATCGGTCAGCCGCTGCATCGCCTTCTGCAACTCTTCGAGCGCATACAGGCCCTGCGGGTTGCGCTGCTGGATCTCGAAGTACAGCTGCGGGCTCTCCTGCGCGACTTTGGCAGCCACCCCAAGCTGGGCGTCGAACGTGGTGCTGGAAAGCCTGGCGAGGCGCGGCGCCGTCTCGCCACTCTCGGCGAGCGCGGTGAAGAAGGCGATGTTGACGGCGTGCGACAGGCCGAGTACGTAGGCGATCAGCCGGTCGTGTTCGTCGAGCGGCATCTCGATCTGCTCGGCCATGGTCGAGGCGAAGAGCTGGCGCGCCTCGCGCACTGCCTGCGGCGAGCCGGCATCCATGAACAGCACATGCCGGCCCGAGAGCAGCTGGGTGTCCGGACCGAACATGGGGTGCAGCGAGGTCACGCGGCAGCCCCGTGCCGCCAGGGCACGCAACCCGCCGGCCAGCGGCGTCTTGATCGAGCCGACGTCGAACACCAGGCCTTGCTGCCCGCGTGCAGCCATCTCGTGCAGGATCGGGTTGGTTGCACCGATGGGTGTGGCGACGACCGTGATTTGGAAATCGTTGCCGAGCGTGCGCCAGTCGGCGACGTGGCGAAAACCCGGCGGAGCACCCGCGGGATCGGCGACCGTGACGTCGAAGCCCTGCGAGTCGAGGAACTCCGCGAACCAGCGGCCCATCTTGCCGGCGCCACCCACCACCAGCACGCGCTGCCCGCGGCCGGCACCCTCGGCCTGCACGCGGGCGCGTTCCTGTGTCGTCAGGGAGGAGCGGATCAGCAGCTGCATCAGCTCGCCCGCCACGCCAGGCGGAATCCCCTGTTGTGCGGCACGGTCCCGCGCCGCGTCGATCACCTGCTTCTCGCGGGTGAAGTCGCGCGTCGCGCGGCCTGCGCTGCGCTTGACGGCACCGATCTCCCGGCTCACGGCCTGACGCTCGGCCACGAGATCGATGATCTGCCGGTCGATGGCGCCGAGACGGCTGCGCAATTCGTCGAGAGTCATGGCCTGCCTTCACCCAGGGACTGGCCGAGACTTTTACCGACTGCCGCAGAACCCCGCAAGCGCGCTGGCCGGACGGGGTTGCGCTCACTACAATCCGCTCGCGCCACGCGTTCGCGGCGCGCACGGGCACTGCGCACATGACGGGAATGACAGCCAGGGCTGCCGGCCGGTGTCTGCGTGGCATCGCGCTGGTTCTCGCGTTGACGCTCGCCGGCACCGCCGCGGCCGACGAGGTGCTGCTGCGCGTACAGCAGGGCACGGACATCGGCGCCGTCCCGCTCGGCGACGGCCGGCTGATCCTCGACTTCGCCGGGCGGCTGTGGACCCTGCCGATGACCGGCGGCACGGCGACTCCGCTGTCGGCGAGCGGCGAGTACGCCCGCCGACCGGCACCGAGTCCGGACGGGCGCAGGATCGCCTACGAGACGCTGCGCGACGACGGGCACCAGTTGATGCTGATGGACGCCGACGCTGGCAATGCCCGCGCCCTGACCGCCGCGCCCGGACACAGCTTCGCCCCGGCATGGTCGCCGGACGGCCAGCGTCTGGCATTCGCCTCCGACCGCGGCGGGGAGTTCGACATCTGGGAACTGGAACCCGCCACCGGCGCGCTGCGCCAGCTGAGCTTTGAACCCGGCGACGAGATCGACCCCGTCTGGCGCCCGGACGGCAACGCGATCGCCTACGTGCAGGTGCGCGCCGGACGCAGTGCGCTCGTGCTGCGCTCGCCAGGAGGTTCACCGCGCACTCTCGCCGAGAGCCCGCACGCGCTGCGCACCCCGGCCTGGCGCCCGGATGGCGCCGTGATCAGCTACGTGGCCGCCAGTCCCGACGGGCCACGGCTGCGCCTCGCGATCCTGTCCGAGCCCGTCGTGCTCAAGCCGGCCGGCGGTACCGGCAACGTGATCGCCGCCCGCACGACCTGGCTCGACCGCGAGAACCTGCTCTATACCGCCGACGGACAGGTGCGCAAGCGCGAGATCGGTGCCTTCGTGGGCACCGAAATTCCGTTCGAGGCGACGCTGGTCACGCAGCGCGCACCGAGCCCTCCGGAGCGGCACCTGCCTGCCGCCGACGGCGCCCGGCCGGCGCGCGGACTGGCGGGCTTCGCGGTCCTGCCGGACGGGCACATCGTGGCTTCGGCACTCGGCGATCTCTGGGAGTTCGACGCCGCTGGCAAGCTGCAACGCCAGTTGACCATCGATGCCTGGGTCGATCGCGATCCGGACACCAGCGCCGACGGCCGCC
The DNA here is from genome assembly GCA_964415505.1 of uncultured Chromatiaceae bacterium. Taxonomy (GTDB): domain Bacteria; phylum Pseudomonadota; class Gammaproteobacteria; order Steroidobacterales; genus QUBU01. Next base: position 45,632 of record CAYQAR010000012.1, on the reverse strand, counting down.
TGCTGGCATTCACTTCGGACCGCGATGGGACACCGCAGATCTGGCGGATGGACCTTGCCACGCGCGAACTCGTCCGTGTCACCGCCGAGTCTGACGGCGCCGGGCGACCGGCGCTGGACGCTGCCGGCAACCGCATCGCATTCCTCACCGGCAACAACGGCGCAGGCCGCAGCCTCAGGATTGCACGGCTCGACACGGGGGCCACCACGACACTCGCCACTGGCCTCGACCCCCGCGGTACACCGGTCTGGTCGGCAGATGACCAGGCGGTCGGCGTCGTACAGACCGTGGCGGGCCAGCCCCAGTGGCTGCTCGCGCCGGCCGACGGCAACGGCTCGGTGCGCCGCCTGACGTTGCCGCTCGCCGCTGTCGGCGATGGTGCGGTCTCGGCCCAGTGGGCCGCCGACGGCAGCACGCTGCTCGTGGCCTCGGGCGCTGGCATCGGCATCCTGCCCGCACTCGGCAGCGGCCTGCCCGGTGCCGGGTGGCGCGGGATCACTGCACAGCCGGCACGCCGTGCACGCTGGCTGAGCGACGGCAGCGCGCTGTTCACCGATGGCGAAGGGCTGGCGCGGGTCGCGCCCGACGGCAGCGTCAGCCGCGTGCCGCTCGCCATCGACTGGCACCCGGCAGCCGCCAGCGGCCGCACCATCGTGCGCGCCAGCCGCGTCCTGGACGGCGTCGGCAACGGCTACCTCGTGGACCACGAAGTCGTCGTCGAGGGCTCGCGCATCGTCGCCGTGCAGCCGTGGTCGACCGGCGACACGGGGGCGCGCGTGATCGACGCCAGCGGCCGGACCGTGATTCCCGGACTGATCGATCTCGGCATGAGGATAGGCGAGCGCGGCGGCGAACGGCTCGGACGTCTGCTGCTCGCCTTCGGCGTGACCACCGCGCAGGTCGTTGCCGGCGATACCGGGCTGCGCGAGGTCGCCGAACGCTGGCAGGCGCGCGCCGCCGGACCACGCCTGCTCGCCAGCCCGGGCTGGTGTGGCGACACCGATGCGCCGGCATTCGACGATGCCGATCTGGCGACCGGCGCGGTGCGGCTTTGTCCGGCCGCGACCGGACGGTTGCCGGCGCTCGTCGCACCGCTGCAGGCAAGGGCGGCGGCCATCTGGTCGGATTCCTGGCTCGCCGCGAGTTCCGGCCTGGTCCATACCATAGGACCCGCGGCGCTCGCGCTGCCGTCACGCGCGGCGGCCGGCCATGGCACCGACCACTACCAGCAGGATGCCGTCGAGGTCATGGCCCGTGCGGGTGTCGTGTTCGTGCCCTCGCTCGCCGCGGGCAGCATGGCGGTGATCGTGCGCCAGTTTCCGGACCTGCTGGCGAGCCGCCAGTACCAGGCGCTGTTCCGGGCGGACGAGCGCGCCGGACACGAGCGCACCTGGCAGCCGGCGCCGGGCCCGGATTCGCTGGCAGCGCGCACCGCACTGCGCCTGCGCCAGCGGACCCTCGGCCGCCTGCTCGCGAGCGGTGGCCGCCTCGCAACGGCGAGCAGCGCCCCGGCGGTGCCCTACGGGCTGGGTCTGCAGGCGGAAATCAGGGCGCTTGCCGGTATCGGCCTCTCCCCGGCCGAGGCCCTGCGCATGGCCACTGCCGAGGCTGCGCGAGCGGTCGGCCTGCATGCCGAGATCGGCCGCCTCGCCCCGGGCTATCTCGCCGATCTGCTGGTGATCGACGGTGACCCGCTCGCCGACCTCTCGCACCTGCTCAGGATCGACTCGGTCATGATCGACGGCACGCTGCGCCCGCTCGACGAGCTGGTTCCTTCGGCAGACACGGTGTCGGGACAATTTACATCTGCAGCGGGCGACCAGCCGGCAAAACACCCCCAGAGACCGAGATAGTCGACGGACGCTGTTGTTCTCCTGCTACGAGCTGCGGCCATGGTTGCTGACTGCAACCTGCCATCGCCTGTCCATTCAGGGTGTTAGCAGACCAGTCCTAGCTGGCGGTGCTGGCGGGCACATCGAACGAATGTCGGTAAACCTTACATATCGCGAATCTCACCGCTGATCCGACAGGATAAACAGCGAGCAACAACCTGTTTATGCATCGGTTTCCCGGTCATGGCACAGGTCTTGCTCTGTCTGGTTGCGCACAACAAAGGTTTCTACCAGCGGTAGCAGTGTTCGACATCTGAAACCAGACATCGAAGCCAGAAGACGCATACAAGAAGAAGAATAACGAGCAGAAGTAGAAGCAGCGCAAACAGAACAAGAAAAACAAGCAACCACCACGGCGCCGCTGAAACAGAAACCGGATTCGCGACAACAACAAGAACCCGTATAAGACCCCGCACAAGTGCGGGGTTTTTTTTCGCCTGAAATGGGTCGCGGCTCGCGCCGCTCCCACAGGTCCAGGGGCTCTCCTGCTGGAGAGGTGCAAGCCCCGACCATTCCGGTGCACCCGGCCTCCCTGTGCACCCCCCGCCGCGCTGGCGCACAATGCGGCGCATGTCGGCCCTGCTCGAAACCGAAGCACTGACGATCACGGCCGGTTCGCGGACGCTGGTGCGCGACCTCACGTTCAGCGTGCGGGCCGGCAGCCTGGTCGCCCTGCTCGGACCCAACGGTGTCGGCAAGACGCTGACGTTGCACACGCTGGCCGGGTTGCGCAGTCCGGCCAGCGGGCTGGTGCGCCTGCGCGGTACGGACAGCGGTGCACTCGGCCAGCGCGAGCGCGCCCTGGCCGTCGGCCTGCTCCTCCAGGAGCAGGATGACCCGTTCCCGACGACGGTGCTCGAAACGGCGCTCATGGGACGCCATGCGCGACTCGGCCTGTGGCAATGGGAGACCGCGGAAGACCACGCTGCGGCGCGCGCGGCGCTCGCCATCATGGACCTCGACGGCCGGGAGCAGCGGTTGGCAGGAACCCTGTCCGGTGGTGAACGCCGCCGCCTCGGACTCGCTACGCTGCTGGTGCAGGACCCGGATGTCCTGCTGCTCGACGAGCCACTGAACCACCTCGACCCGGCGCACCAGTTCGCGGTGCTCGCCGCCCTCGGCCGGCTCGCCGCCGAAGGCAAGGTGGTGATCGCCAGCCTGCACGACCCTGCTCTCGCCGCGCGCCATTTCGACACGGCGCTGCTGCTTCATGGCGATGGTCGCTGGCAGCTCGGCGGCGTCAGCTCACTGCTGACTGGTGACAGGCTGGCCGATCTCTACGCCGTGCCCTTCGAGCCCTATCAGGGCCCACATGCCACGGTGATGCTGCCGTCCCCGCCGGTGGCGCGGCCGCAGGCAGTCGACAAGGTTACGCCGCTGCGCCGACGGCTGCCGTCCGAGCACGGTCCGCGCTGAGCCGCTGCGGCACCGCCTGTCTCACGACTCGCCGCTGCGCACCCTCGCGGCCAGCCGGGCATCGTCGAAGATGCCGCGGACGTGGCCCATGACCTCGTCCCAGCCCTCGTCGGTGTCGAGCTTGATGCCGAAGAACGTCGGCGCGTGGCGCGCACGCAGCGCCATGTGCACGACTGCGGCGTAGACGATGATGATCAGGCGGCGGTTCTCCGGCTCGCTGAAGCGGACATCGCGCATCATGCGGCGCACGCTCGCGCGGCGGGCCTGGTCGCGGACCTCGCTGAACGCCGCCGAGAACTCGTTCTCGCCGATCAGCTCCTCGGCCATGAATTCCAGCGTTACCGGGTTGGCACGCAGGTGTTCGGCGATCCGCAGCAGATCCTTTTCGACCTGGTCCTTGATGTCGCCCGATGGCGCCACCCCATCGGCGGGAATCGGGTCGATGTCCCCGAACGCCGGGCGGCGCTGGCCCCAGGCGCGCACCAACCCGACCAGGCTGCCGAAATAACGATAGAGCAGCGGCTTGCTGACGTCGGCCTTCTTCACGACCGCGTTCAGCGACAGGTTGCGCACGCCGGTCTCGCTCAGCACCGCTTCGAACGCGTCGAGGATGCGCTCCTCGGTCGCTTCGCGACGGGCCTGCTTCACCACCCTGCGTACCGCGTTCATTCGAATTCACCTGGCATGGCCATGTTACCTTCCGGGAAACACTAGTCAGGACCCTGCCGGATTGTCAATGCGTCCGGCACCGGTACAGCCTGGTGGGACCCTGCGCCGGGATGCCCGGCTCCTGGCAGCGCGGCAGTCTAGCCTGCTTTGCCGGCTTGACGCAGCAGCAGCACGACATTACCGTGGCCGCCGGTCCTGCAGGTGCCCTGCGACGTCTCCACGTCGCGGGGATAAACGGGAAGACGGTGCGCCAGCGCTGCTGGCAAGGCCGTCGCTGCCCCCGCAACGGTAGGCGAAGGAAAGGGTGGTCACGCTGGCCACTGTGCCGCAAGGCATGGGAAGGCGATCACCCCGGCATCGGCCGACGATGCCCCTCGCGAGCCCGTATACCGGCCCGCAGCGTTGTAATTGCGTCAGGTCTCGGCGGGAGACGGCGTGACGGCTGCAGAGGCATTGCGTCACCCCTGATTCTCCGTTGCGGCAGCCTGCGGCTGCCCGCGGGTTCCGTGCTGCGCGCCCCCAACGGCGCGCGGTGAGGGACCCGGCCGCGACCGGTACGCACCTGGGGAACTCGGGTGTGAGTTCCGGGAGAAACGCGTCCATGAAGCTTCGTCACGTCATCGTCGGCGTTGCGCTCGCCCTGCCCGCCTGGGCCGGCAGCGACCGCGACAGCATCACCGTCACCGCCTACCGCACCCCGCAGGCCATCGCCCGCAGCGGCAGTGCGCTCGACATCGTCGACCGGCACCAGCTCGCCGAGCAACAGCAGTTGCTGGCCGTCGAGGCGCTGCGGACCGTGCCCGGACTCAGCATCGCCCGCGGCGGGCCGATCGGCGCGCAGACGCAGGTGCGCCTGCGCGGCGCCGAGGCCAACCACGTGCTCGTGCTCATCGATGGGGTGGAGGCCAACGACCTTTCCACTGCCGACGAATTCTCCTTCGAGCACCTCGCGAGCTTCGACATCGAGCGCATCGAGGTCGTGCGTGGGCCGCAGAGCGCGCTCTGGGGCAGCGATGCGCTCGCCGGTGTGATCAACGTGATCACGCGCACGCCGGACGAGCCGTTCGAATCCGGCACCTTCCTCGAAGGCGGTGCGTTCGACCTGTGGAGCGGCGGCACGCGCGTCGGGCTGCGCTCCGAACGCGCCATGCTCGCAGCGAGCGTCTCGGCGCTGACGACCGATGGCAGCAACGTGTCGCGCACCGGCACCGAGGACGACGGCTACGACAACGTCACCGGTAACCTGCGGGCCAGCTACGCGCTGCAACCGGACCTGGTTTTCAGTCTCAACGCGCGCCACACCGACACCACCACCGAATTCGACGGCATCGACAGCACCACCACCGGGCTGCCGACCGACGCCGACAACGAGACCGATGCGCGCCAGACCTACCTCGGCGCCGGCACCCGGCTCGACCTGCTCGAAGGGCGCTGGTCGCACGAGTTGCGCTATGCGCTCACCGCCACCGATACCGACACCATCGAGGAAGATCTCGCCACCCCTGCGCGCGACTACGCGGCGCGCTCGACCGCCGGTGACAGGTACGGCCTCTACTACCAGACCAGCCTGCGCCTGACCGAGGGCGATGCCACCACGCCGGGCCACCTGCTCACGCTCGCCGCCAGCCACGAGCGCGAGGAGTTCCACCAGCGCGGCGAGATCATCGACTTCTTCGGCACGCTCTACGACCCCAACCAGGACCAGGCGCTGCACACCACCGGGTTCGCGGCCGAGTATCTCGCCTTCCTCGGCCCGCGGCTGTCGCTGGCCGCCAGCGTGCGCCGCGACGACAACAGCGATTTCGACGACGTCACCACCTGGCGCACGACCGCTTCATGGGCCTTGCCCGACGACGCGACGCGCCTGCATGGCAGCATCGGTACCGGCCAGAAGGCGCCGACCTTCACCGAGCGCTACGGTTTCTCCCCGAACCAGTTCGTCGGCAACCCCGACCTCGAACCGGAGACCTCGAAGGGCTGGGATCTCGGCGTCGAGCGGCACTGGCTCGATGGCCGCCTCACGACCGACCTCACCTACTTCCGTGCCGACCTCGACGACGAGATCAACGGCCTGTACTGCCCGCCGCCGAGCTACGCCTGCACCGCGATCAACCAGCAGGGCGAGAGCCGGCGCCGCGGTGTCGAGGTGACCGCCCGTGCGAACCTTGCCGGCAGCTACACGGTGAACCTCGGCTATACCTACAGCGACTCGCGTGCCGACGATCCGAACACGCCGGAGGTGGCGCTGAGCGGCGAACTGCGCCGCCCGCTGCATACCGGCTCGCTCGACCTCGCCGGGCGCTGGCTCGACGGCCGGCTCGGCGCGAACATCGGCGCTGCGTATACCGGGCGACGCGAGGATGTCTTCTACCCACCGCCGTTCTTCTACCCTGCCACCCGCGTGACCCTCGACAGCTACGTGTTGCTGCGCCTGGCGGCGAGCTACCGGGTCACGAAGGGCATCGAGGTCTACGGCCGCATCGAGAACGCCCTCGACGAGGACTACGAGGACGTCTACGGCTACAACACCCCGGGACTCGGCGCCTTCGCCGGCGTGCGGCTCGCGCTGTAGCCGCTGGCGACACCGCCACTAGGCAAGCGTCCGGTGAGCGACTACGCTCGACGGCAGGAGGCCGCATGGGCAAACGCCTGACGAAGATCTACACCCGCACCGGCGACGATGGCAGCACCGGGCTCGGCAGCGGCGAGCGCGTGCGCAAGGACAGCGCGCGGATCGAGTCCTGCGGCAGCATCGACGAGCTGAACAGCGCCATCGGCGTGCTGCTCGCCACGGCGGGGCTGCCCGGTCCGCTCGCCACCGATCTCGCCGCCATCCAGCACCGGCTGTTCGACCTCGGCGGCGAACTGGCCGTACCCGGGCGCGCGGTGCTCGACGACGGCGACGTCACCGCCCTCGAGACCCTGCTCGACCAGTACAACGAGCCGCTGCCGCCGCTGCAGGATTTCGTCCTGCCGGGCGGCAATCCGGCGGCGGCCGCTGCCCACGTCGCCCGTGCGGTATGCCGGCGCGCCGAGCGGCGCAGCTGGACCCTGGCGCGCAGCGAGCCCGTGAACCCGGCCTCGCTGCGCTACCTCAACCGCCTGTCCGACCTGCTGTTCGTGATCGCCCGCGTGCTCGCGCGGCAGGACGGTGGCACCGAAGTGATCTGGCAGGCACGGCGCAGCCCGGACCGCCGCTGAAGCGGCTGGGCAGCCAGCCGCACAACCTCCTCTGTGGGAGGGGCGCAAGCCCCGACTCTTCCCGTCACCGCTCCTTGGCCCTGGCCTCCTCCAGCACCCCGCACAGCGCCTGCACGCCGTCGAGGATCCGCACCGACGGCCGGCTCAGCAGATCAGCATCGATCGCGTAGAGGTTGCCCGCACGCACCGCCGGCAGATCCGGCCACGCTGCCCAACCCGCGAGCGGCGTCGCGCCTGCGCCGCCCATGTCGCTCGCGATGATGACCGCGGGCCTGGCCTCGAGAATCGCCTCGAGACCCACGGTCGCGGTCAGGCCCGGCAGCGCACCGAACACATTCTCGCCGCCACACAGGCGCAGCGCCTGGCCGAGGAAGTGACGGTCCGTCACCGTGAAGTACGGCCGCTCGGTGATCTGCACGAACACGCGCAGCGATTCGGCTCCATCTGCCTGGTGGGTGAGAGCCGCGAGCCGTTCGCGGAACCGTGCTGAAGTGGTCGCAGCCTGGTCCATCGTGCCAGCGAGGGCGCCGATGCGCTCGATATGGTCGGCGACATCGGCGATGCGCGCCGGCTCGAGGGCCACGACGGGGAGCCCAAGCGCACGCAGCCGCGCCACGGTTTCCGGCGGATTGCCGCTGGTCCAGGCCAGCACGAGATCCGGCTGCAGCGCCGTGATCGCCTCGTAGTCGACGCGAAACGCATCGCCGACCTGCGGCAGCGCCTTGACCTCCGGCGGAAAGTCGCTGAAGGCGACCACGCCCACCAGCCGCTCATCGGCGCCCGCGCTGTAGACGAGTTCGGCCAGATGCGGCGCCAGCGCGACGATGCGCTGTGCTGAAGCGGCAGGTACCGCAGGCGGCCCGGCGGCCTCGCGCGCACAGCCCGCGAGCACGGCAAGCGCGGCGCACAACGCCAGGCCGTGCCGGATCGCCGGCATCAGCGCAGCCAGTCCGCCAGCGTCAGCAGCGCGATCGCCGGGTACCAGATGAGCCACAGCGCGCGCCGTACCAGGCCGATCGCCGAAACCAGGGCCGCCGTTTCCCCGGCCGCCACTTCCGTCGTAGCGCTGCCGCGCGCGCCGCATCCCACCCGCGCGGCCAGCGCGTCGGAACGCTCGAAGAACCGCGTCGCCGCCCCGTCGCCCGTCGGCCGCCATGCGGCTGCCGCCGGCTCGAAGCTGCCGGCGAGCGCGAACGCCCCAGCCATCAATCGCACGGGCACCCAGGCGAGCACGCCGTGCAGCACACGGGCGGCGACCTGCACCGGAGTCGTCGCCGCACCGAGCATGGCGTGCCGGCGCATGAGATCCACGACCCGAAAAGCCCAGGCCCCGGCCGGCCCGAGCAGCAGGAACCAGAAGACGACACCGAAGATGCGGTTGCCGGCCTGCTGGTAGATGGCGCGTTCGACCTCCTCGGGTCGCCGTGCCGGATCGGCGCCGACATCGCGCTCGGTGAGTTCGCGCCCGAGCGCTGCCAACGCTGCCGCATCACCGGTCGCGAGTGCGGCGCAGTAGTCGTCGACCTCCTGCTGCAGGTCGCGGGGGCCGAGCGAGAACAGCAGCACCAGCACCGCGAACAGGAGGAACGCCAGACCCTGGCCTGCCGTGACGATCCACAGGGTCGCGAGCACCACTGGTGCGGCGAGCAGCAGTGCGAGCACCAGCAGCGCCGGCAGTACGAGGGCCGGCGAAACGCGGGCCAGGCGCGCGAAGACTGCCGCGAACACCGGATCGAGCCAGCGAAACTCGCGCAGGTGGAACACGCGCGTGAGGAGGCGCTCCAGACCAAGGCCGAGCAACAGCGCGAGGAAATTCATGACTGCCCCCCGGCGCCCGCCCGCCGCCCGTTCATGCGACGCGCACCCGTTCGATCTCGAGGGCGAGCCGGCCCCAGTCGAAGGCCTGGCCCGGATCGGTCTTGCGTTCCGGCGCGATATCGCTGTGACCGACCACCGGCGCCAGGCGCAGCGAGGCGTAGCTGCGGCGCAGGGCGGCGACCAGCGCCGCCAGCACCTGGTACTGCACCGGCTCGTAGGGCACGTCGTCGGCACCTTCCAGCTCGATGCCGATCGAAAAATCGTTGCAGGCCTCGCGCGCACCGTGCCGCGACACCCCCGCATGCCAGGCGCGGCGCGTGAGCGGCACGTACTGGACGAGCCCGCCGTCGCGGCGCACCAGCAGGTGCGCCGACACCTTCAGGGCCGCCAGTTCGGCGAAGGATGGATGCGCCGCGGGCGCGAGCGTGTTGGTGAACAGCGCGTCGATCCAGGGCCCGCCGAATTCACCTGCCGGCAGCGAGATGCCGTGCACGACGATGAGGTCGGGCAGCATTCCGGGCGGGCGTTCGTCGCAGTTCGGCGACGGCGACTGGCGCGCACCGGCGACCAGTCCCGTATCCGGGTCGATGACGATCGGCGGCAGGCTCACGGCCGTGGTCCGGCGGGGGACATGCGGGGATTCTAGAGGGTCGGCGGCGCGGACGTCGAACGCCTGCGCGCCCGGCCAGAGGTGATGATCCTGTCCCGTTGCGCCGCCCGCGGTCGTATCATGGCCCTGTCCGCAACGACCGGGATACCCTGCGCCCGGAAGCCCGCGGGCAATGGCGTCGAAAAGGGTGATCCGAAGGGTGTGGCCATGAGCATTCCGGTTGAACTGTCGAGCGTCGCGAAGGAAATGGCGCGATACCGTTTCGCGTACCTGATGACGACGAACGACAAGGGCGGGCCGCATGCGGTGGCGGTGGTGGCCGAGGTGCAGGGAGGCGACCTCGTCGTGAATGGCATTGGCCGCCACACCCGCGAGAACGCCCTGGCGCGCCCCGCTGTCGGCCTGGTCTGGCCGCCGCCGTCCATGGCGGAACACTCGTTGATCGTCGACGGGCAGGCCACCGTGGTCGGCGAGTCGCTGCGCATCACGCCGACCCGCGCCGTGCTCCATCGTCCGGCACCATCGCCCGCGCCCAAGGCGCCGGGGACCTGCCAGTCCGATTGCGTCGAGCTCGGAAAGACAGGACCTAAGGCCGTTTCGTAACCCGCGCGGCGAGCCACTGCCCCGCGATCATCGCGACGACGAAGAGCAGCACCAGCGGTGACCCGGTCACGAGTCCCGCCAGTGCCGGACCGGGGCACAGTCCCGCCAGTCCCCAGCCGACTCCGAATACCGCAGCGCCGGCGAGCAGACGACCATCGAGCGCCGTCGTCACGGGCAGCCGGAAGCGCTCGTCGAGGAGCGGGTGTGGCTGCCCGAGGATGAGGCGAAACGCCGGCGCAGTCACCGCGAGCGCCGCCCCCATGACGAGTGCGAGCGTCGCATCCCAGGCGCCGGCGACATCGAGGAAGCCGGCGACGCGGCCGGGGTCCGTCATGCCGGACCACGCGAGCCCCACGCCGAACAGCGCGCCACTGACGAGCGCGGCAAAGATTTTCTTCATGACAGCAGGTGCCGCGTGACGAACACCGTGACGAAGCCCGCCGCCATGAACGTGGCCGTGGCGGCGAGTGAACGCGGTGAGAGCCGCGCGACTCCGCACACCCCGTGCCCCGAGGTGCAGCCCGAGCCGAGCCGCGTACCGAAGCCGACCAGCAGCCCCGCCGTCGCCATGAGCAGCGGCCCACCCTGCAGTGCCTGCGGCAGCCCGCCCGCCGCGACTGCGTAGCCACCCGCCCCGAGCACGAGCCCGCCGAGAAACGCGAGCCGCCAACCGCGGTCGCCCGGCGCATCGCCGATGCCGCCGAGGATCCCGGAGATCCCCGCGATACGCCCGTCGAGCCAGAGGAGCAGCGCGGCAGCGAGCCCGATGAGCGCGCCGCCGCCGAGTCCGCCGATCCAGTCCGGCGCCGTCATGTGCGTGCTCCCGCGGGAGCCGGGTGTACCGGTGCCGCGACGTCCGTCAGTTGCGCCTCCACGATCATCGAGTATCCCTCCCCGGCCTGCCGGCAGGCACCCGCTCCACGACCCTGCACTCAAGGTGTGGGCAGCAGCCCGCAACATTCAACATGGGGCCAGTCGCGCCACCTTGCAAGCCCGGCCGGTGCGCGGTGCGATGCCGGCGGGTGCAGCGGGCTACACTACGCGCCCTGCCGCCACGCCACTGCCCCATGGCCCTCGTCCGCCTCAACCAGGTCTCGCTCGCCTTCGGCGACCAGCCGGTCCTGCGCAACGCCGACTTCAGCATCGAGGCCGGCGAGCGCGTGTGCCTCATCGGCCGCAACGGCGCCGGCAAGACGACGCTGCTGCGGCTCATCACCGGCACGCAGCGCCCGGACGCCGGCGAAGTGGTCCTGCACGGCGACCTGGTCGTCGCCGAACTGGAGCAGGAACTGCCCGCCGACACCGGGCGCAGTGTGCGCGAGGTGGTCCACTCGGGTCTCGCCGGCGTGCAGGCGCTGGTGGACCGCTACGAAACGCTCGCCCATGGCCGGAGCGCCCGCGATCACGCCGCTCTCGAAGCCCTGCAGGCGCGCATCGAACTGCTCGACGGCTGGCGCATCGGCCATCGCGTCGAGGCCATCATGAGCGAGCTCGCGCTGCCGCCCGGGCGCACGCTCGGTGAACTCTCCGGCGGCTGGCGCCGGCGCGTCGGCCTCGCGCGCGCACTGGTCGCGCGGCCCGACCTGCTCCTCCTCGACGAACCCACCAACCACCTCGACATCGTCACGATCGAGTGGCTGGAGGCGGCGATCCAGCGTTTCCCCGGCGCCGTGCTCTTCATCAGCCACGACCGCGCGTTCCTCGATCGCGTCGCCACGCGCATCGTCGCCATCGACCGCGGGCGGCTGCTGAGCTTTCCTGGCGACTACCTCGGCTTCCTCGAGCGGCACGAGCAACTTCTCGCCGACGAGGACGCGCAGAATGCGCTCTTCGACAAGCGCCTCGCCGGCGAGGAAGCGTGGATCCGCCAGGGCATCAAGGCGCGGCGCACCCGCAACGAAGGTCGCGTGCGCGCGCTGCTGCGCCTGCGCGAGCAGCGCGCGGCGCGCATTGCCCGGGAACGGAAGGCGCAGATCGCCATCGAGCAGGCCGGACAGTCCGGGCGCAAGGTGATCGAGGCCCGCCACGTCACGCACGGCTTCGGCGGGCAGCCGCTCATCCGCGATTTTTCGGTGCGGATCATGCGCGGCGACCGCATCGGGCTCATCGGCAACAACGGCGTCGGCAAGACCACGCTGCTGCGCATCCTGCTCGGGGAACTCGCGCCGCAGGAAGGCACGGTGAAGCTCGGTACCGGCATCGAGTCCGGCTACTTCGGCCAGCTGCGCGAGACGCTCGACCCGGAGAAGACCGTCGCCCAGGTGGTCGGCGACGGCTACGACTTCGTGCGGCTGAACGGCCGCGACGTACACGTGATCGGTTACCTCGGCGGTTTCCTGTTCAGCCCGCGCCGGGCGCTCACGCCTGTCAAAGCGCTCTCCGGCGGCGAGCGCAACCGCGTCATCCTCGCGCGGCTGTTCACGCGGCCGAGCAACCTGCTGGTGCTCGACGAGCCGACCAACGATCTCGACGTCGAGACGCTCGAGGTGCTGGAAGAACAGCTCGCGAACTACCCCGGCACGCTCATCGTCGTCAGCCACGACCGCATGTTCGTCGACGGCGTGTGCACCAGCACGCTCGCCTTCGAGACTGGCGGCATCGTGCGCCGCTATCCGGGCGGGTACTCGGACTGGCTCGTCCAGGGTGGCGAGCTTGCCGTCGCGGAGGATCCAGCCGAACGCGCCGTCCCACCGCGCGCTGCAGCGGAACCGGCGCCACCGCCGCGACCCGTCCGCGCGAAGCTCAGCTACCGCGACCAGCGCGAACTCGACGGCCTCGTACCGCGCATCGAGGCCCTCGAGCGCGACATCGCTGCGCTCGACCGCCAGGTAGCCGAGCCCGGCTTCTATGGGCAGCCCTGGGCGACCACCGCACCGGTCCTCGAAACGCTGCAGGCCCGGCAGGCAGAACTCGAAGCCGCAACCGCACGCTGGGTGGAACTGGAGGATCGCAAGGCACGGCCGGCGGCCCGGGAGTGACCGTGGCGCCGAAAAGAGCCCCGCCGAAGCGGGTCATGCAGGCGGTGGACGTCAGCGCAATGCGGGGTTGTTCAACAAGCCAATAAGCCAAACCCGGCACCAGAGAAAAGGCGCCGTCAGTCGTCGCCGCCCATGCCGAGCAGCGAGAGCAGACTCAGGAATATGTTGTAGAGGCTGACGTACAGGCTCACGGTGGCGAGGATGTAGTTGTCCTGTCCGCCGTGGATGATGGCGCTCGTCTCGTGCAGGATGCAGCCGGCCATCAGGATCACGATGCCGGCGGAGATCGCCATCTGGAAGGCCGATAGGTCGACGAAGAGGCCGACCAGGATCACGCCGAGCAGGCCGAAGCAGCCCACGGTCAGGAAGCTGCCCATGAAGCTCATGTCGCGGCGCGACTTCACCACGTAGGCGCTGAGGCCGGCGAAGAGCAGGCCCGTGACACCGAGGCTCGTCATCACGAGCCCGCTGCCGTTCGGCACGGCGCCGATGTAGGCGCTGAGCAGCGGCCCGAGGGTGAGACCCATGAAACCGGTGAGGCCGAACACGGCTGCGATGCCGGCGGCAGAGTTGCGCAGCTTCACCGTCAGGAACAGCAGGCCGAAGTAGCCGACCAGCGTGACGATCGGCCCGAGGTGGGGCATGCCGACGGCCATCGCGACGCCGGCCATCGCCGCGCTGAACAGCAGCGTCGCCGCCAGCAGCAGGTAGGTGTTGCGCAGGACGCGGTTGGTCGCGAGTTCCGACGGCCGCGCGATCCCGCCGCCGATGAGGTCCCCGCCCCGCCCGGCACCGCCGGAAGTCATCACCCTGAAATTGCGCTCGTCGGCCATCTGGCATGTCCTCCATCGGGACTGTTTCCACCAGCGGCCATTATGCCGTGCGCGCCGGCGGGCACAATGCTGCAGCGCACAGGGCAGGCGGGGGTCGTGGCTGGAGCGACCTCTACGGGGGCGGAGAAAGCCAGCGGCTGGTGACGTCGATGAGGCCGGCCATGTCCTTGCCGGTGGCGGGCAACTCCCCGGGCGGCCGATCCATGTGGTTGAGCGGGGTTTCCTGCACGTACTGCGCGAACACCGGCGCCACGACCTCGAGCGGATAGTGCGGGATGCGGCGGTTGCGGCGGAACGCGGCGATCGGGATCTCCGCCTCGATGATCCCCTCGGCGTTGCGGGGGTCCTCGGCGAGCACCTGCCCGCGCGGCCCGACGATCAGCGACTGGCCGCCCATCTTCGCCGCGGGGCTCTCCGGCGGGAAGGTGATGTTCGACATCGCCGAGTAGAAGTTGTTGAACTGCGCGATCGCTCGCACGTCGCTCGCCGAGAACAGCGTCGCGGTGCGGAACATGATCTCGACCCCGCGCATCGCGTACGCCGCGAACACGAAGGGATCCATCTGCACGGTGCTGACCGCGATGTTGCCGTACTCCGTCTGCAGCACCGGGAACTCAGCCTCGATGCCGTAGCGGGCCCGGTAGCGGTCGCGCACGCCCTCGATGGTGGTGGTCGGGATCTCGTTGCCGGGCGTGAGCCGCTTGACGTTGCGCGTCTTCCAGTAGCGCGCCGCGACCTGGCCCTTGCGGTCGATGACGGCGTTGAGACTCAGGATGTGCCCCGGCCACTCGTCGTCGCGCGCGTAGCTGCCGAAGATGATCCAGGTATCGCACTCGCGCGCCATGGCGCCGAGCGCCTCGGTCTCCGGTCCCGGGATACGGATGGTGAACTTCAGCTTCTCCTCGCGCGTGCCCTCCGAGTAGCCGGTGAGCGGAAACTCGTTGTAGAGAAGGAAATCGGGCTTCTTGCCCGTGCTGCAGGCCTGGCGCGCGAGGCGCAGCATCGTGTCGAGGTTCGCCTTCAGTCCCGCCTCGATGCTCGGCGCCTGCTGCAGGTTGGTGACACCGTTCTGGATGACCTTCACGACCACGACGTCCTTCTCGAGCGCGCGCACGGGGTAGGTGCCGTCCGGACGCACGAGCTGCGGTACCGCGGCTGCGGGCGCCGCGGCTGCGGGTGCGCCGTCCCGCGCGGCGCTGCAGGTGCCGATTGCGACGGCCAGGGCGGCGAGGACGGCGAGACGGGCACAAGCGGTACTGCGGATGCGGCTGTTCATGGCGAAATCTCCCGGCGGGGCCGCAGACCTGTTCCACGGCGCGCGTGACAAGGTACCATGCCCCCATGAACCACCTCAGCTCCGCTGTCGCCACGCTGCTCGTCCCGCTGCTCCTCGCGCTCGCGCCGTCCGCGTACGCGGCCGAAGGCAGCACGCCCGTTGCAGCGTCGAAACCGCGGGAGGTTCTCGTCTTCGGCGGCACCGGCGCGCTCGGTGCGGAGATCGTGCGCCGGCTCGTCGCCCAGGGCGAACGCGTCACGGTATTCGCACGCCCCGCCTCGGACCGCAGCCGGCTCGACGGGCTGGCGGTGGACTGGGTCGTCGGCGACCTCATGAACCCGCCCGACATCGACGACGCCTTCCGCGGGCGGCAGGTGGACGTGGTCATCACGGCCGTGCGCGTCGAGGACCGCGATATTCATTTCTACGAGAAGTTCATGCAGCCGCTCACCGCGGCAGCCCGTGCGGCGGGTGCCACGCAGTTCATCCACAGCGGCTCGGTCGGCGCCGGCGCCAACGCGGCGAAGTTCCAGCACCTGGGCTGGGAAAAGATACCGGGGCTGCTCGACCGCATGAAGGATCAGGGCGTCGGCGAGGACATCCTGCGCGCGAGCGGGCTCACCTACACGATCATCCGCAACTCGCGGGTCTGGCCGGACGGCACGCCGGCCACCGGCAAAGCGACGCTGGTCGAGGACGACGGCTACATCGGCCCCGTGGCCCGCCCCGACCTCGCCGTCCTGACCGTGTCCTGTCTCGGCAACGCGGCCTGCTACGGGAAGACCTACCACGTGCGCGACGACACGCTCACGTGGCCGCCGCCGCGCAACTGACCGCGGCCCGGCGCCAGGTTGCGGCGCGTCGAACAACTGCGAAAACTGCGACCCGGCACCAAGGTCCATGCCCCTGCGCCGCATCCACTCCGACCAGCCCCTGCGCCCCGGCGCCGAGGTAACGCTGCGCGCAGATGCAGCCAACCACGTGCTGCGCGTCCTGCGCCTGCGCCGCGGCGACACGCTGGTGCTGTTCGACGGCTCGGGATGCGACTACGCGGGCGAAATCACCCGCCTCGGCCGCGACGACGTGACGGTGGTGGTCGGTGCCGGGCACGCAGTGGCGAACGAGTCGCCGCTCGCGCTGACGCTGGTGCAGGGTGTGTGCCGCGGGGCGCGCATGGACACGGTGGTGCAGAAGGCCACCGAACTCGGCGTGGCGCGCATCCGCCCGGTGCTCACGGCCCGCAGCGTGGTGAAGCTCGACGAGGCGCGCGGCGACCGCCGCCAGGCGCACTGGCAGCGCGTGGCGGTAGCGGCGGCCGAACAGAGCGGGCGCAGTCGCGTGCCCGTGGTCGAGGAGCCGGTGACGCTCGAAGCGGCGCTGCCGGCGCTCGCCGCCTACCCGGCACGGCTCCTGCTCGACCCGCAGGGCGAGTCGCTGCGCACGCTCACCCTCGGGAGTGAACCGCTCGCGCTGCTGGTCGGCCCCGAAGGCGGGCTCGCGCCCGAGGAGGTACGGCTCGCGCGCGACTGCGGTTTCAGGCCGGTGAAACTCGGGCCGCGGATCCTGCGCACCGAAACCGCACCGCTCGCCGCGCTTGCCGTGCTGCAGTTCCTGGCCGGGGATTTCTAGCGGCCGGGTTCCAGCCAAGCCCGAAACCGTCCACGGAAGCGGGACAACCCCACAAATAACCGGAGTGCAGACTACTACTTTTCGGAGTAAGTCGTGTAAACTCCACACCCCGGAGAGACGGCATAAGTCATGCGCCCACTCCTGTGCAGCGGATGCAACCCGATGACCGCAGACGAGAAAGCGTTTTTCAAGCAACTGGGCGCGCGCATCGCCGGGTTTCGCAAGAGCGCGGCCATCACCCAGGTGCAACTCGCCGAGACGCTGACCGTCTCGCAGCAGACCGTGGCTTCCTGGGAAGTCGGCCGGCGGGGCGTGCCGGTCGCGACCTTGCCGGCGCTGGCCCGCGCCCTGAGCGTCAGCGTCGAGCACCTGATCGACGCCAAGGCACCGCCAAACAAGCGCGGTCCGGCACCGCAGCTGCAGCAGAAGATCGAGCGGCTGACACGCCTACCCAAGGCTAAGCAGAAGTTTGTGCTCGAGATGCTCGACGGAGTATTGAGCCAGGCCAGCCGCTGACGAGGACCCTTGCCATGACCACGCTCGAAGTGACGCTCACCTTGCCTGATCAACTCGCCCAGGCCGCCCAACGCGCCGGGCTATTGACCGGCAGCGCCATCGAACGGTTGATCGCCGAAGCCCTGCAGCGGGAAGCCGGCCAGCAACTGCTCGATGCCATGCAGCGCCTGCGCGACGCTCCCGGCCCACCGCTCAGCGAAGCCGACATCGCCGCGGCGGTCAAAGCCGGACGCCAGGCGCGCGGTGAAGCTGGTCACTGATACCAATGTCGTGGTGTCAGGGCTGCTGTGGCTCGGCAACCCCGGACGCCTGCTGGAAGCTGCCGCTACCGGCCAGCTCACCCTCTACACCAGCCCCGCCCTGGTCGCCGAGCTCAGCGCCACGCTCGCCTACGAGAAGCTCGCGCAACGCATCCAACGCAGCGGTCTCAGCCACCGGGAACTGCTGCAGCGCTATTTGAACGTCGCACTGCTGGTGCAACCCACCACCGTGCCGCGCCTGTGCCGCGACCCCGCCGACGACCAGGTGCTCGCCTGTGCGCGCGCCGCCGGCGTCGAGCTCATCGTCACCGGCGATGCTGACCTGCTCAGCCTCGAGCGCTTCGAGAACATCCCCATCCGCACCGCCCGCGCCGCCCTCGAACTGCTCGCCGCAGCGCCCCGCTGAGCGGGATGCCGGAGCCGATCAGGCCGACGCGCGAGGGACACGGCGACGCAGCCAATATCAAAAGCGCTACGGCAAGATAGAAGGAGCAGCACGCGCAACGTCACCGGGCCGCGGCGGCACACGCAGTGATGCGGCACCGGCAAAAGCAGCGCGAGTGCCGCGCGCGGCGGGAAGTCATTGAAGACGCGGTGATTGCCGCGTGCGCTTTGCCATAGGGTGCGATGAAGCTTGCCGCCGCGCTCGATGTGCCCGCCGACATCAGCGGCTAAAAGGTGCTTTGGGCAACTTCTTCTCAGACTTGACCGCCGCCAGATCGCTCTTCCGGCCCGACATGCTCCGGAACGCTTGTCCGGCACGGGCCGGAATACACACGCTGTAGTTGATCCCACCGATGCCGAGGTCGAGCTGCCCGGCCAACCGCAGCCGCACGATAGCCGGGCCGGTCGGCACGGCACTGCCGAACGCCTCGGACTGCCAGCGCCAGGTGACGGCGCGCTGCGCATCGGTTCCGAGCCGCGGGGTGTCCAGCTGATCGGTGTGCAGGTAGGTCACCGCCGTGCCCTGGTAGACGCCCGAGGGATCGTAACTGTCCATGAATTGTGCCACCGGCTGCCCGTCGAGCCACACGTAGTCGGTGTGCGTGCTCCAGAGCTTCTCGCTCCGCAGTTCCAGCACCCGCCCGTCCGGGGCGAAGCTGAAGTACTCCATGGCGAGCAGCAGCTGCTCGTCGTCGCACGGCGCCGGCGTCCACAGCCGCGAGCGCGCGAGCTCGCCGAGACCGTTGTAGAGCGTCTGCGCCCCGGTGGCAATCCCTGCGTCCCACACCGAGGCGAGGCGCCCGCCGGCGTCGTAGCCGACGAGCACGCCGGAGCGGTACTGCGCCAGGTTGCCCATGCCGTCGTACTGCGCCGTGGTGGGGCTGGCAGCGCCCTCCTGGAAGGTGGCGAGGCGGTTGCTGGCAGGGGTGTAGGTCAGGGCCTGGCTGAGGAGGCCGCCCAGGGTGGCGGTGCGGGTAAGGCGGTTGCCGTTGCCGTCGTAGCTGTAGGTCGGGGCGGCAGCGGAGACGCCGGAGTCCCAGGTCAGCCGGTCGAGGTCATCGTAGCCGAAGCTGCGGCTGTAGCCCGGGTTCAGGCCATCCTCGATGGCGGTGACGTTGCTGAACAGGAACGCCGACGACAACGTCAGAAGAAATGCCGCCCCAGCCACCAGGCGATGGCGGCGATCGTCGCCGACGCCGGGATGGTGACGACCCAGGCGATCACGATGTTGCCGGCCACGCCCCAGCGCACGGCCGAGAAGCCGCGCTGTGCCGAGCCCACGCCGATGATCGAGCCGGTGATGGTGTGGGTCGTCGACACCGGAATGCCGAAACCCGAGGCGATGAACAACGCCATCGCACCGCCGGTCTCGGCGGCGAACCCGCCGACCGGCTTGATCTTGGTGATGCGCTGGCCCATGGTCTTGACGATGCGCCAGCCGCCGAAGAGCGTGCCGCAGGCGATGGCGATGTAGCAGCTGACGACCACCCAGAACGGCAGGTGATCGCGGGTGGCGCTGCCTGAAGCGATCAGCAGCAGCCAGATGATGCCCATGGTCTTCTGCGCGTCGTTGCTGCCATGGCCAATGCTGTAGAGCGCCGAGGAGAACAGTTGCAGGCGGCGGAACACGCGGTCGACACGGTTCGGGGCTACCCGGAAGCACAGCCATGAGACGGCGAGGATCAGCAGTGCGCTCCAGATGAAGCCGACCAGCGGGGAGGCGACGATGAACACCGCGGTCCTGATGATGCCCGGCGCCAGCAGGGCCTGCGGGCCGGCCTTGACGAGCACCGCACCGATCATGCCGCCGATCAGCGCATGCGAGGAACTCGACGGGATGCCGAAGTACCAGGTGACCAGGTTCCAGGCGATGGCGCCGATCAGCGCGCCGAAGATGACTCCCTGGTCGACGAAGCCGGGCTCGATGATGCCCTTGCCGACCGTGGCCGCGACCTTCATCTCGAAGATCGCGATGGCGAGGAAATTGAACATCGCCGCCCAGGCGACCGCCTGGTGCGGCTTGAGCACGCCGGTGGAGACCACGGTTGCGATGGAATTGGCGGCGTCGTGGAAACCGTTGAGGAAGTCGAAAGCGAGTGCGAGCGCCACCAGCAGCGCCAGCGTGCCGAAGGTGATCTGGACCTCCACGGTCAGCCGTTCTCCAGGATGACACCCTCGATGATGTCGGCGACGTCCTGGCACTTGTCGGTCGCCATCTCCAGCAGCTCGTAGACGGCTTGCAGCTTGATCAGCTGGCGGGTGTCCTCTTCCTCGCGGAACAGCCGCGAGATGGCCCCCCGCATGACGCGGTCGGCGTCGGACTCGAGGCCGTCGATCTCCTGGCAGATCATGAGGATCGCCGGGGCGTTCTCCATCGAGGACAGGAGCGTCACCGCCTTCTGCACCCGTTCGCAGCAGATCCGCACCAGGTCGGCGAGGTGCGCCGCCTCGCCCGGCAGCTGGTGGATGTCGTAGAGCATCAGCGACTCGGCGGCGTCCTGGATCAGGTCCAGGATGTCGTCCATGCGCGAGATCAGCCGGTGGATGTCGTCGCGGTCGAACGGCGTGACGAAGGTCTTGCGCAGCATCGCCACCGTTTCCCGCGTGACCCGGTCGGCGGCGTGTTCCAGCTCGCCGATCTCCTCGATGCGCTGGTTGCGGCTACCGTTGTCGTCATAGGTCTGCAACAGGTTGGCGAGGGCGACGCCGCCGCGCGCGACGAGTGCGGCGTGCTGGCTGAACAGGTCGAAAAACCGACCCTCGCGAGGCATGAGGCGGGAAAACAACTGCATGGGGCTGGTGCACCGGTACCGTGAACCGGCGCAAAGCCTACCAGAAGTGCCGCGGGTGCCGCCTGACTTTCCCGGCCTCAGCCGAGCCGGGGACCGGCCGGGTCGAGGGCGGCGTGCAGCAGGGCCTCGAGGCGCTCGAGGTCGGGAATCAGCGGGTACTCGTTGATCATGCGGATCTGGCACACCACCGGGCCGTCGGCGGGCCAGGCCTGGCGCTCGTCGAGGCGCATGACCTCGCGGTTGACCCGCACGAGCTGGGGAAACCCCTCGGTGAGCATGCCCCAGTAACCGCTGTCGAGCCGCCCGGTGAGCGCGTTGAAGATCGCGATGCGCGTGCGTCCGCCCGGCTCGCCGGCCTCGCGCCCGCAGAGTTGCTCGAACGACACCACCGGCACCCGCAGCGCGTTCCAGGCGATGAAGCCGCGCAGCCAGCCCGGGGCACCGCCCGGCTGCTCGGGTGCCGTGTAGCGCACGACCTCGGCCACGCAGGTGCGCGGCACGATCAGCCGCAGCTGGCGCAGCGGGATCAACTGGCAGTAGATCTCCTCGATCGGGGCGCGGGCGGCGCTCGGCATGGCGGGCTCAGTCCTTCTGCAGCTGGTGGCGCACGGCCTCGAGCAGCTGGCGCTCCTGGTAGGGCTTGCCGAGGTAATCGTTCACGCCCACCTCGATGGCGCGCGCCTTGTGCTTGTCGCTGACGCGCGAGGTGATCATCACGATCGGCACCGTGGCGGTATCGGCGTTGTTGCGCACGTGTTTGGCAAACTCGTAGCCGTCCATGCGCGGCATCTCGACGTCGAGCAGGATGATGTCGGGCCGGTGGTCCTGCAGCACCCCGATCGCCTCGAGGCCGTCCTTGGCGGTCGCCACGCGGAAGCCGTTGCGCTCGAGCAGTCGCTGGGTGACGCGGCGCATGGTGATCGAATCGTCGACCACGAGCGCCAGCGGACCTTTCGGCAGGCTCTCCGGCACGACCACGCGCTGGCCCGCGCCCGGGCGCACGGCACGCACGAGGATGCCCATGTCGAGGATCACGGCGATGCGCCCATCGCCGAGGATCGTCGCCCCGGCGATGCCGCGGATCGTGGCGAGCTGCGCGCCGACGGGTTTGACGACGATCTCGCGGCTGTCCTGCATCTCGTCGGTGACGAGCGCGGTGGAGTGCTCACCCGCGCGCACCAGGATCACCGAGACCCGGCTCTGCTCCTCGGGGATGCGCGAGGGTCCGAGGCCGAGGTACTCGCCGAGATGGCGGAAGTGGTAGTTCTGGCCGCCGTAGTCGATGGTCGGCTGCTGGGCGCCGAGGCGCGCCAGCAGCTCGCTGCGGGAGATGCGGATCACGCCCTCGACGGTCGGCAGCGGCAGGGCGTAGATCTCGGTGCCGACGCGCACGATCAGCGCCTGGGTCACGGCGAGGGTGAACGGCAGGCGGATGGTGAAGGTAGTCCCGCGGCCGCTCACCGAGGCAATGCGCAGCGAGCCACCGAGCTTGGCAACCTCGCTGGTCACCACGTCCATGCCGATGCCGCGGCCCGCGGCCTGTGTCAGGCGGTCGGCGGTGCTGAAGCCGGGACGCAGGATGAACTGCATCGCCTCGTCGTCGCTCACCTCGACACCGGGGGTGAGGAAACCGAGATCGGCCGCCTTGCGGCGGATGGCGGTGACGTCGAGGCCGCGACCGTCGTCGGCGATCTCCACCACCGCCTCGGAGCCGTCCCGGCGCAGGGTGATGAAGATATTGCCGGTGGCCGGCTTGCGCGCCGCTTCGCGCTCGGCCGGCGTCTCGATGCCGTGGATGACCGCATTGCGCAGCATGTGCTCGAACGGCCCGAGCATGCGCTCGAGCACCTGGCGGTCGAGTTCACCGCCACCCTGCATCTGCAGCTCGGCGCGCTTGCCGCTCTCGAGCGCGGTCTGGCGCACCAGGCGGGCGAGCCGCGGCGCATGCTGCTGGAACGGCACCATGCGGGTGCGCATCAGGCCGTCCTGCAGCTCGGTGGCGGTGCGCGCCTGCTGCACCAGCAGGGCCTCGGTATCGCGCGCCATGTTCTGCAGCAGGTCCTTCAGGCTGTTGACGTCGGTCGCCGACTCGGCGAGCCCGCGCGAGAGCTGCTGGATGGTGGAGTAGCGGTCGAGCTCGAGCGGATCGAAGTCGGTGCGCCGCGCGCCATCGTCCTGGTGGCGGAACAGGATCTGCGCCTCGGTCTCGAGTTCGAGCTTGCGCAGCTGCTCGCGCAGCCGCACCACGGTGGCACCGAGTTCCTCGAGGTTGAACTGGATCAGGTTCACCTGCTGGCCGAGGCGCGACTGGAAGATGCTGATCTCGCCCGCATTGTTGAGGAGCAGGTCGAGCAGCACCGAATCGACACGCGCGGTTTCCCGCCGCTCGGGCAGCGGCGCACGGGCTACCGCCGGCTCGGATGTCACCATGGCGACGGCCGGCAGGGCCGGCTGCTCGAGTTCGCGGGCGAGTTCGCCGAGGCGGTCGAGCGCCGGCAGTTCGATCTCCGGCGCAGGGGTCTCGGCGGCTGGCGGCGGCGCCGCGACAGCCGGTGGCGGGGGAGCTGCTGGCGCGATGACGGCCGGCGGCGGCAACTCCACCACCGTGGGCGCCACGGCGGGCACCACCGGTGGTGCAGCTGGAGCCGGCACGACCGGCACCTCGGCCGGGACGGTTGCCACCGGAACCTCGGGCGTGGGCGGGGCCGGCATGGGCGGCGGTGCGGCCGGTGCTGCAGGCGGCGGAGCCGCCGTCACGGCTGGCGCCGACTCCCCGCGCAGCGCTGCCGCGATGCTCGCTGCCAGTGGGGCAGCCAGCGGCCGCTGTTCGCCCGTCAGCACCACCTCGCGCAGGCGGTGCAACTCGTCGAGGCTCGCCTGCAGCAGTTCGTCGGTGGCCGCCGTGTGCGGCAGCACGCCCTCGTTGACGCGGCTGAGCAGTGTCTCGAGGTCGTGGCTGAAGTCGCCCATGACGGCGAGGCCGGCCATGCGCGCACCGCCCTTGAGCGTGTGCAGGCAGCGCTGCAGGTCGGCCATCGCCTGGGCACCGGCCTGGCCACGGTCGGCGATGCCGGCCACGGCGCGGTCGGCGGTCTCGAGGAGCTCTGCGGCTTCTTCGGCAAAGATCGCCGCGATCTCCGGATCGAAGGGTAAGGTCACCGGTGCCGGCCCGGCGGCCACCGGGATCGGCGCGGGCCCGAGGTCCGGTTCCAGCTCCAGTTCCGGTTCGGGTTCCGGCAACGGTGCCGCGACGGGTTCGGGGGCGAACTCGATGACCTCTGCCGTAGGTGCCTCTGGCGGCGGGACCGGCTCGGCGAACCCGGCCATGTCGGACACGAGTTCGATGAACTCGACGGTGTCGGGCGGGGGTTCGTCGGTCATCGCCGACAGTTCGACCGACAGTTCGTCGGCCGGCAGCTCGGCGGTGAGTTCGATCACCTCCTCCGGCATCACCAGTTCCTCGACCACGATCGAGGAGGCATCGACAACGGGTTCGGCGTCGATCCCCGCCGGCTCGAGGGCCGGCAGTTCGCCCGTCGACCCGGCGGACTCGACCGACTCGACCAACTCGACCGGCTCGGGATGCTCGACCGCGTGCAGGTGATCGAGGAGTCGCTGCTCGAGGTCCTGCGTGTGCGGGGCCGGGCGCCAGGGCTCGGCGAGGTAGGCAAGCAGCGCTTCGATGCGCGCGGCACAGTCGCGCAGCGTATCGATCGCGCCGGGCGGCAGGCGTGCCGGCCGGTTGTAGGCAAGGCTCACCAGCGCATTGAGCGCGTCGGTGAGCGGCAGGCCGAGCTCGACCCGCGCCATCGCAATACTGCCGTTCAGCGTGTGGCAGGAACGGTAGAGATCCTCCGGCACCGCATAGGGCGGCGTGCGCTCGTCGCAGCCAGCGACGAAGCGACGCAGCACCGCGAGGTGGCCGGCGACCTCGCGCGAGAGGATGTCGAGCAGCACCGGGTCCATGCCCGCAGGTGTCGGCGGCAGCTCAACGGGCACCACAGGCTCGGCTGCCGCCGGTGGCGCTGGCGGCTCGGGCGCGACGTCGACCGGTTCCGGCACCACGGCGGGTGGCTGTGTGGCAGCAGGGATCTCGGGTGTGACGGTCGCAGGCAGCGCCTCGCCCTCGGCCGGTCCGGCCGCCGGAGCTGCCGCGGCAGCGGCTGCGAGCGCACCGAGCAGCGCCGCCATGTCCTCCTTCGGCGCAGCCCCGCTCTCGAGTTCCTCGAGCAGCGCCGGCAGCGCCGCGATACATCGCGCCAGCGCGTCGACCAGCGCGGGATTGCGCCGCACTGTGCCGTCGATCACCTGGTTCAGCAGCCGCTCGATCGCCCAGCAGAACTCGCCGATGCGATCGGCGCCGACCATGCGCCCGCTGCCCTTGAGCGTGTGGAAGGAACGGCGCAGGCCGGCCAGCGCATTGCCGTCGGCGTCGTCGCGCTCCCAGGCCGTGAACGAACGCCCGATGCTCGTGATCTCCTCGCGCGCTTCCTCGATGAACAGCTCGAGCAGTTCCGGGTCGAGCCGCTCGGGACCGCCGCTGAATACCTGCGGCGCCGCCGCTGGCCCGGGTGCAGGAACTGGCGCTGCGGCGGCGATGACCTGCGTGGCCTCGTACTCCGCGGGGAACTCGGGGCGGATCGCCACCGTGGCCGCCACCGTCTCGGCGTGATCGAGCCCCGGCAGGTCCTCGAATGCGGCTGGGCCCGGGACAGCATCGACATCGGGCACGAGACCCGCGAGGCAGCGCTCGGCGTTGTCGAGCATGTAGCCCGGATCGCTGCGCCCGGCTTGCAGCGTCTCGAGGTAGTACTCGAGGCTCACCGTGGCATCGGCGAGACGGTCGAGCCGGGCGCGGTCCGGGACGCGACCGGGGCCGCCCATCAGGGAGCGGATCGCCTTCTGCAGGGAGTCGACCACAGCCGCGGCGCGTTCCTTGCCGAGCATCACCAGCCCGGCACCGATGCCCTGCAGCTGTTCGGGCACCGCATCGAGCGCAGCCCCGTCGCCCTGGCGCTCCATGACCTGGGTGACGGCGTCCTTGACCCGCGCCAGGTTTACCAGGCACTCGCGCATCACCGCGGGCAGCACCTGGCTCAGTTCAGCGGGGCGCTCGACCCCGGTTTCAGTGGCGACCACGGTCGGTTCGTCGACGCGTGGCGCAATCATGCCGATGAGGTCACCCTCGAGCCGGTCTTCCACGCCGAGCAGGGCCGCGGCGATGGCGACCAGCGCGGCTTCGTCCGGGCGGCGACCGTGGGCGACCAGCTCCTGCAGCTCCTCGCGGCGCGTCTGCACGATCTCGCGCAGGTCGCCGAGACCGAGCACGCCGAGGGTGTCGCCGATCTTCTTCAGCAACTCGAGCTGCGGGACGAGCTCCTCGACACGCTCCATGCCGGTGCGCACGAAGATGTCCAGCACGTCCTTGACGCGGCCGAGGTCCTCGCGGATCGCCTGCGCCACCGTCTGCATGAGCTTGACGCTCGGCGCCGACAGGCTCTGGCGTGCATGCTCGACCTGGGCATCGCCTGGCACCAGGTCGGACAGGTTGAACGCCGCACGGATCGCGGCGATGCGCGGGCCGGCAGTCCGGGCGCGGGCCGCGTAATAAAGGAAGTTATTGACGAGCTCGGTCGGCGGCACCTTGCTGAACTGCACCTCGCCGAGCGTGCGCAGCCGCTTGATCTCGCGGTCGACCTGGCCCATCAGGCGCTTGAGCGACACGCTGGTCTCGAGTCCCTGGCCGAGCAGCGCCTCGACGATCCCGGACACGACCCACCAGAGCTGGTAGGACTCGTCGGTGCTGGCGGCCTGTTCGAATCGTTCGACGACACTCGCCATGCGCCGCAGGTTGCCGTCCGCGTCTTCGCCGCGGATCCAGCCGAGCAGCGCGAGCTGGAAACGCGGGCGCAGCTCCTGGCAGACGCTGGCGAGATCCTCGCCGCTGCCCGGCGCGCGTTCGGGCCGGCCGTGGGCGCGTACGCCGGCACCTACGTTCAGCAGCAGCAGCGTGCTCTCCGACAGCAGCGGACGGCCGCGCGCGGCGCGCAGGTCGTTCAGCAGCGGCAGCAGCACCAGCGGGATGTCGCGGCCGCCGTTCAGCACCCGCTCCACGTAGGCCGGCAGCTGGGCGGCGGCGCGCATCAGCGCCTCGAGCGGCTCCTCGGTGCCGCCATCGCGGCGCTTGAGTTTGCCGAGGTACGCGCAGGTGAGTTCCATCTCCTCGGCGAGCAGGCTCGCGCCGTGGGTCTCGGTCATGCGCAGCACGCCGCGCGCCGTGTGCAGCAGGGCGGCGGTGCGCTCGAGCGCCTGCGGGCCGCCCTCGCCCTCGGCGTACTGCTCGAGCACCACGCGCGCGTCGTTCAGCGTGACGGCGAGTTCGTCACTGACGACCTGAAGCGACGCTTGCGGGATGGCGGTGTTCATGCCAGGACGACCGGAACTGCCTGCGAACCGGCCTCAGGCGGTCTTCTTGTCGACTATCCGCAGCGTGCGTTCCTCGGGCCCAGGCGACTCGGGAGCCGCGGTGCGCGCCCGGCCACCGCTGCGCGGCGCACGCGCATCCACGGCGCCCGACGGCAGGCGGAACCCGGCGACCGAACGGCGCAGCTGCGCGGCCAGCGCCGCGAGTTTGCTGATCGAGTCCTTCGTGGCGCCGGTGCCGGTGGCGTTCTGCGCATTGATCTGCTGCAGCAGTTCGACGATGCGGATCACCGCCGCGGCCGCGCCCGCCTGCTCGCGTGCCGACCCCGAGATGTTCTGCACCAGGCTCGCGATCTGGCTCGACACCTGCTCGATCTCCTCGAGCGCGGCGCCGGCATTCTCGGCGAGCAGGGCCCCGCCAACCACGTCGGCGGTGCTGCGCTCCATGGAGACGATCGCCTCGTTGGTGTCCGCCTGGATGGTGCGCACCAGCACCTCGATCTGCTTGGTGGCATTGGCCGAACGTTCGGCGAGGCGCTGCACCTCGTCGGCGACCACCGCGAAACCGCGACCGGCCTCGCCGGCCATCGAGGCCTGGATCGAGGCGTTGAGCGCGAGGATGTTGGTCTGGTCGGCGATGTCGTTGATGAGTTCGACGATGTTGCCGATCTCCTGCGAACTCTCGCCGAGGCGCTTGATGCGCTTGGACGTGTCCTGGATGGTCTCGCGGATGGCGTTCATGCCGGCGATGGTGCGCCGTACCGCCTCGCCGCCCTTGTGGGCGACGTCCACCGAGTGGCGCGCCACGTCCGAGGACCGCTCGGCGTCGCCCGACACCTCCTCGATCGAGTTCACCATGCGCGAGATCGCCTGCGAGACCGAGTCCACCTGCTTCGACTGCGCCTCGCTCGCCTGGGCGAGCTGTACGGCGGTCGATTCCGCCGACTTGGCCGCGCCGTCGAGCAGGATCGCGCTCTGGTTGATGGTCGTCACCAGTTCGCGCAGGGCCTCCACCGCGTAGTTGATGGAGTCGGCGATGGCGCCGGTGATGTCCTCCGTGACGGTGGCCTGCACCGTGAGATCGCCGTCGGCAAGGCTCGACAGTTCATCGAGCAGGCGCAGGATCGCCTGCTGGTTGCGGTCCGTATGCTCACCGGCCGGGGCCGCCGCAACAGCCGGGGCGCTGCGGAACCAGGCCCACACCATGACAATGAGGATGACCGTGGACAGCACCAGCAGCGCCATCACCAGCATCTCGCGCGGCAGGCCGCCCGGCCCGGCGGTCTTCGCCACCGTCGCCGGGCGCACGGCGCTCGCCCGCAGCGCGACGGCATCGAGCTGGCGCGCTGCCTGGGCGACGACGTCGAGCCGGTCGGCGAGCACGCGGGCATCGCGCACCCGCGCGAAGACCCGGTCGCGCGCAGCCACGAGCCGCGCGAGCGCCTCCACGCCGCGGGTTCCCGCAACCGGCTTCAGGCCAAGCGCGGCATTGCCATCGCGCAGGTCACCGAGGACCTGCGCGATCTCGACCTCGGACTCGCCGAGCGCATTGGCAAGGTCCGTCGGCCGGCCGGGCCCGGTCACCAGCGCGCGCACGGTCGGGACCACCGAGCGCAGTTCGGCGTCGAAGCGTTGCAGCCCGGCGCTCACGCCAGGCTGGGCGCCGGCGGTGAGCAGCACCTCGTCGGCGGCACGCCTGGCGACAGCGGCGAGCTGCTCCACTTCGGCCACGGCCTCCCAGGCGGCGAGGATGTCCTGGCGGCCCTTGAGCAGGGTAGTGACGGCGGTGCGCACCTGGTCGCCGGTTTCCGTACCGGCACCGGCGTCGGAGTCGAGCGCCGCGCTGGTTCGCGCCAGGGCGTCGAAGGCCGCGGGCGAGCCGCGCAGCGCTTCGCGCGCCTGCAATACCGCGGCGGCCAACGGGCTGCCGGGCGTGGCGCCAGCCGGACCGGCAGGATTGCGGAACACCAGGGCCATGGCGCCGACCAGCGCCAGGAACAGGCACAACGCCAGCACGGCGAGGTTGCGCGATCGGTTGCTGCTGTTGAACATGATCCTCAGGTCCTCCGCACCGGCGCCGCCGGCGCCGTTCTGTCAATCGTTGTTGCTGGCTGCGCCGGCCGTGGGCCGGAGCACCCCGTTCAGTCTTCCGCGGCCCGCTGGAAGTCCCGGCCCTGCAGCAACCGGTCCAGGCTGAACACCGGCCACACCTCCAGGCCGCGACGGAACGCACCGTCGAGGTAGCGGTCCGCACGGATCATGGTCGGCGCGAACTCCATGCTGCGCTCGCGCTGCAGGAAACGCCTGAATCCGTACACCTCGTCGACCACCAGCCCCACCGGGAACTCGACGCTGTTGGCGACCAGGACCCGCGCCGTACGCCCGGTACCGGCCTCCCCGCCGCCGAGGAATGCCCGCAGGTCGGCGATCGGCAGCAGGTGGCCGCGCACGTTGGCGAGCCCACGCACCCAGGCCCTGGCACCGGGCACGCGCGTCAGCGTGGACGGCAACATCAGCACTTCACGCACGTCCTCGCGCGCCACCACGAAACGCTCGTTGCCGAGCCGCAGGCCGATGCCGACCCACTCCTCGGTGCTGACGTCCTCGCCCGGGCTGCCGGTCAGCGCCAGCCGCGAGCGGCGCTCGAGTTCGCGCAGCAGCTCGAAGGGATGCTCCCTGAGGGCGCGCAGTTCGCTGCCGGCCGCCGTGGTCACTGCACCGCCGCCGTCATTGCCGGATGTTGGCTCTCACGGCGGCGACGAGTTCGTCGTCGCCGACCGGCTTGGTGATGTAGCTGACGGCGCCCTGGCGCAGTCCCCAGATGCGGTCGGTCTCCTGGTGCTTGGAAGTGACGATGACCACCGGGATCGATGCCGTGGCCGGGTTGCGCGTCAGCTGGCGCGTGGCCTGGAAACCGTTCATGCCCGGCATGACGATGTCCATCAGGATCACGTCGGGATGCTCGCGTTCGGCGAGCGAGATCGCCTCGTTGCCCTCGCTCGCCACCAGCGTGTCGAAGCCGTGCCGCTGCAGTGCCTGGGACAGCACATGCTGGTCGGTCGGAGAGTCGTCCACGATGAGTACCAGTGCCATCGCCGCATCCTCCCGGGGCGCGCCGTCAGCGCGACACGTGCCCCCTGATCGCGCCCAGCAGCTCGTCCTTGGTGAAAGGCTTGGTCAGGTAGTGCTCGGAGCCGACGATCCGACCCCGGGCGCGGTCGAACAGGCCGTCCTTGCTCGACAGCATGATGACCGGCGTCTCCCTGAACGTGCGGTTGTGCTTGATGAGGGCGCAGGTCTGGTAGCCGTCGAGCCGCGGCATCATGATGTCCACGAAGATGATGTCGGGGCGGTGGTCGGCGATCTTCGCGAGGGCATCGAAACCGTCGACTGCGGTGAAGACCTGGCAGCCCTCCTTTGAAAGCAGCGTCTCGGCGGTGCGCCGGATGGTCTTGCTGTCGTCGATGACGAGGATCTTCAGCCCGTGCAGGTCGCTCGTACCTTCTGCATTCACCGAGACCTCCACGCGGGACATCCGTCTTTGCCCTTTTAACATAACGGTTCAGGCCCATCCATGCCTGGTGCCGGGGCCACGGCCACTCGGCCGCCTGGAACGGGAAGCGGGACACCGCAACGAACGCGCCCCGAACGCCGGGCGACGACCGGGTCCGCACGTCCGCCAGACCCCACGCACACAACCGATCGGATCATAACCTTGCGCTGGTGATATTTCAGCAACCGTAGGACAGAATTGCATTTTTGCCGCCTGTGTCACACTCGGCGACGGGGAGCGAACGCGCTTGGCCGACACCATCCGACTCGGGGTCGTCATGGACCCCATCACCACCATCAATCCGGCGAAGGACAGCTCGCTCGCCATGCTGCTCGAGGCCCAGGCCCGCGGCATGGAGCTGCACTACTTTGAACAGAATGACCTGCGGATCCGTAACGGTGAGGCCCTCGGCAGCAGCCGCCGGGTGCGGGTCGCCGACAGTCCGGAGCGCTGGTTCGAGCTCGGGCCGCGCACGGAACTGCGCCTCGGCAGCCTCGACGTGATCCTGATGCGCAAGGATCCGCCGTTCGACACCGAGTACATCTACACCACCTACATCCTCGAGCGCGCCGGGCAGCAGGGCGCCATGGTGGTCAACCGCCCGGCGAGCCTGCGCGACATCAACGAGAAGGCCTTCACCGCCTGGTTCCCGCAGTGCTGCCCGGACACGCTGATCACCCGCTCGATGGCCGACATGCGCGCGTTCCTCGCCGAGCACGGCCACGTGGTCGTCAAGCCACTGCACAGCATGGGTGGGCGCTCGATCTTCGTGATCCGCCAGGGCGACCACAATGCCAACGTGATCTTCGAGACCCTGACCGAGTACGGCACGCGCCATGCGCTGACCCAGCGCTACATCCCGGAGATCCGCCAGGGGGACAAGCGCATCCTGCTGGTGGACGGCGCGGCGCCGGATCACGTGCTCGCCCGCGTGCCGGCCGCGGACGACCACCGCGGCAACCTGGTGATGGGTGCTGCCCCCGAGGTGCGCCCGCTCAGCGAACGCGACCGCTGGATCGCCGACCAGGTCGGCCCGGTCCTGCGCGAGCGCGGTGTGCTCTTCGCCGGCATCGACGTCATCGGCGCCTACCTCACCGAGGTGAACGTGACCAGCCCGACCGGAATCCGCGAGCTGAAGAAGTACGGGGGTGTCGACCTCGCCGCGCGCTTCCTCGACGTCGTCGAAGCACGGCTGCGGTCACGCTGACGGCTCCCGCATGGGCGCGCACACCGCCCGCGTGTGGCTGGTTGCTGCGGTCCTGCTGGCGGGATGCGGCGCTCAGCCGCCGGCCGAACAACGGGCCTGGACGCTGTTCGGCACGATCGTGCAGGTGGAGATCGTCGGCGCGGACACAGCGCGGGCGCAGGCGGCTTTCGCCGCAATCGAGAAACTCTACCGGCGCCTCGAGCGCGACTGGCGCTCGTTCGGCGACGGCGAACTCGGTCGCGTCAATGCACGGCTCGCGGCCGGCGAGCCCGCGCCGCTGTCGCCGGAGCTGCGCGCACTGGTGGCGCGCAGCCTCGAGGTCCGGGACCGCTCCGGCGGCCTGTTCGATCCACGCGTCGGCACGCTGGTGACGCTCTGGGGGTTCGAGGATCTCGCGCGATATACCCCGCAGGCGCCGCCGCTGGCCGCGGCAGTCACCGCGGCGCGCACCCGGGCACTGGCGGCCGGGCTGCACCTGGACGGCGACCGGGTGTGGAGCGATGCCCCGGTACGCCTGGATCTGGCCGGCATCGCCAAGGGCCGCGCCCTGGCGGCCGGCGGCGCGGCGCTGCGCGCCGCCGGTGTCGACGCTGCGCTCATCACCATCGGTGGCGACGTGCTGGCCGTCGGCCGGCACGGCAGCCGGTCGTGGCGGGTCGGCATCCGCAACCCGTTCGGCGCGGGCATCCTCGGTACGATCGAGCTCGCCGACGGCGAAGCCGCGGTGACCTCGGGGACGTACGAGCGCGGATTCGAATCCGCCGGCAGGCGCTACCACCATCTGCTCGATCCGCGCACCGGTGCCCCGGCCGAGGGCGTCGTGGCGGTCACCGTGGTCGGGAGCGACCCGGAACTCGCCAACGCAGCCGCCGTGGCGCTGCTGGTCGGCGGTGCCGGGCGCATGGCGAAGCTCGCGCACGACCTCGGTGTCGACTGCGTGCTGCTGGTCGCCGCCGACGGGACGCAACAGCGCGATGCCTGCATGGCCGGCCGGCTGCAGCCACCGGCCAGGTGAGCGGAAAAGTGTGACGCACGGCAGCTGTGGCGGCGCCACCCACGTATAATCGGGCCGTGCGTTGAGGGCATGGGACACACCGAGCGGTGAGCAGCAGGCAAGCCAAGGCACAGCCGCGCGTGCGCACGCTGGCGCTACCCGACGGTTCCTGGTCGGCGGCCGCTGCGCGCGACCGGCTGTCGTCCACGCTGTTCCTCGCCGCCCTCGTCCACGGGGTCCTGATCCTCGGCATCACGTTCACGGCAGCACCACCGAACCGCGATCCGGCCGCCACCTCGCTCGATGTGGTCATCGTCACCCGCGACTACGCCCGCGCGGCTGCACCGCTCAATACCGCCGCGCTGCTCGCGCAGCAGAACCTCGTCGGACGTGGCAACGCGCCGCTCGACGCCCGCCTGCGTACCGCGGTGCCGACGAGCCTCGATCTCGCCGCACCTGGCCCGGACCAGGACGGCATGCTGCGGGCACCAGGCAGCACCGGGGCCCGGGTGCCGGCCGAGGAGCGCCTGACCGCCGCGGCCCGCGACCGGCCGAGCGTGCACCCGGGCATCGCCGGTGCCATGCCGGTGCCGGCCCTGCAGCGCCAGCTGCGCGCCGCCCCTGCCGACGTCACCGACATCCTCGCCGAGCCCGACACGGCCACCGCAATCCCCGACGCCAACCCGCGGGAACTGCTGGTCAGCGCCAGCACCCGCGAAGCGCGCATCGCCGGTTACCTCAACAGCTGGAAGATGCGCGTGGAGCGCATCGGCACGCTGAACTTCCCCGGTGCCGAGCGGCTCGCCAGCATCGGCACACCGCCGGTGCTCGAAGTGGCGATCACGGCAGACGGCGAGCTGAAGGAAATCGTCGTGCGCAATTCCTCCGGTTACCGCAACCTCGACCAGGCCGCGATGGAGATCCTGCGCATCGCCGCACCCTTCGAGCCGTTCCCGCAGGTCCTGCGCGAGGACTACGACGTGCTGCGCTTCGCCTACGAGTGGCACTTCGGTTCGGGAAGCGGCATCGGCCGCATCAGCGCCGTCAACGGCTCCTGAGGGGCGCCGCGAAGCGACATAAGCGGGTGCAGCCACTGCCGCGGAGCAGGTGGCGTGGTACATTGGCCAGCAGGCTGTCCCGCCGCCGCGGGGTGCCGGACCACCATGGGTGACGTGACCTATCTCACCGGGCACTTGCTGATCGCCATGCCCGCCATGGCGGACCCGAATTTCGTCCGCACCGTCACCTACATCTGCGAGCACACCGACCAGGGCGCGCTCGGCATCGTCATCAACCGGCCCCTGCAGATGGACCTCGGCGAGGTGTTCCAGCAGCTCGCCCTGCAGGACAACGACGCGGCGCTGGCGCGCCAGCCGGTGCTGCGTGGCGGTCCGGTCCAGACCGAGCGCGGCTTCGTGCTGCACGAACCTTCCCGCCAGTGGGACGCGACGGTGGCGGTGAGCGACTCCGTGCACCTCACCACCTCGCAGGACATCCTGGCAGCGCTCGCCGGCGGCACCGGGCCAAAGCGCGCCCTGATGGCGCTCGGTTACGCCGGCTGGGGCGCCGGGCAGCTCGAGATGGAAATCGGCGCGAACGCCTGGCTGAACGTGCCGGCGACCGACACCATCGTCTTCGATACACCGTTCGAGGCGCGCTGGGCGGCTGCCGCGGGGTTGCTCGGCATCAACCTCGCCATGATCAGCTCCGAGGCCGGTCACGCCTGACCGTGGCGAGCCGGGCCCTGGTATTCGACTTCGGCACCCGCAAGATCGGCGTGGCCGCCGCCAATCGCCTCACCGGCACCGCAACCGCACTCACCACCCTGGCAGCCCGCGATGGCGTACCCGAGTGGCATGACCTCGCCACGCTGATCCGCGACTGGCAGCCGGAAGTTCTGGTCGTCGGCCTGCCACGCAATGCCGACGGCAGCGACTCCGACATGACAGCGCGCGCCCGCGGCTTCCAGCGCTGGCTCGGCGAGCGCGCGGGGCTGCCGATCGAGGAGATCGACGAGCGCTACACCTCGGCGGAAGCCGAAGACGTGCTGCGCGACCAGCGCCGCAGCGGGGCGCGCACGCGCCGCGTGCGTCCCGCCGACATCGACGTCATGGCCGCGCGCCTCATGGCCGAGACCTGGGCGCGGTCCTGATCCGGGCAGGACAGCGGCGGGGCCGTCGTGGAAGAATACGCCCCGCCATGAACCGGCCCCACCACGGCACGATCTTCCTCGAGGAAGCCTGCGTCACGGCGCTGCAGGCCTTCCCGGGGCACCAGTACCTGCTGCGCCTGGAGGCCCCGCAGTGCGCGGCCCGCGCCGCGCCCGGCACCTTCGTGCACCTGCAGTGCGCTGCCGACATGGCGATGCGCCGGCCGCTGTCGATCATGAACGCCGATCCCGCGACCGGCACCATCGAACTGCTGTTCAAGGTGGTCGGCGCCGGACTGCGCGCCCTGGCCCACACGACACCTGGCGCACGCCTGAGCGTCCTCGGGCCAATCGGCCGCGGCTTCGAGCCCGACCCGGCGCGGCCGCGCGCAGTCCTGATCGGTGGTGGCGTCGGCATGCCGCCGCTGCGCTTCCTCGCAACCCGCCTGGCAACGGGTAGTGCCTGGCGACCGATCGCGTTCTTCGGCTCCGAGGTCCCGTTTCCGTTCCGCCCGGCGCGTGCGGCAACGGCGCTGCACGGCATCGACCATCGCATCGATGCCAGCGATCCGCTGCTCGAGGCCCTCGGCGTGCCGTCGCGACTCGCCTCGCTCGCCGCCTTCGATGGCTGCTACCGTGGTTACGTCACGGCGCTCGCCGCCGAGTGGCTCGCGGCCCTGCATTCGGCCGAGCGCAACGAAGTGGCGCTCTACGCCTGCGGACCCCCGGCGATGCTGCAGGCGGCTGCCGCCGTGGCGCGCGACTTCGGCCTGCCGGCTGCGGTGTGCCTGGAGGAGCACATGGCCTGCGGCGTGGGCGGCTGCGCCGGCTGCGTGGTGCCGGTGGCAACGCCGGACGGGCCGGCCATGAAACGCGTGTGCGTCGACGGACCGGTGTTCGACGCGCGCGCGGTGTATCCGGGGATTTTTGCGGGGGTCTGAACGCCCTCAGCCGAAGTGGATCTTCGCCTCGAGGTTGGTGCGCGAGTCGGCGTTGGCGAGCGCCTCCTCCATCGGCACCTTGCCTTCCTTGTACAGCTTGAGCAGCGCCTCGTCGAAGGTCTGCATGCCCTGTTCGGTCGACGTGCGGAAGGCTTCCTTCACCTTGGCGATGTCGCCAGTCTGGATCAACTCGGCGATGCGTGCGGTGTTGAGCATGATCTCCACCGCCGCCACCCGGTCACCCTGTGTGCCCCGCACCAGGCGCTGCGAGATGATGCCGCGCAGGTACTGCGACAGGTCCATGTAGACCTGCGCGTGCTGTTCCTCGGGAAAGAGGTTGATGATGCGATCGAGCGTTTCCGGGGCATTGTTCGAGTGCAGTGTAGCGATGGCCAGGTGCCCGGTGCCGGCGAGGTCGATCGCCGCCTGCATGGTCTCGCGGTCGCGGATCTCGCCGATCAGCACCACGTCGGGGGCTTCGCGCATGGCGCTCTTCAGCGCGCGGGCGTAGGACTTCGTGTCGGTGCCCACCTCGCGCTGGTTGACGATCGACTTCTTGTTGGCATGCAGGAACTCGATCGGGTCCTCGATCGTGATGATGTGCGACGAGGTTTTTTCGTTGCGGTGATTGATCATCGCGGCGAGCGTGGTCGACTTGCCGCAGCCGGTCGCGCCGACCATCAGCAGCAGCCCGCGGCGGAACATCACCAGGTCCTTCAGGATCGACGGCAGGGCCAGCACCTCCAGCGTCGGGATCTCCGAGGAGATGTAACGCATCACCATGGCGACGTTGCCGCGCTGGTGGAACACGTTGACACGGAAGCGCCCGAGGCCGGACTTGGATACCGCGAAGTCGATTTCCAGCTCGCGGGTGAACTCCTCGAGCTGCTGCTCGCTCATGAGCTCGATGGCCGCCTGCCGGATCATCTTCGGTGTCAGCTCGAGTTTGTTCACCGGCATGATCTTGCCGTCGATCTTGATCTTGACCGGTGAGTGCGGCGTCATGAACAGGTCCGAGGCACGCTTCTCCACCATCAGGTTGAAGAGCGGCTGGACGTTCATCGTCGCCAGTTCGGTGATTTCAGCCATAGCGGTGCTCCGTCACCCGTCCTAGAGGCGCATCACGCCGCGCTGTGAATCGCCTTCCTCGGCGAGTGCCAGGCTGTCGTTGTCGAGATTCTTCTTCTCGCGCTTGCTCTCGAGCTTGACGCGCAGCCGCAGCTCGTTCTTCGAGTCGGCGTTGCGCATCGCCTCCTCGTAGGAGATGGCACCGCGCTCGTAGAGAGCGAACAGGTCCTGGTCGAAGGTCTGCATGCCGAGCCGCGTGGACTTGGCCATGATCTCCTTGATCTCGGTAACCTTGCCCTTGAAGATCAGGTCGGCGATCAGCGGGGAATGCAGCATGATCTCCATCGCCGCGATGCGGCCCTTGCCGCTCTCGCGCGGGATCAGCCGCTGCGACACCATCGCCTTGATGTTCAGCGACAGGTCCATCAGCAGCTGCTGGCGCTTGTCCTCCGGGAAGAAGTTGATGACGCGGTCGAGCGCCTGGTTGGCGCTGTTCGCGTGCAGCGTGGCGAGGCACAGGTGCCCGGTCTCGGCGAACTGGATCGCGTACTCCATGGTGTCGCGATCGCGGATCTCGCCGATCATGATCACGTCGGGCGCCTGGCGCAGCGTGTTTTTCAGCGCCGCACCCCAGCTGTCGGTGTCGACCCCGACCTCACGCTGCGTGACCACGCAGCGGCGGTGCGGGTGCACGTACTCGACCGGATCCTCGATGGTGATGATGTGTCCGCGCGAGTTGTCGTTGCGGTGCCCGACCATCGCCGCGAGCGAGGTGGACTTGCCCGAGCCGGTGGCGCCGACGACGATGACCAGGCCGCGCTTGGTCATGATGATGTCTTTGAGGACCGGCGGCAGCTCGAGTTCGTCGAGCGTCGGGATCTTGCTGATGATGGTACGCAGCACCGCACCGACCTGGCCCTGCTGGATGAACGCGCTGACACGGAAGCGGCCGATGCCCTGCGGGTTGATGGCGAAGTTGCACTCCTTGGTGGCGTCGAACTCCTTCGCCTGGCGGTCGTTCATGATCGAGCGCACGATGATGGCGCTGTCGTCGGCATTGAGCACGGTTTCGCCGGCGCGATGGATCTCGCCGTCCACCTTGATCGCCGGCGGGAAACCGGCGGTGATGAAGAGGTCGGACCCCTTCGAGTCCACCAGCTTCTTCAGCAGGCCCTGCATCAGCTTCGTTGCGTGGTCGCGTTCCATCGCTCACTCCTCGCCAGCGCGGCAAGCCGCACTACGGCCTAGAACTGGTCCTTGTGGGCGGCCTTGAAGCGCGCCTCTTCCTTGCTGATGACGCCCTTCGCCAGCAGTTCCTGCAGGTTCTGGTCGAGCGTCTGCATGCCGGCCGCCTGGCCGGTCTGGATGGCCGAGTACATCTGCGCGATCTTGCCCTCGCGGATCAGGTTGCGGATGGCCGGGGTGCCGATCATGATCTCGTGCGCTGCGATGCGCCCGCCGCCGGTCTTCTTCAGCAGGGACTGCGAGATCACCGCGCGCAGTGACTCGGAGAGCATCGTGCGGATCATCTCCTTCTCCGTGGCGGGGAAGACGTCGACGATGCGGTCCACGGTCTTGGCGGCCGAACTCGTGTGCAGCGTGCCGAACACGAGGTGACCGGTCTCGGAGGCGGTCATCGCCAGCCGGATGGTCTCGAGATCGCGCATTTCACCGACCAGGATCACGTCCGGGTCCTCGCGCAGCGCCGAGCGCAGCGCCTCGGAAAAGCCGAGCGTGTCCTTGTGCACCTCGCGCTGGTTGATCAGCGACTTCTTGCTCTCGTGCACGAACTCGATCGGATCCTCGATGGTGATGATGTGGTCGGGCTTGTTGGTGTTGACGTAGTCGATCATCGCCGCGAGCGTGGTGGACTTGCCCGAGCCGGTCGGACCGGTGACCAGCACCAGGCCGCGCGGGTACATGGCGATGTCGCGGAAGATGGCCGGTGCCTTCAGGTCCTCGAGCGTGCGGATCTGCGACGGGATGGTGCGGAACACGGCGCCGGCGCCGCGCATCTGGTTGAAGGCGTTGACGCGAAAACGCGCCAGCTTCGGGATCTCGAAGGAGAAGTCGGTCTCGAGGAACTCCTCGAAGTCCTTCCTCTGCTTGTCGCTCATGATGTCGTATATCATGCTGTGCACGTCTTTGTGCGACAGCGCCGGCATGTTGATCCGCTTGACGTCGCCGTCCACGCGGATCATCGGCGGCACGCCGGCCGACAAGTGCAGGTCGGAAGCGTTGTTTTTGACAGAGAATGCGAGCAACTGCGCTATGTCGACAGCCATTTCCGTCCCCAGCTCAAACCCTTACGCCCACGCCTGCGCCGATTCTGACTTGCCATAAGCCCGGTGCGCCAGTGTCGCAGCCTATAGGGAGCCCTCCCGGCCAGCCGTGACCACCATCACGGAAAGCCTTGCAACCCTGCGGGCACGGCTCGCCCGGGCCGCACTCGCCGCCGGGCGCCCGGCCACGAGTGTGACCATCGTCGCGGTCAGCAAGACGCACCCGCTCGAGGCCATCCGTGCCGCCCATGACGCCGGACTGGGGCATTTTGGCGAAAACTACCTCCAGGAAGCCGTGGCGAAGATCACGCAATGGCGAGATGGCGTGACCTGGCACTACATCGGCGGCATCCAGGCCAACAAGACGCGCGCCATCGCCACGCACTTCGACTGGGTACAGACCGTGGCGAGCCCCCGGATCGCCGAGCGGCTCGCGGCGCAGCGGCCCTATTACGCCGCGCCGCTCGAGGTCTGCCTGCAGGTCGCACCGCATGAGGGTGTCGCGGGCCGCAGCGGGGCAGGCGCCGACGAGGTGCCCGCCCTCGCCACGGCCGTGGCCGGGCTGTCCCGCCTGCGGCTGCGGGGACTCATGTACATGCCGATGCCGGGACTCGATACGGTGGCGCTGCGGGCCGGGTTCCGGCGGGTACGTGGGCTGTTCGAGGCGCTGCGTGCCGCGGGCCACGATCTCGATACGCTGTCGATGGGGATGTCGGAGGATCTCGAGATCGCGGTCGAGGAAGGCAGTACGATGGTCAGGGTGGGGACAGCGCTGTTCGGCGCGCGGGTAGCGCACGGGGAATAGGTCGCGGCTGAAGCCGCTCCTACGATCGAGTCGGGATGGGCGGCGGCGGGACGGGAGACGGATGGAGCACGGGAAGACGCAGATCGGGTTCATCGGCGGCGGCAACATGGCGCAGGCCATGGCCGCCGGACTGCTGCGCGCGGGGCATGCGCCGGAGGCGCTCGCGGTGGCCGAACCCCTCGCCACCACACGCACGCGCTGGCAGGAGTTGCACGCGACGATCCGCACCGGCAGCGACAACGCCGCCGTGGCTGCCGACGCTGCCGTGCTGGTGCTCGCCGTCAAGCCACAGGTCATGCC
The DNA here is from genome assembly GCA_964415505.1 of uncultured Chromatiaceae bacterium. Classification (GTDB taxonomy): domain Bacteria; phylum Pseudomonadota; class Gammaproteobacteria; order Steroidobacterales; genus QUBU01. The sequence continues at coordinate 4,973 of CAYQAR010000012.1, read as the reverse complement.
GGCCGTGCTCGCCGGACTCGCCGCACTGGCACGCCCGCGCGGGCAACTGGTGATCTCGGTGGCCGCGGGCGTGACGCTTGCGACCCTGGCGCGCAGCCTCGGCGCCGGCACGCCGGCGGTGCGGGTCATGCCCAACCAGCCGGCGCTGGTCGGCGCGGGCATGGCGGTGCTCGTCGCCTCGCCTGCCGTCGACGACGCTGGCCGCGAGCAGGCACGCCATGTCGCCGAGTCCACCGGTCGGGCGCTATGGCTCGACGACGAGTCGCTCATGGATGCGGTCACCGCCGTGTCCGGCAGCGGCCCGGCCTACTTCTATCTGCTCATGGAGCTCATGGAACGCACCGCGATCGAACTCGGCCTGCCACCCGACGTCGCCCGCACACTGGTGCGCCAGACCGCCACCGGCGCCGCACGGGCCGCCGCCATGCCGGACGCGGACGTCGCCGCCCTGCGCGCCAGCGTCACCTCGCCGGGCGGTACCACGGCGGCGGCGCTCGCCGTGCTCGAGCAGGCGGGGATCGGCAGGATCCTGAGCCGGGCACTGACCGCGGCGCGTGACCGCGGCGCCGAACTCGGCCGCGGCGCCGGCTGACGATCCCGACCGCGCGACGGAACCGCACCATGCAGAACGCCTTCACTTTCCTCATTTCCGCACTCCTTGATCTCTACCTCATCGCGGTCTTCCTGCGTCTGCTGCTCGGCTGGGTCCGCGCCGACTACCGCAACCCGCTGTCGCAGTTCGTGGTGAAGGTAACCAACCCGCTGGTGATCCCGGCGCGGCGCTTCATCCCCGCGGCTGGCGGACTCGATCTCGCCACGGTCGTCGTGCTGCTCGGCCTGCAGCTCGTGGCGACCACGCTGCTGGTGCAGATCGCCTGCGGGGGAGCGGGCTTCGGGCAGATCGTCGTGCTCGGCCTCATGCGCCTCGTCACGCTGGTGCTGAACCTCTACTTCTGGCTGCTGATCGTCTACGTGATCGCGAGCTGGATCAGTCCGGGAGGGTACAACCCGGCGCTGGCCGTGCTAGCGACGATCGTGGAGCCACTCCTCGCCCCGCTGCGCCGGATCCTGCCACCGATTGCGGGCTTCGACCTGTCACCGATCCTTGCCTTCCTGGCGATCGGTTTCCTGCAACGACTGCTGCCGGGCGGGCCGGCGTTGTCAGGGCTGCTGTGCGCGGCGTTCTGAACAGCCGGGTGCGGTCCTCATCCCTGTGGGAGGGGCGCAATCTGCGGGAGCGGCGCGAGCCGCGACTCCTCCACCCGGGGCTTGCGCCCCTCCCACGGCGGACACTTCTTTCGGCAGGGCGGCGGCATGCGCAGGTCATCCGCAACTGAAGCGGGCACGCTCGTCTGCGGGCGGTGGGATGGAGCGGCGCTGCTCCTTCCGGTGCGGGTGCAGCCGCGGGCGAAGCGGCTGGAAGCCGGCCCGCTGCGGGGCGGGCGGCTGCGCCTCGCTCTGACAGCACCGCCGGTGGATGGCAAGGCCAACCAGCAGGCACGGGCCTGCCTCGCCGAGCTTTTCGGCGTCAGCGCCGCACGGGTCACCCTGCTCCAGGGAGAGGGATCGAGGGACAAGCTCTTTCGCATCGACAGACCTGTACATCTGCCCGCGCAGTTGTTCGACCCCTGAGCACTGTTGTGCCTGTCGACACCGCAGGCCGCTGGTTTATGATGGCATCCAGGTCCAGGACCAGCCCACGCCCGGCGGTGCGCCCATGAATCGGAAGACAGCCTGTCTCGCACTCCTCGCCTCAGTGCTCCTCGCCGCCTGTGGCCCGCAGCCAGGAACGCCAGGACCGGCGGGAAGCGCCGGACCACCGGCGGAACGGGCCGGCGTCGCCTCGAAGGATTTCGGCGACTACGTCCTGCACTTCAACGCCATCTCCACCGACCAGCTCACCCCCGAAGTCGCGAAGACCTACGACATCGTGCGCAGCAAGAACCGCGCGTTGCTCAATGTCTCGATCGTACGCAAGGTCGAGGGCACGACCGGGCAGCCGGTGCCTGGCGCAGTCGCCGCGCTGGTCGCCAACGACACGGGCCAGGTGAAGGACTCGAAGCTGCGCGAGATCCGGGAAGGTGAAGCGGTGTACTACATCGCCGATTTCGCCGTGTCGAACGGTGAAACGCTGGTATTCACCATCGACGCCACGCCGATCAACGAGACCAGCCGCTTCAGCGTGCGTTTCACGCGCACGTTCTACGGGGAATAGGTTCGCCCGCAACGGCGCCCCGCAGCACGACGGCCGCTGTCTCAGTCTCCGCCGCCCGTGGCAGGAAGCGCCTGCTGAACCTCGTGGCGCAGGCGCACCACGTCACCGCGCACGACGTAGAGGAGTTCGGCGACCTTGCCGACGAGATAGTCCTCGTACTTGTCGAGGCGCCGGTCAGCGAGCACCACATGCCAGAGCATGCGTACCAGCTCCTGCTTCTGGCCGTAGTCGAGGCTTTCGTGCAGGGGTCGCGTGAACTCATAGAGCGACACCGACCGTTCCACTGCTGCGCGGGCACGCTGCACCAGCGCGGTGGCCTTCTCGGGCGCGAGGTCGAGGCGTACCGCGAGGAGCGTGCCGATCTGCGCAAGTTCGGCTTCCTTCACGTGGTGATCGGCGCGGGCCGCCTCGACCAGCAGTGCCGCCATCGCGAGCGGAACCTGATCGGGATCCGGCGGCGGACCCGGACGCTCGCCGAGCTGGCGCAGGAGCTGGCGCAGCGGACCGATCACGATGTAGCCAGGCGGCGCACGATGGTCTGCCTCAGCTGGGTCAGGTTGCCGTGGAAGAAGTGGTCCACGCCGGGCAGGATCACCAGCTCGGGCGGGGGCGCGAGGCTCGCCACCCACTCGGCGACCTCCGTACTCGGCACCACACCGTCGGCATCGCCCTGGATGATGGTCCAGGGGCAGGCCGGGCGGCGCCCGGCGAGCAGCTTGCGCGCGCGCGCCGCAGGCGGCGCGATCGAGATCAGGTGATCGGGCCCGACGCTCACGGCAGCGTTACAGGTCACCATGGCCCCGAAGGAAAAACCGGCGAGCAGCAGGCCGGCACCCGGATAGCGTGAGCGCAGCCACCCGGCGACCGCCACCACATCGTCCGTCTCGCCGATACCATCCGCGAAGGCGCCGTCGCTCGCACCCACGCCGCGGAAATTGAAGCGCAGCGCCGGGGCACCGAGTTCGAGCATGGCGCGCGAGACGGTGTGCACCACCTTGTTCAGCATGGAGCCGTGGTGCAGCGGATGGGGGTGGGCGATGACCGCAATCCGCTCGAAATCACGCCCTTCGGGAATCTCGATCAGGGCCTCGAGCACGCCGGCGGGACCGGACAGGCTCAGGGCTTCCTTGGTGATGGCAGCGTGGTGGCGCACCGGGCGATTATAGCGGAGGGGTGGCGGTGCCCGGCGGCACGAGGCCCGGACGGCACAGTTCATGGGCGGCAGCGCGAGCCCGCGGGACTTCAGTACACTGTCGGCGGTACACACCCAGGCAGCCGCCCCCATGAAACTGATCTCCACCTCGTTTCGCGACAACAAACGCATCCCCGCCCGCTGCGCCTTCGGCATTCCCGACGGCACCGGACACATGCAGCTCGGCCAGAACCGCAACCCGCAGCTCGCCTGGTCCGGCATTCCGGCCGGGGCGAAGTCGCTGGTACTGATGTGCATCGACGTCGACGTGCCCTCCTCGCTCGAGAACTTCAACAAGGAGGGCCGGGTGATCGAGGCGGACCTGCCGCGCGTGGAGTTCGTCCACTGGGTCATGGTCGACATCCCGGCGACCGATGGCAGTGTGCCGGAGGGCTTCTGCTCCGACGGCATCACCCCCCACGGCAAGCGCAATCCACCCGGACCGCCCGGATCGCGCCAGGGCCTGAACGACTACACCGGCTTCACCGCCGGCGATCCCGCGATGGCCGGCGACTGGTACGGCTGGGAAGGCCCCTGCTCGCCCTGGAACGATGCGCGCGAGCACCGCTACCGCTTCACGCTGTACGCCACGGACCTCGCGCGCTGCCCGGTCGACGGCCGGTTCACGGCTGCCGACGTCAGCCGCGCGATCGAGGGACATGTGCTGGCACAGGCGACGCTGACCGGCACCTACACGCTGAATCCGCGCATGCTGTGAGAGTTGTCGCGCCAGTCCGCGTCAGCCACAGCTTCACGCAGCACCTCGCGGCGGCGCCACCGGTCGTCTTCCCGCTGCTCTGTCCGGTCCGCGAAGCCGGGTGGATCGCCGGCTGGGATCCCCCGCTCGTCGTCTCAGCCTCGGGTGTCGCCGAGCCGGATTGTGCGTTCGTCACGCGCGTCGGACCCGACGAGGAAACCTGGTACATCACCCGGCACGAACCGTCGGTGGGCTTCCTCGAGATGATCCGGATCCGCCCGGCCGTCATCGCTGGCCGCATCACCATCCAGCTGCGTGCCACCGCGGGTGGCTGCGCGGCCGACATCACCTACACCTACACCAGCCTCGGCCCGCGGGGAGACGACTTCATCGCGATCTTCACCGCGGACCACTACCACCAGTTCATGCGGGACTGGGAGACGAAGCTGAATCACTACCTCGAGCACGGCAGGGCACTATGAGCCTTGTGACTGCCAACCGGAGACTGGAGCAACGATGGACCTGAAGATACTGGTGACGGTGTTCACGACCGTGTTTCTGGCCGAGCTCGGCGACAAGACGCAGCTGGCCACGCTGCTGTTCGCGGCGGACCGCGAGGTGAGCCGGCTCACGGTGTTCGCCGGAGCGTCGCTGGCGCTCATCGTCGCTTCGGGAATCGGCGTGCTGGCCGGCGGGGTCGTCGCGCAGTACGTGAGCGGGAAGGTCCTGCATTACCTCGCCGGGATCGGATTCGTCGCCATCGGGCTGTGGACGCTGGTACGGGCGTGAACGGGTCGGGCTGAGCGGGATATCACGGCTGAAGCCGCTTGTGTCTGCCCGCTCGGCTAAGGTGTGAGGTGAGAGCGGAG
>CAYQAR010000011.1:0-57599 GCA_964415505.1 uncultured Chromatiaceae bacterium | reverse complement strand
GTAACCAACCGATTAACTTCTTTTCTCGTCAGCCCGGTCAGAATCGCAATGCGACCCTGGGTCATGTTCTTGTCGGGCAGGCGGAAGTCGTCGGCGGCGACCTCCACGTAGACGTCCTTGGCTACCTCGCTGAACTCACCGAACGAGACGCCGTTTCTGATCAGGATCCGAACCAGAGGCCGCAGTAGCCGCTTGTAGGCAGCCAGGATTGCTAGCTTCAGGTCGGGTTCTGGCATTAAACATAAATTCTTTGATTCGGGAAAATATTCCCAAACGCGGGCCGCGTCAAGAAGATTACATTCGTAGAAACCGTGACTTACAGGCCTCTGCTAAGCCTTGTTTCTTCGCGATATTTCGAGGTTTCACGAGCTAACATTCTGTAACGTAAGATCATTTTACAGAATGCAGGCCGGCTTTACACAAGCCGGTGCCGCCGGCTGGCAGCGTGCTCCACGGGCGCCGGATCGGCGGTAACCGCAGGTCGGGCAAGATAAAGGGGGCTGGGCGATCAGGGCGGCAGCCAAGTGCTGCCATCGCTGGCAGGACCTTGCTGTCGTCGCTCGACTGACCTGCTGGTTCCCCGGGGCGGTTCAGTCGCCTGGCGCGACGCAGGGATCTCTTGCGTTCAGGTGGGTTCTAGCTGGCGTTACTACCCGCCTTGGGCATCACGAACCACAGCACCAGGTAAGCGAGGATCCCGGGGAATGCTGCCGAGAGAATCGAGATGCCGACGTACAGCAGGCGTACCAATGTTGGGTCCCAGCCGAGCCATTCGGCGATCCCACCACAGATACCCGCGATCATCCGGTCGTGCGAGCGTCTCAGGCGCGGCTTGTCGCTGGTCATGACGAACTCCTTCGTGGTGATCAGACGAGTCCGTCCAGATAATCCTCGAGACGGATGGACTCGAATCCGGGTGTGCAGGGGCGCGCAAGGGCATCGCGGTCGCGGATACGCATGGTCGCATCGATACCGACGCGCAGTGATCCCTCGCCGGGGCGCGAGACACGATCTAGTTCCCAGCTCTCGACGCCAGGGATCAGGACCATCTGCTCCGGTGTTGCCAGCCGGCTCCAGATGGCCCACTCCACGTCCTCGATGCTGTCGACGTCGACATCTTCGTCGACGATGATCACCCGGCGGGCGATGCGGCTCACCGGGAAGATGTTGCCTGGTGTCGAGAACACGCGGCGGATGAGTTCGGCCGGCTGTTCGTCCGCCTGCTTGGCGATGGCAATGGCCACGTGCACCATCGGGCCGAGTCGCGGGTCGGAGAAGATATTCACGCGACGCACGCAGGGATCGAGTTGCAGCAGTCGGGCGGCGAGGTCACGCTTGATGCCGTAGGTCGCAATCTTGCCGAGGGTGTTGTGCTCGGGGTTGCGGCCGGCCAGGATCGAGCAGAAAAGGGGCTCGCGACGGCGGGTGATGGCCGTGATGCGGGTCACCGGAGCGCTCTCGGGGCCATACTGGCCGGCGTACTCGCCAAGCACATTGGTGCAGCGTTGTGAGAGATCGACCGTACCTTCGATGACGAACTCGGCGTTGGCAGGTACCAGCAGGTCGCTCGTCAAGGCGCGCGTTACCTCGATTGGTGCGCCCTTCAAGCCGCCGGCCACGTCGATCTCGGAAATCGTCGTCGGCAGCTTGCAGGCAGCGGCGAACAGCAACGCGGGTTCCACGCCGATGGCGAGTGCAATCGGCATCTTCCCGCCGTGCGCTGCAGCGTGCTCGTAGATGCGACGTAGATCGGAAAGCGAGCTCGCATTGATCGCGCAGGAGTCGCGGCCGAGGATCAATGTGCGGTAGAAGCCGACGTTGAGTACGCCCGAGTGCGGATGACGGGCGACGCCGACTCCTGCCGTGATGAACGGCCCGCTGTCGCGCTCGAAAAACCATGGTACCGGCAGGTGGCGCAGATCGAGGCTGTCGCCGGTGTGGATGACTTCATGGCAGGCACCGGCAGGAATTTCCACCGGTGCGATCGGCTGTGCTTTGGCCCGTTCGATCGCTGCTTCCATGTCCGCGTGGGTGAACCCGCCCGGCCCGCGTCCGAGCGCCGCGCCAAAACGCTCGACGCGACTGAAGAGTCCGCCGACCAATGGATATCGTGCCCCCCGGACTTGCTCGAAGACGAATGCCTTGCCGGCAGCTTCGAGGCGCGTCATTACCGCAGCGAGTTCGAACCGGCTGTCGACCGGGCGGCGGATGCGCACCAGCTCACCACGCTTTTCCAGTGAAGTCACAAATGAGCGCAGGTCATGCATCAGGCTCTCCGGCCGGGCAGATATGAGTGAGGGTTGTGCTGGGGCAGCGGAATTCTACGGGTATCCCACCGGGTGCCTGCAACCTGTCGATCACCGGCCGCTGCTGCCGCGCTCGTCGAGCGGGGTGACCAGTGGTGCCATGGCCTGCAGGAACGCATCGGTGGCATCGAGCAAGATCGCCTGCTGGTCCTCGTGCCGAACGGCGGCGGCGAAGGCACCGAAACTCCACCGATCGGCATCCGGAATCGAAGCCTCGACCGTCCGCACCGGCAGCTGCAATCGAGCGGCGGCGACCGCTTCGGGCGCTGCGTCCGGATCGCGCCCACCGTAGGCGAGAAGCACGGGGATGTCCTGCGTCGCCAGATCCGTATACCAGGCCGGCATGGCTGCCCAGAGCACCAGGCCGGCGGTATTCCCGGGGTGGCGCGCGACGAACTCGGCAGCCATCGTGCCACCGAGGCCGTGCCCGCCGACGACCCAGTGCCGGATTTCGCGAAACCGCGGCATCACGCGCGTTGCGCAGTCGGTAGCGAACAGCGCGAGATTGAGCGGCATCGGGCACAGGACTACGAGATGGCCGCGTGCCGCGAGGGCACGCAACAGCGGCGCATAGGCCACGGGCGCGGCCCTGGCTGCAGGATAGAACACGAGCCCGGTCACTGGATCGCCGTCGCGCGGCCGGAAGACGAGCCAGTCCGTGATCGAGACGATCACTGCCTCGTCCGAGTCGAGAGCAATCCGTGCCGAATTCGCCACCGGTACGGTCTGGCGCACCCACGCGAGCACAGCGATTGCGCCGACCAGGGTGACGGCGCAGGCCCCGAGCAGCACACGTCCGAGCCGCCGCCCGCTGGCATTCAGCCAGACGCCCGGAGAGAACGGCGGGCGGTACCTGCTCAAGACGGTCACGGCGATGATTTCATTTCTGCCGCCTGGCAACCACATTCTGCCCTGCATGATAGCCCCGGCCGGCCTGTGCGTTCACGGCTCGCCCGGCATGCCCGAAATCATGCTCCGTACCGATGCACTGCCGGCGGTAAGATGGTGGCATGAGCAAGGACCGGTCAGCTGCGACACGCGGCGTGCAGAGCTTCTTTGCCTATCAGACGCCGACCGGCAATCACGTCGCGGTGTGTCGCGGGCTGTCCTGCGAGTTGAACGGCGCGCCTGGTCTTGTCGCCAGGCTCGAAGCGCAGGGAACGACTTCACCGGTGTTCTGCCTCGGCATGTGCGATCGTTCCCCGGCAATCCTGACTGCGGGCGAGCAGGTTCTGACCGGGGCCGACGCGCTGCAATGGACCTGTGCGGCAGGCCCGCGCCTGCCGGCAACGCCGCTGGACATTCGCAACATGTCGTCGCGGGCCATCATCACGGAACGCATCGGCCGCGGCTCGCATGCGGCACTCGATCGCGCCCGCGCCGCCGGAGTCTACGATGCGCTTGCGGCCGTGGTTGCCGGCCGGCATGGCGACGTGCTCGCACAGATCGAGGCCAGCGGGGAGCAGGGCCGCGGCGGGGCCGGGTATCCGACTGGCGCCAAGTGGCGCGCCTGCGCCAGGGCACCGGGCGCACGCCGGTTCGTGGTCGCCAATGGCGACGAAGGCGATCCCGGATCGTTTATCGACCGGGTGCTGATCGAGGACGACCCGCACGCGGTGCTCGAGGGGTTGCTCCTCTGTGCGTTTGCGGTCGGCGCGACCGAGGCGATTGTCTATGTCCGCGCGGAGTATCCGCGGGCCCGGGAACGCATGAGCCAGGCCATCACGGAAGCGAGCGCAGCGGGCCTGCTGGGTGCGGCGGTGCTCGGCGGGAGCTTCGGCTGCGACGTACGCCTCGTCACTGGCCATGGCAGCTATGTCTGCGGCGAGGAGACTGCCCTGCTGAACGCGATCGAGGGGAAGCGTGGCGAGGCGCGGGTGCGGCCGCCTTACCCGGCCGTCGCCGGGCTGCACGGCTGTCCGACCGTGGTCAACAACATCGAGACGCTCGTGAACGTGCCGTGGATCGTGCGTGAGGGCGCCGCCGCGTTCCGCAAACTCGGGACGCAGGCATCGCCCGGCACCAAGGCTTTCTGCTTCAACCGTGGCTTCGCCCGGCCCGGCATCGTCGAAGCGGAGTTCGGCGTGAGCCTCGCTGAACTCGTCCACGGCCAGGCGGGTGGCTCGCGCGATGGGCGCCCGCTGCAGGCCGTCGTGCTCGGCGGCCCGATGGGCAGCGTGCTGCGACCGGATGTGCTCGATGTCGCCGTCGATTTCCCTGCACTGGCAGCACGCGGTATCCGGCTGGGCCATGGTGGCATGGTGGCCATTCAGTCCGGCACGGACCTGAACGCCGTGCTGCGCAGCTGGGCCTGGTTCATGGTCGCCGAGTCCTGCGGCCGCTGTGCACCCTGCGCCCTCGGCTCGCATCGCGTGGCTGAACTGGTCGGTCGTCTGCGCGGTGATCGGGAAGACATCGAGCGGGCTGGTGCAGAACTCGGCCCGCTGCTCGACACGATCGAAGCCGGCAGCCTCTGCGGGTTTGGCCAGGGTATTCCCGGTCCGATCCGTGAACTGCTCGAACTCAGGCAACAGGCGGCAGCGGCTGGACCTGACGGCCATGACTGAACTCAGGCTGGTCATCGACGGTATCGCGGTGGCGGTTGCCCCCGGCACAACACTGCTCGAAGCGGCACGGCAGGCAGGGCTTGGTGCGGCTATTCCAACGCTCTGCCACCGTGGCGGTTCGGCGCCGCAGGGAGGCTGCCGGCTCTGCCAGGTCGAGGTGGAAGGAGCCGCGCGACCGCTGGCTGCCTGCACCGCGCCCGCCGCCGCCGGCATGCGGGTGCACACGGCGACCGAACGCCTCGAGCACTCACGGCGGCAGATCCTCGAGCTCATGGTCGCCCAGTACCCGCATGCCGGTGGCGCACAAGGCTACCCCGGGCGCAGAGCCGGAGAGTTCGCAGGCTTGCTGGAACGCTACGGTGTAGCGCCGCCACGTGGCACTGGCGAGCGGCCTGTTCCCGGGCAACCCCATCCGTACCTGCGCTTCGACCCGGACGCGTGCATCGTCTGTCGCCGTTGCCTGCTTGCCTGCGAGGACATGCAGGGACAGTTCGTGTTTGCCGTTGGCGAGCGCGGCGGTGCGACGCGCTTGCTGTTCGGCACGCAGGAGGCATTCACGGATTCGCCCTGCGTGAGCTGTGGTGCCTGCGTCGACGAATGCCCGACCGGTGCCCTGCATGACGTCGATCGCCTGCCGGGCACTGTCGCAGTACCCGAGACAACGGTACGCACGGTGTGCGGGTACTGCGGCACAGGCTGCAACGTCGACGTGGTGAGCCACGGTGGCAACATCGTCCGCATCGAGGGTACTGCTGCCGCTGCCGTCAATCGCGGACACCTGTGCGCGAAGGGTCGCTACGCCCACGCGTGGCAACACTCCGCCGACCGTCTCACGCAACCACTCCTGCGCCGCAACGGACAGCTGCAACCCGTGAGCTGGGAGGAGGCGATGGACTGGGTGGTGACGCAGATCGTGGCCATCCGCGAGCGGCACGGTGCCGATGCTCTCGGTGTGGTCACATCCTCGCGCTCGACGAACGAGGCCGCGTACCTGCTGCAAAAGGTGTTCAGGGCCGTCATCGGCACGAACAATATCGATTGCTGCGCGCGGGTCTGCCACTCGTCGACCGCTCTCGCCCTGGGGCTCGCGACGGGAACCGGTGCCGCTTCGGCGTCCTACACCGACATCGATCAGGCACGCACGATCGTGCTGGCTGGCGCCAACCCGACCGAGGCACACCCGGTCATCGGCGCCCGCATCAAACAGGCTGCACGTCGCGGTGCACGGTTGGTCGTGATCGATCCTCGCGACATCGAACTCTGTCGCTGGGCGACGCTGCACTTGCAGCTGAGACCCGGCACCAACGTGGCCCTGTTCAATGCGCTAGCCCGCGAATTGATCGGGCAGGGCCTCGTAGATGAAGATTACGTTGCAGACCGCACCGAGGGATTCGCAGCCCTGCAGGAGCATCTGGGGGACAGTTCGCTCGAGGAACTGGTCCAGCCGACCGGACTCACCCCGGAGGTCGTCCGCGAGGCGGCGCGTCTCATCGGCAGCGACGGGCCGGTGCTGTTCGTGACCGGACTCGGCTTGTCGGAACTCACCCAAGGCACCGACAGCGTGCGGGCGCTGGCCAACCTCGCCCTGCTGACGGGCAGCATCGGCCGCGCCGGGGCGGGCGTTCTGCCCCTGCGCGGGCAGAACAACGTCCAGGGCAACGCCGACATGGGTTGTGCACCGAATTACGTCGCCGGTTACCAGCCTGTCGCCGACCCGGCCGTTCGCGAGCGGCTGGCGCGCATCTGGGGACGTCCACCACCGGAGGTGCCGGGCTGGACGATCCCGCAGATGCTGGCTGCGGCACGCGATGGGCACCTGAAGGCGCTCTGGATCCAGGGCGAGGACATCGTGCAGAGCGATCCCGACGAGGCTGGTGTCATACGTGCTCTGGCGAATCTCGACCTGGTCGTGGTGCAGGAATTGTTCCTGTCGGAAACCGGCCGCTACGCCCATCTGGTGTTGCCGGCAGCCGGCGTGTTCGAGCACGACGGCACTTTCACGAACGGCGAGCGGCGGATCCAGCGCGTGCGTACCGTCGTGCCACCGCCTGGCGACGCGCGCCCGGACTGGCAGGTCGCGGCTGATCTGGGCCGCCGGCTCGGCGCGGAGTGGCAATATCAGGATCCGGCCGATGTCATGGAGGAGATCGCCACCGTCGCTCCTGCCATGTTCGGCGGCGTGCGCTACGACCGCCTGGAGCAGGATGGGCTGCAGTGGCCATGCCCGGACCTGCAACACCCCGGTACGGCGCGCGTCCATGAGCACAGCTTCCTGCGCGGTCGCGGGCTGTTCGCCGCGATCGATTTCGTGCCGACGCCGGAGACCACGACGGTGCGCTGGCCATATCTGCTCATCACGGGGCGCGTGCTGCAGCACTACAACGTCGGCACCATGACCCGGCGCACGGACAATATTGCGTTTGAAGCACAGGACTGGCTGGTCATGAACCCGACCGATGCGGCCAGGGAGGGGGTCGCGGACGGGGATCGCATCGGTGTCGAGAGCCGTACCGGCCGGATCGAGGTGCCGCTGCGGCTCGGCACCGACGTGCCGCCCGGCACGCTGTTCCTCTCGTTCCATTTTCCGGAGACACACGCCAACGCGCTGGTCGGCGGCAACCGCGATCCTCTGTCCCATTGCCCGGAGTACAAGGTCACGGCGGTCGGTGTCAGCCGCGCGCCGTGACTTTGACGATGGAACACTGGCCCGCGATTTCGCGTCTCGTCTGGCAGTCTCGCTATCGCCACGATGGCGAACCGGACATTGAATCCACCTGGTCGCGTGTCGCCACGGCGGTCGCAGCCGCCGAGGTGACGGATCAGGCGGGGTGGGCAGAACGCTTTCGCGCCCTGCTGCAGGACTTCGTGTTCCTGCCGGGGGGCCGGATCCTGGCCGGTGCCGGTACCGGCCGGCGCATCACCCTGTGCAACTGCTTCGTCATGGGGATCATCGAGGATCGCCTGCCAGCCATCTTCGAAAGCCTCGCGCAGGGCGCGCTGACGATGCAGCAGGGCGGAGGCGTCGGCTACGACTTTTCGACGCTGCGGCCGCAGGGCAGCGTGGCCCGCGCGAGCGGTTCGATCGCTTCCGGGCCTGTTTCCTTCATGCGGATCTGGGATGCGACCTGCGCGACCATGCTGTCCACCGGCGCCCGCCGCGGCGCCATGATGGCGACCTTGCGCTGCGATCACCCGGACATCGAGACATTCATCGACGCCAAGCGCGACCCTGCGGAGCTGCGCCATTTCAATCTCTCGGTGCAGGTGAGCGATGAATTCGTCCAAGCCGTACGCCAGCGAGCCGAGTGGCCACTCGTGTTTCCGGCCGGACCCGGAGAGGCGGGTACTGCGACCACCGTACGCCGCTGGACGGGCACGGCCGGATCTGTTCCCTGTCGCGTGCATCGGGTGGTGCCGGCGGCAGCTTTGTGGCAGCGGCTGGTGGATGCGGCCTACGACACCGCGGAGCCGGGTGTCCTGTTCGTCGATGCCATCAATCGCGACAACAACCTGCATTGGCGTGAGCAACTGACGGCGACGAATCCCTGCGGTGAGATCCCGCTACCGCCCTTCGGGGCCTGCACGCTCGGCTCGCTGAACGTGACGGCATTCGTCCTCGAGCCGTTTGCGCCCGGCGCACGTCTCGATCTCGAGCGGTTGCGTTTCGCAGCTCGATTGGCAGTAAGGTTTCTCGATAATGTCATTGATATAACAGGGTTTCCATTGACGGAACAGGCTGGGGTGGCACGCGCGACGCGCCGTATCGGGCTCGGTATCACCGGCCTCGCCGACGCCCTCGCGATGCTCGGCCAGCGCTACGACAGCTGGACCGCCCGTGGGGTCGCCGAGGAGATCATGCGCACGGTGTGCCTGGCTGCCTACGGCGCCTCGGTCGAACTGGCCCGCGAGCGCGGCGGTTTTCCGGTCCTCGATCGCGAGGCCTATCTCGCCAGCGGCTTTGCGCAGCGCTTGCCGGCGGAAATGCGTCGCGCGATCGGGGAACACGGCATCCGCAACAGCCACCTGCTGGCGATAGCGCCGACCGGGACGATCAGTCTTCTCGCCGGCAACCTGTCCAGTGGCATCGAGCCGATCTTTGCCCTGGAGGCTGAGCGGCGCATCCTCGCTGCAGGCGGGGGCGTCGAGGTGCACCACGCGAGCGATTTCGCCTGGGCCACATGGCAGCAGCGCTTTCCGGCGCAAGCCGCGCCGCAGGTCCTGCTCGAGGCGGCCCGGATCGAGCCTGGAGCCCACCTGGCCATGCAGGCGGCGCTGCAGCCTTGGGTCGACAACGCCATATCGAAGACGATCAACGTCAACCCGGATATCGGCCGCGACAGTTTCGGCGAGATCTACACAGCTGCACATGGGCTGGGATTGAAGGGGTGTACGGTGTTCCGGCCGAACCCCATCCGGGGTCAGGTCCTCTCGGCTGACGAGGTGGCGATACGTGGGCCTTGCTGCGGTATCGGACGTGAGCCCGACTGATGAAGCGCCGGATGGTCGCGAGGAGTCTACAATCAGGGTTCATCTGACTAGCCGGGAATTGACCATGACCGAGAACGTATCGACCGACAAGCTGATCGAAGATCTGCAACTGGTGATCCGTGACGCAGAGGCGCTGTTGCAGGCGACAGCAGGACAGGCGGGCGATCGGCTGCACGAATTGCGCCAGCGGGCTCAGGCATCGCTTGCCCAGGCACGCACGCGGCTGGCGGAGGCCGAGCGGGCTGCCGTGCGCGAGATCAAGGCGGCCGCGGCCGGGGCCGACGAGTTCGTCCACGACAATCCCTGGCAGGCGGTCGGCATCGCCGCCGGACTGGGGCTGTTGCTCGGCCTGCTGATCGGTCGGCGCTGAACCGGTAACTGGCTCGTTCGTGCCATGACTGTTCCGCCTGGCGCCGGACCGATCGGCCGTCTGCTCGCCTCGGGAGCCAACCTGCTGGCGACAGTGCTGGCGCTGGTGCGCACACGACTCGAACTGCTGTCGGTCGAAGCGCAGTTGGAGTTGCACCGGGCCGCCGTCATGCTCGGCTGGCTGCTGCTCGCCATCCAGGCCGCGATGATCGGCCTGATCGTCGCGGCGCTCTGGATCGTCATCTATTTCTGGGATACCCACCGGTTGCTCGCGACCGGGCTGGTGGCGCTCGCTTTCCTCGCACTCGCAGGTGGTGCCGCGTGGCGTCTGGTGCACCTGTGGCGCACACGCCCGCAGCCTTTCGCCGGCACTCTCGCCGAGTTCGCGCGCGACAGTGAGCGGTGGCGGGATCGCGGATAATGCAGATGTCACAGGTACTGCAGGAGCGGCGCCAGGCGCTGCTGCGCCAGTGCGGGGAACAGCGGGCGGCCATGCGGGCGCTGTGCGGCGAGGTCGTGACACCGCTGCGCTCGGCCGACCGGATCCTGGCTGGCCTTGGCCGCGTGCTCAGCCACCCCGTGGCCGTTGGTGCCGGGATCCTGGTCGTGGCCACTCTCGGCCGGCAACGCACGCTGAGCTGGCTGGCCGCCGGGGCGGGGCTCGTCGGGTCGGCGACCCGCCTCGGGCGCTGGCTGGCACCCGGGCCGGTGTCCGGTCGCCATACGGTGGCGCCTGGCATCCGGTCGACGTCCGGCGACACCGCCTGATGAGCCGGCGCGACCTGTAAGCGGCGCTCCGCCACATGAACAACGACTGGGAACTGACCGGCCGTGTGAGCAGCGGTCTCGGCCGCGGCGCCAGCTTCGTCGATCTGCCCTGGGTGCGGCTGGCGCTGCGGGAGCAGTTCGGCATAGAGCCGTACCCCGGCACGCTCAACCTCCAGCTCGTGGGGGAGGGTGCTGCCACCGAGTTGCGCTCAATCCTGGACCGAGACGCCAAGTTGCTGCCGCCGCCGGATGCCGCGACCTGTGCAGCCGATCTGCTGCCGGTACGCATCGCGGGCGCCGTGCCTGGCGTGGTTGTGGTGCCGCGCATGTCAGCCTATCCCGCCGGACAGATCGAGGTGATTGCGGCGCTCGGCCTGCGCACGCACTGCGCCTGGCGCGACGGCGATCTGGTCACGCTGTCCAGTGGCCGGATCCGTCGACTCGATGCCGTGATATTCGACGTCGATGGCACCCTGGTGGATTCGATCGACGGCATGCGCCTGGCAGCGGCGCGGGCGGCGGCGTTGTTCGGACTCGACGTGCCACTGGAAGCCGTACGACGCGCACTGAACGGTGGCGAGTCGCTCTGGCAGCTGATCATGCCGGCCGCAATGCGGGAGGACCGTGAAGTGGCGGCAATCCTGCGGCAGGAGACGCTACGCCACTGGCCCGCAGTGCTCGATGAGACCGTCGCAGTCGTCCCCGGCCTCGGCGCGACGCTCGACTGCCTGCGCGGCGCCGGTTTACGGCTGGCCATCTATACCGGTTCCCGCGGCGAGTCGTTTCGACCACTGGAACGCGCCGGCCTGATGGGCCACTTCGAGGTCGTCGTCACCGCTGTCGATGTGAGTCGCGGGAAACCCGACCCCGAGGGCCTGCTGCAGTGTCTGGCACGACTCGACTGCCGGCCGCAGACCGCGGCCTATGTCGGCGACACGCGCCACGACGTCGAAGCCGCGCGGGCTGCAGGCATGTGCGCCATCGGCGTACTGACCGGCGCAGCGGATTCCGCGATGCTGTCGGCGGCGGGTGCCGACCGGCTCGCGGCCAGCCACCGCACGCTTCCGGCCCTGCTTCAGATCACGCCCTGATCCTGCATGCGGCGCAGGTCGGCCGCGCTGTAACCGAGCAATCCGCCAAAGACTTCCTGGTTGTGGGCGCCGATGCCGGGACCGGGCCACACCGTGCGTCCCGGCGTGTCGCTGAGAAAGGGCACCATGGCGGGGATGGTCAGTTCACCGCCGTCGACTTCGACCTTCTCGAACAGGCCGCGGGCGCGGAAATGTTCGTCTTTCATCATGTCGACGACGCTGTAGATCGGGCCTGCCGGGACGTCCACCTTTTCGAGTGTCGCCAGGACCTCGGTGCTGGTCAGCGTGCCGGTCCAGGCGGTGATTGCCGCGTCGAGTTCCTTCTCGTGCTGTACACGGCCGGCATTGCTGGCCATGCTGGGATCGTCGGCGAGGTCCTGGCGTCCGATCGCACCCATGAGGCGCTTGTAGATCGAGTCGCCGTTGCCACCGATGATCACGAAGCGGCCGTCACGGCAGCGATAGGTGTTGGTCGGGACGATGCCGGTCAGCGTCGAGCCCGACGGTTCGCGGACCACGCCGGCGCCGGAATACTCCGGCACCACGCCTTCCATCATGTTGAACACGGCCTCGTAGAGCGCCGTGTCGACGATCTGGCCCTGGTGGCCTGTGCCCTTGAGGCGATGCACGCAGGCGAGGAGGATGCCGATCACGCTGTGCACCGCCGCCAGGGTATCACCGAGGCTGAGGTTGGGCCTGACCGGCGCCTCGCCCGGGAAACCGTTGACGTAACGGAACCCGCCGACACCTTCACAGACCGAGGCGAATCCGGTGCGGGAAGCATAGGGACCGGTCTGTCCGTAGCCCGAGATGCGCGCGTAGATCAGCTCGGGGTGGGTACGGCGCAGGTCGTCCGGGGCAAGCCCCCACTTTTCCATGGTGCCGGGGCGGAAGTTCTCCACGAGGATGTCCGATTTCGCGGCGAGCTGACGCACGAGTTCGCGGCCCTCGGGGGTGCGCATGTTGACGGTGACGCACTTCTTGTTGCGCCCCAGGCTGTGCCACCACAGCGAGACGCCGTCCTTCATGACGCGCCAGGTGCGGATCGGATCACCCGTGCCGGGCGGCTCGACCTTGATGACTTCGGCACCGTAGTAGCCAAGCATGCTGGTGGCGAAGGGGCCAGCCAGAAGCTGGCCCAGTTCGAGGACGCGAAAGCCGTCGAGCGGACGGGGGCGTTCGTTGGTGCTCATGGATCGGGTTCATCCGGCCGGTTTCGGCCGGCCTTGTCTGCGGTGGCTCCGGGGACTGGCCCGCGGGGCCGCCCGCAACACCTCGTCTGGCGCTGCCGGCGCAGTCTAGCCGACTCACGCGCGTCGCCCAAATCCAGAATGAGCAGGGCGATTGACGCCGCCGCCCTGCATCAGCCTCGCTGGTGTCTTCAGCGCGGCCGCGCTACGCCGATGTAGTGAAAGGACAGGAAACGGGGGCCGTCGAGGTAGCTGCGCTCCATCTGCTCGAAGCCGAATCCGGCTGCCGCGACGAGCTGGTCGATGGGGCGGTTCGGGTTGCAGCCCGCCAGCCCGCGAAAAACCGGCGCGAGCCGGTCCTGCAGGCGCGCTACGTCGGCGTCGGGTGCGCGACCGTGCTCCATGAACAGCAGCCGCCCACCGGGCTTGAGGACACGCCGCATTTCGCCGAGCGCGGCTTCGATCCCGGGGATGGAACACAGGGTCCATGTGCTCACGACGGTGTCGATCGAGCCAGTCTCCAGGGGGATGGCCTCCGCCCCGCAGTCGAGCAGGGTCACCGGAAATCGGGCGGTGTCGGCCGCGGCGGCGGCTGCATCGCGCAGGGCCGTGGTCGGCTCGATGCCGAAGAGGTGCGTTACCGAGGCCCCGTAATACGGGAGATTCATGCCGGCGCCGAGGCCGACCTCGAGGACGCGGTCGCTGGCGAGCGGCGGAATCCGCGGCCGGTACCGAGCCATGACGGTGTTGCGCATGCCACGGTCGATGACCCAGGGCAGGACGCGGCGCTGATAGAAACCCACCGCGATGCAACCCGGCCCGCGTTGCTGGCGTCAGGCGTTGCGGCTGCGGCGATCGATCGCCGTCGCCACGAGCTCCAGAAAACCGGCCTCATCGCGTACCGCAGCGACGTCCTTGGCGTCGACGGTATAGCCGTAGCGGGCGGCAAGGGCCTCGTAGCGCGGGCGGCGGTGCTGCAGGAGTTCCGGGAAGATCCATTGGACGAACCGGTCAGGATCGATCCACTCCGGTGAAGAGAGCCCTTCGCGCTGCAGGTAGGTGACCAGTCGGCTGTCGAGGAAGTCCTCGCGGTAGTACAGCGGCTTCGGGTTGCTGATGGCGCGACGGATCAGTTCCTGCTCCATGTCGGACCCGGCACGGAGATAGAGGATCAACGTTCGTTCAGAAAGTATCCGCAGCATCTCCGGGTCGTCGATTTCGCAGATGCTGCCACCGGCGTCGTTCAGGAAGTGATCGTAGCCGTAGATCTCCTGCGCCTTGTCGATGAACACCTGCACGTCCTTCATCGCCGATGCTTCGGCATCCCGGTGCAGCTGCTGGCGCTTCTTGAATTCGGCCAGAGTGAGCCCGCCTCGCGCAGGGGATCCGAGCTTGCCGAGAAAGGTCGAGATCGGTTCGAGATTGTCGATGGTGATGTTGTTGCCGATGTAGATCGAATCGCTGCGCAGGAGATCGCGCAGGAACGGGACTCCCATCGCCTGGCGCTTGATGTTGTCGAGCAGCGGCTCCCCGAGGTACTTCGTGCCGATGCGGTAGTCTCCGGAGTAGTGAAACCAGAAGTGCTTCGGCAGCCTGCCGGCCAGCATCGTCTTGCCGACCCCCGACATGCCGAGCAGGGTGATTGCCTTGCGGGGCCAGGCGAGGAATTTTTCACGGGTCATGAACATGGCGGGGCCTGATCTGACAAATATCTACCGAAATACCAAGCATTTACGACTTATTTTGAACAGATAATCTCACTGGAAGAGCCACCCCTGCGTCAGAGTCCGGCGAGGCGCCGGTGCAGGTCGAGCGCCTCGGTGTTCGGGCGCTGTTCCTGATCGCCCGGGAACCGCAGTGGCCTGCCGGCGAGAATGCGGTAGCTGCTCTCCGCCAGTTCGTCCGCAAGAATGACCGTCATCGTGCGGGTATCGATGGCGAGCTTGCCGAGGTCGAACAGCGTGTGCAGGTCGGCGCGCAGGAGCAGCCCGTTGGATGGGTGGTGCGTGAACTTGCCGCGGTACGGGACGATATAGGCAGCTTCCAGGGCATCGATGGCATTGCAGCTGGTGATCGCGCAACGATATTCGTACGCGGCCAGCAGCTGCTGGCGAAACGCCGGCTGTCCGCGTCGGCGGATGATGCCCTCGATGACCTGGTTGCGCCCGGACTTGCCGTCGTCCGGGTCGAAGGCCTGCAGACGCGCAAGCTCGCGCTCGGAGATCTGGATGAGTCCGCTGACATCGAGCATCGGCCCGCCCGCGGAACTGGTCAGCAGGCGCCGGCGTACGAAGCGCTCGATGGAGCCGAATTCGTTTTCGATGCGCCGGACGACATCATCCGGCATGCGATCGAACTCGCTGAATTGCCCCGGCAGGAAATCGGCCAGTGCGGAGTAGGGCTGACCGAGGGCGATGGGCTCGCTCAGGAAGAACAGGTACTGGCGCAGTTCCTCCTCGTCGACGTCGTTACCCCAGATGGCGCGCGCCGCGCGTTCGTTCTGATAGCGGCCGAGCACGCGTGCGTAATAGCGATAGGCTCCCTTGTAGCCGAGCAGGACGAAGTCGCCCTTGCCCATCACGAACCAGTTTTCGACGTGACTGTCGCGCGGCGGCAGGCCCCAGGCAAAGAAGCCGTGGCCGCTGCGTTCGATCTCGATCAGTTCCGGGTAGGTCGAATCGCTGAAACTGCGGATTACCAGCTGCCGGTCCACCGGGTGGGCGAGTGACCTGTCCGCATCGGTGCGATCGCGGGCCTGCTCGGCCCCGGCAACGAATATCCTGGCCATGGGTTCTTGTGGCTCGTCCGCACCGGATCCGGCACATAGTCTGGCAGGAAATCGCCGTCGTGTAACGTCCGGCAGGCTGCGCCTGGCGGGGTGAAGCGGGTATCATTAGCCGCTTTGCGCGCTGGCGGGACGCCTACTTCCGCGCCGCGCCGGGCTGCAGGCAGGAACTCAAGAATGGCAAACGAAAACTGGCTGGTCCACAAGTTCGGTGGCACGAGCGTGGCCGATGCCGACTGCTTCCGTCGCGTCGCCGATATCCTGCTCGCGGAAAAAGCCGCCCGGCAGGCTGTCGTCGTCTCGGCCATGTCGAAGATGACCGACGCGCTGCTCTCGCTCGTGGCCGGTGCCGAGAAGTCGTCGGCCAGCATCAGTCCCGGGCTGGAAACCCTCGCCACCCGCTACCGGAACACGGCGGCCGCGCTGCTCTCGCCGACCGCAGCCGCGGGCGTGTTGAGTGCATTCGACACCGATCTCGGCGATGCCCGCGACGTGCTACATGCGATTTCCCTGGTGCGCTCGGCGGCTGACCGCAGCCGCGACCTGATCGCGGGCTACGGCGAGTTGTGGTCGTCGCGACTGCTGGCGGCGTACCTCGGCGAACGCTGCCGGCAGGCCGCTGTCGACCGTCCGGTGCGCTGGGTGGATGCCAGGCAGATCATCGTCATCGAGCACGGCGAACTCGGTCCTGCCGTGCAGTGGACCGAATCGCGCGAGCGCGCCAGCCGCATCCTCGGCGATATGACGCACGGCATAGCCGTCATCACCGGCTTCATCGCCTCGGAGCGCAATGGCCTGTACACCACGCTCGGGCGTAACGGCAGCGATTTCTCCGCATCCATCTTCGGCGCTCTGCTCGACGCCGGCGAGATCGTCATCTGGACGGACGTCGATGGTGTGCTGAGCGCCGATCCGAACCGGGTTCCCGAAGCCGCGATCATCCGCGAACTGTCGTACAACGAGGCGATGGAACTGGCCTATTTCGGCGCCAAGGTGATCCATCCGCAGACGATGGCGCCGGCGGTGATGCGTTCGATCCCGATCTTCATCAAGAACACCTTCAACCCGACCGCTCCGGGGTCACGCGTCGGACCAGGCGGTGGCGCGAGCGTCGACCAGATCAAGGGAGTGACCTCGGTCGACAACGTTGCGCTCGTCAACCTCGAGGGCACCGGCATGATCGGCGTGCCAGGTACCGCCGACCGGCTGTTCGGTGCCCTGCGCAGCGCCGGAATCTCCGTGATCCTGATTTCGCAGGCGAGTTCCGAGCACTCGATCTGCTTCGCGGTGCCGGCGCGCCATGCCGCGCAGGTCGAACAGGTCGTGCGCCAGGCCTTCGTGCTCGAGCTGCAGCAGGGGCAGATCCAGAGCGTCGACGTGCAGGACGACTGCAGCATCATCGCGGTGGTCGGCGATGGCATGGCCGGCCTGCCGGGTGTGGCTGCGAAGTTCTTCGGCACCCTCGGCAACGCGGGCATCAACGTACGCGCCATTGCGCAGGGTTCCTCGGAACGCAACATCTCGGCGGTCATCGACAAGCGTGACGCCACGCGTGCACTGCGCGCGACCCACTCCGGGTTCTACCTCTCGGCCAAGACCATCTCACTCGGCCTCGTCGGGCCCGGCAACGTCGGCGCAAACCTGCTCGATCAGATCGGGGCCGAAGCTGAACGGCTGCGCCGGGAGTTCGGGGTCGACCTGCGGGTGCGCGCCATCGCCACCTCCCGCGAAATGCACCTGGCCGAGCGCGCCATCGACCTCGCGGACTGGCGCAAGCTGCTCGACGGGAGCATGCAGCCGCTCGACTGGGCCACATTCGCGCACCATGTCCAAGCCGACCACCTGCCACACGCCTGCATCCTCGACTGCTCGGCGAGCCAGGACGTGGCGAATCGTTATCTCGGCTGGCTCAGCGCCGGTATCCATGTCGTCACGCCGAACAAGAAGGCACACAGCGGCTCGCTGGCCGCGTACGACCAGCTACAGGCCGCGTGCCGCAATCACCATACCTGCTTCCTCTACGAGACCACGGTCGGTGCCGCATTGCCGGTGGTCGGCACCCTGCGTGACCTGACCCAGACGGGCGACGAGATCGTCAGCATCGAGGGAATCCTTTCCGGCACGCTGGCCTATCTCTTCAACGTCTTCGATGGTGAGCGCCCGTTCTCGGCGATCGTGCGCGAGGCCCGCGAGAAGGGCTACACCGAGCCTGATCCTCGCGACGACCTGTCAGGGCTCGACTTTGCCCGCAAGCTCATCATCCTCGGGCGCGAGATGGGCATGCGCCTGGAACTGGGCGACGTGCAGGTGGAGAGCCTGGTACCGGCCGGTCTCGAGGATCTGCCGGTCGACGGGTTCCTCGAGCGTCTGTCCGGATTCGATGCGGCCATGCTCAAGCGCTGGCAGGCGGCGCGCGATGCCGGCAAGGTGCTGCGCTACGTCGGGCGGCTGAACCGGCGCGACGGTGCCACCGTGCGGCTCGAAGCGCTCGGGCGCGACCATCCTTTCGCGCACATGAACCTGACTGACAACATCGTGCGCTACGAGTCGGCCCGCTATAGCGCCAACCCGCTCGTGATCCAGGGTCCGGGCGCCGGTCCGGCAGTGACGGCCGCCGGCGTGTTCGCCGACCTGTTGCGGCTCGCCTCGTATCTGGGACCATCGCGCTAGCGTGACAGCCATGCAATACCGCAGTACGCGCGGCGGACAGCTCGTCGGCCTCGAACAGGCGATCATGAGCGGCACGGCTCCCGATGGTGGGCTGTACGTTCCGGTAAAGCTCCCGCAGCTGTCGCTGGCGGCCTTCGATGGTGCCACACAGCTTGCCGGGGTCGCTGCGCGGCTGCTGCAGCCGTTCGTAGCCGGCTCGACGCTCGAATCCGGGGTGACGCAGCTCTGCGCCGAGGCGTTCGACTTCCCGGTCCCGGTGCGCCCGCTGGAAGAGGGGCTCTCGGTCCTCGAACTGTTCCACGGCCCGACGGCAGCGTTCAAGGATGTCGGTGCGCGCTTCCTCGCCGCGGCGATGGCACGCATCGCGCGCGCCGACAGCGTCCGGCGCGATCCGGTGACGATCCTCGTGGCCACCTCCGGGGACACCGGCGGTGCCGTGGCAGCGGCCTTTCACCGCCGCCCCGGCTTTCGAGTCGTGGTGCTCTTCCCCGAAGGGCGTGTCTCGCCACGCCAGCAGCACCAGCTCAGCTGCTGGGGCGACAACGTGCTGTCGCTGGCGGTGCGGGGTGAATTCGACGACTGCCAGCGGCTCGTCAAGCAAGCCTTTGCCGATGCGGACCTGCGCACCAGGCACAACCTGTGCTCGGCCAACAGCATCAATGTCGGCCGGCTGCTGCCGCAGGCGGCTTATTACGCCACGGCCAGCCTCGCGCATTTCAGGCAGCATGGCCGGCCGGCGAGTTTCATCGTGCCGACGGGAAATCTTGGCAATGCGTTCGCCTGCGTGTGGGCCCGCCGCGTCGGTATGCCGATCGAGCGCATCCTGCTCGCCACCAACGCCAATACCACCATCACGGATTTCCTCGCCACGGGACAGTGGCTGCCACGGCCGACGGTACCGACGCTAGCCTCGGCGATGGACGTCGGCAATCCGAGCAACATGGAACGCCTGCGCGACCTGTGCGGCACCGTGACGGAGCTGCGCGAGGAAGTCGCCGCCGTTTCCGTGACGGATGCGGAGATCCGCACCGCCATTCGCGACGAGTTCGCACGCCACGCCATCCCCTGGTGCCCGCACACAGCGACTGCCCTGCACGCGTACCGGCAGTTGCCCGGGAGCGAGCGCAGTGGCCGCCACTGGATCGCCGTGGCGACCGCACACCCGGCCAAGTTCGACACCATCGTCGAGCCGCTGCTGGGTCATCCGGTGGTGCCGCCGCCGGAACTTGCGCGTCTGCTGAGCCTGCCCGCCAGGTACGAGACGGTCGCCGCCGAGCTTCCCGAGCTCGCCGCGCGCCTCGGCGGGCGCTGAAGCGCACATGACGCCCGACGCCAGCAGCTGGCCCGGTCCTGCTGCGTCGGCTGCAGGCATCGCCGCCGCGGCGCTGGTGCTCGGCGGCACCCTCTGGTGGCAATGGCGCCGACGGGCGGCCCGCAGCATCGGTGCGCGCCTGGCGCGCGCCTGCGACGGTGTGCTCGCCGACAGGCTGGTGCCGGATGCCGACGGTGGCGAACTGCACGTGGAATACCTGCTGCTGACCGGGCAGGCCATCATGGTCGTCGCGGTGCGCGATGTCGTCGGTCACGTCTTCGGCAGCGAAGCGATGCAGGAGTGGACCGTGCTGGGTCCGCGGCAGCGTCTCACCTTTGCCAACCCGCTGCCTGCGCTCTACGACCGCATTGCCGCCGTGAAGCGCCTGCTGCCGGACGTACCGGTCCGTGGCGTGGTCGCATTCACCGCGCAGGCGCAGTTCACCAAGGGTGTGCCTCCCAACGTCGTCACGCTCGATGCGTTCCTCACCGAGCTGCCTGCCGAGCGGGCGACACCCGAGGCGGCACTGCAGGCGGCGCTTCGCTCGGCCTGGCTGCAACTTGGTGCGGCGGCGCGACCACGCCACACCGCCGACGGACGCTAGGCCGGGGGAAGGCCGAAGAGACGCTCGGCATTGGCCGTGGAGGCGGCCGCCAGCGCCGCGGTGGCAATGTTCATGCAACGCGCCGTCATGTCGAGAACCGCCGGCAGGAACGCTGGCTCGTTGCGTCTGCTCACGACGCTGGCATTCAGGGTGCGCGGCAACAGGTAAGGCGCATCGGTTTCGAGCAGCACCCGATCGAGCGGGAGCGACGCCGCTGCGGCACGCAGGTCACCACCCCGTCGTTCGTCGCAGATCCAGCCGGTGATGCCGATGTAAAGGCCGAGGGCGAGGTAGTCCGCCATCTGGGCTGGCGTGCCGGTGAAACAGTGGGCCACCCCACCGGCGAGATCGCCGATCTGCTCGCGCAGCATTGCCAGGAAGTCGTCGTGGGCGTCGCGCTGGTGGAGAAATACGGGCTTGCCAACGACCGTGGCCAGGCCGAGCTGGCGTTCGAAAGCGAAACGCTGATCGGGCCGTGGCGACAGGTCGCGGAAGTAGTCGAGCCCGCACTCGCCGACGGCGACGACTTCGGGGTGTGCGGCCAGCACAACCAGTTCCTGGGCCGTATCCGGACCGAACTCCAGCGCGTGGTGCGGATGGATGCCCGCGGTGGCGAACAGCCGCGCGGGGAAGCGACGGGCCAGGCCGAGCGCCGCGTGGCTCGACGCGGCCGTGCTGCCCGTGACGATCAGACGGGAAACACCCGCGGCAGCGGCCCGCGCGATGACTTCCTCGCGGTCGTGATCGAAGCTGTCGTGGGCGAGGTTGGCGCCGATGTCGATCAGGTCTGGCACGGGCCGGCGGGCCGGTCAGCAAAGGGCTGATGCCAGGGTCGGCAGGACCAGCCCAGCCAACCCCTGCAGGCGGAAGTCGGCACGCGCCGTCAGCGGCGTCTCGTCCGGGTTGATTTCCACGATGATCGCGCCCGCCTCCTGGGCGAGCATGGCGAGGCTCGCCGCCGGCTCGACCAGCGCGGACGTGCCCGCCGAGACGAACAGATCGCAATCGGACGCCGCGGTGCGGGCGAGGGCCAGTGCGGTCACGGGTATCGGCTCGCCGAACCAGACCACGTCCGGACGCAGCAGCCCGCCGCAGCGTGGGCAGCGGGGCGGACGGCGCGAACTGCTCACATCCATCTCCACCAGTTCGCGGTCCACCGCACAGCGATTGCGGTGCAGGTTGCCGTGGAATTCGATCACCTGCCGGCTGCCGGCCTGCTGGTGCAGGCCATCCACGTTCTGCGTGATCAGCGTGAGCCGGGGCACCAGCCGTTCCATGGCGGCGAGCGCTACATGCGCGGGATTGGGCCGGGCCGCAGCGACGAGATCGCGTCGCCACTGGTACCACTGCCACACCAGGTCGGGATCGCGGGCGAACGCCTCGGCGGTGGCGAGATCCTCGGGGTTGAAGCGCGCCCACATCCCCGTCAGCGCTTCGCGGAACGTGGGCACACCGCTCTCCGCTGACACGCCAGCCCCCGTGAGAACGGTGATATGCCGCGCCCGGCGCAATGCCGCCAGGAGCGCTGCCGGCAGCGGCTCCCCCGTCTCAGCCGGAGGGCTTCGCATCGACCAGCTGGCGCAGGACGTAGTGCAGGATGCCACCGTGGGCGTAGTAGTCGCGTTCCTTCGGCGTGTCGATGCGCACCTGCGCCTGGAATTTCACGCTGCTGCCGTCATCGCGGCGCGCCGTGACCGTTACGCGGTGGGCTGCACCGCCCTCGAGCCCAGCGATGTCGAACACCTCGCGACCGCTGAGACCCAGGCTCTGCGCGTTCGTGCCGGCTTCGAACTGCAGCGGCAGGATGCCCATGCCGATCAGGTTCGAGCGGTGGATGCGCTCGTAGCTCTCGGCGATGACCGCCCTGACTCCGAGCAGCATCGTGCCCTTGGCGGCCCAGTCACGCGATGACCCGCTGCCATACTCCTTGCCGGCGAGGATGACCAGCGGAGTGCCTTCGCGCTGGTAGCGCATGGCGGCGTCGTAGATGCTCATCTGCTCGTTGCTCGGCAGGTACATGGTGACTCCGCCTTCGACTCCGGGCACGAGCTGGTTGCGCAGGCGGATGTTGGCGAAGGTGCCGCGCATCATCACCTCGTGGTTGCCGCGGCGGGCACCGTAGGAATTGAAATCGCGCGGCTTCACGCCATGCTCGACCAGGTAGCGGCCGGCCGGGCTGTCCTGCGCGATCGAGCCTGCCGGGGAAATGTGGTCGGTCGTCACGGAGTCGCCGAGCACTGCCAGGACGCGTGCGCCGGCGATGTCGCGCACCGCTGCCGGCTTGCGGGTCATGCCGGTGAAGTACGGGGGATTGCGGACATAGGTCGAAGCGGCGTCCCAGGCGTAGACCTGACCGGTAGGCGTCGGCACCTTTTGCCAGTTGCTGTCGCCGGCGAAGACACCGGCGTAGCTCTCCCGGAACATGCGTGAGTCGACGTTACCGGCAACCAGCGCCTGGATTTCGTCGTGCCCGGGCCAGATGTCCTTCAGGAACACCGGACGCCCGTCGCTGCCGGTACCGAGCGGTTCGGTCGCGAGATCGACGTTCATCGAACCAGCCAGCGCGTAGGCGACCACCAGCGGTGGTGAAGCGAGGTAGTTCATGCGTGCCAGCGGGTGGATACGGCCCTCGAAGTTGCGGTTTCCGGACAGGACTGCGCAGGCGACGATCTTATTCTCCCTGATTGCCGCGCCGATGGCTTCATCGACCGGGCCGGAGTTGCCGATGCAGGTCGTACAGCCATAGCCGACCACGTTGAAACCGAGCGCCTCGAGATCGGGAAGCAGGCCTGACTTCTGCAGGTAGTTCGTCACCACGCGCGAGCCGGGGGCGAGGCTGGTCTTGACCCATGGCTTGACCTTCAGGCCACGACGGTGCGCATTGCGCGCCAGCAGGGCGGCACCGATCATCACGTTCGGGTTGGACGTGTTGGTGCAACTGGTGATGGCGGCGATGATCACGGCGCCGTCGGCGATCTCGAAGCTGTCACTGCCGCGCGTTACCGTGGCGCGTCCGTTGCCGCTGCGCCCGGTGGTCGCTTCCGCCACCAGCTTGCGATAGCCCGAGGTGACCGCCTTCAGCGGAACACGGTCGTGCGGCCGGCGCGGCCCGGCCAGTGTCGGCTCGATGCCGCCGAGATCAAGTTCGACCACATCGCTGTACAGCGGCTGCGTCTGGCCGTCTTCGCGCCACAGCCCCTGGGCGCGGGCGTAGGCCTCGACCAGCGCCACCTGTTCGGCGTCGCGACCGGTGAGTTTCAGGTAGCGGATGGTTTCGCGGTCGACCGGGAAGATGGCGCAGGTGCTGCCGAACTCCGGGGCCATGTTGGCGAGCGTGGCGCGATCCGACAGCGGCAGGTTCGACAGGCCGTCGCCGAAGAACTCCACGAACTTGTTGACCACGCCCTTCTTGCGCAACAGCTCGGTGAGTGTCAGGACGAGGTCGGTCGCGGTGGCGCCCGCTGGCAGGCTGCCGGCCAGACGTACGCCGAGCACCTGCGGTATCAGCATCGTCACCGGCTGGCCGAGCATCGCAGCCTCCGCTTCGATGCCGCCGACTCCCCAGCCGAGGACACCGAGACCGTTGACCATCGTGGTGTGCGAGTCGGTGCCCACCAGGGTATCCGGATAGGCGAGGCGTGCGCTGTCGGGACCCGCCGCGAAAACGACCCGCGCGAGGTGCTCGACATTGACCTGGTGGACGATGCCGGTGTTGGGCGGTACGACGCGAAAATTGCGGAAGGCGTTCTGTCCCCAGCGCAGGAACGAATAGCGCTCCATGTTGCGTTCGAACTCGATGGCGATGTTCCCGGCGAGCGCATCGGCGGTGCCGTAGCGGTCGACCTGCACGCTGTGGTCGATGACGAGTTCGGCCGGCGACAGCGGATTGATGCTTTCGGCCTTGCCGCCGAGGGTCACCACCGCCTCGCGCATCGCCGCCAGGTCAACCACCGCCGGCACCCCCGTGAAGTCCTGGAGGATCACGCGTGCTGGCGTGAAGGCGATCTCGTGGTCCGGTGCGGCCTGCGGGTCCCAGCTGGCGAGGGCACGGATGTCCTCGGGTCGCACGTCACCGCCATCGGCATGGCGCAGGAGGTTCTCGAGCAGGATCTTCAGCGAGTACGGCAGGCGCGCCACGTGTCCATCGGTGACGGCGTCGAGGCGGTAGATCTGGTATGCGTGTTTGCCGACGGTCAGGACAGACTTGGCATCGATGGCACCGGCCATTGGGAACTCTCCATGCTGCTGTTGGGTGCGCGCCAGCGGCGGCCACCGCTGGCGCTGGCTCGGGGTTCCGGCGACCGTGCGGGGGAAGGCTGGGGACGTGCTGTTCCTGCAGAACAGCGCGGCATTATAGCGGATGGACCGTCGCGATGACCGCTCCGCCGAGGCACTGCCCGGCGCGGTAGAGCACGGCGTACTGGCCCGGTGCCGGGGCCCACAGAGCGGTGTCGGACCGGATGACGAGCGTGCCGTCGGCACCGGTTTCGACCAGGGCCGGCACCGGTACCTGGCGATGCCGGATGCGTACATCGAGCCGCATTGGCCCGCAAGCGAGCGCGGACCCGATCTCAGGGTCGAGCCAGTGTGCCGGTCCGGTCGTCAGCTGGCGCGCCCACAGCAACGGATGATCACGGCCCTGCACGACGATGAGGGCGTTGCGCTCCTGATCCCTGGCGGCCACGTACCAGGGTGCCTCGGCGCTGCCGGCGACGCCACCGATGCCGAGTCCGGTGCGTTGTCCGGGCGTATAGAACACGAGTCCCCCGTGCTCGCCGAGCCTGCGACCCTCGGGCGTGAGAATGGGTCCGGGGACACCCTGCAGGTAGCGGCCGAGAAACTCACGAAACGGCCGTTCACCGATGAAGCAGATGCCAGTGCTGTCCGGACGATCGTGACTGGCGAGACCGGCCGTATTGGCTTGGGCACGGACGGCCTGCTTGGTGAGCGTGCCGAGTGGAAACTCGACTGCGGTGAGGGCGGCGGGAGCCACGGCGTGGAGGAAATAGGTCTGGTCCTTGGCAGCATCCACCGCCTGCAGCAACCGGGTGACTCCGCCGGCATGCTCGAGCCGGGCGTAATGACCAGTGGCGATCCGCGTGGCGCCGAGCCGGCGGGCGTACTCGAGGAACACGCCGAACTTGATGTGGCGGTTGCACAGCACGTCGGGATTCGGGGTGTATCCCGCGCGGTAGCCGGCAAGGAAGTCGGCAAACACCTGCTCGCGATACTCGCTGGCGAAGTTGGCGCGATGCAGGGGGATGCCGAGATCCGCGCAGACGCGTTGTGCTGCCTGGAAGTCCGCCGCAGCGCTGCAATAGGTGTCGTCTTCCTCCCAGTTCGTCATGTGCAGGCCGTGCACCTCGTAACCGGCCTCGAGCAGGCGCAGTGCGGCAACAGCGGAGTCGACCCCGCCGGAAATGCCTACGACGATACGCGCACCGGACGACATGGTGCGATTCTAGCAATTGCGGGTGTCGGTCCCGGGCGCGGGCGATCGGCCGAAACGGTGTGCCGACCGCGGCCCTCAGGTCCTGACGTCGCGAAACTCCTGGCCCGGCTCGGAAACGTTCCAGATGCTGTCGAACAGTTCGAGGTAGCGCTGCGTGACCAGCGGATCGTAGCTGTCGGCAATGCCTTCCCAGCGGGCGGCGTCGATGCGGTAGAGCAGGGCATGCTCGTCGGCGATGAGCAGCGCCTCACGGTGACCTTGGTAGTCGGGATGTGCGTTGCGCAGCTCGATGACGCTGTTCAGCCGGCGCGCGACGCCGACGAAGCGGTTCCCGTTGCGGATCGCGCGCGCCGGGTCGGTGATGAGGACGCGGATCCGGGCATAGCGCTTGGACAGGACCAGGCGCTTGGCGACGTCGAGGAACTCCTCATGGTCGTAGATGCCCGGTTCGATGTCGGCGGTGAGGATGGCGAGCGAGCGCTTGGCGCTTGCCGCGATCGACACGGCGGCAACTCTCGTTTCCTCCTTCGAGGAGAGGATCCAGCGGCGGTTCTGGATGCGTTCGGCCCGCATGTCGTGCTGCGCTCCCGGTACGCTGCGCTCCTGCGACAGGGCCGGCGCGGCCAGGGCGCGCTACGGGCCTGAGGGAAGCGGCGCAAACTGCAGGATGGCAGTCTACGAAGGCTGTCGTGGCGCGGGTGTGGATTGCGTCACGTTTTGCCCGGCCGGCACGCCGGGCCGGGCCGCAGCGCGCTCAGCCCGGGGGCGGCGATTTCTCGAGGCTGGCCACGAGCTGCTCCGCCAGACCGGTGTAGGTGGCGGGCGTCAGCTGCAGCAGCGCTTCCTTCGTGGTTCGCGGCAGGTCGAGGCCGGCGATGAAGCTGCGCAGGTCGTCGGGCCGCAGCTGGCGGCCGCGGGTGAGCGACTTGAGCTGTTCGTAGGCGTCGGCGTGGCCGAAACGGCGCAGCACCGTCTGCACGGCTTCGCCGAGCACCTCCCAGTTGGCCTCGAGATCGGCGGCCATGCGCACGGGATCGGCGTCGAGTTTTTCCAGTCCCGCGAGGAACGATCGGCAGGCAAGCAGGCCGTGTGCCACGGCCACGCCGATGTTGCGCTGGACCGTGGAATCCGACAGGTCGCGCTGCCAGCGCGACACCGGCAGCTTGGCGGCGAAGTGGCCGAGCAGGGCGTTGGCCACGCCGAGATTGCCCTCGGCATTCTCGAAGTCGATCGGGTTGACCTTGTGCGGCATGGTCGAGGAACCCACCTCACCGGCGCGCTGCCGCTGGCGGAAGTAGCCGATCGAGATGTATCCCCAGAGGTCTCGCGCAGCATCGATGAGCACGGTGTTGAGCCGGGCCAGCGCATCGAAGTACTCGGCCATCCAGTCATGGGGCTCGATCTGCGTGGTGAACGGGTTCGCCTGCAGTCCCAGCGACTCGATGAAGCGTTGCGACAGCATCGGCCAGTCGATGCCGGGATAGGCGGCCACGTGCGCGTTGAAATTGCCGACCGCACCGTTCAGCTTGGCGAGTATCGACACCGAGCCGAGAGCCGCCAGCTGGCGCTCCAGCCGCCACGCCATGTTGGCCAGTTCCTTGCCGAGCGTAGTCGGGCTCGCGGGCTGGCCGTGGGTGCGCGACAGCATGGGCATCCCTGCAGTCTGGCGTGCCATGGCGCGCAGGCGCGCGAGCAAGGCCCGAACCGCGGGCACGATGTGCTCGTCGCGCGCGGCGCGCAGGATGAGCGCATAGGCGATGTTGTTTATGTCCTCCGACGTGCAGGCGAAGTGCACGAAAGGCCGCAGCCGCGCGAGCTCGGACCCCTCGGCGAGGCGCTCGGCGATGAAATACTCGACCGCCTTCACGTCGTGGTTGGTGACGCGCTCGATCGCCTTGACCCGCACGGCGTCCTGGTAGCCGAAGTCGTCGGCCAGCCGGTCGAGCCAGTCGTGGACCACGGGGGAGACCGCCGGAAAGTCAGGCAGCCCGCCGTGCTTGGCGAGGTACTGGAGCCAGCGGACCTCGACCAGCACACGCCGGCGGATGAGTCCCTGCTCGCTGAACAATTCGCGGCAGCCGTCACACTTCGCTGCGTAGCGCCCGTCGAGCGGGGAAATTGCCGTCAGTGCGAGCTGTTCGTCCATGTCCGGGCGCAGGAAAGTCCCTATACTTTGCGGTCCGCATCATACACCAACCGTTTCCGTGACCCGGCGCCAGGCCGGGTGCGGCCGGGCGACGCCAGGGCTGGAGCCGGCGATGGCACAACAGGAATTCCGAACTGAACGCGACAGTCTGGGCGAGCTGCAGGTACCGCAGCGCGCGCTCTGGGGCGCACAGACGCAGCGCGCCATCGAGAACTTCCCGCTGAGCGGGTTCACCATGCCACGCGCCTTCATCCGCGCCCTCGGACTGATCAAGTGGGCGGCAGCCGGCGCCAATGGCGAGCTCGGCCTGCTGCCGTCAGCCACGGCGCGGGCGATCCAGGCGGCCGCGCTCGAGGTGGCCGCCGGCCGGCACGACACGCATTTCCCCGTCGATGTCTTCCAGACCGGCTCGGGCACCAGCTCGAACATGAATGTCAACGAGGTCATCGCGCGGCTCGCCAGCCGGCGCAGCAGCGCCCCGGTACACCCCAACGACCACGTCAACATGGGCCAGAGCAGCAACGACGTGATCCCGACCGCGATCCACGTCGCCGCGGCCCTGCTGCTCACGGAAGAACTCCTGCCGGCCCTCGGGCGGTTGCGCGAAGTGCTCGAAGCGAAGGCCACGGAAACCGACGGCATCGTCAAGACCGGGCGCACACACCTCATGGACGCGATGCCGATCCGCCTCGGCCAGGAGATCTCAGGCTGGGCGGCGCAGATCACGCAGGCGCAGGAGCGTCTCGGCGAATGCCTCGGCAGGCTCGCGCGCCTCGCCCAGGGCGGCACCGCCGTCGGCACGGGCATCAACACCCATCCGCGCTTCGGCGCCAAGGTTGCGGTGCTGCTCGGCGAACACACCGGCGTGGCTTTCGCACCGGCCGACAATCCGTTCGCCGCGATGAGCAGCCCGGACACGGCGGTGGAGTTGTCCGGCCAGCTGCGGGTGCTGGCCGTGTCGCTGCTGAAGATTGTCAACGACCTGCGCTGGATGAACAGCGGACCGCTGGCCGGTCTGGGCGAAATCCGCCTGCCGGCGCTGCAGCCAGGCAGCAGCATCATGCCGGGCAAGGTCAACCCCGTGATACCCGAGGCCGTGGCCATGCTGGCCGCCCAGGTCATCGGCAACGATGCCGCCGTCACGGTGGCCGGCCAGTCGGGAAATTTCCAGCTCAACGTGATGCTGCCGTTGATCGCCAACAACCTGCTGCAGAGCCTGACCCTGCTCGCCAACGGCGCCCGCGTGCTGGCGGACAAGGCCATCGCTGGCATGGAGGTGGAGCATGAGCGCCTCGCCGCGGTACTCGATCGAAATCCGATGCTGGTTACGGCCATGACACCCGTGATCGGCTACGAGAAAGGTGCGGCGATCGCACGCAAGGCCTACCAGCAGGGCAGGCCGATCCGTGAGGTTGCCCGCGAGGAGACGGATCTCACGGAGGCGGAACTCGACCGCCTCCTCGATGCACTCGACCTGACTCGCGGCGGCATCAAGGGCTGAAAGCGGCGTGCGCCGGCAGATTATCGCCCGTTTGCACGGTACGAGTCCGGCGCGTGATCCGGAAGGCATGGCCCGATCAGCGCTGCCGCCTGGCGCGGACGCGCTGTTCGCCGGGCCACTGACGCCGGCAGCGGTGCTGGTTCCTCTGGTGGAGCGGTCGGGCGGTGACGCCGTGGTCCTCACGCGGCGGGCCGATCACCTTACCGATCACCCTGGCCAGATCAGCCTGCCCGGCGGACGGGTCGACCCGCAGGACGCAGGGCCTCTCGCAGCCGCGCTGCGCGAGTTCAGGGAAGAACTCGGGGCACAGCCGCCGCACGTCGACGTGGCTGGTTTCCTGCCGCCGCAGGCAGTTGTCACCGGCTTTATCGTGACACCGGTGGTGGGGTTCATCAGTGCCGAGGCGAGTTTCCAGCCGGATCCGGTCGAGGTGGCCGAGGTCTTTGAAGTGCCGCTCGCCTTCCTCCTCGATCCTGCCCAGGCGCTGGCCGGTACGCGAGAGTTTCGCGGTGTCCGCCTGCCGATGGTGGAGTTTCATTTCGGCGAACGGCGCATCTGGGGCGCTACGGCCCAGATATTATTGTCACTAGTTAAAACAATAACCTAGAAGACTTATCTCATGCATGAAGTCAATAGGCTGCTGGAGATCATGGCAGCACTGCGCGATCCGAACACGGGCTGTCCCTGGGACCGCGAACAGGACTTTGCGTCGATCGCGCCGTACACCATCGAGGAAGCCTACGAGGTGGCCGATACCATCGCCCGCAGGGACCTCGATGCGCTGCGCGAGGAACTCGGCGATCTGCTGCTGCAGGTGGTTTTCCACGCGCGCCTGGCCGAGGAGGGCGGATACTTCGCCTTCCGCGATGTCGTCAATGCGATCACCGACAAACTCGTACGGCGTCACCCGCATGTCTTCGGCACGGACCGGGTTGCGACCGCCGGCGAGCAACGCAACGCCTGGGAGGCACTCAAGGCCGCCGAGCAGGGTCGCGGACCGGGTGGAGACCAGCGGGTTCTCGCCGGCGTGGCCCATGCGCTGCCGGCCCTTTCCCGGGCCGCCAAGCTCGGCCGTCGTGCGGCGGCCGTCGGCTTCGACTGGACCAGCTTCGTCGGCGTCCTCGCCAAGGTCCGCGAAGAACTGGCCGAGGTCGAAAGCGCCGAGCAGCAAGGGTCAGCCGCGCTCGCCGAGGAGATCGGCGATCTCCTGTTCAGCGTGGTCAATCTCGCGCGACGGGCCGACGTCGATCCCGAAGAAGCGCTGCGCCTCGGCAACGCGAAGTTCGAGCGCCGCTTCGATTTGGTCGAGCGCAGTGTGCGGGCCAGCGGCCGGCGCTGGGAAAGCTTCGGCGCAGAGGAACTCGAAGCCTTCTGGCAACAGGCCAAGGCAGCCGCTGCGCGCGACTGAGCTGGCCTGCCGCAGTCCTGGCGCTACGGGCCGATCCGCTCGCCGCCCGTGCGACTGAGGAGGCCCTGCAGGAGATCGAGCGGCACCGGGAACACGATGGTATTCGTGCGGTCCTTGGCGATCTCCGTCAGCGTCTGCAGATAGCGCAGCTGCAGCGCCTGCGGCTGCGAAGCCAGCATCTGCGCCGCCTGTGCCAGCATCTCGGACGCCTGCTTCTCGCCCTCGGCGTGGATGATCTTGGCACGGCGCGCGCGCTCGGCTTCGGCCTGGGCCGCGATGGCCCGTACCATCGTCTCGTTGAGGTCGATGTGCTTGATCTCGACGTTGGACACCTTGATGCCCCAGGCATCGGTCTGGCGGTCGAGGATCTTCTGGATGTCGGCGTTCATCTTGTCGCGCTCGGCGAGCATTTCGTCGAGCTCATGCTGGCCGAGTACGGAGCGCAGTGTCGTCTGCGCCAACTGGCTGGTCGCCTCGAACACGTTGACGACCTGGATCACGGCCTTTTCCGGATCGACGATGCGGAAATAGACCACCGCATTGACCTTGACCGAGACGTTGTCGCGCGAGATCACGTCCTGGCTCGGCACGTCGAGCACGATCACCCGCAGGTCGACCCGTACGATCTGCTGTACGGCCGGGATGACGATGATCAGCCCGGGCCCCTTGACACCGGTGAAGCGGCCGAGCGTGAAGATCACTGCGCGCTCGTATTCCTTGAGGACCTTGATGCTGCTCGCGAACAGCAGGAGCAGGATGACGGCAGCTACGATCAGGAACGGCATCGGTGCATCTCCGCGTTGAGGACAGGGCGGCGGGTTACGGCGGCCCGCCAAGGGGTGACACTTCGAGCAAGAGGCCTTCGATCCGGTGAATGCGCAGGCGCTCGCCCTTGCGGACCGGGCTGCGTGCGGTCGCGTTCCAGATCTCGCCGCGAACCATCACCGTGCCGTCGCGTTCGAAATCGTCGTTGGCGATGGCAATCTCGTCGAGCATCGCTTCGCGGCCGCTCACGACGGGACGGCGATGTGCCCGCATCGCCAGCACCATCAAGGCCAGCAGGCCGGCGCTCGCAAGCACGCCGATGCTGCCGATCAGGGAACGGGAAATCACCATGCCCGGCACGTCCGTGTCGAGCAGCATGATCGACCCGAACGCGAAGGCGACGATGCCACCGATGCCGAGTGCGCCGAAGCTCGGCACGAACACCTCGGCAATCAGCAGCATGACACCGAGCAGGATCAGGCCGAGCCCGGCGTAGTTCACCGGCAATACCTGGAACGCGAACAGGGCCAGCAGCAGGCAGATGGCGCCCACCACGCCAGGCAGCACGGCACCAGGGTTGTAGCCCTCGAAGATCAGTCCGTAGATACCGATCAACAGCAGGAAGTAGGCTACGTTCGGATCGGTGATCGTGGCCAGCAGGCGCGTGCGCCAGTCCGGATCGTAACGCTCGATGACCAGCCCGGGGATGTCGAGCGTGAACGCCTCGTCCTGCAGTCGCACGCTGCGGCCCTGTGCCTGGCGCAGCAGATCGGCGACGTCCACGGCAAGGAAATCGACGACGCCCTCGGCCACCGCCTGCTCGGCGGTCAGGCTGACCGCCTCGCGCACCGCCCGTTCGGCCCAGTCCGCATTGCGCCCGCGCAGTGCGGCAAGTCCCCGGATGTAGGCGACGGCGTCGTTGACCGCCTTGCGTTCCATGGCGGTGCCAGCCGCCGGTGGGCTGGAAGGCTCCCCGGCCGGCTGTTCCGGCGCCTGGCCGGGCTGCGGCTGTCCCGGCGGTTCGCCGCCACTGATCTGCACCGGCGTTGCTGCGCCGAGGTTGGTGGCCGGGGACATGACCGCGAGATGGCTGGCATAGAGGATGTAGGTGCCGGCGCTGGCCGCCCGTGATCCCTTCGGTGCCACGAAGGTCGCCACCGGGACGGGCGAGGCGAGAATGGCCTTGTTGATGTCGCGCATGGCGGCGTCGAGGCCACCCGGCGTGTCCATTTCGATGATGACGATGCCTGCGCCCTGGTTGGCTGCCTGCTGCAGCCCGCGCACGACGTAGTCGCTGGTCGCCGGGCCGATCGCGCCGCGGATCTCGAGCAGGAGTGCGACCGCCGGGCGGGCTTCCACGGCCGGGGCGGCGGGAGACGCAGTGGCCCCCAGTGCCCAGAGAACCAGCGGTGCCACGCAGCACCACCGCGCCGGCAGAGCTGCCATGCGAGCGTGCATGACCAGGGATCATAGCAGGGGTGCGACTGCTCCGCGGTGTGCCGCCCGAGCCGCTAGAATGCCGCCATGGATGCAGCCCGCAACAACCCGGAGCCGTGGCGGCCGGAGAGCTGGCAGTCGAAGGTCGTGACGCAGATCCCGGCCTACGGCGATGCGGCCCGACTGCGATCGGTGCTGCACGATCTCGCACAACTGCCCCCGCTGGTCACCAGCTGGGAGATCGAGGCGCTGAAGGAGCAAATCACCGCCGCCCAGCAGGGACGGGCCTTCGTCCTGCAGGGTGGCGACTGCGCCGAAACCTTCGACGACTGCACCTCCGACAGCATCGTCCAGAAGCTGAAGATCCTGTTGCAGATGAGCGTCGTGATCATCGCCGGCCTGAAGCGTCCGGTGGTGCGCGTCGGGCGCATGGCCGGGCAGTACGCCAAGCCGCGCTCCGAGGATCGCGAGAGCCGCGACGGCCAGGAACTGCCGAGCTACCGGGGCGATCTGGTCAACCGCAGTCCATTCACGCCGGCGGACCGGGAGCCGGACCCGCTGCTGATGCTGCGTGGCTATGAACGCGCTGCCCTGACGCTGAACTTCGTGCGCTCGCTGATCGACGGCGGCTTCGCCGATCTGCATCATCCGGAGAACTGGGACCTCGCCTGGGTATCGCACTCACCACTTGCCGACCGCTACCGTGACGTGGTGCGCAAGGTGGCTGATGGACTCGACTTCTTCGAATCGCTCACCGGCTCGAAGATCCACGAGGCGAGACGCGTAGATTTCTTCGCCTCGCATGAAGGTCTCAACCTCCATTACGAACAGGCCCAGACGCGCTTCCTCAAGCATCGTTCGCGCTGGTACGACCTGACCACGCACTTCCCCTGGATCGGTGCCCGCACCTGCACCCCGGACAGCGCTCACGTCGAGTTCTTCCGCGGCGTCGCCAACCCTATCGGCATCAAGATTGGGCCGGGGACCACGCCGGCCGCCCTGCGCATCTTGCTGGCGCGGCTCAATCCGCTCAACGAGCCGGGTCGCCTCACGCTGATCCACCGGCTCGGTTCGACACGGATCGAGGAAAAACTGCCCGAGTTCATCGGGACCGTACGCCAGGCCGGAGCACTTGTTCTTTGGATGTGCGACCCGATGCACGGCAATACCGAAGTGACGAAGTCCGGGCTGAAGACGCGGCGCTTCGACCGCATCCTCGCCGAACTCGAGGCCGCCGCCCGGATCCACGCGGCCGAGGGCACCCACCTCGGTGGTGTTCACCTCGAACTCACCGGCGAGCATGTGACTGAGTGCGTTGGCGGGGCCCGTGGCCTCACCGAGCATGATCTGCACTCGGCCTATCGCACCCAGGTCGATCCACGGTTGAACTACGAGCAGGCCATGGAGATCGCCTTGCGAATCGCGGACCGGGGCAGTCGTGGTGCCTGACGGCGGCGCTGCTGCCGCCACCGGCACCTTCACGAGCGACTGCCAGCGCTGCCAACGCCTGGCAGCGTTTCTGGCGGCGCACCGCCGGGAGTATCCACAGCACCATGGCCGGCCGGTGCCATCCTTCGGCCCGTCGTCGCCGCGCCTGCTGCTGGTGGGTCTGGCGCCCGGGCTGCATGGCGCAAATGCCACGGGCAGGCCCTTCACCGGCGACTTCGCCGGGCGCCTGCTCTACGCGACGTTGCACCGCTACGGCTTCGCGAGCCGGCCGCAGAGCGTCGCCGCCGACGATGGACTCGAGCTGCTCGACTGCCGCATCACCAATGCGGTCCGCTGCGTGCCGCCGCAGAACCGGCCCACACCGGCCGAGGTGCGCGGCTGCAACACCTACCT
The DNA here is from genome assembly GCA_964415505.1 of uncultured Chromatiaceae bacterium. Classification (GTDB taxonomy): domain Bacteria; phylum Pseudomonadota; class Gammaproteobacteria; order Steroidobacterales; genus QUBU01. The sequence goes on along the minus strand of CAYQAR010000011.1, from coordinate 22,898 downwards.
GCGCGAGGAACTGGCAGCCGTACCGGCAGGCGGCGTGGTGCTGGCCCTGGGGGCCATCGCCCACGGGGCGGTCATGCGTGCGCTCAGCCTGCGCCAGGCTGCGCACCGCTTCGCCCACGGGGCGGTTCATGCGGCCACTCCCACACTGACGCTCGTCGACAGCTACCACTGCAGCCGCTACAACACGCAGACCGGGAGACTGACCGAGGCGATGTTTGCCGCGGTATTCGCTCGCATCCGCAGCCTGCCTGGCCTGCACGCCGCATCGTGAACGCGGGCTTCGATCCGCAGGCACTGGTGCGCCGCCTGGCGCGTCGGCCCGGCGTCTACCGCATGGTCGACAGCGCGGGTCGTGTCCTCTACGTCGGCAAGGCGCGCAACCTGCAGCGGCGTGTCGGCAGCTATTTCGGTCGGCGCCCGCACGATGCCAAGACAGCGGCGCTGCTGCGGTTGGTGGACGGCATCGAGGTGACGGTCACCGGCACCGAGCAGGAAGCGCTGCTCCTCGAGTACACCCTCATCAAGGAGCACAAGCCACGCTTCAACGTCGTCCTGCGCGACGACAAGAGCTATCCCTACATCCGCGTCGGCACACACCAGGAGTTCCCGCGCGTCGAGTTCCACCGCGGTTCGCGCCGAGCCCCGGGGCGCTACTTCGGGCCGTTTCCGCATGCCGGCGCCGTGCGTCACATGCTGCAGCAACTGCAGAAGCTGTTCCGAATCAGGCCATGCAGCGATTCGTTCTTCGCCAACCGCAGCCGGCCGTGCCTGCAGTACCAAATCCATCGCTGCTCGGCTCCCTGTACCGGGCTCATCAGTCAGGCCGACTATCGACGTGATGTCGAGGATGCCATGCGTTTCATCGCCGGCGGTGGCGATGACCTGCTCGCCAGCCTCGTGGAACGCATGGAGCGCTGTTCAGCTGCCCTCGACTACGAAAAAGCCGCCGGATACCGGGATCAGATCGCCGAAATCAGGCGCATCCAGGAACAGCAGGTCATGGCGGGAGCGGGCACGGTCGATCTCGATGCGCTGGCTGTGGCCTTCGCGCCCGGTCAGTGCTGCGTGGCCGTGCTCATGGTCCGCGCCGGTCGCGTCCTCGGCAGCAGGGCGTTTTCGCCACGCGCCGTCGCGGGAACCTCCCCAGGCGAGGTGCTCGGCGCATTCCTGAGCCAGCACTACCTCGGTACGACCACGCCGCCGGAGATCCTCGTCGCGGCAGCGGTCGAGGACGCCGGCCTGATCGGCGAACTGCTCGCGACGCGTGCGGGACACGCCGTCGCGGTGCGCCACAAGGTCCGTGGCACGCGCCGGCGCTGGCTCGAGCTCGCTGCCGCCAATGCCGCCCAGGAAGCCGCAGCACGCGCCGAGACGTCCCAGACCGTGGGCGGGCAGCTGAAGGATCTTGCCCAGGCCATCTGTCTGCCGACGCTTCCCGCCCGAATCGAGTGTTTCGACATCAGCCACACTCAGGGCGGAGAAACGGTGGCCGCGTGCGTCGTCATGGGGCCGGCTGGACCGGTGAAGTCCGACTACCGCCGCTTCAATATCCGCACCGTCGCCGCCGGCGACGATTACGGTGCGCTGGCCGAGGCCGTTGCACGGCGCTACCGCGGCGGTCGCGGCGCCGACCGCCCGGTACCGGACCTGGTCCTCGTCGACGGCGGCCGTGGCCAGCTCGCCCGCGTTGCCGACGTGTTGCAGGAACTCGGTCTCGGCGACGTTGCGCTGCTCGCCGTCGCCAAGGGGGAAGGTCGGCGCCCGGGGCACGAGCAACTGTGGGTCCCGGGCCAGCAGGCACCGCTCGCGCTGCCGGATGGGGCGGCATTCCGTCTGATCCAGCAGATCCGCGACGAGGCTCATCGCTTTGCCATCACCGGGCACCGGCAGCGGCGCGCCCGGCGGCAGTCACAGTCGGTGCTGGAGTCGATCGCCGGCCTGGGGCCACGGCGACGCCGGGCTCTGCTGCAGCGTTTCGGCGGCCTGCAGGGGGTCACGCGCGCCGGGGTCGATGACCTCGCCCGCACCGAAGGGGTGAGCCGTGCGCTTGCCGAACGCATTTACGGGCACCTGCACGACGCTCCGGACGGCAGCTGAGCGGTGCGCCGGCCGGCGCTCGCGTTAGAATGCCGTGCAGGCCGACCGCCCATGTACCCGGAGTTCAACATCGCCACCTCGCTCACCTGGTTGCGCATCGCGGCGATCCCGGCTGTGGGCGTGGCGTTCTACTGGCCGGGCGAGTGGTCGAGGCCCGTGTCCTGCCTGATCTTTGCTCTGGCTGGCATCACCGACCTGCTCGACGGCTACCTTGCGCGACGCCTGCACCAGACCTCCCAGTTCGGCGCCTTCCTCGATCCCGTCGCCGACAAACTCATGGTGGCCGTTGCCCTGGTGCTGATCCTGCAGGCCGACCCGCGGGTCGTAATCGCCCTGGTGGCGGTGATCATCATCGGGCGCGAGATCGCTGTCTCGGCCCTGCGCGAATGGATGGCGGAACTCGGCGCGCGCAGCCGGGTCGCGGTATCCGGGATCGGCAAGGCCAAGACCACCCTGCAGATGATCGGCCTCGGCGGCATGCTGTTCACCCACGACCTGGCGGGCGTGCCGGTGTATGAGATCGGGCTCGCGCTATTGATCGTGGCCGCGGGCATCACGCTCTGGTCGATGGCCGGATACGTCCGCGCCGCCTGGCCGAGCGCTCGCGAACGCGAACAGGTTTCTTGACAGGGAAACGCGCGCCGATACCATATGGCGCTCTCGTGAGGCGGGAATAGCTCAGTTGGTAGAGCGATACCTTGCCAAGGTATAGGTCGCCGGTTCGAGCCCGGTTTCCCGCTCCATCGATTCTCCGGCACCGGTTGTGTCGGCGCCCGGCCAAAACCGGGCGCTGAGGCGATCTGGCGCGCGGCCCCGCGCGCAGCACCCGTGGTACAGTCCCGCGGCGATCGGCGCCTCCCGAGGCTAGGTGGCAGAGTGGTCATGCAGCGGCCTGCAAAGCCGTGTACGCCGGTTCGATTCCGACCCTAGCCTCCACAACTTCCGGCGCTGCCTGCGCGCAGGTACCGCGTCTGCGAGACGTGCAGCGGCTGGCAATCGCGCGGGCCCGGGTGGCGGAACTGGTAGACGCTGCGGACTTAAAATCCGCTGACCCGAAAGGATCGTGCCGGTTCGAGTCCGGCCCCGGGCACGTCAGGCCACCCGACGCCGTCGGCAGACGAACGCGACGGCGAGCAGCAGCAGCGACCACCCGTCGAGTGCGGAACCTCCCGAGTCGTTTTCCTGCGCCGGGTAGACGGCCACCGTCACCGTGGCCGTGTCGGTGGCGCCATCGGCATCGGTGATGCGGTAGGTGAAGTTCGCGAGCCCGATGAAGTCCTCTTTTGCCGTGAAGGTCACGGTGCTGTCGGCATTGACGCGGGCACTGCCGCCGGTCGACCCGGGTTCGATGGTGAGTGTGATTGGTCCGCGCAGCAGTCCGCCGTCGTTGAAGAGCACGTCAAAACGCGAGGTGGTGCCCGATGCCGTGCGGAAATCGCGCTCGAAGGTGACCGAGTTGTCCGGGTCGTCGTTCGCCGTGAGTACATTGCGTGGCACGATCGTCACGGTCGCTTCGCCGCTCGCATCGCCGTCGGCGTCCGTGACGCGGTAGCGGAACGTGTCGACTGCGGGATACCCGGCTGCATCGTCGTATCGATAGACGACCAGCGGCATGTCACCCACCTCGACCCCGGGGCAGTCGGCGGATGGCTCGGTGCAGACGCGCGCCGTGCCATGCGCGGGCGCTGCGGTGATGGCGAGCGTGAGCGGTCGGTCCGCCAGGCCACTGTCGTTGCCGAGCACCGGGATGAGCACGATCTGCCCGAAGTTCAGCGCATCGACGCGGTTGTCGGTCGCGACCGGCTGGTCGTCGATGGTCACCGTGAGCACACACATGACCGGGTTGTTGAGGGCCTCGCGTGCGCGGTAGCCGACCATGATCCCGCCACCGTGCCCGGCCGCCGGTGTGAAGGTAATGCGGTTGTCGGCTTCGACGACCGCGGAACCCGCGGCGGATGGCGACACCCCGGTGACCTCGACGACCAGCGGCAGTGCATTCAGTCCGCTGTCGTTGGCGAGCACGTCCACCGTGACTGGCACGCCCGGATCGGTTGTCGCCGTGTCGGCGGTACAGGCGGGCGCATCGGTCTGCGGTGCGCCGAATACGGTGACGGCGACGCTGGCCGGGGCGCTGGTATCGGCATCGGCGTCGGTGATCGTGTACGTGAATGTATCGCTGCCGAGATAGCCCGCAGCCGGCGTGTAGCGGATGCGGGGCAAGGTCTGCGCGGTGTCCACCACCGTCGTGCCATGCTGCGGTGCCGTGACCACGGCCAGCGTCAGCGGTGTATCGCTGATCTCGAGATCGTTCGTGAGTACATCGATCGACGTGGCTGTGTCGACTGCGGCGCCAACCGTGTCGTCGAGCGCCTGCGGCAGCGCCGGCACGTGGACCTGGAGGGTGCAGTTGGCGATGCGACCCGAGCCGTCGGCGAGCCGGTAGCCGATGGTGAACCGGCCACCGGTATCGGCCGGTGGCGTGTAGCTGATGCTGCGGTCCGGATTCACGGTGCTGGTGCCGGTGTCCGGGAAACTGCGCAGCGTCACGGTGACCGGCGGCAGGTCGAAGCCCTCGTCGTTGGCGAGCACATCGACGGTGGTGGTGCTGTTGCGTGCGCCTTCGGCGACGTCGCTGGTGCAGGTGAGTGGATCGGTGACGAGGATGTGCAGCTCCGCGGTGGCGGTCAGGTCATTGTCGTCGGTGATGCGGTAGACGATGACCTGTTCACCCTCCGGAGTCGAACCGCGCTGGTACTGGATCCGGTTTGGCGGCGTGGTCGTGACCGTGGCCGTACCGGCAGCCGGCGGTGTCACGATTTCCACAGTCACCGGCGCGGTGCCCGGCACGTCGTTGGCGAGGACATCGGTGGTGACCGACTCGGAGCCGGGAGAGACGGTGCTGATGACCAGGACGTTGCGGTCGTCGAATGCCGCCGGTGTCGTCGTCGCCGGACCGGCGAAACCGAGCGTCGTGGCGCTCCAGCTGTCGAGGCCGGCCATCGCCACCGACTGGTCCGCTTCGTTGACGAGGAAGGCCTCCGCCTCGACGATGTCGCCATCGCTATTGGTCGAGATGCGCAGCAACACGTTGCCGAAGGCGGCACGGCTGTCGCCGTCCCAGTTCAGGCCACCGGTGAGGCAACCGGCAGGGCCTGGCGCACCGTCGCCGTCGTCGCAGCTGTAGCCCCAGACGGTGGCCGAGGAGCGCGTGCCGATCGCTGCGCTGTCGCCCTCGAAGGTTGCGAGACCGTACGCGCCTGGAGCCGCCCAGTACGGTTCATCCCCGGCGTCGGCCGAAGACTGCGAAGCCACCTCGCTCGGGAACTGATCGGCGAAGCCACCGCCGGCGCTGGTCGTGCCGGAGAGGCGGGTGGGGAAGGCAGTTCCGCCATCGGCCTGCGCGACGACGTAGTCGATTCCGCCGCTGGCGTTCGGCGTGGCACTGCTGACCCGCGCCGGCACCAGGCGGTGGATGACGCGCCCGATCGACTCGATGTGGCGGCTGGTGGGGCCGATGCCGACGTTGCGTTCGAAGGCACCGAACTCGATCGTTCCGCCGATCACGTCGTCGATGACCGCCGGTGAGTCGCGGTCGTCGATGCTGATGAAACCCCGCGTGATCGGAATGCCGGTCTTGCCGCCGGTCGGCAGGACAGCTGCCGGTGCCAGCACCGGACCGGGATCGGGCAGCGGCGTCACATATACGGGCGGCGCCATGCCAGGCGCATAGTGTCCGGCACCGAATACCGGACCGATCCACTGCATCACACCGAGCCCCGACGGCGCACCGGCGTGATACGAGCAATCATCGTGACTGCCCTCCAGCACCCAGGCCGGGCAGGCGTTGGCCGTACCCGCGGTGCTGCCGGTGATTCCGGCATAACGTACAGCCGCGGGTGTTGCTCCCGACCATGACACCAACAGCAGGCTGGCAATGGCGAGGTGGGCAGGACGGGTCATGGGTGCTCCAGGCATCTCTTGTTGTTCTTCCAGCTGCGGCCAGGATCTCGTTGCCGTCACGGCGGCCAGCCAGCTGCAGGGCCATTCTACGCAACGCGACTGTGCCGGTGACCCGCCGCCTTGACTTAACGGCGACCGCTACGCGCGACGCGGTTCACGGAACCGACAACACCATGCCGCACTGTCCCGGCGCGGTATCCGGGCGCGGCTCAGCGCAAGATCGGACGACAGCTGGTGCCAACGGCGCGACAGCCGCTCACCGCACCGGACGGGGACGCGCTGCTCAGGCCACCGAGGTAGCGGGCCCCGGCTTCCCGCCGGGAGCATCGGTTCCGGACACGGTCTGCAGCGAGCGCATGACCACCGTCTCGCTGAGCTGGTCGCCGGCCGGTACACCTTCCCGCTGGGGCCACCGGCCTGCCGGGTTGAGGTACTGCAGGCGGTGATTGCCGATATTTATCACATCGCCATGGCGCAGGCGCCGCCGGGACATGGTCCTGGAGTTGATGCTGGTGCCGTTGGTGCTCTTCAGGTCGAGCAGCCAGTCACCATCATGGTTGCGGATGAGCAGGGCGTGCTGCCGGCTGACGAAGCGACTGCGGATGCACAGGTCGCAGTGCGGACCGCGACCGATCAGGACGCGCCCGCTGCCGAGCGCAAAGCGCTGCACCACATCCTGCCCCAAGGACAGCACCAGTTCGGGCGTTGCCGGCGGCACTTCCGGCGCTGCGACTGGCGGCGCAGTGACGGCAGCGAGTTCGAAACGCTGTCGTGTCAGCACGGCGACGGCTGCCATCCCCCGCGAATCGAGGACGCGGAGAAGCGCCGCGTTGCCGGTCAGCAGGAGCAGTGGCGGACGCGCCAGGTCGGCAACATTGCGGGCGAGTTCGCACAGCGTTTCGAATACCCTCGGACCGTACTCCTGCGCCTGATCGATGACGATGCAGACGGGGTCCTGTTGTTCCGACCCCTGGCGCAGCACCACGGTCAGCAGCCGCAGCAGGTCGTCCGAGGTTGATTCGAATGGCTCGAAGCCGAGATCCACGAGGACGGCCTCGAGGAAAACGTGACTGCTGTCCGACGGTGCCGGCGGCCGCGCCACGCGCATGGTCGGTGTCGTCCTCTCGAGAAAGCGGTCTGCCGCCAGCCGCACCTCTCCGCGGGCCGTGCCGGTGACGACGGCGAAGAGCCGCGATGCCCGGCGGCACTGTTCCAGGTAGCGGACGGCCTCTAGAATCCGCCAGGACAGCGTGGTGGGTTCTGCCGCATCTGCATCGCAGGTGGGAATGTCGGTAGTCATGTCGTGACGGCCCTGTCTTGTCGCGGGTTCCATGGCACGGCGCCGACGCACAACGCTTTCGCGATGGCGTCCCGTGCAGTCTAGGAGCGGGCGATCCTTATGTAAACGCTGTCGCTTCGGCGGCATCGTGGCAGCGGACAGAATTGGGACCGTCAAAGACAAAATGAATTACAATTAGCTTTTAATATATTGTTTATTATAGTTTTATGTACCAATGCTGGTCATCGAAGAACTGACGGCCCGACGTGGCGACCACTGGCTGTTCACGGACCTGGGCTTCAGCGTCGGTGCCGGTGAGGCATTGCTGCTGCGTGGTCCGAATGGCACGGGCAAGACCACTCTGCTGCGCATCCTGGCCGGGCTCACACAGCCCGAATCCGGCCGCGTGTGCTGGCAGGGCGCCGTGCGACAGGAAGCGCTGCGGGGGCTGTCCGCGTACGCCGGGCACCAACCGGGCCTCAGCGGCGATCTCACCGTGGCACAGAACCTGCAGTTCTACGCCAGGCTCGACGGCTGGCAGGTGGACTGGTCAGCGCTTGTCGATGCTCTCGCACTCGGACGTTGCCGGGACCTGGAGGTCAGGTTGCTCTCGGCCGGACAGAAGCGACGGGCGTCCCTGATCCGGGTCCTGGCCAGCCAGCAGCCAGTCTGGCTGCTCGATGAACCGTTCACGAACGTCGACGCCGAAGGTCGCAGCCTCGTCGAATCCCGCATCGGCGAACACCTGGCCGCCGGCGGCCTGGCCGTGATCGCCGTCCACGGTGATCTCAGGCCCGCGCAGGGACTGGTGCGCTCACTCGTCCTGGGAGGCGGGTAAGCGATGCGCCAGCTGATCTGCGCCATCCTGCAACGCGAGTTGCGTCTGGCCTGGCGGCGCTGGGGCGACGCGGCGACACCGCTGCTGTTTTTCGCGCTGGTCGGCATCCTGTTTCCGCTCGCCCTGAGCCCGACGCCACAGACGCTGCAGCTGCTCGGGCCGGCGGTCCTCTGGGTGGCGGCGCTGCTCAGTACGCTGCTGTCCCTCAATGGCCTTTATCGCACCGATGTCGACGATGGCACGATGGAACAGTTGCTGATCCGCTCCGAGCCGCTCACCGTCGTCATGCTGGCGCGCACCGTGAGTCACTGGCTCGTGACCGGCGCACCGCTGGTCGTGCTGGCCCCACTGGTTGGAATGGCCTACTATCTGCCCGGTCAGGCGATTGTCGTGTTGTGCGTCACGCTGCTGCTCGGCACTCCAACGCTGTGTCTGCTCGGCGCCATCGGTGCGGCGCTGACTGCTGGCCTGCGGCAGGCCTCGGGATTGCTCGCGCTCCTGGTGCTGCCCACGATGTTGCCGGTACTGATCTTCGGCGCGCGCGCCACCGACCTGGCTGTGGCGGGTCATGATCCGACCGGCATATTCTTTCTGCTGGGCGCGCTGTTGCTGCTTGCTCTCAGTCTGGCGCCGGTGGCTGCGGCTGCGGCCATCCGCATCGCGCTCGATTGAGCAGTGCCGCAGCAGCACATTTGACGGAGCAGGTCCGAAGTATGGCCACCTGGATGCCCGCCTGGTTGCACAGGCTCGCTTCACCGCCGCATTTCTTCGGCGTCGCAGGCCGTCTGCGGCGCTGGTTCATGTGGCCGGCGCTGGTCTTTCTCGCGCTGGGCGCCTGGGGTGGGCTGGTTGTGGCACCAGCGGATTACCAGCAGGGTGATGCCTTCCGGATCATCTACGTACACGTACCGAGTGCCTATCTGTCGATGATGGTGTACATGGTCATGGCGATCGCCGCAGCGATCGGCTTGATCTGGCGCATGAAACTTGCCCATGCGGTTGCCGCAGGTGCGGCGCCGATCGGTGCCTCGTTCACGTTCCTCGCCCTGGTTACCGGCGCTGTGTGGGGCCAGCCGATGTGGGGCACGTGGTGGGTCTGGGATGCGCGGCTGACCTCGGAGCTGATCCTTCTGTTCATCTACTTCGGTTACATCATGCTGCGCGATGCCTTCGACGATGTTGCCAGGGCGGATCGCGCCAGCGCCGTGTTTGCGATCGTCGGTGTAATCAACATACCCATCATCCATTACTCGGTGATCTGGTGGAACACGCTGCACCAGGGCCCGACGATCTCCAAGTTCGACAACCCGTCGATCACCGCCGACATGCTCTGGCCGCTCCTGCTGATGATCCTCGGCTTCACCTTGTTCGCCTTCGCCGTTCTGACCGAACGCGTGCAGGCCGAAGTACTGGAGCGCGAGCAGCAGGCGCGCTGGGCGCAGGAACTCGTCGGTGGGATGGCCGGTCCGGGGGCATGACGATGGCAGATTTCCTCGACATGGGTGGCTACGCATTCTGGGTCTGGAGTTCCTATGGCCTCACGGTGCTGGTGATGCTCGCCAACGTGATCCTCGCCCGCAGCCTCCTGCGCCGGTCGACGGAAAGGCTGCGTGCCAGGGCGGGCAAGCCCGCAAGGAGTGCGACGCGATGACAGCGCGACAGCAACGGATGATGGTCGTCGGCCTGGTGTTCGCCGGGGTTGCCGCCGCGGCGGTTCTCGGGCTGCGGGCCTTCGACGAGAACATGCTCTATTTCTACAGTCCGAGCCAGATCGCGGCGGGCGAGGCGCCGACGGGACGCAAGATCCGCCTCGGCGGCCTTGTCACCCACGGCAGCGTCGCCCGTACCCCGGGTGAACTGGCCGTGCACTTCGTGGTGACCGACAACCGCGAGAGCATGGCCGTCACTTATTCGGGCGTACTGCCGGACCTGTTCCGCGAAGGGCAGGGCGTCATCGCGCACGGCATCGTCGGGCCGGACGGAACCTTTGTCGCCGATGAGGTGCTCGCCAAACACGACGAGAATTACATGCCGCCCGAGGTCGCCGACTCGCTTCAGGCACAGGGCCATCCGGGTGGCACGACGCCTGTGGCAACGCCCTGAGGTCCGCATCATGACACCCGAATTCGGTCAGCTGTGTCTGGTGCTGGCGCTCTGCATGGCGGTCGTGCAGGCGGTTTTCCCACTGGCCGGTGCCCAGACGGGGCGCAGCGCCTGGATGGCGGTGGCGGTACCCGCGGCCGCCGGCCAGGCGGTGTTCGCCCTCGGTGCCTTTGCCACGCTCGCCTGGTCGTTCCTCACCAGCGATTTCACCGTTGCCTATGTGGCCACCCACTCGAACACGGCGCTGCCGGCGTTCTATCGCTTCGCTGCCGTGTGGGGCGGGCACGAAGGCTCGCTCCTGCTCTGGATCGTGCTGCTGTCGCTGTGGACGGCCGCGGTTGCCGCGTTCAGCCGCGGTTTGCCGCGTGAGTTCTCGGCACGGGTCATCGGTGTCATCGGCTGCGTCAGTGCGGGCTTCATCCTGTTCGTGCTGCTGACCTCGAACCCCTTCCTGCGCCTGTGGCCGGCCCCGCTCGACGGTAACGACCTCAACCCGCTGCTGCAGGATCCGGCGATGGCGCTGCACCCGCCGCTGCTCTACACCGGCTATGTCGGGTTCTCCGTGGCTTTTGCCTTCGCGGTTGCCGCCATGCTCGCCGGGCGCATCGACCAGCAGTGGGCGCGCTGGGCACGCCCGTGGACGACAGCGGCCTGGGCGTTCCTCACGCTCGGTATCGCCCTCGGCAGCTGGTGGGCGTACTACGAACTCGGCTGGGGCGGCTGGTGGTTCTGGGATCCGGTGGAAAATGCATCTTTCATGCCCTGGCTCGTCGGGACGGCCCTCATCCATTCGCTCGCGGTGACCGAGAAACGGGGCCTCTTCAAGAGCTCGACGCTGCTGCTGGCGATCGGTGCGTTCTCGCTGAGCCTGCTCGGTACCTTTCTGGTGCGCTCGGGAGTGCTGGTCTCGGTGCACGCCTTCGCCTCCGATCCCGCCCGCGGCCTGTTCATCCTCGGTTACCTGGCGACGGTAGTCGGGGTGGCGCTGGTCCTCTACGCCTGGCGGGCGCCGCGGCTCGACAGCGACATCGGTTTCAAGGCATTCTCGCGCGAGACCTTCCTGGTGGTGAACAACCTGCTCCTGTGCATTGCGGCCGGGCTGATCCTGCTCGGCACGCTGTACCCGTTGATTCTCGACGCCATGGACAAGGGCAAGATCTCGGTCGGCCCGCCGTACTTCGAAGCGGTGTTCATGATCCCGATGTTGCCGCTGCTGTTCGCCGTGGGTGTCGGCATGCATACGGCCTGGCGCGCCGCCGACGCCAGCGGCGTTGCCAGGCGCCTGCGGTGGCCGGCGCTGGTCGCCGTACTCGCCGGCATCGGCGTGCCCTGGCTGGTGTATGGCGGCGGTTCGGCCCTCACGGCAGTCGGCGTGGCGGCGGGGATCTGGCTGGTGCTCACGTCATTACTTGATCCGGCACTGCGTCTGGCCGGTTCGGGCGCCCGCCTCACACGGGGTGCCCTCGGCATGCAGGTCGCCCACCTTGGTCTCGGCCTCAGCGTACTCGGGATCGTCATCAGCTCGAGCCACAGCATCGAGACCGATCAGCGCATCGCACCCGGCGAAACGCTGCACCTGGGTGAATTTGCGCTGACCTTGCGCGGGACGACGCATGTCGAAGGTCCGAATTACGTGGCCGAGCGCGGCGAGATGGTGCTGACGACACGTGCGGGAGAACCGGTGGCGGTCGTCTTCCCGGAGAAGCGCACCTACCACGTGCGCCAGTCGCCCATGACCGAAGCGGGCATCGACGCACGCTGGCACCGCGATCTGTTTGTTGCGCTGGGCGACGAACTCGGCGAGGGTGCCTGGAGCGTACGCCTGCAGTACAAGCCGATGGTGCGTTTCATCTGGTTCGGCGCGCTGGTCATGGCCTTTGGCGGCCTGCTTGCGATCTCGGACAAACGCTATCGGGCTGCCGTGCGCCAGGGCGTGAGTGAATCCGCCGCCACGCACGCACGGGCCTGAGCGTCGTACGCGACGCCATCCGGAACTGCGAAGCATGCTGCGTTATCTCCTGCCGATCGTGGTGCTGGCGGCACTCGTCGGGCTGCTCGCGGTCGGACTCAAGCGCGACCCGAGTTACGTACCGTCACCGCTGGTCGGCCGCCAGGCGCCGACGTTCTCGCTGCCGCGCCTCGACGACCCCACCCGCCAACTCAGCCTCACCGACCTCGCTGGCGACGTCGCGCTGCTCAATGTGTGGGCCACCTGGTGCGGAGGCTGTCGCGAAGAACACGCCTTCCTGCTGCAACTTGCCGCGACACGCCAGATCAGGATCTTCGGCCTGAACTGGAAGGACGACCCGGTCCTCGCCACCCGCTGGCTCGCCGAACTCGGCAACCCGTACGAGGCGGTCGGCGTCGACCAGGACGGCCGTGCGGCGATCGACTGGGGCGTGTACGGAGCGCCCGAGACCTTCCTCGTCGATGCCACAGGGCGCGTGCTCTACAAGCACATCGCACCGCTCACGCCCGCGGTCTGGGAGGCGGAGTTCGTAACGCGCATCGCGGAGAGCCGCGCGGAACGCAAACCATGACCCTGCGCGCAATGCTGCTGGTTGTCCTGCTGGCGATCGTCTTGCCGGTCGTCGCGATCGACACCGAACCGCCGTTCGCGGACCCGCAGCGTGAAGCGCTGTACCAGCGACTCATCCACGAGGTGCGCTGCCTGGTGTGCCAGAACCAGACGGTGGGCGATTCGACGGCGCCGCTTGCGGCCGACCTGCGCCGCGAGATCCGCCGCCTGGTCGGGGAGGGCAGGAGCGAGGCCGAGATCGAGGACTTCCTGCTCACCCGCTACGGCGATTTCGTGCTGTACCGCCCGCGCTTCCGGGCCGGCACCGCCGTGCTCTGGCTCGCGCCCGTCCTGCTGCTGGCACTCGCGGGCACGACCCTGGCCATCGTGATCCGCCGTCGCAGACGCCTGCCGAGTGACGTCGATGCCGACGAAACCACGACGCCGGAGGTGCGTGGGTGACGCTCGCTGCCTTTCTTGCCCTTGCCATTGGCACGACGCTGGCGGCAGTAGCCGTCGCTGTGGTGCCGCTGGTGCGCGAGCGCAGCGCCATGGCACCCATCGCTGCGCTCGTCTGCGCGCTCGCGATCCCCACGGCAGCAGCACTCCTGTACGTCGCCGCCAGCAACTTTCCGTGGCACGCTGTCGCAACAGCCGGGCCTGCCACAACCGCCACCAGCACCGAGAATCCGGTCACACTCGCCCTGCGGCAGCAGGCCGAGGCTGCCGCGCCCGGCGATGCCGTGCCATGGGTCCAGCTAGCCGAGGCCTACCTCGCCGAGGAGCGGGTCGCTGAGGCCGTCCCGGCCTATCGCCGTGCCCTGGCAGCCAACGGCAGCGACGATGGGCTGCGTCTCTCCCTCGCCGAGGCGCTCATCCTCGCGGCCGGCAACACGGTGCCCGAGGAAGCCAGCCGCCTGCTGGACGAGGTGCTGTCGCGGGATCCGGCCAATCCGAAGGCCCTCTGGTACGGTGCTCTGGCGGCGCTGGCCCGCGGCGATGCGGCGAGTGCGCGCATGCACTACACGCGGCTGCTCGAACTGTCGCCGCCGCCCGAGGTCCGCAGCGTCATCGAACGCCAGCTGGCCACCCTCGGCGACAGCGCACCGGTGCCGGCTCGTGCCACTGCCATTGCGGTGCGCGTCAGCATCAGCGCCGCTCTGACGAACCGCGTGCCACCCGGCGCCGTTCTGTTTCTGATTGCCCGCACGGCCGATGGACGCGGTCCGCCCGTGGCGGTCATCCGCCGCGCGGCTCCGGTCCTGCCGCTCGATCTCGAACTCAGCGACAGCGACCGCATGGCTGCGGGCCCCGGACTTGCCGATCATCAGAGCCTGCGGCTGATAGCGCGCCTCGACCGCGACGGCGATGCCAGCGCCGCACCTGGCGATGTGTTCGGCGAAGCGACCTGGCAGCCGGCAGCCGGGCGAGTCGACGTCGTCATCGACCAGGTCACGCCGTGAAGCGTGTATCCGGCGATCCGCGACGGGTTTTTTCGCACATGACGAACGAACGACCGAGGCCATGCACATGACAGGACCGCGGCGCAGAATCGGCGAACGTGGCCACGAACTCATCCGCGAACCGCTCCTCAACAAGGGAGCCGCGTTTTCACCGGAAGAGCGCCATGCGTTCGGCCTGGAAGGCCTGCTGCCCTGGCGCTCCATACCGATCGAACTGCAGCGCCGGCGCGTGCTCGCCAACCTCGACGGCATCACCGACCCCCTGCAGAAGTACGTCTCGCTGGCAGGGCTGCAGGATCGCAACGAGTACCTGTACTTCGATGTGCTGATGCATCGCCTCGAGGAGCTGCTGCCGATCGTGTACACGCCGACCGTGGGACTCGCCACGCAGCGCTTCAGCCACGTCTTCCAGCGTGGCCGCGGCGTCTGGATCACGCCCGACATGCAGGGGCGGGTGGCGTCTGTGCTGCGCCAGGCGGCCGGTGGACGCCAGGTCCGGCTGATCGTCGCCACCGACAACGAGTCCATCCTCGGTATCGGTGACCAGGGTGCCGGTGGCATCGCGATTGCAATCGGCAAACTGTCGATCTACACGGCCGCGGCAGGAATCGACCCGGCTGTGGTGCTGCCGGTGAGCCTTGACGTCGGCACCGACAACGAGGAACTGCGCACCGATCCGCTGTATCTCGGCTGGCCGGAGCGGCGCCTGCGCGGCGCCGCGTATCAGCAACTGCTCGACGAGTTCGTCACCGCGGTCACCGCGGTGTTCCCCGGGGCGCTCGTGCAGTGGGAAGACCTGCGCAAGGACAACGCCCTGCATGTCCTCGACCGTTATCGCGATCGGCTGCCATCGTTCAATGACGACATCCAGGGCACCGGTGCCGTGGCGCTCGCTGGCGTGCTCACCGCCGGAAGGATCACCGGCCGTGGTCTCGCCGACGAGCGCGTGGTGATCCTCGGCGGCGGTGCTGCGGGCCTCGGCATCGCCCGTCAGATCCGCGCGGGTCTGCGGGCGGAAGGCGGCGCCGAAACCGGTGACGCACCGCGCATTGCCGTCCTCGACAGCAAGGGCCTGATCGTCGCCGATGCGGACATGGACTCCTACAAGCGTGAAATGGCCTGGAGTCCGGCGGCTGCCACGGCCATCGGCCTACAGCGCGGTCGACGCACGCTGGCCGACGTAGTCGCGGCGTTTCGTCCGACGGTATTGATCGGCACGTCCGGCCAGCCCGGAGCCTTCTCGCGCGAGATCGTCACCCGGATGGCCGCGGAAGTGTCGCGCCCGGTCATCCTGCCGCTCTCCAATCCCACCGCGAACTGTGAAGCCCTGCCGGTCGACCTCTACGCCTGGACCGACGGTCGTGCCCTGGTCGCCACCGGCAGTCCATTTCCGGACGTCGAGTCCGCCGGGGTTCGCCACCGGATCGGGCAGGGCAACAACGCCTTCATTTTCCCGGGTGTGGGTCTTGCCGCCCTGGCCGGCAAGCTCGACCGGATCGATGACCAGTCCTTCACGACGGCTGCACGTGCGCTTGCCGCGAGTGTCACGGACGCCGATCTGGCCAGTGGGCTCTTGTTTCCGCAGACCAGCCGGCTGCGGGCCGTTGCGCACCAGGTCGCTACGGCGGTGCTCCGTGACGCCTTCGGGGAGAAGGATGCCGAAGGCCTGCCGGTCGGTGAGCGCGTAGCGGCAACCATGTGGTCGCCCGTTTACCCGGTATTTGAGTCGGGGTAAGGGGCGTCTGGTCGGGCGGTCAACAGGTACACCTGTCTATTATTTACCATAATATACATTATGCGCTATTTGGGCTGCCTGGCCTGACGGATTGGCCGCGGCCACCCGCTCAGCCCGGGAAGTGAACCCCGACCCACCCGGCCGCCAGGTCGGGAAAATCCGTGAACAGGCCGTCCGCCCGGAGCCGGCCGAGCACGAGGCCGAGCACTTCGTCCACGCTGTCGCAACCGGGCGGCAGTTCCTCGCGCCGCAAGGTGTACGGGTGCACGACGAGGCCGGCGGCGTGAGCGTCGGCGACGAGCGTCGTGGCAATCGGGCCGGTCGGGTCGCGCCCAGAGCAGATCAGCCGCAGTGACGGGCCGATGCCCTGCGCGTAGCTGGCAAATCCCGCCAGCATCGCCGGTGACGGCCGACCTCCGGAGCTGTCGAGCAGCTGTACCAGCGGCAGCCGGCAGCCAAGATCGGTACGCAGGCGCTGCAACTCCGCCGCATCGAAGCACTGAACGAACACACGGCTGTCCGCCGCGTCGTGACCTGCATCCGCCAGCGCCGCGAGCACGCGTGCGCCGAGATCGATGCCGTGCCGCCGATGCCAGGCTGGATCCTTGATTTCCGGATACAGGCCGAGCGGCCTGCCCATGGCGTGCCCGAGTCCGCGTATGAACGCAATCTCCTCGGCGAATGTCGGGATCGCAAAGCGGCCTGCATCGTCCGGGAAGCGCCCCGGAAAACGAGCCTGGCGGCTGCCCGCCCCGCGCCGCTCACCGACCGTCAGGGTGCGGATCTCGGCCAGCGTGAAGTCGATGCAGTAGAAATTCCCGTCCGCGCGCTGGCGGCCCGGAAACCGGGTCGCGACATCGGTCAGGGCATCGAGGACGAGATCGTGGAAGACGATGAGTTCGCCATCGCGCGTGGCGACCACGTCCTGCTCGAGGTAGTCGGCGCCCATGCCCGCGGCGAGCGCTTTGGAGACCAGCGTGTGTTCTGGCAGGTAGCCGCTGGCACCGCGATGCGCGATGACGATGGGGCGGCCAGGGAGCGTGGCTCGCATGCCGCTGTTTCCGGCTCAGGCGCCCCCGGCCACACCCAGGCGCTGCTGCATGATCGGACTGGTCGTGGTGTACTGCAGGTGCACCTTGCGGCCGGGTTCGATCAGCGCCTTCGCCGCGAATGCCGCGAGTGCCGCCTCGTGGAAGCCGCTCAGAATGAGCTTCTTCTTGCCGGGGTAATCGCAGATGTCGCCGATCGCGAACACGCCGGGGATGTTGCTCTGGAACGTGGCGGTGTCGACCTTGATCGCCTTGCGCTCCATCTCCAGGCCCCACTCCAGAATCGGGCCGAGCTTGGGTGACATGCCGAAGAAGGCGAAAAGATGGTCGGCCGCGAGCGCGTGGTTCGTGCCGTCGTCCTGGCGGATATCAACCCCGGTGAGCCGGGTGCCGTCGGCCTGGTAGCTCGTTGCGTTGCCGAACTCGATCAGCCTGGCGCGGCCAGCCGCGACCAGTTCGCGGAACGCTGCCAGCGACGCCGGTGCCGCGCGGAACTGGTCGGAACGGTGCACCAGCGTCAGGCTGCGTGCCCCGGGTGCGAGCGCCAGCGCCCAGTCGAGTGCGCTGTCACCGCCGCCGAGAATCACCAGGTCCTGTCCCTGGAACCGGCCCGGTTCGCGTACCCGGTAGTGCACCGAGATCTCCTCCAGTGCCTCGAGTCCGGCCAGTTTCATTTTGCGCGGCTGGAACGAGCCGACACCGCCGGCAATGAACACCGTCTTGGCGAGGAACTCGCTGCCGCGCGAGGTGCGCACCAGGAAACGGCCGTTTTCGCCCTTGAGGTCGACCACCTCCTCGCCGAGGTGCATCCCGGGCTTGAATGGGGCGATCTGGTGCATGAGCGCGTCGATCAGCCCCTGCCCGGTGCACACCGGCACCGCGGGAATGTCGTAGATCGGCTTGTCCGGGTAGAGCCAGGTGCACTGACCGCCGACGGCCGGCAGGGAGTCGACGACGTCGCTGTGGATGCCGAGCAGGCCCAGTTCGAACACCTGGAACAGGCCGCAGGGGCCGGCGCCGACGATGAGGGCATCAGTTTCAGTGGTCATGGATTGTGGAGCGTGTTTCGCAGCCGGCGCAGCGTCCGGGCGCCGGCGCCGGCCGGCGCGGCACCCCGCGGAAGGCGGCGAATATACTGCACGGCCCCGCGCCCAACAAGCGCGGCGCTTTGTCGCAACGAGCGCGTCGGTGCCGGCTCAGTCGAGCTTGAACTCGATCACTTCCCATTCCCCGGAGCTGTCGTTGCGGGCGAGCCGCTTGATCGCCTCCGAGATGGTGCGGGCGTTCCAGTCCACGATGTCGTCGGCCTTGTCGAGCAGTGCCTTCTTGATGACGACGGTCTCGCCGAATGATTTGACCGCCAGCACAGGCTTCTTCAGCCCCTTGGCCGCGTCGACCTGGAACGTGACGAGCACGGGATTGCCGGCAAACAGCGTGACGGGCAGGATCACGATCTCGGCGAGCTGGATCTGCCGGCGCAATTCTTCATGGATGGCCTCGGTCGAGCCGCTGGCCGGGCTGGCAGCCGGATTGCTGCAGTTGTGATAGTAGAAATTCGGCCGGCTCTCGAGGTACTCGAAAACCCGCAGGTAGTCGGGGTGTTCGCTGAACGTGTGCACGACGAACACCCGGATGGGGTTTGCTTCCGACATCGCTCCACTCCCCTGCGGCACCCTGCACCGCAGACACGCACCCCGTGGTCCCGGCAGGGATTTGCCGGCCACGGAGGTTCCAACCATCGTCGAGCAGCAATTACACTGTCAAGGACATGCGTCTCCTCGTTTACAACATCCGCTACGCCGTCGGCGCCGGGGCCCCATCCCATGTGCCGGTCCCCGGAGCCGGGTACCTGTTCGGCAACCCGGGCAACCTCGAGAACATCATCGGCTTCCTGAAGGGTGAGCGCCCGGATATCGTCGGCCTGATCGAGGTCGATATCGGCTCCGTGCGCAGTGCCCGGGTGAACCAGGCCGAGACGATCGCTTCGGCACTCGGGCACTACTCGTCCTACGAATGCAAGTACGGCGAGGAGTCGGTCAACCAGTACCTGCCGATCCTGCGCAAGCAGGCCAATGCCTTCCTGGCCGGCCCGGGCGTGACCGGCGAACGATTCCACTATTTCGATACCGGCATCAAGCGGCTCGTCATCGAACTCGAACTCGAGCAGGTCGCGATTTTCCTGGTGCACCTGTCGCTCAAGTACCGTCACCGGCATTTCCAGCTCCGTCACCTCTATGAACTGGTGAAGCGCTGCCGCAAGCCGGTCATCATCGCCGGCGACTTCAATACCTTCTGGGGTGAGAACGAGATCTTCCTGTTCAAGGAGGCGCTCGGCCTGCGCAGCGCCAACGCCCATGGCCTGCCGTCCTTCCCGAGCCGGGCACCACGACTGGAGCTGGACTTCATTCTCTATGGCCCCGGCATCGAAGTGACCGACTTCCGTGTGCCACGGGTCGGGTTTTCCGACCACCTGCCGCTGGTCTGCGACTTCGAGGTCAACGGTTCATGACCATGACGAACACGATCCTCCCGCAATTCTCCTGCTGGCGGCTAGTACGAGATCCCGCGGGCATCTGCTGGCTCGGCCTCGACCGGCCCGGCACCAGCACCAACACACTGTCGCGCACGGTCATGCAGGAACTCGACCTGGCTCTCGCGCACGTCGAGCGGGCCGGCGCGGCGGGACTCGTCCTCTGGTCGGGCAAGGCGGATGGCTTCGTCGCCGGCGCCGACATCCACGAGTTTCCGGCCATTCGCACGGAAGACGAAGCGTACGAACTCGTGACCCAAGGGCAGCGTATCCTGCAGCGGCTCGAGTCCCTCCCCTGTCCCAGCGTCGCGGTGATCAACGGCAATGCCCTCGGCGGTGGCCTCGAACTGGCGCTCGCAGCGACCTGGCGGCTCGGCCTGGATACGGTGCGCGGTCCCTGCCTCGGGCTGCCCGAAGTCCAGCTGGGGCTGCACCCCGGCTTCGGTGGCACCGTGCGTACCGTACGACTGGCCGGCGTGCGCCACGCCCTGGAACTCATGCTGGCCGGACGCACGATCGGCATGGCCGATGGTGTGCGCTGGGGCCTCGTCGACCGCCTGGCGAGTCCCGATCGCTGGCGCGACGATGCCGTGCAACTGTTGCACGAATCGCGGCCAAGGCGTCGCGTGCCCTGGCCCGATGCCCTGCTGGCACTGGGGCCGGCGCGCCGCTGGTTGAGCAGCAGGCTGGTGCAGCAGGCCCGGCGCAAGGCCGACCCGCGCCACTACCCTGCCCCGTTCGCCATGATCGACCTCTGGCGCGAGCATGCAGCCGCTGGCCCGGAGGCTTACGCAGCCGAAGCCCATTCCTTCGCGCGTCTCGCCGTCACGCCGACTTCGCGCAACCTCGTGCGGGTGTTCTTTCTGCAGGATCGCCTGAAGCGCCTGGCCGGGCGTGCCGAGCGACCGGCAACGAGGGTTCATGTCGTCGGCGCGGGTGTCATGGGTGGCGACATCGCTGCCTGGTGCGCGGTCCGCGGGCTCGAGGTGACCCTGCAGGATCGCGAGATGAAGTACGTCGAGCCGGCGCTGGCGCGTGCGGAAAAACTGTTCGCGCGCCGCTTCCGTGACGATCCTGCGGCGCTCGCCGCCGCCCGGCAGCGGTTGCAGCCCGATACTGCCGGCGCGGGTGTCGCTACGGCCGATGTCGTGATCGAAGCCATCTACGAGGACCTGGCAGCGAAGCAGGCACTGTGGCGTGACGTCGAGAGCCGGGCACGCCCCGACTGCGTGCTGGCGACGAACACCAGCAGCATTCCGCTGCAGGATCTCGGCACCTGCCTGGCGCGTCCCGAGCGCCTCATCGGCCTGCACTTCTTCAATCCCGTTGCCAGGCTGCCGCTGGTGGAAGTGGTGCACGCACCGGCGACCGCCGACACCGCCCTTCAGGCGGGCCTGGCGTTCACACGCCAGATCGGCAAGCTACCGGTACCGTGCCGCAGCCACCCGGGCTTCCTCGTCAATCGCATCCTCGCTCCCTACCTCGCCGAGGCGATGGCCCTGGCGCAGGAAGGGGTGCCCCTGGCGGAAATCGATGCGGCAGCGACCGACTTTGGTATGCCCGTGGGTCCGGTCGAGCTTGCCGATGCGGTCGGGCTCGACGTCGCCCTGCATGTCGCACGGATCCTCGCTCCACTGGCGGGCCGCAGCATCGACCCTGCGCTCGAAAAGATGGTGGCGGCCGGGCAACTCGGCCAGAAGACGGGACGCGGCTTCTACGTCTACCGAGACGGTCGGGCCGTCAAGCCGCGCGGCACGGTTGCTGTGTCGACCGAGGCGCAGGACCGGCTGACGCTCTCGCTCCTGAACGAGGCCGCTCAGTGTCTGGCCGAGGACATCGTCGACGATGCCGACCTCGTCGACGCCGGCGTGATCTTCGGCACGGGCTTCGCCCCTTTCCGCGGTGGCCCGCTGCATCACGCGCGCCAGACTGGCATCGATGCCGTGGTCAATCGGCTCGCCGAACTGGCTGAGCGCCACGGGCCACGCTTCACCCCATCGGGTGGCTGGCAGAAGCTGGGCGCGATGTGAACAGGTTCCCGTATCTCCCTAATCCCGTTATGGTTAAAATACGGCGCCCAATGCCGGATTGGCGATATCCGGGACGGGTGGCGATTTTTTAACCGGCACTATCAGGCATGACGGGATCTCCTCTCACCATCGAGAGCCTGCGGCGGTTTACTCCGCTGGACAGTCTCAAGCGCGAGAACATCGCGGCTCTGGCCAAGAAGATCCAGAGTCACCACCTCGATGCCGGCAAGACACTGTTCAAGGAAGGGGACAGCGAGCGCCGCACCTTCTACCTGCTCAGCGGTACCCTGCAGCTCACCAATCAGGACGGCGGGCTGAAGACAGTGCGCGCCGGTAGCGACGAAGCCCGCAACCCGATCTCCTCGATGCTGCCACGCCGCTGGACCGCCAAGGCCGTAGACCGGGTGGAGTACGTGTCGATCGACACCGACCTGCTCGATGTCATGCTCACCTGGGACCAGACCGGCAGCTACGAGGTCCACGATCTCAACACCACGCAGACGGCCCCGGCACCCGACGACTGGATGACGACGCTGCTGCAGACCAAGGCCTTTCACCGCGTACCGCCAGCCAATATCCAGGCGGTGTTCATGCGCATGCAGAAGGTCAACTGCAGCGCTGGCGAAACGGTTGTCAAACAAGGCGACGAAGGCGACTACTTCTACGCCATCACCCGTGGACGCTGCAGCGTCACGCGCGAAACGCCGCTCAACAAGGAAGGCATCAAGCTTGCCGAACTCGGCGTTGGCGACACCTTCGGCGAGGAAGCGCTGATCTCCGAGACGCGCCGCAACGCCACCGTGACGATGCTCACGGACGGCTCCCTAATGCGCCTCGGCAAGGACGATTTCCGCACCCTGCTCAACGAGCCGATGCTCGACTGGGTGACCCAGCAGGAAGCGCGCCAGATCGTCGCCCGCGGCGGCAAGTGGCTCGACGTGCGCCTGCCGAGCGAGTTCGAGTCCAACCACGAGACGGGCGCGATCAACATCCCGCTGTATTTCATCCGCCTGAAACTCGGCACGCTCGATCCGTCGCTCACCTACGTGGTCTGCTGCGACACGGGCCGACGCAGTTCAGCAGGTGCTTTCATCCTCAACGAGCGCGGCTTCGACACCCGCGTCCTGAAGGGCGGGCTGAACACCGCCGACAAGCGCGCCGGCAACTACTGAGGCTGGTCCGCCGCGCGGCGGTGCCTCTACATGGTGTGCGTGGGTTTGTCGCCGCCGAGCGCGCCGGCAAGGTAGTTCTCGATCTTCTTCTGCGTCGCGCCGCCGTCCTGGTCGCTGAATTGCA
>CAYQAR010000010.1:46133-61213 GCA_964415505.1 uncultured Chromatiaceae bacterium | reverse complement strand
TCCGCCGGCCCGGTCTTCAGCCCGACCGGACATCGTCAATCGTTGGGCGCGGCCCAGGGTCGATCTCGAAGGCGTCGCTGAGATTCTTGAAAGCCCGGCTACCGATCCGCCGACGCAGGATCATCTCTATGTTGCGCAGCGCCAGCCGCGCATCCTTGTCGATGCCTAATCCAAGCTTCTTACGCTTAACGAGCTTCGCCCGCCTGTCGCTGGGATCCGGAACAAACGCGATGAGCTTTTTCTTTTCCATATCGCTGAGGATCCGGTGTGTGGCCTGTGGGCTCATACCAAGTCGCTCGGCAATTTCCGATGGTCTGAGATTATCGTGTGCAGCGCCGAGTAACGTCATGATCATGGACTGGCGACGTGTTACCAGCGGCCAGTGACGCAACTTCAAATAGTCCTGCAGAGCATCATCGATCCAGATATACGTTTTCAGCAGCGAATAAATCAGGAATTTCTCTTCTTCCATTACCGTCCATCCGTCGCGACACCTTCTGGCTAGTCTAGCAGACGTCCTGGGCGGTACCCTCGTCATCCAGTACACACTCGAGCATTTTGATCTTCTCGTCGATAGCCGACAGTCCCATCATCACCAGCCGCTGCGCCTGCGGCGAGCCAGCACCGTGCATTGCCTCGACCATGGTCGTCACGCTGGTCGCATTCTCGATGTAGCGACCAATCCGCACGCGCTCCATGACTCCAAACTCAGGACTTGCAACGTGGTACTTGCGCACAAACCGGCCGATCTCCGGGTTCTCGAAGGCCTTCTGTCCCGGCATTGTCGCGAGGAATCCGCCGGCCAGATCGTGGCTAAGGCGCCCGATCTCGTAGACGTTACGCGTGATGTTTTGCTTGACTGTGTTGGCCATCATCGGGTCGACCATGCAGGAGCCGCAGGGCAGCTGGTAGCCCATGGCGCTCGCACCCACCGCCGAGGCGTAGGTAGTCTCGTTCATGTGGATCATCTCGACCAGCTTGTCGCGCACCACAGCATTGCGGTCGGTTCCGAGGATCCGGGTCATCTTGGCCGTGGCGCCTATCAACAGGTCGGCGTTGCCGCCCTTGCACCCGCCGTAGTTGGCGCGGTGCCAGGTCGCGAAATAGTTGACCAGTGTGCCGCTAAAGGCCGTTTCCCCGCACATGAATATGCGCTCGTTCGGCACGAATACGTCGTCAAATACGACCATGGCTTCGCCGCCGACGACGCCGAAGCGCGGATTGCCGATATCGCAGCCGCCCTCGAGCTTGCGCCCGTCGTTGGACTGACGACCAAAGATGAAGATGAGACCCTCGGCGTCAGCCGGGACAGCACAGGCGATCGCGTAATCCGCCTCATCCGGCTTCAGGCTGGTCCCCGGCATCACGAGCACTTCGTGGGCGTTTATTCCGCCGGTGTTGTGCAACTTCGCCCCGCGGATGACGACGCCATCGGGGCGTCTCTCGACCACCCGCACGAACTGGTCGGGATCATCCTGCTCGATCGGGCGTCGAGCACGGTGGCCTTTCGGATCGGTCATGGCACCGGCCAGCATCAGGTCGCGCGCCTGTACGTCCGTCAGATAACGGACGAAGCGCTGGTGGTAATCCGACCCCTCGCTGCGATCGATCTCGAAAGTGATGGCGTACATCGCATTGAGTGCATCAAGACCGACGCAGCGCTGAAAGCAGGTGCCCGTCGCCTGACCTAGCAGGCGCAGCATACGGATCTTCTTCACCAGGTCGTCGGGGCCCTGGAAGATATGCGTGTAGCGGTGCACCGTCTCGCCAGTCAGGTGGCTCGTCGCCGTCATGATCTCGCGGTGCTCAGGCACGTGCGCAAGCTCGTACGTCTTCGCCACTGCGTTGACGTGTGGTGCCACCATTGGGTGATCGACAACGCTGTCGGCCCGCTCCCCATCGATGTAGGCGCGAATCTTCAGTGCTCTGAGGCTGTCAACGTACTGTTTCGCTGTCTTCAACATTCTTACTCTTCCCGGCGGTTGGGACCGCCTGCTGGACCTGCGCGTACTAGCTCGCGGTCAGGCGCACCCGGATGGCCTTCTTGTCAACCTTGCCGAGATTGGTGACCGGAATCGAGTCCCAGAAGACCACCCGTTTCGGGGCGAGCAGGCTGCCCTTGTGGGATTTGACGAAGGCGATCAGTTCCTCCGCCGAGATCTCGGTCTGAATCTGCCGCACGACGACACCGACCACCATCTCGCCCCACCTGTCGTCGGCGACACCCACGACTGCTGCGGCCTTTACAGCTGGATGTCTCAGCAGAGCGTCCTCGACTTCCCGTGGATAGACGTTGAAGCCGCCGGAAATGATCATGTCCTTACAGCGATCGACGATGGCAAGGAAGCCTTCCTCATCAAGCATGCCGACGTCGCCGGTGTGCAGCCAGCCGTCGCGGACCGTCGCTCGCGTGGCCGCGTCGTCCTGCCAGTACCCGCTCATCAGATTCGGACAGCGAACCACAATCTCGCCAGACTGCCCGGTACCGACGTCGTGGCCCTCGTCGTCCACCAGGCGCAACTCGGTGAGAAGAGTCGGGCGGCCGGCCGAGCGCAACCCACGTTCCTCGCGCTTCGGATCAGATGAATGGTGATCACGCTGAGTAAGCACACTGATCATCATCGGGGCTTCCGTCTGGCCGTAGAGCTGCGTGAGAACCGGGCCGAAGAATATCAGCGCCTGTCGCAGCCGCTCGATGCCGATCGGTGCGGCGCCGTAGATCACGTTACGAAGGCTGGTCCGGTCGAATTCATCGCGCCGGTCGAGATCGAGGATCGCATGGATCATCGTTGGCACCAGGAACGTGGTGGTAATACCCTCCCGGGCCACAGTCTCCAGCAGGCGCTTGGCGTCGAATCCGTCCTGGATGATGCAGGTCCCGCCGCGCAGCAGGACGGGCAGGAGCAGGCAGCCCACTGCGTGGGTCAGCGGCGTGACAACCAGGAACCGCTCGTGCCAGTCGATGCCCAGCTCGAGCAACTCCATCAAGCAGGTAAAAGCCCATGCACGATGGCTGAGCATGACACCTTTCGGACGACCGGTCGTGCCACCCGTGAAGTAGATCCCGCACAAGTCTTCCGGGTCCACCGTCACCGGGTCGGACACCGGCCGTCCATGCGTCATGATCCCCGCGAGCGACTCGTGGCCGTGCGGCAGTCCGTCTGGACGACCTACACGAACGTACAGCGGTGTTGCCTCGAGTGAGTCGGCCATGGCGGCGACCCGCTCGGTAAACTTCTCGTGATAGAGCAGTGCGCGGCAGCCGGCGCGGTTCATCATGTAGACGTGGTCGTCGGTGGCAAGCAGTGCCGCCAACGGCACGCGCACCGCGCCGATCCGGGCAAGCGCATACTCGCAGGCGACGTACTCGGGACAGTTCGCCATGAGCAGCGCCACGCGTGCCCCATGACCAACGCCTCTCTCCTGCAGGCCGCGGGCAATTCTGTCGGCGAGCGCACCCAGTTCACGGTAGGACAGGGACTGCTCGCCCATGACCAGTGCCGGCCTGTCGCCGTGTGCAGCGATACAACGATCGTAGAGAGCGGCGATGGTGGTCGCAATCATGCCGCCACCGACTCAGCGACCCTTAAATGAGAGCTTCTCGAGGTTGAAATGCTCCGGGTCCCGCATGACAGCCGCGAGCGCAACCTGTGCGTCCTCGGTCACGGCCACCCGACCGAACTCGATCATCTCCATCCGCAGGGCGTGGTGAAGCGGCAGGTCAGGGATGCGCCGTACCAACCGCTTCACGGCCTGCATGCCGAGCGGAGCGCGAATCGCCAGGTTTTGCGCGAACTCCCTGACCCGGTCACGGAATTCGTCCTTCGGATAGACGCGACTCACGAGGCCGTGCGCGAGCGCCACCTCCGGTGTCATCAGCTCACCATGCAGCAGCAGATCGAGCGCCCGCGCGGTGCCGAGCATGCGCACGTAGCGGACGGCCGCACCACCACCGGGACAGATTCCAAAGGTTGTCTGCGGTGAACCGTACGTGAACGCGGGATCGCCTGTTGCCATCAGCCGGAAATCGAAGCACAGCGACAGCTCCACGGCCCCGCCCCCGCAAATTCCGTTGATGGCCGCGATCGTCACCTGCGGCAACGTCTCGATCATATTGCCGATCTCGTGATGCGTAGTCAGGGGACAATTCTCGCCTGGGTAGGGCAACTCGGCGCCGACCGATTCATCGATGACTTTATCGAGCTCTGACAACTCGAAGTACTTAAGAAAATACCCTTCGGCGGCCCCCGTAACGACCAGAACCCGGATGCCGGGATCGATCCGCAATCGGTTCAGCAGGTCGGTGAGTTCATCCTCCATCTTCGGCGTCAGGGTGTTCTCTGGCGGATTCGATAGTTTGCAGGTCAGCACCGGACCCTGGCACTCAAGGACGAGCTGCTCGTAGGCGAGGTTCGCGTAGGGCGACAAAGTCATGATCAATACTCCCGGGTCAAAGCCCAGCCAGTGTGTGTCCGCCATCCACCGTGATCGTGCTCCCAGTCATGAAGGCCGAAGCCGGCGACGCCAGCAACAACAGCGGACCATCGAGGTCGCTCATCTGCCCTATTCGCTGCTGCGGAATGGCGGCAGTCCTCTGCCGGCCCACCGGGCTGCTGAGAAACTCGCGATTGAGATCGGTCTCGATGAAGCCGGGGCACAGGGCATTCACGCGGATCTGGTGCACGGCGAGCTCCAGCGCCATGGACCGGGTGAGGTGCACGATGCCGGCCTTCGAGGCGTTATAAGACGCGCAATCGGCGACCACCCGCAGGCCGAGAATCGAAGCAATGTTGATGATCGTTCCCGGCCGCTGCGCGGCGATGGCATAGCGGGCGAACGCCCGGCTCAACAGCCACGTGCCCCGCAGGTTAGTTTCGAGGACGACATCCCATTCCTCTTCGCTCATCGTTACCGCGGAGGCCTGTGTAGCCACGCCGGAGTTATTGACGAGGATGTCCGGCACGCCCGCCGCCGCGACGGCTACCGACATCGCCGCTTCGACGGACTCCCCGTTGCGCACATCGAGCTCAACGGCCACTGCCCGCCCGCCGCCGGTCGCGATTTCCTCCGCCAAGATGCGGAGCCGGTCCATCCGGCGGGCGCCGATCAAGACCGTAGCGCCCGCCGTGGCCAGGGTTTTCGCGAAGTGCCAACCGAGCCCGGACGAGGCCCCGGACACGAATGCCACCCGGCCGCCGAGATCGAGCAGGTTGCTCACGCCCCTGGCCTGCAGCCAGCCGCACCCCCGCGTCCAGTCACGACGGGTCCAGCACCGGCATGCGGAACGGGATCGGCTTTCCCGTACCCAGATTTTCGGCGGTGAACCGCTTGGCCTTGATCGCGCTGGTCATCGTTTTCCAGGCCGCCATGTCCGACTCCAGACTGGCGTTCAACTGGCCTAGCAATGCCTCGTACTGGCTGGTGCGGCAGGTGAACTCGATCTCTATGCCGTTCGGATCGAACGCGTAGACCGACTTCAGGAAACCGTGGTCCATGAAGATCGTCTTGACATTCGCCTTTTCCAGCGTCGCCTGACGCTCTCGCACCGCCGCTTCGTCATCAACCTCGAACGCGATGTGCAGGTCGAATGGGTGTTTGATGTTGAAATCGGCCTCTGTCGCATGACCCGGGTCGTCGAAGAAAGCGAGAAAACTGCCGTCGTCGAGCGCGAAAAACAGGTGCATCAGTGGCGACTTCGACGCGCACTCCTCCAGACCATCCTCCCTCACCAGCGCCGCCACCAGCGGCATACCGAGCACACCTTCGTAGAACCACCGGGTCTGCTCTGCATCACGACAGCGATAGGCGACATGGTGGAGATTGCGTGCGGGGATCCTTCCATACTGTGACTTGGCCATCTATTCCTCTCCTTGTGTGTGCAGGCAATGCGCTGCCGATCAATTCGATCGCGCCGCCGCGTTAACTCACCCTGTTTAGTCATGATTGTGTACTAATACTCTGCCTGACAGAAGCTTGTGTCAAGACCATGTCCAGTCCAGTTACGAGTCCTGTTGACACACGTCGCCACTGGCACTATGGTTAACAATATTGATTATCAGCTTTGTGAATTGTCTTGCGTACGAAAGCTACGCCGGCACAGCAACCCTCGGGGGTGAGGGGTGATGATCAGGCACCAGCACGATCAAACGCGCCAGCAGCCCGCTACGACCTCAGATATTGAGACCAGCGTTCTCGCGGCCCGGTTTTTCGACGCGATCGAACGTGGCCGCATCGACGAGGTGCAGGCAATCTACGCGCCCGACGCCGTGATCTGGCATAACACCGACCAGCAGGCCACAAGCGCTGCCGAGAACCTCGAGGTGCTGCGCGCCTTCATCGGCCTCATTGATGACCGGCGCTACATCGAGCGACGCCTGCAGGTGTTTCCCGGCGGCTTCGTCCAGCAGCACATCCTTACCGGTACACGCCGGGACGGTGTGTGCCTGGCACTGCACGCCTGCATCGTCTGCCAAGTCCGCCACGGCCGCATCACGCGGCTCGACGAGTATTTCGACAGTCTTGCGGTGGACCCCTGGTGGGTCACCAGTTGACCATGGAGATCAATGCAATGAACCGAGACGACGTGTCTGCTTTCTTCCCCGCCAGGCGCTGGTCTGGCACCCGCACCATGGCGGCGGTCGGTGCCGTACTCCTGGGCAACCTTGCAGCGCTGCAACCGGTCAGCGCGGCTGACAAATCGCCGCTCATCGAGGAGATCGTCGTCACCACTCGGTTTCGCCAGGAGGCCGCGCAGGAATCGCCGACAGCACTCACCGCCTTTAACCCGGTGATCCTGCAAAACATCACGGCGCAGGACCTGCGCGACGTCGGCCCGCTGTCACCGAACACGCATATCCAACCGAGCAACTTCGCACCAAATTCCGCCATGATCCACATACGCGGCATGGGCGCAAACACCATCGAGTCGACCAACGAGATGCGCAATGGCGTGTCGGTCAACGGCGTGTTCATCTCCCGCCCGGTAGCCACGCTGGTCGACTTCTTCGACGTCGCCACTGTCGAGGTGCTGCGCGGACCTCAGGGCACCACCTTCGGCAAGAACTCGCTCTCCGGAGGGCTCGTGGTCAACACGATCCGTCCTGACGGCACCTTCGACGTCAACAGCGAGGTCACTGTCGGCAACTACGATCGCTTCGATTTCCGCGGCGCGGTGCAGTTTCCCATCGTCGACGGGAAGCTTGCCGGCCGGGTCTCCGTGCTGATGCAGAACTACGACGGCCATTTCAAGAACCGGGTCTACGGCAGCGACCTCAACGGCGAAGACGTCGACAGCGTCCGCGGCACCCTGGTATGGACGCCAACCGAGAACCTGGAAGCGACGCTCATCGCCACCTGGATGCGTGAGCGCAGCGACGCCAATGGTGGGGACGACGCCTCCGACCCGAATCAGCTCATCAACATCTGGTTTGCCGGCCCGCCATTCTACTGGACCGGCGAACCCAACGACGGCGCCTTCACCGTCGGTCGCGACGGTCTGGATTTCTGGGATGTCGACCAGGACGGCCTGACCGGCATCATCAACTGGGATATCGGCAGCTTCACGCTGACCTCGGTCACCGGATGGATGAGCACCGACGACTTGGTCGCCGCCGACTTCGATCAGACTGAACTGCCGTTCTTTCCCACTTTCCGTGAGCAGGAACACGATCAGTGGAGCCAGGAACTACGGCTGCACTCGGACTTCGGTGACCGGGAAGGCCTGCTCGGCAATCTCGACCTCGTACTCGGCCTGTTCTACTTCTGGCAGGAGCACGAGATCGTGCAGTCGTTCCCGACTCTCGGAAACCCGTCGTCGGCCGACTACGCCCACCAGGACGGTGACAGCTCCGCGATCTTCGGCCAAGCCATCTACGCCGTCACGGACAACCTGAACCTGACCCTCGGGCTACGTTATACCGACGAGTCCAAGGACTTCGAGCGCAACCCCGGCGAACTCTTCGGTACCCGCATCAACTACCTCGACCCGTCCTCCCGCATACCGATCGATGAGATGGCAGCACTGCCGAAGTCGGTGACCGGGAAACTCAGCAGCAGCCGGACGACCACCAAGATTGGCGCCGACTACCATTTCAACGAGAACCTGATGGCCTTCGCCAACTACGCGCAGGGCTTCAAGGCCGGTGAGTTCGGTGCTCGCGCCAGCTCCAGCCTCACCGCCGGCCCGACCGACGACGAGACCTCGGACTCCTTCGAAGTCGGTGTGAAGAGCGACCTTCTCGACGGCCGCCTGCGCCTGAACGCCACGGTCTTCCACACGTTGTATGACGCCCTCGCCTTCGAGGTCATCGTTCCCTCCCCCAACAACCCGACGGGCCAGGAAACCGCATCCCAGAACATCGGCGAGGTGACCGCCCAGGGCCTCGAGATCGAGGCCATCGCCGTGCCCATCGACGGACTCACCCTGCAGGCCAGCCTCGGCCTGCTCGATGCGGAATACGACGAGTTCTGTGCCGACCTCGACGGCCCCCTGCCCCCGGGCGTGGAAGTCAACCCAGTGTCGAACTGCGGTGGCAAGGTCGTACCGCTCCCGAACGGCAGCTACCTCGTCGACATCGACCACACCGACCTCGAACTCATGCGCGCACCCGATACCCAAGTCTACCTCTCGGCCATGTACGAGTGGGATACCCGTATCGGCGGCTTTTTCGCGCGCGCCTCCGGCAGCTTCGAGAGCGAGTACTACTCCGAGGACACCAACCACCCGAAGGGCAAGACCGGCGACTTCTGGCTATGGGACGCCAGCGTCGGCTGGACGAGCACCGGCGGCAAGTGGCGCATCCAGGGCTGGTGCAAGAACTGCAGTGACAAGGAATACACCTTTGGCCTGATCCCCACAGCCAACTTCTTCAATCAGCACTTCTGGGGGCCGCCACGAACGTACGGGGTCACGTTCGGCTACCGGATGTAACAGGCGCGCGGCACACGAAATGACCTCAGCCCTTCGACCGCACCCGCCTGACCGCGGGGCCACTGACTCTGTGCTGAGGAGACCTGCGGCAACGACGGGCCTTGCAGCACCAGCCAAAAAGGAGACCGCATATCGGGGCTCTGCTGCCCGCGGTGAGAACAGATCCGTGGACGGCACGACACCCGGCGATTGCCCTGGCGCCATCTCGAGACCAGCCAGTTCGGTGCCACGCTGACGGCGGAGACGCTGCGGGTGCGTGTGGACGAGGTTGTCGAGAGGGTGGCGGCGGTGCTGGGGGCGGGGAAGAAATAGTCGTCGCGACTGGCGTCGCTCCCACAGGGCTGAAGGAGATGTCCTGCTGTGGGAGGGGCGCAAGCCCCGACCATTGTCGAGTCGCGACTAGCGTCGCTCCCACAGGGAAGGAAGGTCAGTCGTCGGCGAGGGTGCCGCGCAGCTCGACGCCGAGGGCACGCAGCTTTCGGTAGAGGTGGGTGCGTTCCATGCCGACGCGGCGGGCGAGCTGGCCGACCTTGCCGCCGCAGAGGGCGAGCTGCTCGGTGAGGTAGGCGCGCTCGAACTGTTCGCGCGCTTCGCGCAGCGGCAGGGCGAGCAGATCCTGCTTGACCAGCGGTTCCTGCGCACCGCTCGCGCCAGCCAGCTCCTTCTCGACTTCCTCGAGGCCGATTTCCTCGGTGCCGCCCGCGGCGAGCAGGCGGTGCACCAGCGTGGTCAGCTCGCGCAGGTTGCCGGGCCAGGGGTAGTTGCGCAGCCGGTTCTGCGCGGCGAAGCCGAAGTGCCGGTACGGCAGGCGTTCGCGGTCAACCAGATCGTCGACGGCATAGCGCAGGAGTTCCGAGATGTCCTCGGCGTACTCGCGCAGCGGCGGCGCCTCGATGCGCAGTACGCCGAGGTTGGCGATGAGTCCCGCACGCACGCCGTGGGCAGCCGGGTCCGCGACGGTCGCCGGGCGCACGCTCGCCACGAACCGCGCCGCGGTATCGACCTCGGCGGCACGACCGAGTGCAGCGTAGCGGCGCGTCTCGAGCACGGCGTCGAGCAGCGCCTGCGCCTCGGCGCTGGCGTCCTCGAGGTTGCCGATATAGAGGGTACCGGCGCCGGCGCGTGCGATGCAGCCAGGCTCGTCGCCGCCGGGGCCGGCGGTGCCGAGGATCAGGTTGGCGGCGTTCGCAGCGTGGAGGCTCGCGCCAGGCACGGGCACGAACGGCTCGTCGCGCCGCGGTCCGCTGGCGTGGACGAAGCGTGCCAGTACGCCACGTCCGGTACCGGGCTCGCCGACGACGAGCAGCGGGGCTGCGTGCCGGGCGATCTGCTCGGCCACCTGGCGCAGCTCGCGGATGCGCCGGCTGCGCCCCAGTGCCGTGATGATCGGCGGCAGCAGGCCGCGGCCCGTGCCGGTGGGCGGTGCCGGGCGCCCGCCGCGTATGGACTTCTCCACCGTGCGCAGCAGCTTGTTGAGCGACAACGGCTTCTCGACGAAATCCGCAGCGCCAAGCCGCGTGGTCTCCACCGCCGTCTCCACCGTGCCGTGGCCGGAGAGCATCACCACCGGGCAGCTCACGCGGTCGCCGGCCTGCCACTCGCGCAGCAGGCTGATGCCGTCGGTGCCGGGCATCCAGATGTCGAGCAGCACCAGGTCGGGCACGCGCTCGGCGACGGCCTCGCGCGCCTCGGCGGCATCGGCAGCCGTGACGACGTCGTAGCCCTCGTCGGTCAGGATGTCCTGGATGGTGTTGCGGATGTCGGCTTCGTCGTCGACCACCAGGATGTGCGGAGCACGCATGGGAACCTACCTCCGTTCGGCCGCACGCCGCGGCCGCGCCTCGCCCGGCGCCTCACGGCCGCGCTGGCTCAGCGGCAGGGTAACCCTGATGACCGCACCGCCGCCAGCCGGATTTTCGGCAACCACCGTGCCGCCGTGCTCCTCGACCAGGCGGCGCACGATCGCCAGCCCGAGGCCCGTGCCGCGGGTCTTGCCGCTGACGTAAGGGTCGAAGATGCGGTCGAGCAGCGCCGGATCGATGCCCGGGCCATTGTCGCCGACGGTGATCTCGGCGGTCTCGGCGCCGGCACGCAGGGTGCGCAGCGTGATGCGGGCGCCGCGCACGCCATCGAGCGCCTCGCAGGCATTGCGGATGAGGTTGTGCAGCAGCTGACGCAGCCGCCCTGTGTCGCCTTCGACCGGTCCCAGGGCCGGGTCGAGTTCGAGCAGCACCGCCGGCTGCTGTGGACCCTGGTAGAGATCGCTCACCTCGCGCACCAGCGCATTGAGGTCGAGCGCGCCGAAGACGAGTTCGGGCGCGCGTGCGTACTCGCTGAAGGCATCCACCATGTCGCGCATCGCCTCGACCTGCTGCACGATGGTGTGCGTGGCGCGGTCGAGCACCTCGCTCTCCACGCCGGACAGGCTGGCGAGGTAGCGGCGGCGGATGCGCTCGGCGGAGAGCTGGATCGGCGTCAGCGGATTCTTGATCTCGTGCGCGAGCCGGCGCGCCACCTCGCCCCATGCCGCCTCGCGCTGCGCCTGGAGCATGGCGGTGATGTCGTCGAAGACCAGCACGTAGCCGCTCGTACTGCCCTGCTCGTCGGGCAACGGTGCGGCCGAGCACATGAGCACGCGCCTCGCCCCGCCAGCCGTGACGAACACGAGCTGTTCGCGCCAGCCTGCGGGTGCCTCGCTGTTGCGCGCCGCGCAGGCCGTGAAGAAGCGCGCGAGTGCCGGTACCCGCGCACCGATCGCGGCCAGCGGCTCGCCCGCCTGCGCGGCCAATTCCTCCTGCAGGATACTGCTCGCCGCCGCGTTGGCGAAACGCAGCCGTGCTGCGGAGTCCACCGCCACCACACCGCTCGTCAGGCGGGCCAGCACGGTGGCGAGGCTGGCACGGGAGCGCTCGATCTCCGCCGCGC
This sequence comes from uncultured Chromatiaceae bacterium, assembly GCA_964415505.1. Classification (GTDB taxonomy): domain Bacteria; phylum Pseudomonadota; class Gammaproteobacteria; order Steroidobacterales; genus QUBU01. Next base: position 49,359 of record CAYQAR010000010.1, on the reverse strand, counting down.
CACGTGCCGCCGCGGCGCTCGCTGCGGCGAGCCGCGTGGTCATGTCGTTGAACGAGTCGACCAGTACACCGAGGTCATCGTCGCCGGCCCCCGACAGCTGCGTGTCGAGCTGCCCCGCCGCCACCGCGTGCGTACCCGCGACCAGGCGGCGGATGGGCGCCACCACCCGGCGCGCCGAGACGAAGGCACCGAACAGCGCGATGAACAGCGCCAGCAGCACCGCCACCAGCAGCGCCACGGTGAAACTCGACTCGAGCGGTTCGCGCAGGAAGGTGAGTTCACCGTAGCGCCGGTAGGTCGCCTGCACCGACTCGGCGAGCGAACCGAGCGTGGCATCCACCGGGTAGAGCGCCTGCAGGATGCGCACCTCGCCCGTGGTCTCGAGGGTGCTGGTATAGGTCACCGCGACCCGCACCCGCAGGCGCTCGTCGCCGGCCGGCTCCAGGCCGACATAGCGCCCGTCGCGCGGCAGCTGCAGCATCACCTCATCGGTCGGCAGCTCCGGCATGCGCCCGAAGGCGGCATCGGTGCTGGTGGCGAGGATGCGGTAGTTGCGGCCGAACACGCTCAGCTCGCGCGCCCCGGTCTCGCGCCGCTGCGCCGCCACCGCGGCGTAGAGGCGGGCCGGTGCCTGTCCGGCGAGGTCTGCGGCCATCACCTGCGTCTGCACCAGCCGCGCGCGCAGCTCCGCATCGAGCGCCGCCCGTGACAGCTGCAGCGACTGCTCGAGGCCGTTGGCGATGCGGTCGTCCGCCCAGGTCTCGATGCCCCGGTGCAGGAACTGCACGGCAACGATGAAGACGATCAGCACCGGCCCGGCAGCCACCGCAGCGAAGACGCTGACCAGGCGCAGCGTGAGCGAGGCACCCGGTACCCCGAGACGGCGCGCCCGCAGCAGGCGGCGCAGCTTTAGAGCCAGGGCGACGAGCAGCACCAGCGCGCCGAGCGCATTGGCGACGAGTACCGTCGTATGCCAGCGGTCGAAGAGGGCGGAATTCTGGACGGTCTGGGTGAGCAGCGTGAGACCGCCCAGGCCCGCGGCGAGCGAGGCTGCCAGCGGCAGACCGCCGGCCGGAGTCCTTACGGGCTCATGGTCCATTCGTACCAGCCGCTCTCCAGGCTGAAGCCGCCGCTCCAGAAGGCGAACACCTGCAGCGCCCCGGGCAGGGTGCGCTGGTCGAGCACGGCGCGCACGGCGACGTCGTAGGTCTCGCCCTTCTCGAGCGCACTGCCCGGACCGACCACCAGGCTCTGTACCCGGCCGATGGCGTTGAGCGCGCCGAACAGTGTGCCGTGCGAGGTCGGTTCGCGCTCGTCGGGATAGCGCACGAGGTAGCGCTTGGTCAGCGGGTCGAAGGCGAGCTTCCAGTCGAGGCGCTTCGCGAGCACTTCGGGATCGGTCCACCAGCTGCGCTGGCGCTCCACGCTGAGTTCGACGCTGAAGGTGAGCGTCACGCCGTTGTCGAGCGCCTCCTCGGCCTTCCCGGTGAGCTGGTAGTCGATGCGCGCGGTCAGCGTCCAGTCGTCACCGACGCGACGCATGTTGGCGGTACGCACGTCGAAATCGGCGGCCGTGGCGATGGCCGGCGGCACCGCCAGCAGGCAGGCGGCCATAACGCTGCGCATCAGGGTCTGGAACGGGTTCATGGTGGGTCGGGGCACTCGTGCGGCCGGCATCCGGTGGTTCTCGACGGGGCAGCGGCCGGCGCAGGTTTCAGCCCCCTTGTCGCGCCATTAAAACATAGTAGAGCCCATCGGTATCTGACGTTCCGGGCAGCGCCTGCCAACCGCCACCGGGCACCGGCAGCAGCCAGTCGGGAACTGTGGCGGGAACCAGCGCGGCCTCCGGATGGCCGGCGCGGAAGCGCTCGAGCACGGCGTCGTTCTCCGCACGCAGCAGCGAGCAGGTCACGTAGAGCAGCCGCCCGCCCGGGCGCAGCAGCGGCCAGAGCCGATCGAGCAGTTCGAGCTGGCGCGCTGCCAGCGAGGCGATGTCACTCGCGCGGCGCAGCCACTTGATGTCGGGGTGGCGCCGGATGACGCCGGTCGCCGAGCAGGGTGCATCGAGGAGGATCCGGTCGAACGGCACGCCGTCCCACCAGGAACCCGGCTGGCCGGCATCGGCGACGCGCAGGTGCGCCGTGAGCCCCAGGCGCGTGAGGTTCTCCCCGACCCGTGCGAGGCGCGCCGCGTCGATGTCGAGCGCCGTGAGATCGAGCGCGCCGCCGGCCTGTTCGAGCAGGTGCGCGCACTTGCCACCCGGTGCCGCACAGGCGTCGAGCACGCGCATGCCCGGCGCTGGCGCGAGCAGCACGGCCGGCCATTGCGAGGCGGCGTCCTGCACGCTGACTGCGCCGGCCGCGAAGCCCGGGATGGCCGCGACTGGCACCGGTTCGGCGAGCTTCACCGCTGTCGGCACGCCGGCGAGCGTCGTGCCCTGCATGCCGGCGGCCTTGAGCGTGGCGAGGTAGTCGGCCACCGTGGTGCGCCGCGTGTTCACGCGCAGCCAGAGCGGCGGCGGCAGCAGGCTCGCTTCGAGCACGGCGGCGTACTGCACCGGCCAGTCCTCACGCAGGCGCTCGATCAGCCAGGCCGGTTGCGACCAGCGCGCCGTCTCCTTCGCCAGCACCGCAGCAGCGAGTGCCTCGCCCTCGCGCTGCATCCGGCGCAGCGTGGCATTGACGAAACCGGCCACGCGCGGCCGATCGAGCCAGCGCGCCGCCTCGACCGTGGCCGAAACGCTCGCGTAGTCGGGCTGGCGCGCGTCGTGCAACTGGAACAGGCCGACGGACAGCAGCGCCTCGAGCAGCCGGTCGCGCCGCGGCAGCGGCCGGTCGCAGAGCCGGGCGATGAACTCGCGGTGGCGGTGATGCCAGCGCAGGGCACCGAAGGCGAGCGCGCGGGCCTGCGCGCGATCGGCCTCGGGCAGCGGCTCGCCGGGCAGGTTCGCGAACGCCTGGTCGAGCGTGCACCCGGCGCCGAGCACGGCTGCCACCGCACGGGCCGCGCTGCCGCGGCTCGCGGCGCCGGGGGCGGGTTTGCGGTTGTGCTGGTGCTGGCGTGGCGGTGTCGCGGCTGGGGCCCCACCCCCAAATACAGAAGCAGGGGGGGGGAGAGGGGGGTGGGGGGGGGAGGGGAGAGGGCGGGGCATGGGGGGTGCGGAGGGCGGGGGAGGGTGAGAGGGCATGCGGTTGGTTGACCGGGTGCTGCATTTGAACTCATGTGT
>CAYQAR010000010.1:33594-46123 GCA_964415505.1 uncultured Chromatiaceae bacterium | reverse complement strand
GGGGGGCGGCGCCCTCCCCCAATCTTCTTTTTTTGTTGGTTTGTTGGGGGGGGGCGGCCCCCCCCGCGACTGTTCCCTTGGTCTCGCGCATACGACCACTCACCGGCCGAAGACCCCGCCGACGAGCTTCCGCCCGCGCGCGAATTCTCCGGCCGGCAGGCGCTGGCGCCCGGCGAGCTGCACTTCGAGCAGCCGCAGCACGCCGTCGCCCGTCTGCACATCGACCCCGGCAGCGCCCGCTGCGACGACACTGCCCGGCCCTGCGGCACCGGGTGCCCCGGCGGCGAGCGGCTCGGCACGCCACAGCCGCAGCTGTGCGCCGTCGAGCTGCGTCTCGGCGACCGGCCAGGGATTGAAGGCGCGGATGCGACGGTCGAGAACGACGGCCGGTTCGCTCCAGTCGACACGCGCATTAGCCTTGTCGAGCTTCGGCGCGTAGCAGGCGCCGTCTGCCGCCTGCGCCGTGAACACGGCGCGGCCGGCGAGGATCGCCTCGAGTTCAGACGCAAGGAGCTGCGTGCCGAGCACGGCCAGGCGGTCGTGCAGATCGCCGGCGGTATCGCGCGCGCCGATCGCGAGCTCCCGCACCGCGGCGACCGGGCCGGTGTCGAGGCCCTCCTCCAGGCGCATCAGCGCGACGCCGGTGCGCGTGTCACCGGCGAGCACCGCGGCCTGGATCGGCGCGGCCCCGCGCCAGCGCGGCAGCAGCGAAGCGTGCAGGTTCACGCAGCCGCATCGCGGGATGTCGAGCACCGCGCGCGGCAGCAACAGCCCGTAGGCGACGACGACCAGCAGGTCCGGCGCGAGCGCGCGCAACGCCTCGTGGCTTGCCGGGTCCCGCTTGAGGCTCGCCGGCTGCAGCAGCGGCAGGCCGAGGGCGAGCGCGCGTTGCTTGACCGCGCTCGCCTGCAGCGTGCGCCCGCGACCGGCGGGCCGGTCGGGCTGGGTGAGCACGGCGACGACCTGGTGGCGCGTGGCCGCCAGGCACTCGAGTGCCGGCACGGCAAACGCGGGCGATCCGGCGAAGACGATGCGTGCAGGCCGACTGCCCTCGCCGGCGGCGGCGGGCGGTGGCATCGCTCAGATCACCGGCACGCGGGTGCCGGAGTGCTCCTGCTCGCGCCGGGCTGACTTGGCGAGCTTCTTGCGGATGCGCTGGCGCTTGAGTTCGGAGAGGTAGTCGACGAAGAGCTTGCCGTCGAGGTGATCCATCTCGTGCTGGATGCACACGGCCTTCAGCCCCTCGGCCTCGAACTCGAACGGCCGGCCCTGCAGGTCGAGCGCGCGCACGCGGATGCGGCGGGCGCGCTCGACGGTCTCCGTGAAACCGGGCACCGACAGGCAGCCTTCCTCGCCGCTGGCACGGTCCTCGGTCGCGAGGATCTCGGGGTTGATGAGCACGAGCGGCTGGTCGCGCTCCTCGGAAATATCCATGACCAGCAGGCGCTGGTGCACGTCGACCTGGGTCGCGGCCAGCCCCACGCCGGGAGCCGCGTACATGGTTTCGAGCATGTCGGCCGCCAGGCGCCGGATGCGGTCGTCGACCGCCGCCACCGCTGCGGCGCGGGTCCGCAGCCGGGGGTCTGGATATTCCAGAATCTTCAATAGCGCCATGGGCATTGCCTCACACTTTCGCGTCCATCCCTAGGAGGGCGCGGCAATTTTATGATATACCGCATCCGTTTCCGCCCGGGACCGGTCGGTTGGGGTTTGACCGGCCCGGGGTTGCGGTTGTGGTTGCACGGTCGTGGTCGCGCACGTCCCGGGGATCGGCCCGGGATTATAGCAACGGTGGCTCCGGTCACCGGGCGCGGCTCCAAGCCCCTCGCTGTGAACTAGGGATGGCGCCTCCATGAAGATTTCACGCCCCTCTGCGATTTCCGCCGGCCTGCTGCTCTGCGCTGCCACGCTCAGCTTCAGCACCGGCGCCGGCACGGTGGCCGGCGTCACGCTGGCGGCCCAGGAGGCCGCCGCCGGCCCGGCCCTCAACCCGTCGCACCCACAGGAATACGTGGTGAAGCGCGGCGACACGCTGTGGGGCATCTCGGCGATGTTCCTGCGCGATCCCTGGTACTGGCCCGAGATCTGGTCCGCCAACCCGCAGGTCGCCAACCCACACCTTATTTATCCCGGTGATGTGCTGAAGCTCGTCTACGTGGACGGCCGCCCGCAGCTGCAGCTCGCGCGTGGCGGTGCAGCCGCGACGGGAGGCGGTACGGAGAAACTCTCACCGCACATCCGCGAGCAGGGGCTCGAGGCCGCGATCCCGACGATCCCGCTCGAGGTGATCGGCGCGTTCCTGAACCGCGGCGCCGTGCTGCAGAAGGACGAGATCAAGGATTCGCCCTATGTGGTGGCGATCCGCGATGCACACCTCGCTGGCGCGGCCGGCAACGAGTTCTACGTGCGCGGCGACATCGGCCCGGTCGATCAGGGCTACAGCGTCGTGCACCTCGGTGACAAGCTGGTCGACCCTGATGACGGCGATGTCGTCGGTTACGAGGGCATCTACGTCGGCGAGGGCACGATCCGCCGCAGCGGCGATCCGGCCACGCTGTTCATGAGCGACAGCGCCCGCGAGGCCCGCGAAGGCGACCGCCTGATCCGCCAGGACGTGGCCTTCCCGGCACAGTTCACACCACGCTCGCCGGCGAAGCCGGTGGAAGGTTCGATCATCCACGTCGTCGACGGCGTGTCGCAGATCGGCCAGTACCAGGTGATCGTCATCAACCGCGGCGCGCGCGACGGGCTCGAGGCCGGCCACGTGCTGCGCGTCTGGCAGCGCGGCGAGAAAGTCGCCGATCACGCCAAACCCGGGCGGGTCTCCCAGAAAGTCGTCTTGCCCGAAGAGCCGGCAGGGCTTTCAATGGTGTTCCGCACCTACGAGCGCGTCAGCTTCGCGCTCGTCGTGCGCGCCACCAGCGAGATCCATGTCCAGGACGTCGTCCGCAACCCGACCTGATTCCGGTGCCGCGCGCCACACGCGCGCAGCCAACCGCCATTGCCACGCGACAGCCCGCCATCCGGCGGGCTGTTCGCTTTCCGGCACTACCCGCCGCCAGGCCTCGCGATGTCGCGCCCCTGGCTGATCCTCGCCGGAGCGCACGGTCTCACGGGCCGTGACGCCGCGGCGCTGCTCGCCGCCTTCGGCAGTGCTGAAGCTGCGGTGCGTGCGAGCGCTGCTGCGCTGCGTGCCGCCGGCCTTACCGAGGCCGATGCCGCCGCCATCCTGCAGCCCGACGAACGCGCGCTCGCCGCAGCGCTCGAGTGGCTCGCCGGTGGCACGGACCGCACGCTCGTGACCTGGGCCGACGCGCGCTATCCCGCGCTGCTGCGCCAGCTCGCCGACCCGCCGGTGGCGCTCTACGTTCGCGGTGACCCGGCCGCACTCGCGCTGCCACAGCTCGCCATTGTCGGCAGCCGCAGCGCGAGCCCCGGCGGTGTCGAGACCGCACGCGCCTTTGCTGCACACCTCGCTGGCTGCGGGCTCGCCATCACCAGTGGACTCGCCCTCGGCATCGACGCAGCCGCACATGCCGGTGCCATCGCCGGGGGCGGGCACACGCTCGCCGTGATGGGCACCGGCCCCGAGCAGGTCTATCCGCGCCAGCACCAAGGACTCGCCCTGGAGATCGCCGCGCAGGGCGCGCTCGTCACCGAGTTCGCTCCCGGTGCATTGCCGCTACGCGAGAACTTCCCGCGACGCAACCGCATCATCAGCGGGCTCGCTGTCGGCACGCTGGTCGTGGAAGCGCGTGCCCGCAGCGGCGCGCTCATCACCGCGCGGCGTGCTGCCGAACAGGGGCGCGAGGTGTTCGCGATCCCCGGCTCGATCCACAACCCGCTGGCGCGCGGTTGCCACCGCCTGATCCGCGACGGAGCCAAGCTGGTCGAATCGGCCGCCGACATACTCGAGGAACTGGCGCCGCTGCTCGACGCGATGCCGGTCGCCGCGACGGCGCCAGCCGCCCCGACCCTGACGGCGCGCGACGAACGCGCACACGATCCCGACTACGCGCGCCTCCTCGATGCACTCGGCTGGGACACGGTCGATGCCGACGCCGTCGCGGCGCGCAGCGGATTGACGCCAGCGGAGGTTTCCTCCATGCTGCTGATACTCGAACTGGAAGGGTCGGTGCAGTTGCTCCCGGGCGGGCGCTACCAGCGCCAGAGGTAAGGCGGGTTCCGAGCAGATGAATCACAGCGTTCTCGACGTGCTCATGTACCTGTTCGAAACCTTCTCGGAACAGGAGCACGGTGAGGCCACCGACCACAGCGTCCTGCGCCAGGAACTGCTCCGGGCCGGCTTTCGCGAACCCGAAGTGGACCGCGCCCTCGACTGGCTCGACGATCTCGGCAGCGACCCCGACCGCCCTTTCCCGGCGGCGCCGGGCGAGCGTTCGGTGCGCGTGTTCAACCCCGTGGAACTGGCGCGCCTCGATGCCGCCTGCCGCGGCTACCTGGTCTACCTCGAGCACATCGGCATCCTCTCGCCGCTGCAGCGCGAGATCGTCATCGACCGCCTCATGGCGCTCGGCGCCGGCGAGATCGACGTGGAACAGGTGAAGTGGGTCACGCTGATGGTGCTCTTCAGCCAGGCGGACGAGGAAAACGCCTTCGCCCGGATGGAAGACCTGGTCTTCGAGGAGAATACCGGCCTCGTGCATTGATCCTGACCTGCATGTCATGTTCAATCCAACCGCGGCCCGACCGCGGTTTGTCGTCTATGGGTACCGGATAAATGGCCAGCAACGTCGTCGTCGTCGAATCGCCCGCCAAGGCCAAGACGATCGGCAAGTACCTCGGCAAGGACTACCAGATCCTCGCCTCGTACGGCCACGTGCGCGATCTCGTGCCGAAGGAAGGCGCGGTCGACACCGGCCACGGCTACGCCATGCGCTACGAGGTCATCGAGCGCAACGCCAAGCACGTCGACGCGATCGCCCGGGCGATGAAGAAGGCCGATGCCATCTACCTCGCCACGGACCCTGACCGTGAAGGAGAGGCCATCTCCTGGCACCTTGCCGAGATCCTGAAGGAGCGCGGCGCCCTCGACGGCCGGGCCGTGCACCGCGTGGTGTTCTACGAGATCACCGAGCGCGAGGTGCGCGAGGCGATGCAGAACCCGCGCGCGGTGTCGGCCGACCTCGTCAACGCGCAGCAGGCGCGCCGTGCGCTCGACTACCTGGTCGGCTTCAACCTCTCCCCGCTCCTGTGGAAGAAGGTGCAGCCGAAGCTCTCGGCCGGCCGCGTGCAGAGCCCGGCGCTGCGCCTGATCTGCGAGCGCGAGGACGAGATCGAGGCCTTCCGCAGCCAGGAATACTGGACCATCGAGGCCGATTGCGCCGCCGGCACCGCCCCGTTCGCGGCGCGGCTCGCCGAGTACCAGGGCAGCAAGGTCGAGCAGTTCACCTTCGGCGACGAGGCGAGCGCCACGGCCGCGCGCACCGCGCTGCTCGCGGCGGCGGGCGGGCGCCTGCGCGTGGCCACCATCGAAAAGCGCCAGCGCAAGCGCAACCCGGCGGCGCCCTTCACCACCTCGACGCTGCAGCAGGAGGCCTCGCGCAAGCTCGGCTTCAATGCCCGGCGCACCATGATGGTGGCGCAGAAACTCTACGAGGGTATCGAGACCGGCGAAGGCACCGTCGGCCTCATCACCTACATGCGCACGGACTCGGTGAACCTCGCCGCGGTCGCGCTCGACGAGATCCGCGCCTTCATCGCCGAGCGCTATGGCCCGGACAACCTGCCGGCGCAGCCGCGCGCCTACAAGACCTCGGCGAAGAACGCCCAGGAAGCCCACGAGGGCGTGCGTCCCACCAGCATCGCCCGCACGCCGGAGAGCCTGAAGCAGCACTTGAGCGAGGAACAGTTCCGGCTCTACGACCTGATCTGGAAACGCACGGTCGCCTGCCAGATGGTGCCGGCGGTTTACGACATGGTGACGGTGGACATGCACCCGGCCGCGCGGGCCGAAGTCGCGCGCTGGCGCGCCACCGGCTCCACGCTGGTGGTGCCGGGCTTCATCAGCGTCTACCAGGAAGGCCGCGACGACGCGACCGACGACGAGGGCGACCGCGTGCTGCCGCCGCTGCAGGAGGGCGCCGAGATCACGCTCGCGGAGATCCGCAACGAGCAGCACTTCACCGAGCCGCCGCCGCGCTACAACGACGCCACGCTGGTCAAGGCGTTGGAGGAGCACGGTATCGGCCGGCCATCGACCTACGCGTCGATCATCTCCACGCTGCAGGCCCGCTACGTCGAGGTCGACGGCAAGCGCTTCGTGCCGACCGACATCGGCCGCATCGTCAACCGCTTCCTCACCGACCACTTCACGCGCTACGTCGACTACGGCTTCACCGCGCTGATGGAGGACGAGCTCGACGAGATCTCGCGCGGCGAGCGCGACTGGATCCAGTTCCTCGACCAGTTCTGGCATCCGTTCGAGGCGCTGGTGAAGGACAAGGAGACGAGCGTCACGCGCGAACAGGTCACGCAGGCGCGCGAGCTCGGCATCGACCCGGCCTCCGGCAAGCCGCTGTCGGTGCGTATGGGCCGCTTCGGCCCGTTCGCCCAGATCGGCACCCGCGACGATGCCGACAAGCCGCGCTTCGCCGGGCTGCGCCCCGGGCAGAAGATGGCGACCATCACGCTCGTCGAGGCGCTCGAACTGTTCAAGCTGCCACGCAAGCTGGGCGCCACGGCCGAGGGCGAGCCGGTGCAGGCCAACATCGGGCGCTTCGGCCCCTACGTGCAGTACGGCAAGAAGTACGCCTCGCTCAAGCAGGACGATCCCTACACCATCACGCTCGAACGCGCGCTCGAGGTGATCCGCGAGAAGCAGGTCGCCGATGCCAACCGCCTGATCCAGGATTTCCCCGAGGCCGGCATCCAGGTGCTGAACGGCCGCTACGGCCCGTACATCACCGACCGCGAACGCAACGCCCGCATCCCGAAGGGCGAGGACCCGAAGGGCCTGACCCTCGAGCAGTGCCGCGAACTGCTCGCGGCGGCACCGCCGCGGCGCAAGGGTGGCTTCCGCGGCCGCAAGGCCGCTGCACCGGCGGCCAAGGCCGCGCCCCAGATGGCGGAGAAGCCGGCGGCCACGCCCGCCAGCGCAACGAAGGAAAAGAAGGCCGCGAAGCCGAAGCAGGCGACGGCCCGCCGCGCGGCGGGCGGCGGCAAGAAAAAGCCTGCTGCCGCCAGCTAGGCCGGGACAGGGCGCCGGCCCATGACTGCGAGCCCGCTCCTGCGCCGCGCCGCCCGGCTCCTGCGCAGAGGCGGCGTCGTCGCCTATCCGACGGAGGCGGTCTTCGGGCTCGGCTGCGATCCTGGCGACGAGGCAGCACTGCGCAGGATCCTCGCCATCAAGGGCCGGCCCGGTCGCGCCGGTTTCATCCTCATCGCCGCGAACCGCGGGCAGCTGCAGGGCTGGATCGCACCGACCGCAGCCGAGCAGCGCCGGCTCGCCGCGCCCACGCGCTCGCCGGTGACCTGGGTGGTCCGGGCCGGGCCGCGGGCGCCGCGGCTGCTCACCGGCGGACGCCCGACGGTGGCGGTCCGGATCACGACCCACCCGATTGCGGCCGCGCTCTGCCGTGCGGCCGGCATGCCGCTCATCTCCACCAGCGCCAACGTCCACGGGCGCGCACCCGCGCGCAGCGCGCTCGCCGTACGCCGCCGACTCGGCCGGCGACTCGACGTGGTGGTCCCCGGGGCGACCAGCGGGCAGCCGCGCCCGACCGAGATCCGGCTCGCGGCGACCGGCGCGGTCCTGCGCCGCGGCTGACCCCCCGGGCAGGCTGGCCGGCGCCGGGGTGACGCCGCCGGCCGGGATTCTGTAATATAGCTGCAGCCGCTTCAGGAAATGCGGCTAACCCACTGTAAGAACAAGAATCTCCGCCTATCCCGACGGGCGGTGACACAGGGTCTCCCGACAGTGCCCGAGCAAGCTCGCCAACGCTTCCGCCTCCTCGCTCGCTGCACGGCGCTGCTGGCACTCGGCGCCGGCGTGCTCGTGGCGGGTGTGGTTGAGGCCGCCGACGACGCTGCCAAGGTTTACATCGTGCAGCTCGCCGAGCCTGCAGCGATCGAGGCCGACCCGGGCCGTTCGCGCGCCGGGGACGGCGAGCGCGTCGACCCGCGCTCGATCGCGGTGCGCCGCTACGGCGCCGCCCTCGAGGAGAGTCACGACCGGCTGCTCGAAGCCATCGGTGCTCCCGACGCCAAGCTCTACAGCTACCGGCTCGCCTTCAACGGCTTCGCCGCACGGCTGACGCCAGAGCAGGTCGCCGCCCTGCGCGCGCGGCCCGAGGTCAGGCGCGTGTGGCAGGACCGGGTCAAGACGCTGAAGACCAATGCGAGTGCCCGCGCCCTGGGGCTGCTCGACCCCGATGCGGGGCTGCGCACCGCACAGGGACTCGACGGCGAGGACGTCGTCATCGGCGTCATCGACAGCGGGATCACGCCGGAGCACCCGAGCTTCGCCGCGCGCGTGGCCCAGCCGCAGCCACGGATCTGCAGCTCGTCATGGGCCGCCGATTCGTTGCTCGGCCGCTGGCTGTGCGCGCGCTTTCGCAAGCCGCGCTGGCGCGAGCTCTACACGCCAGCGCGCGACTGGCACGGCGCCTGCGAGACCGGCGCGCGCTTCAGCACCGCGGACTGCACGCGCAAGCTCCTCGGGGCACGCTTCTACGTCGACGGCTTTCGCGAGATCTACGACATGGACCCGGGGGAGTTCCTCTCCCCGCGCGATGCCGACGGCCACGGCACCCACATCGCCTCGGTCGCCGCCGGATCGCGCGTGCAGGCCGCGATCGGCGGGCGCACGCTCGCGCCGATCGCCGGCATGGCGCCGCGTGCGCGACTCGCTGTGTACAAGGCCTGCTGGCTCGAACGCGGCGCCACGCGCGCGAGCTGCGCGATGTCCGACCTGCAGCGCGCCATCGAGGACGCGGTGGCCGATGGCGTCGACATCATCAACTACTCGGTCGGCACCACCGAGGGCGGCCCCGCCGATCCCGACGCACTGGCGCTGCTCGCGGCCGCCGACGCCGGCATCTTCAGCGCCGTCGCTGCCGGCAACGGCGGTCCCGCACTGGCCAGCGTCGAATCGCCCGGCACCGCGCCCTGGGTGACGACCGTCGCGGCGGCGAGCCGCGCCGGCCAGCGTTTCGACGAGGTCATGCGCGTCAGCGCACCGGCCACCGCAGCAGGCGACTACGCCTTCCGCGAAGCCGGCTTCACGCCGACGCTGCGCAGCGCCGGTGCACTCGACCTGCGCCTCGTCGCCGCCGACGACGGCGAACCCGTCGTGGCCGACGCGGCAGCGAGCCGCGACGATGCCTGCCAGCCGCTCGTCAATGCCAGCGCAGTCAGCGGTCGCATCGCACTGGTACGCCGTGGCAGTTGCACCTTCCAGGAAAAGCTCGCCAACGCGGAGGCAGCCGGTGCGAAGGCCGTGGTGGTGTACAGCAACGACGGGGCCGCCCTGATCATGACCGGGACGCGCGGCAGCGTGGGAATCCCTGCCGTGATGATCAGCCAGGCGAACGGCGAGTTCCTCGCCGCACGGCTCGCCGCCGGCGACGCCGTGCAGCTGCGCCTGGAGAAGGGCCGCCTGCTCGCACGCGAGGAACCGGGCGACGTGCTGCAGGCGCAGTCGGCGCGCGGCCCCAACGCCAACCTCGGCGACATCCTCAAGCCGGATCTCGCCGCGCCCGGTGTCGACATCCTCGGCGCGCAGACACCCGACGTCGCCAACGGCACGCGCGGCGAGCGCTTCCAGTACCTGTCCGGCACCTCGATGGCGGTGCCGCACGTCGCCGGTGTGGCCGCGCTGCTGCGCCAGGCGCACCCGGACTGGAGCCCTGCCGCGATCCGCTCGGCCCTGGTGACCACGGCCCGGCAGGATGTCCGCGCCGAGGACGGCACGAGCCCCGCCGGCCCCTTCGACGTCGGCGCCGGCTACCTCGTCCCGAACGCCGCGCTGGCGCCGGGACTCATCTACGACGCCGGCCGCGACGACTACGACGCCTTCGCCTGCGGCGCCGGCTTCGAACACGTCGCGCCCGAGCGCTGCCAGGATCTCGCCGACGCCGGCTGGGCGCTCGACCAGGACGCGCTCAACCTGCCCTCGATCACGTCCAGCCTGCTCGTCACCGAGCGCACGGTACGCCGGCGCGTGACCAACGTCGGAGCGCCGGCGCAGTTCACCGTCGAGATCGAGGCACCGCCCGGGATCGGCATGAGCGTGTCGCCGGCGACGCTCAGCCTCGCCACCGGCGAGACCGCCGAGTTCGCCATCACCTTCACCAACCTCGGCGATCCCGGGAGCATCGACCGCTGGAATTTCGGCGCGCTGACCTGGGTCGGCGCCGGGGTGCGTGTGCGCAGCCCGGTCGCGGTGGCGCCGGGGCTCATCGGCGTGCCGGCGGCCGTCGCCGGCAGCGGCACCACCGGCAGCACCAGCTTCGGGGTGCAGTTCGGTTACACCGGTGTGTATGCGCCGCAGGCGAGTGCGCTCGTCGAACCGGAAGTCCTCAGCGGCTTCATCACCGATGATCCGCTCGACTTCTACACCGTACTCCCGGACGCAGCCCTGCCCGACCACGTGCGCCGCTTCCGCGTCGAGGTCCTGCCGGGCGTACGCTACCTGCGCGTGGCCGCGACCGGCACCGACGCGGGCGCCAGCGACGACCTCGACCTCTACCTGCAGTGCCCCGGTGGCACCTGCCCCGGCGGCGGTACGCTGCTGTCGAGCGCGACGGCGGCGGAGTACGAGGCGATCGACATCGCCGATCCCGCGCCTGGCGAGTACCTGATCGACGTGCATGGCTACGACACCGACGAGGTGGTCGGGGGCCCCGGCGCAGCCTTCGAGGTCGGTGCCTGGACGGTCGCCGACGGCACCGGCCCGGGCGGCTTCGCCATCACCGGCACCCCCGCCGGTGCCACGCTCGGCACGAGCGGCGAGGTCACGCTCGGCTGGCACGACCTCGAGCCCGCCCAGCTCTATCTCGGTGTCATCAGCCACGCCGACGCCGACGGCGAACTCGCCCTCACGCTGGTCGAGATCGCCACCCCCGCCTCGCCGCCGGGTCTTCTTCCGTAGGAACCGCGGCCGGCGCCCTTGCGGCGGGGGCGGGTCGCGACTCTCCGATCGGCCTCGCACCACGGCTGTTGCCGGGTCGCTCGCAGCGGGACGCTCGCTTCGGCCATCCCTGGCCTGCACTCGCTCGTCTCGGGCTGGCGCTACGCATCCTGCTCCGCTGGCCCTCTACGCCCGCCGCGAGCGACCCGGCAACCGCCGGCCTCGTCTTCTGTCTCCCTGTGGGAGCGACGCCAGTCGCGACTGCTCGGCCATGCCGGCGCCCTTGCGGCGGGGGAGACGAAGTCACTCCCCGATACTCGCCTGGTCTGGCTCCCCCCGCCTCCGGGCGCTGTGGGAGGGGCGCGAGCCCCGACCGGGGAGTCGCGACTGGCGTCGCTCCCACAAGTTTGACCCGGCCCGCCGTTGGACGCCTCCGCTGTATTAAGGTAAAAACCCAGCAGTGACGGCACTGTCAGGGGGGCAGGACGTGGGATATTGGCGGGTGGGGAGCAAGGCATGACAGACCGCTACGGAGTCATCGGGCACCCGATCGGCCACAGCAAGTCGCCCATCATCCACCGCCTGTTCGCGGCCCAGACCGGCGAGGACCTGAGCTACGAGGCCTTCGACGTGGCGCCCGAGGCGCTCGAGTCGCGGCTGCGGGCGTTCGCCGCCGAAGGCCTGCGCGGCCTCAACGTCACGGTGCCGCACAAGGAACAGGTGGCGCGCCTCGTCGACCAGCTTACCGACCGGGCCCACCTCGCCGGCGCGGTCAACACCGTCACCATCGCCGTCGACGGCCGGCTCGACGGCGACAACACCGACGGTGTCGGCCTGCTCACCGATCTCACGAAGAACCTCGACGTGCGCCTCGCGGATGCCTGCGTCCTCGTGCTCGGCGCCGGCGGCGCCACGCGCGGCATCGTCCCCGCCCTGCTCGGCAGCGGCCCGCACGACCTCGTCGTCGCCAACCGCACGCTCGAGCGCGCCCGCGCCCTCGCCAGCCACTTCGAGCGGCTCGGCTCTATCGCCGCCTGCCGCTTCGACGAACTCGCCGGCCGGCGCTTCGACCTCGTCATCAACGCCACCTCGGCCGGACTGCAGGGCAGCGTGCCGCCGTTCCCGGCCGCGATGCTCACGCCCGAAACCGTCTGCTACGACCTCTCCTACGCCATGGCCGACACACCCTTCGTCGCCTGGGCCCGCAGCCACGGCGTGCAGCATGCGCACCAGGGCTGGGGCATGCTCGTCGAGCAGGCCGCCGAAGCCTTCTTCATCTGGCGCGGCGTGCGACCCGACACGACACCGGTACGCGCCAAGCTGCCCTGATCGATTGGTGCCGGGTCGCAGTTCGCGGGTCGCAGTTCGCGCAGTTGTCGGGCGCTGGATCTGTCGGAAGTTAAACAACTGCGAGAACTGCGACCCGGCACCGTGCTC
>CAYQAR010000010.1:0-33494 GCA_964415505.1 uncultured Chromatiaceae bacterium | reverse complement strand
CGACACGACACCGGTACGCGCCAAGCTGCCTTGATCGATTGGTGCCGGGTCGCAGGACATCGTCCGCAGACGACATAACATCGCATACCGCGATAGCGCCGGCTGCCCTGCCCAGATAGAATCCCCGTTCGTACGCTGCCGGCGGTGCCGGAACAAGAACTCAAACTCAATGCAACGGACAGTTGCTCACATGAAAACACCAATCGGTTCACTGCCGCTCCTGGCCATGCTGGCATTTCCCGCCCTCGCGAACGCAGCAACCTGGACAGGCGTGTATTACGAACTGACGACCGAAACAACGCCGGGCAGTCTCACCACACTGGATCCCACCTGGGTGAGCAGCTCGACTGGCCGGGCGGTGGAAACGACTCAGATACTCGGGGGCGTCGCCAGCATGACCGGCTCTGCTTCACCGGGGGTCCTGAAGGCCAGCGTCTGGAATGCGGCCAGTGTCGCTTCGCAACCTTCGATCGACGTCAGCCACTACACCACGTCACACGCCATTGCAGCCTTCAACGACCAGGTCACGCTCATGCCGGTCAATGCCTCGCTCATTGGCCAGACCGTCACGGTCAACGGCAGTTTCACGCTGTCGGGTGACATGCTGGGTGTCTACAGGGTCGAGGGAAACAACTCCGTGAATTTCGACACCGACGCCAGAGTCCATCTCCAGATCAGTGGAACCGGCATCGCCGGCGTGGTCGGCGCGCGGGAGATCCAGGGACTCGACGGCATCTATGGACCAACCAACATACACGAGCCGGCACCGACGCTGATCCCGCTGTCCTTCACGGCCACGCTCGGCTCGGCCACGAGCATTCAATACAACCTCGACCTGCAAGGCATCGCCAATGCCAGCTTCGGCTTCAGGGAGTGCGGTGGCGGCTACGGCCCCTGCAGTGCAGTGGCCAGCGCCCTACAGGAAGGAAACTATGCCAACAGCATGCTGTGGGGCGGGATCAGCGGCGTAACCGACGCCTACGGCAATCCGGTCGATCTCGGCTCCGCGCTGGGCGACACGGGCTTTGATTATCTGAACGCGGCACCGGTACCGGTTCCCGCAGCGGTATGGCTTTTCGGGTCTGGCCTCATGGGGCTGTTCGGGGTGGCACGGCGTCGCCTACCGCAGTAACCGCACCGTCTCCCCGGTGGATGGTCAATACCCGCCCTCAACGCAGCGTAACGAGCTCCTCGGCGAGCGTGGGGTGGATGGCGACGGTGTCGTCGAAGTCGCGCTTGGTGGCGCCCATGTGGATCGCCACGGCGAAGCCCTGCAGCAGTTCGTCGGCGCCGGGGCCGGCGACGTGGCAGCCGACCACACGCTCGTCCGGGCCGGCGGTGACGAGCTTGATGCGCGCCTTGGGCTTCGCGGCGGTCATCGCGTGGTACATCGGCACGAACTCGCTGCGGTAAACCCGCACCGTGTCGCCGTGCACCTGGCGCGCCTGTGACTCGGTGAGCCCGCAGGTGCCGAGCGGCGGGTGCGTGAACACCACGGTCGGGATATTCGTGTAGTCGAGGTGCCGGCCAGCCACGCGGCCGAAGACCCGGTCGGCGAGCCGCCGGCCCGCGGCGATCGCGACCGGCGTGAGCGGCTCGCGCCCCGTGACGTCGCCGATCGCATAGACCTGCTGCACCCGTGTCTCCTGGAAACGGTCTGTCGGTACGAAGCCGCCGGCGTCAGGCTCGATGCCCGCTGCTGCCAGCCCCAGCTCCGCGGTCGCAGGCTCGCGCCCGACCGCCCAGATCAGCGACTCGAAGGGCCCGTGCGCCACGCCGTCGCGGGTGCGCAGCTGCACGCCGCCGGCGCCCCGCTCGACGGCCGCCGGCACGCTGCGCCAGCGCAGCGCCACGCCCGCCGCCGTCAGCGACTCGACCGTCGCCTGCTGCAGCATCTCGTCGAAGCGGCGCAGTACGCTGTCGTGGCGCGCGAAGAGCGTCACCTGCGAACCGAGGGCCGCTAGCATCCCGGCCAGCTCCACCGCAATGTAACCGCTGCCCACGACCGCCGTGGACGCCGGACACGCGGCGAGTTCGAAGAACCCGTCCGAGGTGATGCCGAGTTCCGCGCCTGGCAGCGGCGGCACGCTCGGCCGGCCGCCGGTTGCGATCACCACGTGACGCGCCTCGAGCACCTCGCCGCCCGCCGTCACGGTACGCGGCCCGAGAAAGCGTGCCGGCCCGCGCACCAGGTGGATGCGCTTGCTATCGAGATTGCGCGCGTAGATGTCGTTCAGCCGGCGCAGGTAAGCGTCGCGCTTTTCCTTCAGCAGCGGCCAGTCGTGCGGTCCCGCCACCTCGACGCGAAACCCGTACTCACGCGCATCCTCGAGCGCATGCCCGAGGCTCGCCGCATTCCACATCACCTTCTTCGGCACGCAGCCGACGTTCACGCAAGTGCCGCCGAGGCGCGCCTGCTCGACGAGTGCAACGCGCGCACCGTATTCCGCGGCCCGCTGCGCGACAGCCAGGCCGCCGCTGCCGCCGCCGATGGCGACGAGATCGAAGGGTTCAGTCATGGATTGCCCGAGTTCATGGTACGTCTCTCCGGAGTTGTTCCCACAATCCTCGCGGTGTGAGTACCTGCAGTGGAAGCGCGGCGGCGATGTCCAGCAAGTCGCGGTCACCCGTAACCAGGACCTCGGCGTTGCCGGCAGCGGCTTCCGACAGGACCGACACGTCAGACTTGTCGCATATCGCTATCGGAAGGGGCTTGGTCTTCCCCACTACCGAGCCCTCCTGGCGCAAGAGGGCTTCATATTCTTCAACGGCCTCTGCCGGTACGCGCATCTTCTGGCGCAATACCCTTTTCAGTTCGGCTATGACAGTTTCACCAATGATCAGCTCATGCTCGGCGAGGACGAGATTGAAGACATCGGCGCACAGCCCGCGGGTTGCGACGGCACTCACCAGGACGTTGGTATCAAAAGCTACCCTCACGATACGTCGCGAAACACGTCCTCGTCAGTCAGATATCCGCGCGCTTCCGCCAACGGCATGACACGGCGGCGCAGATCCTGGAACCGCGCCAACGCCAGCTGGCGCCGCACGGCGTCGCGAATCACCTCGCTCCGACTTCGACCGGTGCGCCTGGCAATTTGCGCAACCTGTCGGTCCAGGGCAGGATCAAGGCGGATTGTAAGGACTGAGGATTTCATGTCAGGCATTGTAATACACGCAGTGCTATCCAACAATCACCGGAGCGTATGCGGGGGCCTGCTTCATCACGCATCGTTCGGGCTCCGTTGACAACCTGGTCCCGATAATTGCCCGCTTTGGCGAGAGTCGCGAGCGGTGTCTACGACAACCTGACAGGATGACGCGGAGGTCATGCCGGGTTTCACTGTCACCGGTCTCCGCGGGAGCTGGGCACCCCGCAGCTCGAGCGACTGCTGACGCATCCGGCGGCCACCCGCAAAGTCAGCAAGCCCGGCTGCTCCCCCCTGCCCCGTTGCCTGCCCCGGGTCTTCGACGGCATATTAGCGACCCTTTCCCGCGAGCCTCCCAGGCCGAGTGACCCATGGACAATCCCCTGCTCAGCGCCGGTACGCTGCCGGCCTTCGACGCGATCCGCCCCGAGCATGTCGAGCCCGCGATCACAGCGGTGCTCGCCGAGAATCGCGCCGGAGTGCAGCGTGTGCTCGCGGCGCAGGCGGGCGGCGGCGCGCCGGCGTTCGAGGACCTGGTGCTGCCGCTCGAGGAACTGGGCGACCGGCTGCACCGGGCCTGGTCGCCGGTGAGCCACCTGCACGCGGTGGCGAACACGCCGGCACTGCGCGAGGCGTACAACGCCTGCCTGCCGCTGCTGTCGCGCTATCAGACGGAGATGGCGCAGAACGCGGCGCTGTTCCGGGCTTTCGAACAGGTTGCGGGCCGACTCGACGACACGCGGTTCGATGGCGCCCGCGCGCTGGTCGACCAGGCCCTGCGCGACTTCCGCCTCGCGGGCGTGGCGCTGCCGGAGGCGCAGAAGCAGCGCTTCATGGCGGTGATCGAGACGCTCACCGAGTTGCAGGCGAAGTTCGAGCAGAACCTGCTCGACGCCATGGCGGCGTGGACGCACCACGAGACCGATGCTGCGCGCCTGGCCGGCATCCCTGCGCACGCCCTCGAGCAGGCCGCGGCACAGGCAGCTGCCGCGGGCCAGCCGGGGTGGCTCTTCCGCCTCGACCAGCCGACCTACGTGGCGGTGCTGACCTACGCGCGGGACCGCGAGCTGCGCGCACACTTTCATCGCGCCTGGGCCACACGCGCGTCCGACCAGGCGCCTTCGCCGGCCGCTTTCGACAACAGCGCGGCCATGGCGGAGATCCTCACGCTGCGCCACGAGGCCGCGCAGCTCGTCGGCTTCGCGAACTTCGCCGAGTACTCGCTCGCCACCAAGATGGCGAAGTCCGTCGCCGAGGTGCGCGGGTTCCTCGACCGCCTGACAATCGCCTCGCTCACCGCCGCACGCGCGGAATTTCGTGACCTCGAGGCCTTCGCCGGCCAGCCGCTCGCCGCCTGGGACGTGGCCTTCCACGCCGAGCAGCTGCGCCTCGCGCGTTACGCCATTTCCGACGAGGAGCTGCGCCCCTATTTTCCGCTGCCGACCGTGCTCGATGGCCTGATCGGCCTCGTCGGGAGGCTGTTCGGCCTGCGGCTCGCGCGCGACGCGAGCGTGGCCACCTGGCACCCTGAGGCGGCGTACTTCCGTATCGTCGATGCCGGCGGCAACGTGGTCGGCGGGCTGTACACCGATTTCTATGCACGCCCGGAGAAACGCAGCGGCGCGTGGATGGACGACTGCATCAGCCGCAAGCGCCTCGGCGGGCCGCTGCAGCTGCCGGTCGCACACCTGGTGTGCAACTTCGCCCCGCCCGGCGCCAGCAGCCCGAGCCTGCTGTCGCACGACGAGGTGCTGACGCTGTTCCACGAGATGGGCCACGCCCTGCACCACCTGCTCACCCGCATCGACCTGCCGAGCGTCGCCGGCATCCACGGCGTACCCTGGGATGCAGTCGAGCTGCCGAGCCAGTTCATGGAGGGCTTCGCCTGGGAACCGGAGATCCTCGCCATGATCTCCGGGCACTGGCAGAGCGGCGCGAAGCTGCCGCCCGCAATGGTCGAGCGACTGCGCGCCTCGCGCGTCTTCCACGGTGCCATGGACATGGTGCGCCAGCTCGAGTTCGCGCTGTTCGACCTGCGCATCCACGCCGAGTACCGGCCGGACGCCGACGCGCGCATCCTCGACATCCTGGGCGAGGTGCGCGCCGCGGTCGCCGTCGTGCCCGCGACCGCCTACGACCGCTTCCCCCACGCTTTTGCCCACATCTTCGGCGGCGGCTATGCGGCCGGCTACTACAGCTACAAGTGGGCCGAGGTGCTGTCCTCGGACGCCTACG
The DNA here is from genome assembly GCA_964415505.1 of uncultured Chromatiaceae bacterium. GTDB lineage: Bacteria > Pseudomonadota > Gammaproteobacteria > Steroidobacterales > QUBU01. Next base: position 28,110 of record CAYQAR010000010.1, on the reverse strand, counting down.
CCGCATTCGAGGAAAGCGGCGTCCTCGATGTCGGACTCGCCCGGCGCTTCCGCGAAGAGATCCTCGAGATCGGCGGCAGCCGCGACATCGCCGCTGCCTTCCGCGCTTTCCGCGGCCGCGACCCGGACATCGCCGCACTGCTGCGCCACTCGGGGATCACTGCCGCCGCAGGAGCGGCTTCAGCCGCGAGTATTTCTGCCGAATGAAAATATTCGCGGCTGAAGCCGCTCCTACGGAAAGAAGGGAAACGAGACAGCAATCTGCAGACGATGAGAGGCTGTTGCCGGGCCACTCGAGGCGGGCGTAGAGGGCCAGCGGAGCAGGATGCGTAGCGCCAGCCCGAGACGAGCGAGCGAGGCCAGGGATGGCCGCAGCGAGCGTCCCGCTGCGAGTGGCCCGGCAACAGCCGTGGCACCACGCCGACCGCGGAGTCGCGACTCGCCCCCCCGCCGGAAAGGGCGCCTGCCATGGATTGGCGGTCGCGGCTCAGGGCTCTAGCGGGCCGGGCCTGATGCGGTTTCGGCAGAAATATTCGCGGCTGAAGCCGCTCCTACGGGGAGAATGCCGGGTCGCGGCTGCTAGGGGTGAACGGACGGGCGAGCGAGCGCGTCCCGCGCCTCGCGCGCCTGGTACCGGGCGGCGTGGCGGGCGCGGATGCGGTCAATGCCTTTCGCCACCAGCCAGTAGGCGGCGGGCACCGCGAGCAGCGACAGCAGGGTCGAAGTGAGCAGGCCGCCGATCACCGAGATGCCGAGCGGAGCGCGGAAGTTGCCGTCGGCCGCCAGCGAGAAGGCCACGGGCAACATGCCGGCACCCATGGCGATGGTGGTCATGATCACCGGTCGCGCACGCTTGTGGCAGGCATCGAGCAGCGCTTCGCGGCGCGGCAGTCCGGCGCGTTCGCCGAGGATCGCGTAGTCGACGATGAGAATGGAGTTCTTGGTCGAGACGCCGGTCAGCATCAGCAGGCCGACCAGCGAAGGCAGCGACAGCGCGTAACCGGTGATCAGCAGTGCCCCGAAGGCGCCCACGCCACAGAGCGGGATCGCACCGAGGATCACGAAAGGCATCGACGGGCTGTTGAACAGCATCAGCAGCACCACGTAGGCGCTCGCCACGCCGGTCAGCATGGCGAGCGCGAAGCCGACGAAGAGATCCACGAAGGCCTCCGCATCGCCGCTCGGCAGGATGCGCACGCCCGGTGGCACCGCCTGCACTTCCGGCAGGCGGCGCACTTCGGTCATCACCGGGCCGAGCGGATTGCCGTTGAGTTCGCCGGAGATCCTGATGTTGCGCTCGCGGTTGTAGCGTTCGATGAGGGCTGGGCCGCTGCTCTCGCGGATGGTGGCCACCGCCGAGAGCGGCACGGCGTTGCCGCCCCGCGCCGGCACCCGCATCAGGTCGAGGAGCGAGGCGTCGGCCCGGGCCGCTTCGCTTACCTGCACGCGGATCGGGATCTGGCGCTCGGCGAGGTTGAGCTTGGGCAGGTTGCGGCGGAAATCGCCGGTGGTGGCGATGCGCGCCGCCTCGGCGATGTCCACGGTGGACACGCCGAGGTCGGCAGCCCGGGCGGGATCCGGCACGATGGTCAGCTCCGGCTGCAGCAGCGAGGCCGTGGACTGCACGCCGCTCAGCCCGCGCACGCCGCGCATGGCCGCCTCGATCTGCCGGGATGCGGCGGCGAGCTGCGCGGGATCGCGCCCGGCGAGCACCACCTCCAGCCGTTCGCCTGGTCCCTGGGCAGTGAAGCTCACGCGCACACCGGGCAGGTCGCTCAACCGCTGCCGCACCTCCAGGTCGATTTCCTGGATCGTGCGCTTGCGCTCGTGGTTGAACAGCAGGCTGAGCTGGGCCTTACGCACGTCGCCGCTGCTGCCGCCGGTACGGAAAGTGGTGCCGGACACCGAGCCCACGCGCACGAAGACGCTCCTGATCTCCGGGATGCCCAGCAGCAGCTGGCGGGCCTGCTCGGCAGCGGCGGCCGAGTCCTGCAGCGTCGCACCGGGAGCCAGCTCCAGTTGCACCGTGGTGCGCGACTCGTTGCTGGGTGGCACGAAGGTGCGCGGGATGAGCGGCACCAGGGCGAGCGCCACCGCGAAGGTCGCGAACGCCGTGGCGACGGTGCGCCAGGGCCGGTCGAGCGCCAGCTGCACCAGCCACAGGTAGGTCTTCATCCAGCGCGGCTCGTCGTGGACGCGCGGCGGCCCGGTCATGAAGTAAGCGGCGAGCATCGGCGTCAGCAGCCGCGCCACCAGCAGCGAGAACAGCACCGCCGTGGCTGCCGTCCAGCCGAATTCGCGGAAGAAAAGTCCGACCTGCCCGGGCATGAAGGCCACCGGCACGAACACCGCGGCGAGCGTGGCGGAGGTGGCGATGACGGCGATGCCGATCTCGTCGGCGGCCTCGGCCGCCGCCTGCAGCGGCGTCTTGCCGAGAGAGCGGTGGCGCGTGATGTTCTCCACCTCGACGATGGCATCGTCCACCAGGATGCCGATCACCACCGCCATGGCGAGCAGCGACAGCAGGTTGAGGCTGAAGCCGAAGAGGTGCATGACGCCAAAGGTCGGGATCACGGAGAGTGGCAGCGCGAGCGCCGTGATCCAGGTCGCGCGCAGGTCGCGCAGGAACAGCCACACCACCAGCACGGCCAGCAGGGCGCCCTCGATCAGCATGGAAATCGAGGCGTCGTAGGAGTTGCGCGCCTCGTCGACCACGGAGTCGACTTCGATGAAGCGCACCTCGGGGTGCTGCTGCGCGAGCAGCGCGACGCGCCGGCGCACCTCGTCGCCCACCGCGACTTCGCTGGTTCCCACGGCGCGCTGGACGCCGAAGCCGACCACCGGCTGGCCGTTCAGCAGGGCCATCTCCCGCGGCTCGGCGTGGCTGTCGGTGACCGTGCCGATGGCCGACAGGCGCACGGAGCGGCCGTCGGGCAGCGAGATCGGATAATTCGCCAGCTCCGCAGCGCTGCCGACCGTGGCGATGGTGCGTACCGTCTGTTCGCCACCGCCGACCGTGGTACGCCCGCCGGCGCGTTCCACCTGGATGCGGGCGAGCTGCATCGACACCGTACCGGCGGTGAGTCCGAAAGCCTGCAACGCGTCGGCGCGCAGGTCGATGCGCACCTCGCGTTCGAGGCCGCCGAGGCGGTTCACGGTGCCGACACCACCCGCACCGAACAGCTCCTTCTTCACGGTGTCGTCCACGAACCAGCTCAGCTCGTCGAGGGCGAGACGGTCGGAGGCGACCGCGTAGGTGAGCATGATGGGGCCGAGCACCGTGACGCGGGTGACCTGTGGCTCGTCGATCTCCGGCGGCAGCTCGCTGCGGATCCTGTCGACGGCATCGCGCACTTCCTCCAGCGCGATGTCCATGTCGCGGCCGAGTTCGAACAGGATGCGGGTGCGCGACTGGCCCTCGTTCACGGTGGAGAGCAGCTTGTCGATGTCGGCCAGGCCCGCGACCGCGTCCTCGACCTTGCGGGTGACGTCGGTCTCGAGCTGGCTCGGGCTGGCGCCGGGCAGCGACACGGTGATGGTGATTTCCGGCGGGGTAAAGTCCGGCAGGGTCGCGATGGGCAGCTGGCGCCAGCCCTGGACGCCGGCGACGCAGAGGACGACGAACACCAGGGCCGCGGGGATCGGGTGCCCGATGCCCCAGCGCGAGACGTTCACGGTCGCGGCGCCGCGGCTGCCGCCGCGGCTGGCACGGGCGCGATGCGCACCAGGTCGCCGTCGCTCAGGAAGCCTGCGCCGCGCACCGCGAACCGCTCGCCGGGCTCAAGCCCGGAGGTCACCTCGACGATGCCACCCTGCTCGATGCCGACCCCGATGCGCCGCTGCACGACCTTCGTCACCGCATCGGCACCCGGCAGGACGAACACGTAAGGCAGGCCGTCGCGATAGACCACGGCCTCACGCGGCAGCACGCTGGCATCAGCGGTGCCGAGGAGGATGCGCCCCTCGGCGAACATGCCGGCGCGCAGGGCACCGGGCTCGGGCAGGTCGGCGTAGAGCAGGCCCGTGCGGGTCTGCGGGTCAAGGGCGGGAGATACGGTTCGTACCCGGCCGTCGACCGGTTTGCCATCGGGTCCCAGCAGTGCCACCGCCGCACCCGCGCTCACGCGCGTCAGGTCGCGCTCGGCCAGTTCCGCCCGCCATTCCAGGCGTCCATCGCGGATCAGGCGCAGCAGTTCCGCCCCGGCCGCGACCACCTGGCCCGGCTGCACCGTTCGCGCCGAGATCACGCCCGCCTGCGGCGCCTTCAGCGTCGCGAAGCCGAGTTTCAGGCGGGCGGCATCACGATCGGCCTCGGCCGTAGTCAGCTGGGCCTCGGCGCGGATGAGGTTGGCCGCGAGCTGGTCGGCGTCGCTGGTCGAGATGAGCTTGCGCTCCAGCAGGGATTCGCCCCGCTCGCTGTCAGCGCGGGCCAGCGCGAGGTTGGCGCGCGCCTGCTCGAGGGCGGCATCGGCCTGGCGCGCCTGGACCTCGAGGGTGCGCGCATCGAGCCGCAGCAGGACCTGGCCGGCCCTGACCACGTCGCCGACTTCCACCAGCACCGCATCGACGCGCACGCCGGCGAGCTCGACGCCGAGCGACATCTCCTGCCACGCCGCCACGGAACCGGAGGCCACCAGCGCCCGTTCGAGCGGGCGGGTGACGGCCTGTGCGGCGCTGATCGTCAGACTCGGCGTGGCCCCGGGTGGCGGCGCCTCGCCGCCACAGCCGGCCAGCGCGGTGGCGAGCAGCAGCGTGGCGCGCAGGCGTGCGCCGGCGGGATGGGAAGCGGGGCGGGGCATGGTGGCATTCTATCGGCAGATCGCCCCGGATTGGCGCGCGGAGTCGACATGATCTGCCCGGTGCGCCGCGCTGCGGGCTGCCGGGCCAGGCCGTTGCGCGGCCCTAGCGGCCGTCCACCGGCCCCTCGATGCGGGTGAGTTCGAAGCGGGTGCCCGACGCACGATACTCGTGCCTGACCATGATGCGGTCAGGGCCCAGGGTCCAGACGTCGGTGTTCCGGCCGAAGTGGTAGTGCTCGGTGTCGAAGGTGCCCGCCGGCACGGTGATGCGCTCGCGGCCGACGAACTCGAGCGTGATGGGAAATGCTGCCACGCGCGGCCCGCCGTCCACCGCCCCGAAGACGAAGGTCGGGACCGGCTGCGCACCGCCGGTCGCCATGTCGTACATGCCGTAGTGCCAGCCGTCCAGGCTCGGCGGATGCAGCAGCACCGAGAACTTCTCCGCCAGCGGCAGCTGCTCGCTCCGGTAACCGGCAGCGCCCCGGGTCGTGACCTGCAGGTTGGCGCCGTCGGCGACGTAGAAGCCCGAGCCGAGGGCCTTGCCCTTGCTGTACGCGTTCGAGAACGCCTCGAGGAAGCGGAAGCCGGCGTCGGCGCGGTACACCGTATTGATCTGCTGGGCGTCCCGGCCGCCATCATAGAAGGTGCGCATGGTCCGCGAGCCGTCGGCCTGCACGGTCAGGGTCCAGGTCTCGCGGCCACAGGGCTCGCCCTTGTCGAGGGTGCTGCAATCGAGCTCGCCGCTGATCGTGCGGACGATCGTGCTGTTGGGTGGGGGCAGCGTGCGGCTGGCAGCTGGCGGTGGTCGGGTCGTGGTGCAGGCGGTGGCAAGCACCAGCATGGCGCCGAGGAACAAAGTTTCGCGGGGCATGGTTTTCATGGGCCGGCATTCTATCCCCCATCCCTGTGGGAGCGACGCCAGTCGCGACTCCCCGGTCGGCCTGGTGCCACGGCTGTTGCCAGGCCGTTCGCGGCGGGACGCTCGCCCCCCGCGAACGGCCCGGCTACAGCCGGCCTCGTTTTCTGTCTCCCTGTGGGAGCGACGCCAGTCGCGACTCCCCGGTCGGGGCTCGCGCCCCTCCCACAGCGCTCGCAGGCGGGAGGAGCCAAACCAAGCGAGTATCGGGGAGCGGCTTTGGCTACCCCCGCCGCAAGGGCGCCCACCGCGTTCGAGCGTTCGCGGCTGAAGCCGCTCCTACGGCAGACATTCCCGAGCGCTGTAGGAGCGACTTCAGTCGCGACTCCTGCCGACACCCCGCAAGGTATGATCCCCCGCACACCGCGCGAGGAAGTCCCCCTGAAAATCGCGACCTGGAACGTCAACTCGATCCGCCAGCGGCTCGGGCATGTGCGCGACTGGCTCGAGGCCGAGTGGCCGGACGTGCTGGCGTTGCAGGAGATCAAATGCCAGACGGCTGACTTCCCGGCGGCGGAGTTCGAAGCGCTCGGCTACCACTGTGCGGTGGACGGGCAGAAGGCCTACAACGGCGTGGCGCTGCTCTCGCGACAACCACCGGCCGGGGTTGCCGGCGGGCTCGCGGATTTCGACGACGAGCAGAAGCGCGTGCTCGCGGCGAGCTACGACGGCGTGCGGGTATTCGACCTCTACGTGCCGAACGGCCAGAGCGTGGGCTCGGACAAGTATGACTACAAGCTGCGCTGGCTCGGCGCGCTGCGCGCGACCCTGCAGGCGGCGCTCGCGCAGCACGAGAGGATCGCGGTGGTCGGCGACTTCAACATCGCCCCCGAGGATCGCGACGTGCACGATCCGGAGGCCTGGCGCGGCCAGGTCCTGTGCAGCGACGCCGAGCGCGAGCGGCTGCAGGCGCTGCTCGCACTTGGCTTCGTCGACGTCTTCCGCCGCTTCGAACAACCGGAGAATTCGTTCAGCTGGTGGGACTACCGCGCGGCAGCGTTCCGGCGCAACCGCGGGCTGCGCATCGACCTGGTGCTGGCCTCGCCCGCGCTCGCAGCGACCTGCCGGGCCTGCGGCATCGACCGCGCGCCGCGCGCGCGCGAGCAGCCCTCGGACCACGCGCCGGTGTGGGCCGAGTTCGGCTGACCGGGCGGCGGACGGACATAACCGCCAACTCCGGGGCCTTTCAGGCGTTGTGCCGTGACCCGGCCCGGTGCCAGAATCGACCTGCAGACCGGAACCTGCCCGTATGGCCGGCGCCGTCCGCATGATGTTATGTCAGACACCACCCTCATCGAGCAGACCGCGAGCCGTCCGTTCCGCATCCGGCCGAACGAGTACGACGTCACCAGCCGCGTCTGCGTGAGTTCGGCCGACGACGTGCGCGATGCCGTGCAGGGCATCTTCAGACAGGCGTTCCCGAACAGTCCATTCGACGTGCTCTGGGTTGCCTTCCACGACTTCGAGCAGCTGTTCCGCGGCCAGTACGGCGACTACCTCGGCTGCGACACGCTCTACCACGACATCCAGCACACGCTCGACATGTCGCTCGCCATGGCGCGGCTGCTCGCCGGCTACGAGAAGACCGCGGCGCCGGCCGACCGGCTCGGCCACGAACGCGCGGTGACAGGCCTGATCGCCGCCCTCTTCCACGACTCCGGCTACATCCGCCGCCGCACCGAGGGCGACGTGCTGAACGGTGCCGAGTTCACCGGCCGCCACGTCAGCCGCAGCGCCGCGTTCCTGCAGGAGTACCTGCCGCGCATCGGCCTCGGCTCGCAGGCGGCGATCGCCGCACAGGTGGTGCACTTCACCGGATACGAGATGAGCCTCGACGACATCGAGCTCGACGACCCGAAGGACAGCCTGATGGGCCACCTGCTCGGCACCGCCGACCTGATGGCGCAGATGGCCGACCGCTGCTACCTGGAGAAGTGCCGCGACCGGCTCTACGCGGAATTCGTGCTGGCGGGCGTGGCGACGCGCCCGGTCGCGGGCGAGCAGCGGGTGCAGTACACCTCTGGCATCGACCTGCTGCGCCAGACCCCGGGCTTCTTCCTCGCCTCGGCGCGCGAGCGGCTCGACCGCAAGTTCAACCGCGCCTACCGCTACATCGAGGCGGTGTGCGACGGGCGCAACCCGTACTTCGAGGCCATCGAGCAGAACCTCGCGCATCTCGACCGCATCATCGGCGCCGGGAGCTGGCAGCTGCTGCGCCGCCAGCCGCCCTGCTTCACTGCGCTCGAGAACCCGCTGCAGCACGTCAGCGGGCTGGTCAGCCGCTACCTCGCGCGCAGCTCCCTCGCCCCCGCCTGAGCCCGGCCGCCGTGAGCAGGCAACGCAAGGCGCGCGTCCCGCGCATCGGCTTCGTCAGCCTCGGCTGCCCCAAGGCGCTGGTCGACTCCGAGCGCATCCTCACGCAGCTGCGCGCCGAGGGCTACGCGGTCGCGCCGACCTACGAGGGCGCGGATCTCGTCGTCGTGAACACCTGCGGCTTCATCGACGCGGCCGTGGAGGAATCCCTCGGCGCCATCGGCGAAGCGCTCGACCGCAACGGCCGCGTGGTCGTCACTGGCTGCCTCGGCGCGCGGCGCGAGGCGATCCTCGAGCGCCACCCGAAGGTGCTCGGCATCACCGGGCCGCAGGCCTACCAGGAGGTGATGGGCATCGTGCACGAGCACGTGCCGAAGCCGCACGACCCGTTCATGGACCTGGTGCCGCCGCAGGGCGTGCGCCTGACGCCGCGGCACTACGCGTACCTGAAGATCAGCGAAGGCTGCAACCATCACTGCAGCTTCTGCATCATCCCGCAGCTGCGCGGCGACCTCGCCAGCCGGCCGATCGCCGAAGTCATGGACGAGGCCGGGCGGCTGGTTCGCGCCGGGGTGAAGGAGCTGCTGGTCGTTTCGCAGGACACCAGCGCCTACGGCGCGGACCTGCGCTACCGGCTCGAACTCTGGGACGGCCGGCCACTGAAGGCGCGCTTCCTCGACCTCGCGCGCGCGCTCGGCGGGCTCGGCGCCTGGGTCAGGCTGCACTATGTCTATCCGTATCCGCATGTCGACGACGTCCTGCCGCTGATGGCCGAAGGCCGCGTGCTGCCCTATCTCGACATCCCCTTCCAGCACGCAAGCCCGCGTATCCTCAAGCTCATGCGCCGTCCCGCGCACGCCGAGGACACGCTCACGCGCATCCACCGCTGGCGCGAGACCTGCCCTGACCTCACCATCCGCAGCACCTTCATCGTCGGCTTTCCCGGTGAGACCGACGCCGACTTCGAGACGCTGCTCGCCTGGCTCGAGGAGGCGCAGCTCGACCGCGTCGGCTGCTTCACGTACTCGCCCGTCGCCGGAGCCACCGCCAACGAACTGCCCGACCCGGTGCCGGCCGACGTCGCCGGCGAACGCCACGCGCGCTTCATGGAAGCGGCGGCGCGGATCAGCACGGCGAAGCTCGCCGCGAAGGTCGGTACGGGGATGCGCGTGCTGGTCGACACCGTCGGCCCGGACGGCGCCGTCGCGCGCAGTGCCGGCGACGCCCCGGAGATCGACGGCGTCGTGCGCATCGCCCGGCCCGGCCACTGCCAGCCCGGCGACTTCCTCGACGTCACCATCACCGGCGCTGGAGCCTACGACCTCACCGCGAGCCCGGCAGTCGCAGCCTAGGCGCCGCTCCCGCGGGGCCGGGGGAGTGTTCTGCTGTGGGAGGGGCGCAAGCCCCGACCGGAAGGGTCGCGACTGGCGTCGCTCCCACTGGAGGCTGTTGCCGGGCCACGCGCGGCGGGCGTAGAGGGCCAGCGGAGCAGGATGCGTAGCGCCAGCCCGAGACGAGCGAGCGAGGCCATGGATGGCCGCAGCGAGCGTCCCGCGGCGAGTGGTCCGGCAACAGCCGTGGTGCCACGCCGGGCGGGGAGTCGCGACTGGCGTCGCTCCCACAGATGAGGAAGGGAAACCGATCGGGGAGTCGCGGCTCGCGCCGCTCCCACAGGCGGCGGGGTCGATCGTTCAGCGCAGGGCGGGGACGACGTGGCGGCCGATCAGGTCGAGCGCGTCCATCGGGTCATCGTGCAGGCGCAGGGAGATCGCGGTCTGGCCCGCCTGGCCAAAGCGGCGGAAGCGCTCGATCTCGCGGTCGAGGTCCTCGAGCCCGCCGGTCGAGGTGAACGTCTCGCAGAGTGCGTTCGTGATGCGCTCGGGCACACCCTTCACGTTGCCGGAACGGTCGAACCAGGCATTGACGAAATCCTGCCAGTGCTCGCGCACGAGATGCACGTCATCCGGACCGAGGCACAGGCTGATCAGCTCCGGATCGAGCTTGCGCGCACGCCAGGCCAGCTCGCGGCACGACTCGCGGTAGCCGGCCGCGCGCTCGCGCTTCAGGTGCCAGGCCCAGAAGCTGTTGATCCCGAAGCCTTCCCGCGGCCGCTCGCGCTGCGCCAGGCCCGCGCGGATGGCCGCGATGGCCGGGTCGAGGATTTCCAGCGGCGTGCAGCCGATGAACACGCCATCGGCGACGCGTGCGCCGGCACGCATCATCTGGTGGCGATAGGCACCGAGCCAGACGCGCGGCGGCGGCGCCTTCAGCCACGTGTAGGCGCAGGGAAAGGTCACCTGGAAGTGCGCACCGCGGTAGCCATCCCGTGCGAGACGGCCATGCGCGGCGCCGATGACGATCTCCACCGCCTCGCGCACCGCGCCGACGATCTTCTGCGGCTTGCCGAGCGCCATCGCGTCGAGATTGCCCTCGCCGGCACCGATCGAGACCTCCGCGCGTCCGCCCGACAGCTCGTTGAGCGACAGGAGCGCATTGGCGATCTTGAGCGGGTGCATCTCGAAGGGCGACAGCGCGAGCGCCCCGAGCCTCAGCCGCCCGGTCGCGAGCGCCACCGGCGCCAACGCGACGAACGGATCCCAGTGGGCGAAGTAGTTCGACATCCACAGCGCACGGATGCCGTAGCGCTCGGCCGCCTGGCCGATCTCGACGAGCTGCCCGGGAGTCAGGTCTGGTTCGAGGATGATGTCGACGTCCATGCTGTGTTCTTTCCGCCCGGTTCTGCGCCGCCCGGACGGCTGCGCCACTGCGGTGGTCATTCTAGCCAGACCTTCCCCTGCCGGCCGGCGTCACCGCCCGGCGCACCACCCCGCGGTCTTCCCACGATCACAAGGCTGCTGCCGGCGCGCAGGCGACGGGCGTAGAGGGCCAGCGGAGCAGGAAGCGCAGCGGAACTCTTCTTCCCTGTGGGAGCGGCGCCAGTCGCGACTTCCTCCTCCTCAGCCGCCGGAATCAGGAGTCGCGGCTCGCGCCGCTCCCACCGGACTGGTGGGCTCCCGGTCCGAGGCCCAGCCGGCCCCACTCGATGGCGGGGCAGCGGTCCATGATCACGGTCAGGCCGGCCCGGCGGCCGCGTCCGGCCGCGGCCTCGTCGACCACGCCGAGCTGCATCCACACGGCCCCGGCGCCGATCGCGATCGCCTCGTCGACCACCGCACCGGCGGCCGCGGAATTGCGGAACACGTCGACGAGGTCGACCCGATCCGGGATCGATGCCAGGTCGGCATGGACCGTCTCACCGAGTATGGTCCTGCCGGCGTGGCCGGGATTGACCGGAATGCAGCGGTAGCCCTTGTCCTGCAGGAAGCGCATCACTTCGTGCGAAGCCCGATACGGCTTCGGCGAGGCGCCGACGACGGCGATCGTGTGCGCCGCGCGCAGGGTGGCGACGATCACCGCATCCGGCGTGGTATCGGTCACCGGCCCGGCCCCGGGGTCAGCGCTTGCGCCGCGCCGCCGGCGCCTTGCGGCTGCGCGCCGGCGCGGCGAGCCAGCGCTGCTTGGCGCCGTAACCGAGCTTCCACAGCCAGGTCTCGGTGTAGAGGATCTTCACCGGGTCGATGCGGCAGACCTGGCGCTCGAAGGGTTTGCTGGTGTCCATGCCGAGGTCGTGCATCCACTCGTGCCAGCGGAACACGTCCATGCCACGCTTCCAGCCCGGCGCATGCGGATCGATGATCGTGGCGCGGCCGAAGAGCTGCGCGCCGCGCGCGCTGTGCCAGCCGTGGTAGGCACCGTGCACCGCGACGCACACGCGCGGATCCTGCTGCATGGCCTTCAGCTTCGGCGTGCCCGGGTCGGGCAGGAGGTAGAGCGTGAGCCCGTCGGCGTAGTACTCGATGGGGCTCGCGATCGGCTGGCCGCTGGCGCCGACGGTGGCGAGCGTGCACATGTTCGTCGAACCGAGCAGCTGCCCGATGCGGTCCTCGAGCCGGGCGCGGGGCAGCGGCTTCTTCGGCCAGGGTGGTTCGACCCACGGGTAGGCGGTGCTCACGGGGACACCTGCGGCATGACGGGAACGAGGCGCCGATTATGCGGCAGGACCCGGAAAAAAGTCCGGCGTGCGGCCCTTTGACAGGGCGGCACGCCGGAGGGTAGTCACGTGGCGGGGGCGGGGGAGCGCCGTCAGCTGCCGCCGAAGCGGTAGTTGATCGTGCCACCGACCTGGCGGCCCGGCTGCAGGGTCAGGGCGAAGCCGCGCGGCGTGGTCGACGAACCCGCGCAGATCGTCGCCGGATCCGCCGGTGGCAGCGCGGCGCAGCTGGTCAGGGTGCCGTAGCGCCGGTCGATGTAGCGCAGGATGTCGAGCGGGGTATCGTCATCGGTGAGGTTCTTGCCCCACAGCGTGAACTCCCAGTTGCCCCAGGTCGCACCGATGCGCGCACCGAGCAGTTCGCGGTCACCGGTCTCGATCAGGTTGTGCTCCTGCGAGAACTTCGAGGCCTCGAAGGTGAAGTCGGCGGCCGCGTACCAGCCGCCCCAGCCGGTGGGTTGATCGTAGCGGCCGCGGATGGCGAACTGCTGGTCCGGGATACGCGGGGAATCACGGCCGGACACGTCACCCAGGGTGTTGATCTCGGCGAGCGTGCCGTTGCCGCCGCGCAGGTCAGCCTCGTCCGTGCTGATGCGCTTCTTGATCTCGGAGTCCGTCCAGGCGTACATCACGCCGCCGCTCCAGTTCTCGCCGACGGAGAACTCGGCCTCGAGCTCGATGCCCCAGACCTCGGTCTTGCCGACGTTGGCGAGTACCGATGTCGGCACGCCGCCCGGTCCCTCGATGTTGGAGGTGAGCTGCTGGTCCTTGATGTCGTTGTAGTAGATCGCCGCGTTGGTGCGCAGCTGGCGGTCGAGCCAGTCGGCCTTCACGCCGAGCTCGTAGGCCACCATCTCCTCTTCGTCGACGTTGCGGTAGCTCTCGTCGGGCTGGCCGTCGACCAGCGGCACCGTGGCGTTGAAGTCGCCGGGCTTGGTACCCCAGGCAACGCTGCCGTAGAGGTTGGTGTCGTCGGTGAGGGCGTGACGCAGGGTAAGGCGCGGCGTGATGCTGTCGAAGGTCTCCTTGCAGCTCGGGTTCGGCCCGCAGGGCTCGACTGCGCCGGTACCGTTGTTGACGACGTTGCTGACCTCGATCTCGTCCTCGGCATAGCGGGCCTCGAGTCCCACCGTCGTGGCCTCGGTGATGTCCCAGTCCACACCGGCGAAAACCGCCCAGTTCTCGACCTGCTGCGTGGTGAGGTTGGCAATCGTCTGCAGTGCCGAGACGCCCGATGACAGCACCTTGCGGTTGTAGATCTCCTCGTTCTCGATGTCGAGGAAGTAGGCCCCCGCGGTCCAGCGCAACGCCGCACTACGCGGCGAGTTCAGGCGCAGTTCCTGCGTGAAGGTCTCGCTCTCGTCGTTGTCGAGCTGGTAGAAGCTGCCGGCGGAAGCGCCGACCGGGATCGGATCGTAGGCGGCGAAGGACTGGTCGTAGCCGGTCTCCGTCTCGTCCTTGATGTAGCCGGTGGTGCTGGTGAGGGTGTAGCCGTCACCGAATCCGTATTCGATGACGATGCTGCCGAGGAAACGGTCGAGCTCGGCGCCGGACATGCCACCGTCGGCATTCTCGAGCAGCCCGGTAGCCAGGCGGATGCCGTTCTCGTCCACCACCGCTTCGCCACAATAGTATTCGCGTGAGCGTGGCGCATTCGGCGACCGGAAGTAGCAGTTGTTGAGCGTGCGCGGCTGCAGGTACATCACGAAGTGGTCGTCGTCGGTCTGCTGCACGCCGAGCCTGGCGGAAACCGACAGGTTGTCGGCGGCCTGCCAGAGGAGCTTGCCCGTGACGCTCGTCGTCTCGGTGCCGCCGACCTCGTCACCGGTGGCCTGGTTGGTGTATTCGCCACCGTAGGTGTCGTAGCCCGCGGCAAGGTAGAAGCCGAGCTTGTCGGCAACGATCGGCCCGCTCACCCAGCCGGAGGTCTCCCAGGTCTCGTGCTCGGCGCCGGTGGCGGTGATGCCGCCGTCGAAGGCATTGAGGGACGGGCTGCGGGTGATGAAGTTGATCGCCCCGGCGTAGGTGCCGCGCCCGAACTGCGCGGCCTGCGGACCCTTGATGATCTCGACCCGCTCCAGGTCGAACAGTTCGGTCGTCTGCGGCGAACCGGGCATGTACACGCCATCGACGAAGTAACCAACGGCCGAGTTGTTGGTGATGCCGTTGACCACCGTGGTGACGCCGCGGATGGCCGGCCGGTCGGAGCCCGGCTGGCGGCCGAAGGCGGAGGTAAACGAGAACGACGGCGTGAACTTGGCGATCTCGTCGATGCTCGTGAGGTTGAGTTTGGCGATGTTGTCGGCGGTGAATGCGCTCACCGCGACCGGCACGTCCTGCAGCTGTTCCTCGATCTTGCGCGTCGTGACGATGATCTCGTCGACTGCCGCAAAGCCCGTTCCCGGTGCCACGCTTGCCGCCACTGCGAGCGGCAGCACCCTGGTCCATCCTGTCATCCTGCCCATGATTTCCCCCATGTTGTCTGTCTCTTCAAACCGGCGGCGCGTCCTGGCGGATGCGTTCGTTCCTGGCGACCACCCATGTGGTCACTACCTGGCCGGCGTGCCCTCGCGGTACCAGAACTGGTACGGCGAAAGGCCGTCGGCGCCGAGCGTCGTATCGAAGTAGACGATCTGCTGCGGCGTGATCCGGATGATGTCGAACCGCCGCACGGCGCGCGGCTTGGTCACGCGCACCAGGTTGTACTTGTCGAGTATCTTCACGAAGCGCGGATCCTCCGCGCTGATCAGTTCGGCCGTACCCTTGATCTGGACGCTGGTCCACTGCTTGGCGCCGCCCTCGGCGAGCGTCCAGCCCTCGAAGCGCACTGCGCTGATCTTCGGGTTCTGGCGCAGCTCCAGCAGCTTCTCGGTCCCCTTCTCGGAGACGACGTGGAAGACGCGCTCCTGCGGGTCGAGCACCATGTCGACGGTGGTCGCCGTCGGGGTGTCGCCCGCCACGGTGGCGATGGCGAAGCGCTCGCGGCCGGGCAGGAAGGCGACGACCTTCTGCCAGATCTGGTCCTGTGTGAGGTTGCGGAAATTGCGCTGGAATTGCTGCGATGCCGTGGTGACGACGTCGACGCCCTCGAACTTCACCGTGTGGCATTCAGCACAGGTCATGCCCCGCGGATAGGTCGCGTGCTCCGGACCCATGACCTGGTCGGCAGTGAGCGGCGGGCCGTCGATGATGAGGGCGTCGATGCCCATCTCGCCGGGACCGACGTTGACCGGTGCCTTGGGTGCGGCGGGAGTGCCTGCACCATATGCGCCGCCGGCAAGGCCGGTGGCAAGCACGAACACGAGCGCGCGGCGAAGTCCGCCGGCGCGGCTTGAGAATGGCGCCATCCTTGTTCCCTCCTGATCGGGTACTGTGCCGGTCGGCATCCCTCCAGGGACCCCGCGACCACCTCTGGTCGTGCCGCACAGCATCGTGGCTGGCGTCGAAGTTTGCCCGCTCTGCGCAGAGGGGTCCAGTCGTGATGTCCACCGATTGCCAGACCACCGGCCGTCGACTAAGGTAGCCGGCTTTCTCTCCGGACCAGGCGCTCCTCCCATGCTCGATCGGCGCGCATTCCTCGGTGCTGCTGGCGCCCTCGCCCTTGGCGGCTGCGGCTCACGCGAGGAACGGACCGACGTCGTGGTCATCGGCGCCGGCCTTGCCGGTCTGAATGCCGCCCGCCAGCTCGAGTCGACCGGGGCTGGCGTGATCGTCCTCGAGGCCAGCAAACGCGTCGGCGGCCGGGTCGACACCCGCCAGGATGCCCCCGGATCGCCCGAACTCGGCGCCGCCGACATCGGTGCGCTCTATGCCCGCGTGCTCGATGCTGCCGCGAGCCTGCGGGTCGAGCTAGTGCCATGGCCCGACGAGCAGCCGGCCTGGTGGTACCACTATGCCGGGCGCACCTTCACCGCTGACCAATGGCCGACGCTCGACATCAACCCGCTCGAGGGCGAGCTGCGCGCCGTGCCGCCGTCGTCACTCGGCCAGCGCTTCGCCCCGCGCCCGAACCCGCTGCCCGATGCGGGCGCCTGGCTGCAGGAAGAATTCGCCCGCTTCGACGTGCCCTACGGGCAGTTCCTGCGCGAGGCCGGTGCGCCTGAGGCAGCGCTGCCGCTGATCGGCATCGGCCAGCAGCTGGCCTCGCTCGACGGCGAATCGGCGCTCTGGCGACTGCGTTCGGGCAAGATCTCGGCCCTCGCGGTCGCCGCCGCGATGGAAGCACGCCAGCCGATGCGCCGCTACGTGCGCCATGGTATGAGCCGCCTGCCGGAGGCAATGGCCGGCAAGCTCAAGAAGGGCGGCGTGTGGCTCGACCAGCGCGTCGTCGCCGTTGCCCATGACAGCCGCGGCGTCCTGGTGACGACCGCGAGCGGGACGCGGGTGCGCGCCGCCTTCGCCGTGGTTGCCGTACCGCTGCCCGTGCTGCGCCAGATCGCCTTTGACCCGCCGCTGCCGCCACTCGTGGCCGAGGCGATCTCCAGCATTCCCTACGGTGCGGCCACCAGTGTCGTGCTGCACGTCAGCGAGCCTTACTGGAAAGCCGACGGGCTGCCGCCGTTCCTGTGGACCGACCTGCCCCTGCAACGGGGCATCGTGAACCCCTCGCCGACCGGCGAGGGCCATCACCTGTGGATCTTCAGCACCGGCCCGGCCGATCTCTCGGCCCGGGGCTGGACAGACGCCGAGATCGGCGCCTGGGTCCTGCAGGAACTGCAGCGCATCCGGCCGAGCACCGTCGGGCGCGTTGCGCTCGCCGCCGTGCGCAGCTTCACGCGCGACCCGCTGGCTCTCGGCACCTACGCGTATCGCGCGCCCGGCCAGATACGCCGCTACGGCAATGTCTTCTCGCAGCCCGTCGGCCAGCTGCTGTTCGCCGGCGAGCACACCGCCGAGCTCGCTGGCGGCATGGAAGCGGCGATGGAATCCGGGGAACGGGCCGCGCTCGCCATCGCCATGCGGCGCAGCTGAGGGCTCCTGCCCGAACGGCTGCCCGACGCTACTCGACCGTCACCGATTTCGCGAGGTTGCGCGGCTGGTCGACGTCGGTGCCGCGCAGGATCGCGACGTGGTACGCGAGGAGCTGCAGCGGCACGGTGTAGACGGCCGGAGCCTGCAGGTAGGTGACGTGCCGTGGCATCTGGATCACGGTCACCCCATCGCTCGATTCGAAGCCGGAGTCCGGGTCGGCGAACACGAACAACTCCCCGCCGCGCGCGCGCACTTCCATCAGGTTCGACTTCAGTTTCTCGAGCAGGTCGTTGTTCGGCGCCACCGTGATCACCGGCATGTCGGCGTCGACCAGGGCGAGCGGACCGTGCTTGAGTTCGCCCGCCGGATAGGCCTCGGCGTGGATGTAGGAGATCTCCTTGAGCTTCAGCGCGCCCTCCATCGCGATCGGATGCAGGACGCCGCGGCCGAGGAACAGCGCGTGGTGCTTGTCGGCGAAGCGCCCGGCGAGGTCCTTCATGACCGGATCGAGCACCAGCGTCTTCTCGATGAGACCGGGGATCTCGATGAGGCGCGAGACCAGCCCACGCTCGCGCTCGGCATCGGCACCGCGGTGCCGGGCGAGGGCGACCACCAGCATGGTGAGCGCGGCGATCTGCGTGGTGAAGGCCTTGGTCGAGGCCACGCCGATCTCCGGACCCGCGCGCGTGAGCATCACCAGGTCCGACTCGCGCACCAGTGAGCTCTCCGGAACATTGCAGATCGCCAGCGTGGCCAGGAACCCCTCCTGCTTCGCCAGGCGCAGCGCGGCCAGCGTGTCGGCCGTCTCGCCTGACTGCGAGATGGTCACGAACAGCGTGTTTGGCGTGACCACGGGATTGCGGTAGCGGAACTCGCTCGCGATCTCGACATGGCAGGGGATGCGGCAGATCTGCTCGATCAGGTAGCGGGCCACCGAGCCGGCGTGAAAACTGGTGCCGCAGGCGACGATGTGCACGGCCTCGGTGCGGGCGAAGACTCCGTCGGCGTCCGGCCCGAAGGCCGCGGCCAGCAGGCGGCCATTGGCGACCCGCTCTGCGAGCGTCTGCGCCACGGCACGCGGCTGCTCGTGGATCTCCTTGAGCATGTAGTGCGGGTACTGGCCCTTCTCGGCCGCGTCCGCCGACAGCTCGCTCTCCTTCACCGGCCGCTGCACCACGTTCCCGTCACGGTCGAGCACGCGGATACCGCTGCGGCGGATCTCGGCGACATCGCCCTCCTCGAGGAATACGAAGCGGCGGGTCACGGGCAGCAGCGCCGAGACATCGGAAGCGACGAAGTGCTCGCCCTCGCCGACACCGATCACCACCGGGCAGCCACAGCGGGCGAGCACGATCAGGTCGGGATCAGCCTGGCTCATCACGGCCAGCGCATAGGCGCCTTCGAGTTCCGCCACGGTGGCGCGTACCGCCTCGAGCAGGCTGTGGCCGGCCTTCAGATGGTGGTGGATGCGGTGGGCGATGCATTCCGTGTCGGTGTCGGAGGTGAACGTGTAGCCGAGGCGCTTCAGCTCCTCGCGCAGCGACTCGTGGTTCTCGATGATGCCGTTGTGGACGATCGCCAGCCCGTCGTTCGAGATGTGCGGGTGAGCATTGCGCTCGGCCGGGGCACCATGGGTCGCCCAGCGCGTGTGGGCGATGCCGAGCGACGCTGCCAGCGGTTCGGCATTCAGCGCCGCCTGCAGTTCGGCGACCTTGCCGAGGCGTCGTTGCCGGCGCATGACGCCGTCGGCGAGCACGGCGATCCCGGCGGAGTCGTAGCCGCGGTACTCGAGGCGACGCAGGCCCTCCATCAGGATGGGAACGACGTTACGATCCGCGACGGCGCCGACGATTCCGCACATGGGGGCTGATTATGTCTCTTGTCCGGGGCGGGATGCGGGGGAAATTATCGTCGGCGGCGCTTAAGCCCGCCTGAAACCAGGTCGCAGAATCGCCACGTCGGTCCGGTGCGGCTACTTCTTTACCGGCCGCTTCCACCCGGGGATCGTCGTCTGGCGGCTGCGGGATACGGTGAGCTGGCCCGCCGGTGCATCCTTCGAGATGGTGGATCCGGCACCGATGGTAGCCCCGGGGCCGATCTCGACGGGCGCGACGAGTTCGACACCGGAACCGATGAAGGCGCCGTCGCCGATCACCGTGCGGTGCTTGTTGGCCCCGTCGTAGTTGCAGGTGATCGTGCCCGCGCCCACGTTGACCTTCTCGCCGATGGTCGTGTCGCCGATGTAGGTGAGGTGGTTCACCTTGCTGTGCAGCCCGATGACGCTCTTCTTCACCTCGACGAAGTTGCCGAGTTTCACGTCGCCCTCGAGTTCCACGCCCGGGCGCATGCGGGCAAAGGGCCCGATCTCGCAGTGCGCGCCGATCTCCCCCGCCTCGATCACGCAGTGCGTGTGGATGATCGTGCCCGCCCCGACATTCGCGTTGCGGATCCGGCTGAAAGCCTCGACCAGCACCCCGTCGCCGAGCCGCACGTTACCCTCGAAGAGCACGTCCGGATGGATCACGACGTCGCGGCCGCAGCTGAGCGTACCGTGCACGTCGATGCGTCCGGGATCGACCAGCGTGACGCCCGCCTGCATCAGGGCGTGTGCCGTGCGCCGGCGCAGGATGCGGCCCGCCTCGGCGAGCTGCACCTTGTCGTTGATGCCGAGCACCTCGTCGGCCGATGCCGCCCGGACGGCGACGACCGGCAGCCCGTCCTTCACGGACAGGCCGACGATGTCGGTCAGGTAGAACTCGCGCTGCGCGTTGTTCGCCCGAAGCCGCCCGAGCATTTTCGCGAGCGCGCCCGCCGGGCAGGCCATGAGCCCCGTGTTGATCTCGCGGATGGCGCGCTGTTCGCGCGTCGCGTCCCTGTCCTCGACGATCGCGAGGACCTGCCCGCCCCTGCCGCCACGGACGATGCGCCCGTAGCCGGCGGGGTCGGCGAACTCCGCCGTCAGCACGGCGAGGCTGCCGCCCGCCGCCTTCGCCACCAGCTTGCGCAGCGTCGCCGGCTCGACCAGCGGCACGTCGCCATAGAGCACCAGCACCACGTCCCGGGCCGGCACGCGGCCGAAGGCGAGGCGCACCGCGTGACCGGTGCCGCGCTGCTCGGCCTGGTGCACCCAGGTCACCGGGCGCTCCACGAATGCAGCCTGCACCTGCGCGCCGCCGTGCCCGTGGACGACACGCACCTCGCGCGGCTTCAGCGCCACGGCAGCGTCGAGGACGTGGGCGAGCAGTGGCCGCCCGGCGAGAGGGTGCAGGACCTTCGGCAGGTCCGAGCGCATGCGCTTGCCCTGGCCGGCGGCCAGCACGATGACGGTGGTAGGCATGGCGGCATTATATGCGCGCGGCCGGAACTGCCTGGGAAGTCGTCGCGGCTGAAGCCGCTCCCACAGAATTCCCACCGTAGGAGCGGCTTCAGCCGCGACCCTTGTCCGGATTTGGCCCGGACTTGCCCCGAGCCGAAGCCGCTCAGAGCTGCTTGCGCTTGCCCTTGAGCTTCTGGGTAGCGCGGTAGCGGGCAGCGGCCTCGACGAGCTGCAGCTGGGCGTGGGCGAGATCTTCCTTGTCGACCGCACCCTTCAGCGCCTCCTCGGCCTTGCGCCGGGCGTCGTCGGCGGCGGACTCGTCGAGCTGGTCCTCGCGCAGCGCGGTGTCGGCGAGGATCGTCACCTGGGTCGGCTGCACCTCGAGGATGCCGCCGGTGACGAAGAGGAATACCTCTTCCTTGCCCTCGGCCTGCACGCGCACCTCGCCCGGACGCAGGGTGGTCATCAGCGGGGCATGGCGCGGGGCGATGCCCACGTCGCCCATCTTCGCGGGGCAGATCACCAGGCTCGCGTCGCCCGAGAAGATGTGGCCCTCGGCGCTGACGATCTCGACGTGAATGGTGGCCATGTGCGTGTTTCCTGCCTGCCTTCGTCCCGTAGGAGCGGCTTCAGCCGCGAATATTCGCCTTGAAGATCGCGGCTGAAGCCGCTCCTACGGGGGGCGATGGTCGTTACCCTTACTGCAGCGTCTTCGCCTTGGCGACCGCCTCTTCGATGGTGCCGACCATGTAGAACGCCTGCTCGGGCAGGGCGTCGTACTCGCCGGTGACGATGCCCTTGAAGGCGCGGATCGTGTCCTTCAACGAGACGTACTTGCCTTCCTGGCCGGTGAACTGCGAGGCCACGAAGAACGGCTGCGAGAGGAAGCGCTGGATCTTGCGCGCGCGCTGCACGGTGAGCTTGTCGTCCTCGGAAAGCTCGTCCATGCCGAGGATGGCGATGATGTCCTGCAGCTCCTTGTAGCGCTGGAGCACGGCCTGCACCGAGCGGGCGCAGTCGTAGTGCTCCTGGCCGATGACGTTCGGGTCGAGCAGGCGGCTGGTGGAGTCGAGCGGGTCCACGGCCGGGTAGATGCCGAGCTCGGCGACGTTGCGCGAGAGCACGAGAGTCGCATCGAGGTGCGCGAAGGTGGTAGCCGGCGACGGGTCGGTGAGATCGTCGGCGGGCACGTAGATCGCCTGGAAGGAGGTGATCGAGCCGGTGCGTGTCGAGGTGATGCGCTCCTGCAGCACGCCCATCTCCTCGGCGAGTGTCGGCTGGTAACCCACCGCGGAGGGCATGCGGCCGAGCAGCGCCGAGACCTCGGTGCCGGCGAGCGTGTAGCGGTAGATGTTGTCGATGAACATCAGCACGTCGCGGCCTTCATCGCGGAAATTCTCGGCGATGGTCAGCCCGGTGAGCGCCACGCGCAGGCGGTTGCCCGGCGGCTCGTTCATCTGGCCGTAGACGAGCGCCACCTTGTCGATGACGCCGCCGTCCTTCATCTCGTGGAAGAAGTCGTTGCCCTCGCGGGTACGCTCGCCGACGCCGGCGAACACCGAATAGCCGGAGTGCTCGACCGCGATGTTGCGGATCAGCTCCATGAGCGTCACGGTCTTGCCCACGCCGGCGCCGCCGAACAGGCCGATCTTGCCGCCCTTGGCGATCGGCATGATGAGGTCGACGACCTTGATGCCGGTCTCGAGCAGCTCCGTGGCCTTGGCCTGGTCCTCGTAGCTCGGCGCCGCGCGGTGGATCGGCATGTGGTTCTCGGCACCGATCGGACCGGCCTCGTCGATGGGGTTGCCGAGCACGTCCATGATGCGGCCGAGGGTCTTCGTGCCTACCGGCACCAGGATCGGCTTGCCGGTGTTGCTGACCGGCAGGCCGCGCTTGAGGCCTTCGGAGGCGCCCATCGCGATGGCGCGCACGACGCCGTCGCCGAGTTGCTGCTGCACCTCGAGCGTGAGGTTGGCCGCATCGATCTTCAGCGCGTCGTAGACCTTCGGAATGGCATCGCGCGGGAACTCCACGTCCACCACCGCGCCGATCACCTGAACCACCTTGCCGTTGCTCATCTGTCGTCTCCCGTCTGCCCTTTTCCCACCGTAGGAGATTCCCACCGCAGGAGCGGCTTCAGCCGCGATCTTCGAAGAAAATACTCGCGGCTGAAGCCGCTCCTGCAATTTCGTGTCTAAACCGCCGCGGCGCCGCCCACGATCTCGGAGATCTCGCGGGTGATGCCGGCCTGGCGCGCCTTGTTGTATTCGAGCTGCAGCTTGCCGATCAGCTTGCCGGCGTTGTCGGTGGCCGCCTTCATCGCCACCATCTTCGCCGCCATCTCGCAGGCCACGTTCTCGACCGCCGCGCGGTACACCTGGGTCTCGATGTAGCGCGTCAGCACGTCGCCGAGCAGTTCCGCAGCGCCGGGCTCGTAGAGGTAATCCCAGTGCTTCGGCAACGGCTGCGGGTTCGGCGCCTCGGCCGGCAGCAGCGTGCGGATCTCCGGCTTCTGGCTCATCGTGTTGATGAACACGTTATGGACCAGGAACAGCCGGTCGATGCTGCCTGCCTTGTAGGCATCGAGCATCACCGTCATGGCGCCGATCAGCGACGACACGTACGGGTTCTCGCCGAGGTGGGTCGTGGCCGCGACCACATTGACCTTGAGTCGACGGAAGAACTGCACGCCCTTGGCGCCGATGAGGCAGAGATCGACCTCCACGCCCTGGTCGGCCCACTGGCGCAGCTCCGGCAGCAGGCGGCGGAAGGTGTTCACGTTGAGGCCGCCGCACAGGCCACGGTCGGTGGTCACCACGATGTAGCCGACCCGCTTCACCTCGCGTGAGACGAGGAAGGGATGGCGGTACTCGGGATTGGCCTTGAAGAGGTTGGCGATGACATCGCGGATCTTGTCGGCGTAGGGGCGGGCAGCAGCCATGCGGCTCTGGGTACGCCGCAGCTTGGAGGCAGCGACCTTCTCCATGGCCTTGGTGATCTTCTGCGTGCTCTTCACGCTCTTGATCTTGGTGCGGATTTCTTTTGCGCCTGCCATTTGTCTGGTCCGTCCGGTTCCTGCCCTTTGTGGCGCTCCTGCCCTTTGTGGGAGCGACGCGAGTCGCGATTCCTCAGCGGGTCGCGACTTGCGTCGCTCCTACCTAATACGTCCCGCTCTTCTTGAAGTCTTCGCAGACCTTCTTCAGCTCGGCGGCGATCTCGTCGTTGTAGTCGCCGGAGGCGTTGATCCTGTCGATCAACGCGCCGAACTTCTCCCTGGCGTGGGCGTGCAGGGCGGCCTCGTAGGCCACCACCTGCTTGGCCGGCACCGCATCGATGTAGCCCTCGTTGACGGCGTAGAGCGATAGCCCCATCAGCCCGACCGACAGCGGCGAATACTGCTTCTGCTTCATGAGCTCGGTGACGCGCTGGCCGCGCTCGAGCTGCCGGCGGGTCGCCTCGTCGAGGTCGGAGGCGAACTGTGCGAACGCTGCGAGCTCGCGGTACTGGGCGAGCGCCAGGCGCACGCCGCCGCCGAGTTTCTTGATGATTTTGGTTTGCGCCGCACCACCGACGCGCGACACCGAGAGGCCGGCGTTGATGGCGGGCCGGATGCCGGCGTTGAAGAGATCCGTCTCGAGGTAGATCTGGCCGTCGGTGATCGAAATCACGTTGGTCGGCACGAACGCCGAGACGTCGCCGGCCTGGGTCTCGATGATCGGCAGCGCGGTGAGCGAACCGGTCTTGCCCTTGACCTTGCCGCCGGTGACCTTTTCCACGTACTCGGGGTTGACGCGCGCGGCCCGCTCGAGCAGGCGCGAGTGCAGGTAGAACACATCGCCGGGATACGCTTCGCGGCCCGGCGGGCGGCGCAGCAGCAGCGACACCTGCCGATAGGCCCAGGCCTGCTTGGTCAGGTCGTCGTAGATGATGAGCGCGTCCTCGCCCTTGTCGCGGAAGTACTCGCCCATGGCGCAGCCGGCGTAGGGTGCGATGTACCACATGGCGGGCGACACGGCGGCGGAGGCGGCGACCACGATGGTGTGGTCCATGGCACCGAATTCCTCGAGCTTGCGCACGACGTTGGCGATTGACGAGGCCTTCTGGCCGATCGCCACGTAGATGCACTTAACGCCGGTGCCCTTCTGGTTGATGATCGCGTCGATCGCCACCGCGGTCTTGCCGGTCTGGCGGTCGCCGATGATCAGCTCGCGCTGGCCGCGACCGACCGGCACCATCGCGTCGATCGCCTTCAGCCCGGTCTGCACCGGCTGGCTCACCGACTGGCGGGTGATGACACCCGGCGCCACCTTCTCGATCGGCGAGGTGCCGGCAGCCTTGATCGGGCCCTTGCCGTCGATCGGGTTGCCGAGCGAGTCCACGACGCGCCCGAGCAGTCCTTCGCCAACGGGCACCTCGAGAATGCGGCCCGTGGTCTTCACGGTGTCGCCTTCGGAGATGTGCTTGTAGTCGCCGAGCACCACGGCGCCGACCGAGTCCTGCTCGAGGTTCAGCGCCAGGCCGAAGGTGTTCTTCGGGAACTCGAGCATTTCGCCATACTTGGCGTCGCTGAGGCCGTGGATGCGGCAGATGCCGTCGGTCACGGCGATGACGGTGCCGACGTCGCGCGCTTCCGCGGCGCTCTCGAAGCTCTTGATGCGCTGCTTGAGCAGCTCGCTGATTTCTGAGGCCTTCAGTGCCATGTGTCGTTCCTCTGCCTGATTCGTGGTGCGCGTCCGTCTAGACGCGCAGGGCCGTCGCCAGCTTGTCGAGCCCGGTGCGTACCGAGCCGTCGATCACCCGGTCACCCACCTGCAGGCGGGCGCCGCCGATGAGCTGTGCATCGTGGTGGACGGTGAGCCGGATCTGCCGGCCAAAGCGCTTGCCGAGCGCACCCTCGATGCGCGCCTGCTGCTCGGCGCTGACCGGCGCGGCGGTGGTGAGGGTGACCTCGAGGGTGTTTTCCGCCTCGGCCTTCAGGACCTCGAAGCGTGCGGCGATGTCGGGCAGCGCACCGAGGCGCTGTTTCTCGACGAGGAGCCGCAGGAAGTTGCTGCCTGCGGCCGCCGGACCGGCGAGCAGCGGCGAGTTGCCGAGCTGCTCGCGGCAGACCTCGGCGATCGCCGTCGCCAGCCGCTGCAGGTCCGCGCCCGGAGCGGACAGCAGCCGCCCGACCTCGGGCCCGGACACCATCACGGCGGCGAGCTGCAGGAAATCCGACCAGGCGGCAAACGTGCCGCCGTCGCGGGCCAGCTCGAAGACCGCCTGGGCGTACGGTCGCGCTACGGTGCCGTGTTCCGACATCGCTCGGCGCCCCTAGATCTGCGCCGCCAGCTTGTCGAGCAATTCCTGGTGGGTCCGGGGATCGATCTCCCGGGCCAGGATCTTCTCGGCACCGGCCACCGCGATCGCGGCGACCTGGGCACGCAGCTCGTCGCGGGCCCTGTTGACCTGCTGGTCGACGTCGGCGCGCGCCGCCTGGATGATGCGGTCGCGCTCCTGCTCGGCGCCCGTGCGCGCCTCCTCGACGATGCTGCCGGCACGCACCTGCGCCTGGTCGAGGATCTGGCGCGCCTGTGTGCGCGCCTCCTCGACCAGCGTCTGGATGCGCACCTGCGCTTCCTCGAGCGAACGCGTGCCCTTGTCGGCGGCGGCCAGCCCGTCGGCGATCTTCGTCTGGCGCTCCTCGATGGCGGCGAGCAGCGGCGGCCAGACGAACCTGACCGTGAACCAGATGAAGGCGGCGAAGGCGATGGCCTGGGCGAACAGCGAAAAATTGATGTTCATGTCTGCCCCCTGCGGGCCGGCGCCACGCGGCGCGCGACCCGCGGATCGGTCGCGGGTGTGATCAGCCTGCGGCGCTGACGACAGCGAGCAACGGATTGCCGAAGGCGAACAGCATCGCGAGGCCGACGCCGATGATGAACGAGGCGTCGATCAGGCCGAGCAGCAGGAACACCTTCGCCTGCAGCATGTTGGCCAGCTCCGGCTGGCGGGCAGCGCCTTCGAGGAAGCGGCTGCACATGATGCCTACACCGATACAGGCACCGGCAGCGCCGAGCCCGATGATGAGGCCGATGCCGATGCCGGTATAGGCCTGGATCATGGCGAGGTACTGGATCTTGTCCATCGTCGTTACCTTTCTTGGGAGAGTCGCAGAGTCGTGTTGAGTTGAGGACCGGGCTCAGTGGCTTTCGTGGGCCATCGAGATGTAGACGATCGTGAGCATCATGAAGATGTAGGCCTGCAGCGCCACGATCAGGATATGGAAGATCGCCCAGCCGAGACCGAGGACGGCGGCGAACACGGTGCCGACCAGGCCGGTGGCGGCCCACAGCCACAGCAGCAGGAAGATGATCTCGCCGGCGTACATGTTGCCGAACAGTCGCAGCGAGTGCGACAGCGGCTTGGAGATGTACTCGATCAGGTTGAAGAGGAAGTTCGGGATCCAGAGCGCCGGGTGGCCGCCGAAGGGCGAGCAGAACAGCTCGTGGATCCAGCCGCCGAAGCCCTTCACCTTGATCGAGAAGAAGATCATCAGCACCCATACCGACAGCGACAGGGCGAAGGTGGTGTTGACGTCCGCGGTCGGCACCAGGCGGAACTCCTCGAAGCCAAGCGCCTGCAGGCCCTTCGCCATGATGTCCACGGGCAGGAAATCCATGGCGTTCATGAGCAGCACCCAGACGAACACCGTCAGGGCCACCGGCGCCACGAACGGCCGACGGTTGCCGTGGAAGATACCGGCGACCTGCTCGTCGACGAAATCCACCAGCACCTCGACGAAGGCCTGGCGCTTCGTCGGCACGCCCGAGGTCGCGCCGCGCACCACCCAGGCGATCAGGCCGAGCGACACCACGCCGAGGATCACCGCCGTCACCAGCGAGTCCACGTGCAGGGTCCAGAACGGGCCATCGCCGATCGGCTCGGCGAGGAAGGTGAGATGGTGCTGGATGTAGGACGTCGGGGTCAGTGTATGTTCAGCGGACATCTGCAGGACTACCCGTTTCCTCGACCACTCCGGAGCGGCGGCTGCACTCAGCCGTCCTCGCGCACGAACGCCGCCGCCGAAAACAGCACGGTGGCGACGATGAACGTCCCGAAAAACGCGATCACGACCACGTTCTCGTAGGTCGCCATCACCAGCCAGAGCAGCAGCACGATGAGGAGGATCTTGATCCCCTCGGCACGCAGTGCGCCGATCACCACGCCGGTGGCGGAGTCCGCGCTGCCGAGCGAGGCGACCCCGGCGAACCCCAGTCCGGCCGCGAAGCTCACCAGCCCGCCGAGCGCCGCCGAGAGCGCCCCGTGGGGTCCGGCGAACCAGGCTCCGGCACCGGCCAGCAGCACCGTGGCGATCAGCTGCCAGCGCAGAACCGTGCGGATCGCCCTGCTCTTTAGGCCGATCACCCGACGCGTCCCTCGTGGCTCGCTCACAAAAAAAGCCACGTGGCGCCTTCATCGGGGCGTTTCGTGGCTGCATCGGCGCCAACGCGCCTCAAAGCCGCGAAATTCTAGTGACAGCAGCGGCGTTATTCAAGCCGCCGGGGCCGGTGGGGCACCGTAGGAGGGGCGCAAGCCCCGACCCGCGCCCGGTCGCGACTGGCGTCGCTCCCACAGGGAGAAGGAAAACCGACCGGCTGTTGCCGGGCTGCTCGCGGCGGGCGTAGAGGGCCAGCGGAGCACGATGCGTAGCGCCAGCCCGAGACGAGCGAGCGCAGGCCAGGGATGGCCGCAGCGAGCGTCCC
>CAYQAR010000009.1:0-62069 GCA_964415505.1 uncultured Chromatiaceae bacterium | reverse complement strand
TTCTTCCCCGCCCCCAGCACCGCCGCCGCCCTCTCGACAACCTCGTCGACCCGCACCAGATCCATCGCCGCCGGATCCCGCACCCGTTGCCCGAAGCGCAGCTGCGCTACCGGCACGCCGAACTCGCGCCGCACCGCTTCGGGATAGGCATCGACGACGAGTTCCTGGCTGAAGTACGGCCCGGTGCGATGGCGGTTGGAAGTCGCGTACAGCCCGACCACGGAAGTGCCGACCGCGGTGGCCATGTGCGCGGGACCCGAGTCCGGGCAGATCAGCAGGTCGGCGCGCTCGATGAGGGCGAGCAGCTGCTTGAGGCTGGTGCGCCCGACGAGGTTCACCACCGGTCGCGGTGCCGTCGCGGCGAGCGCGGCGCCGTAATCGCGCTCGATCGCGGTGCTGCCGCCGGTGAGCACGATCTGCGCCCCGTGCACCTGCTGCAGCTCTGCGACCACCGCCGCGTAATTCTCCACACGCCAGTTGCGGTAATTGGCGAAGCGCTGGCTGGTGCACGGGCTGATCACGACGAGCGGGCCGCTGCCCCCGGCCTGCGCCTGCGCGAAGGCACGGTCCTCCGCGGCCAGCGGGATGTCCCAGCGCAGCACGCGCTCGCGGATGCCGAGGTGCTCGAGGAAGCTGAAGAGGCCGTCCATGACGTGCTGTTCAGGCCGTGCGGCGATGCGCTCGTTGGTGAACAGCCACTGCCAGTCGCGCGCCCGCTGGCGGTCGAAGCCGATGCGCCGGTCGGCGCGCACCATCAGGCTCGCGAGGTTGGCCCGCATCGAGGCGTGCATGTGCAGGAGGAGCGGAAAGCGCCGGCCGCGGACCTGCGCGCGCAGCGCCGCGAGGCTCGCGCGCGGCTCGCTCTTGTCGAAGGTGATAAACTCGATTCCGTCCACGCCTTTCATCAGGCCGTACTCGGTCCGGCCGATCACCCAGGTCACGCGGGTCGCGGGCGAAACTGCCTGGATCGTGCGCAGGACCGGGAGCGTGTGACAGCAGTCGCCGATGGCGGAGAGCCGGATGACGCAGATCGATTCCGGCAGGGGTGCAGGCGATCCACCCGATGAAGGTGCCATGCTGTCGATATCGCGCGTAGAACGGATCGGCGAGAGCGTCATCCTATACGATGCCTCGCTGGCGGGCCAACCACGCGAAGCGTGGTTCGATCCCCTGCACTGGGACGGCACGCGCGTGGCGACGGACCGCTCGGGCGGGCGCGGCGCGACGCTCTTCGTGCACCACGACGGCCAGGACTGGGTGCTCAAGCACTACCATCGCGGCGGCGCTGTCGCGCGCGTGATCGATGATGGGTTCTGCTGGCTGGGCGGGCAGCGCACGCGTGCCTTCACCGAGTGGTACCTGCTTGCGCACATGCACGCCGCAGGTCTGCCGGTACCACGCCCGGTCGCCGCACGCTACCTGCGCCGCGGGCTCGTGTACCGCTGCGATCTCCTCACCGTGCGCGTCCCCGGCGTCACGTCGCTCTCCACGCGCCTTGCCGCCGGCGCGCTCCCTGCCGCCACCTGGCACAGCATTGGCAAATGCCTTGCCCGGTTCCACCGCGCGCGGATCTATCACGCCGACCTCAACGCCCACAACGTGCAACTCGACCAGCGCGACGGCATCTTCCTGCTCGACTTCGACCGCGGCCGGGTCATGGCGCGGCAGGACTCCTGGTGCCGGCGCAACCTCGAGCGGCTGCATCGCTCGCTCGCGAAGATCAGCCGCGAGGGGGGTGCGAGGTTCGGACCGGGCGACTGGGCGGCGTTGCGAGAGGGGTACGACGACCCGCGGGCGTAAACGCGGCGCCATGCTGCTGCGGGAAGGCGCCCGATGGCTCAACCCGCTACCTGTCCGCGCCGCAGGATGAACTCGCGATCGAGGTGGCGGCCGACCGGAAAGTCGTATTCGCCGACCTTGTCGAAGCCGAGGCGCGCGTAGAGGCGCTGGGCGCCGAGGTTGCGCGACCAGACACCGATGTACAGCGGCGCATAGCCCTGCTCGTCGAGCCAGTTGAACGCGACTCCGAGCAGGCACGTGCCGAGGCCGCTGCCCTGCACGGCGCGCCACAGGTAGAGCCGGCGGATCTCGCCGGCCTGCGGTTCGAGCGCAGGCACCGGCAGCTTGCAGGGGCCGGCGACCAGGTAGCCGGCCGGCGTGGAGTCGGCTGCGAAGGCCAGCCAGATGGCGCCACCACGCTCGTCGAGCAGCCGCGCATAGCTGGCCTCGGAATGGGCCTGGTCGAGGAAGGCGGCGAGGTCCTCCGCCGTGTACAGGTGCCCGAAGGTCTCGATGAAGGTACCCGTCCCCAGCGCAGCGAGCGTGGCGGCATCGGATGCCACTGCGCGACGGATTGTGAAGGCATCGGCCCTGGTCATGGCGCCTTCTCCCGGTCGAAATGCAGCCACCCGGCCAGCAGCCACTCGCGCAGCAGCGGCACCAGCGCTGCGGGTGCGCGGGCGATGCTGTCGCCATCGAGCCTGCGCCGGTCGGCGAGCGCGTGCAGTGCGGGCCGCAGTCCGGCCGCGACCTCGAACAGCTCGCCGTTCAGCGCCACGCCCGGATTGCCGTACAGCATGCGGCTGCGGGCGTCGAGGATCACGCCCTGCCGGCGCACCGCGCGCGCGAACACACCTGGCGACGGCTGGTGCTGCGGCCGCCGGAACACGACTTCCGGCTTGGGTTCGGAGAGATGTTCCAGCAGGAAACGCGCAGTGTGCGCACGCGTCGGCCGGATGCGGCTCAGCGCGGCGTGCGTCCGGCTGATCATCGCGTTCGGGAGTTCACCGGGATGCGCCGTCACGCGCTGCCCCGGATCGGCGTAGCGGCCGTCGAGCCGGGTGCCCTCGGCGAACCGGGCGAGCCAGGGATCGTGCAGCTCCTGCCAGGTCGGCGTGCGAAAGCCGATGGAATAGCTGACGCACGCGCCCACCGCCACGCCCTCGTGGGCCACACCAGGCGGCAGGTAGAGCATGTCGCCGGGCTCGAGGACCCACTCGCGCGTCGGGCGGAAATCGGCGAGCAGCTTCAGCGGCATCCCGGGCTGCAGGCGCTGGTCGTGCTGGCGACTGATCCGCCAGCGCCGCCGGCCGTAGGCCTGCAGCAGGAACACATCGTAGTTGTCGACATGTGCCGGTACGCCACCGCCGTCGGTGGCGAAGCTCGCCATCAGGTCGTCGAGGCGGGCATCGGGCACGAAACGAAAGCGCGCCAGCAGTTCGTGCGCGCTGGCATCGGCCTGGTCGAGGCCCTGCACCAGCAGCGTCCAGCGCGGTTGCGCGAGCGGCGGCAGCGAGCGCCGGGGGATCGGCCCATGGCGCAGCGACCAGCGCGCGCCATCCCGGACGATCAGGCGCGATTCCACGTCCGCGCTGGCTGCCAGTTCGAACATCCGCTTCCGGTCGACCGGCGGGGCGAAGTCCGGTAACGCGGCGCGGATAAGCACCGGCCGGCGCTGCCAGTACTCGCGCATGAAGCGCCTGACGCCGATTTCGCCGAGTCTGGTCAGGACCATCTGTGGTGCCGGGTCGCAGTTCTCGCAGTTGTTGGTCTGGCGCGTGGTTCGGCGCCGTCGGTCGAGCGGATCGCAACGGTGCCGATCCGGACTTCGCGCGCCGGCTCGGCGAGCGCATGGATCGCACCACGGAGTCTCCACTGTCGCCGGCATTATCGCAGTTGGGTTCGACGGTCGGCCACACGCCGGGATCCCCGGGCTGTCGCGCCATCCCGTGCCGCTCGCCTCCACGACCCGCGTCTTGTGCGCGATCGACGTCGGTGTCATCGTGCTCGCGCCGACCTGGAAAGGTCTCGTGGAGAGGGCTGTGTCATGAGATTCCGCATCCCGTGGTTCATCGCGTTGCTGGGGCTGGTCCTGTGCGGCACGGTCAGGGCAGACGAACTCAGCGCCGCTGAGATCGTCGCCCGCGCCCACCAGGCTGCCGGCGGCGAGGCCTGGCTCCACGCCGGCACCAACATCATGCGCGGCAATGCCGTGCTCTGCCGCAACGGCAAGCCGCAGGCCTGTGTCACCGCCGACCGCTACGTGATGTACCGCGAGTATCCGAAGGAGCTCAATGCCGCCCACGCCGGCAGCGGCAAGTTCAGGCTGGATGCATACGTGGGGTCGCGGGTCCTGTTCCAGACCGCGTTTGACGGCCAGCAGGGCTACGACCAGAACGGCGTCGTTCCCGGAGGGCGTGACCGGGCCGGGGAGGGCAGCGGCTTCGGCTTCAGCGCCATCCGCTTCGCGCTCGAGCCGGGCTTCAAGGTGGAGCGCCTGACGGACGACCAGGTGGAGGGCCACCCCTGCCACTTCGTGCGCGTGACCGACCCGTCCGGCCAGACAACGCTCTTCGGCATCGACGCCAGCGACTACCGCGTGCGTTCGGCAGCCTGGCAGGCGCCACAGGGCTGGCACGAACGCATCTACTCGGACTTCTACACCGTCGGGGAGCAGCGCTTCCTGCAGCCCGGGCGCGTGCGGCACTACTACGACAGCGTGAAGTCCGTGGACATCCGCTGGACCTCCGCCGAGATCGGCACGCCCATCCCGCCGGAGACCTTTGTCATCGGCACGGGCCGATGACGGGGCCGATGACGGTGCCGGGTCGCAGTTCTCGCAGTTGTCGGCTGCGAAGCGGCTAATCCAGGTTCGCTACTCCAGCTACGAATGTCGGGCCGGGCTATCGGCTGTATGCGGGGCATGTCGGTACCGACGGATATCTCGTCCTGCTCGCGGGAAGCAAACGCACCCAGGAGCGGGACATCAGGCGGGCGTTGGCCTGGTGGCGCGAGTTTCGGAGTGTGTAGATGAAGAAGAAGCGTAAAGGTGTCGTCAGGCCGCATGAGGAAGTGATGCGCGAATTGCGGCGCGCCGATCCGGATCAGACCATCGAGATGCTCAACGAAACCCTGCGCGATGGGGCGCCGGCGGAAATTGCCGTGGCCGTGCGACGGGTCGCCGACGCCAGCGGCGGCCTGCCTCCCATCGCACGGCGCATCGGCATCAACCTGACCCAGGCTTACCGCTCGCTGTCACGTTACGGCAACCCGTCCTTTCGCACGGTCCATGCCGTGCTCAAGGAGGCGGGCCTGGAGATCTCGGTTCGGCAGCGCACGTAGTGGATCCCGGTGCAGGCGACGCGATGCGCGGTGATGAGCCGCCATCCCCTCACCCGCGCACCACTGTTTCCAGAATCAGGTCATCCCGTTCCCGCGATCCCACGCGGAAGCGCCGCGTCCCGACGACCTCGAAACCGATGTGCCGGTAAAACGCGATCGCTTCCGCGTTCTCCGAGTACACCCCAAGCAGCAGCCGCCGTGCGCCGAGCGCGCGCGCGTCTTCGAGCGAGCGCGCCATGAGCGCCCGCCCGAGTCCCGCCCGCTGGAAGCGGCTGAGGACATAGACGCGCTTGACCTCGTAGTCGTCGTCGGTGAGGTCGGGCAGCGGCAGTTGCGAGCGGTCGCCGACGAGGTAGCCGACGGCGATGGGGTTCTCGACGGTCTCGGCGAGCCAGAGCCGTGCGACGGGGCTGGCGAGCCACTTCGCGTAGCGTGCGGCGCTGTGCTCGTTGGCGCAGTGGGCGAGGATGTCCTCCGGTTCGAGCATGCCGGCGAAAGCTTCGAGGAAGGTAGCGGCGCCGACGAGGGCGAGCGCTTCGGCGTCGGCGGGCGTGGCGCGGCGCAGGCGCAGTGCAGGCAGCGCGGCGCGGGTGCTCATGGGCTGGCCGCTTCGAGGTAGTGGCGCAGCGGTGCGGGCAGCGGCGCGGGATCGATCTGGTTGAGCGCGGGGGGGTACGGCGCGGAGTTCGCCGTGTGCCAGTAGACGACACGCTGGCCGGTGAGTCGCCCGGCGCGGGCGTCGGTGACGAGGCCGGCGAAGGCCTTGGCGGTGTAGGTGCTTTCGAGGCTGATGCCGTGCAGGCGCGCGGCGAGCGCAGTGGCCTCGTCCGAGGCGGGCGTGGGCACCGCGTAGCCGCTGCCGTAGAACTCGGGGCGCAGCTCGAGTTGCGCGAGCGGATCGTCGAATAGCGGGAAGGCGGGGTCGTGCGCGTGCAGGGCGAGGTTCGCTTCGCGCGCGACGCGAACGGTGCGCTCGACGTCGGTCGTGCCCTGGGGTACGGCGCGCGGGGCGACGACGCACGTCGACCAGCCGGCGGCGCGCAGGCCAAGGCTGAGGCCGATGGCCGTGCCCATGGTGCCGCCGGAGACGTAGAGGTAATCGGCCGGCGCGTCGGACTGGCGCACCAGCTCGAGCGCGGCGGCGACGAAGCCGGTCGCGCCGAGCGGGCTCGAGCCGCCCCAGGGAATGTCGTACAGGCAGCGCGCCGCGACCGGATGGTGTTCGCGCAGGCGCTCGGCGACGCGCCGGCTGTCGGCGTAGCTGCTGGCGTAGTGGATGTGGGCGCCGGTGTGGAGCAGCCAGCGCAGCTTGCGCGCGACAGCGGGCCCGGGCGGCTGGTCGATGAGCACGGCGTGGGCGGCGAGGCCGAGGCGCGTGGCGAACACGGCGGTGGCGAGCGCGTGGTTGGAGCCGGCCGAGCCGTAGGTGACGACGCTGTCGCAGCCGCGCGCGAGGGCGTCGGCGAGCAGGTAGTCGAGCTTGCGGACCTTGTTGCCGCCGTAGAGCGGGGAACTGCGGTCATCACGCTTGATCGCGAGCGCGCCAATGCCGAGCGTCGCGGCGAGCGCAGGAGCGGGCTCGAGCGGCGTCGGCAGCTCCGCGAGTTCGAGGCAAGGCAGTGCGGCGGCTAGTGCCGGGAAGTGCCGGCCGAGGCCGTTGCCGCTCACTCGCCCACCCGGATCACGAGCACGTCGATGCGCGCGGTGCGCAGGCGCTGGCGTACGCGATTCAGTTCGTCGAGCTGCTCGATGGGTCCGATGCGCACGCGGTGGAACTCGCGCTCCTCGACGCTGATTTTCTGGATCTGTGAACCGATGCCGAGGAGCGCGAGCCGCGCCTTCATCCTGTCGGCTTCGGCGAATGTCGTGTAGGAGCCGGCCTGCAGCACGTAGACACCCGGCACTTCGACGGGGGCGGGGGTCTTGTCGGCCCGCACTTCGCGGTCCACCTCCGGCACGACGACCTCGAAGTCCGGCAGCATCTCGTAGAACTCGAAGCGCTTCTCCGGCGGTGCCGTCGCCGCGGGCGGCTTCGGGCGCGGGGCGGGCCGCGCTGGTGTCTCGGCCGTGGCCGCGGGCGCGGCGGCGGGCGTGCCGAGGCGGTCGCGCACGTAGACGACGGTGGCGACCGCGGCAGCGCCGAGCGCCAGGCCGGCGAGCACGAGCACCCAGCCCGGCGTGCCGGCGCTGCGTCGGGCCGGGGTCCCGGCGCGGCGCCGCTTGCGTGCTGCCGCCACCGTCAGCGTCCGCCCACGCAGGTCACATCGTCTCCAGCGGGCGGATGCCGAGGAGTTTCAGCCCGTTGCCGAGCGTCAGCTGCGCGGCGCGCACCAGCGCGAGACGCGCCCGGCTGGTGGCCGGGTCGGCGGCATCGATCACGGTGTGCTTGTTGTAGAAGGCGTTGAACGCGCTGGCGAGTTCGTAGAGGTAACGCGCGATTTCGTGCGGCTCGCGCCCGGCGCAGGCGGCGGCGACGGCGGTCGGGAAGGCGCGCAGCGCGAGCACCAGCGCCCATTCCTCGTCGGCGAGACCGGTGGCCACCGCCCCGGCGTCGAAACCGCCGAGGCCTGCGGTGGCGGCGCGGCGGAAGATTCCGCACATGCGCGCATGCGAGTACTGCAGGTACGGGCCGGTGTTGCCCTCGAACTGCAGCACCGTGTCCCAGTCGAAGCTCACGTCGGAGAGCCGCCGCGAGGAGACGTCGAAGTAGAGCAGTGCGGCCTGGCCGACGCTCTCGCTGACATACCCGAGCTCGGCCTCGGACAGCGCCGGGAAGGCGCGTGGGTTAGCGGCGGATTTCTCCTCGCGTACGCGGCGGGCGCGGTCGCGGGCCTCGTCGAGCACGTCCTCGAGCCACACGGCCTCGCCCTTGCGGGTGGACATGCCGCGCACGTAGCCGAAACTCACGTTCTCGCAGGTGGCCGGCCAGTGGCTGTCCCACTGCTCGGCGGCGGCGAGGCGCGTCAGCGCGGCGAAGAGCTGGGCGAAGTGGTCTTCCTGGCGCGAGACCACGTAGATGTTGGCCGAGAAGCCGTGCCGCTCCCAGCGGTCGATGGCTTCGGCGCAGTCGCGCGCCGCGTAGGTCGAGGCGCCGTCGGACTTGCGCAGCATGAGCGGGGCGATCTCACGGCCGAGCAAGGCCGAGACCTGCACCACGAGGGCGCCCTGCGATTCCTCGGCGACCCCGGCCTTCACGAAGCGCTCGATCACGGTGTCGACCAGATGGTTGACCGAGGCCTCGCCCTCGTAACTGTCGAAGGCAATGCCGAGCCGCTCGTAGGTCTTCATGAAGCCGGCCAGCGACAGCTCGCGGAACTGCTGCCAGAGCGCGGCGATCTGCGGGTCGCCCTGTTCGAGGCGCAGGAAGAGGTGGCGGGCCTGTTCGCGTACCGCGGGGTCGGCCTCGCTCTCGCGGTAGGCACGCACGTAGAGGTCGACCAGGTAGTCGATGGCGTGCGCCTCCAGTTCGGCCGGGTCGCCCCATTTCTGCCAGGCGTAGATGACGAAGCCGAACTGCGTGCCCCAGTCGCCGAGGTAGTTCTTGCGCACCACCCGGTAGCCCATGAAGGAGAAGATGCGGGCGAGGTCGGCGCCGATGTTGGTCGAGCGCAGGTGGCCGAAGTGGAAGGGCTTGGCGATGTTCGGTGCCGAGAAGTCGAGCACGACGACCTGGCCGCCGCCCTCGTTGTGGCTGCCCCAGCGCAGGGGGTCGGCGGCGATGGCGCCGAGCACGCGCCGGGTTGCCTCGGCGCGCTCGAGGAAGATGTTGACGTAGGGTCCGGCGGCGACTGCGCGCGCGATCAGGGCATCCGGCGCGACGCGCGCGGCGAGATCGGCGGCGATCTTCGGCGGCGCCATGCGCAGCTGCTTCGCCAGGGCGAAACAGGGAAAGGCGAAATCGCCGAGCGCGAGCGCGGGCGGGGCGGTGAGCGCCTCGGCGATTTCCCCGGCGCGTTCGGGCGCGTA
Organism: uncultured Chromatiaceae bacterium; assembly: GCA_964415505.1. Taxonomy (GTDB): domain Bacteria; phylum Pseudomonadota; class Gammaproteobacteria; order Steroidobacterales; genus QUBU01. The sequence continues at coordinate 52,982 of CAYQAR010000009.1, read as the reverse complement.
TTCGAGCGCGGCGCAGAGCGCCTGCGCCACGTGGCTGGTGATCGGCATTGGGAAATTATACGGCTCCGCCGCGCGGGCGCCTTGTCAGAAGAGCTCGGCCGGGTCGACGTCAAGCGACCAGCGGGTGCGACTTGCCCCGGGCAGGGCGTCGAGCTCGGCGCGCCAGGCGGCGAGGAAGCGCTGCAGGCGGGGCCGTGTCGCGGTCTCCACCAGCAGCTGGGCGCGGTGGTGCCCGGCGCGCCTGGCCATCGGTGCCGGCGCCGGGCCAAGCAGGCGCACGCCGTGCGCCCCGAGGGCCTCACCGACCTCGCGAGCGCGGGTGAGGAAGTCGAGCGCGGGCTCGCGGGCCGTGGCTTCCGCGCGCAGCAGCGCGAGGTAGCTGTAGGGCGGCCAGCCGGCGGCCTGGCGCTCGGCGAGCGCGGCCTCGGCGAAGCGTTCGTAGCCCTCGCGTACCAGGAGCTGCAGCAGCGGGTGGTCGGGGAAGTGTGTCTGCAGGTAGACCTCGCCGGGGCGCTCGCCGCGGCCCGCGCGACCGCAGACCTGCACGAAGGTCTGGGCGAGCTTCTCGCTGGCGCGAAAGTCGGTGCCGAACAGCCCCTGGTCGGCATCGATGATCCCGACGAGTGTTACCAGCGGGAAGTCGTGGCCCTTGGTGAGCATCTGTGTGCCGAGCAGGATGCGCGCCTCGCCGCTCGCCACGGTAGCGAGCAGCCGCTCGAGTTCGCCGCGTGCGCGGGTGGTGTCGCGGTCGATGCGCACGCGGGCCACACCCGGGAACAGTTCATCGAGCGCCGCCTCGAGCCGCTCGGTGCCCTGGCCGACGGCGACCAGCGCACCAGAGCAGGCCGGGCAGTGCTCCGGGGCGGCACGCGTGGCGCCGCAGTGGTGGCAGGTGACGCGCCCCTCGCGCCGGTGCAAGACCAGGCGCGCATCGCAGTGCTTGCACTCCAGGCACTCGCCGCAGGCCGGGCAGAGCAGCGTCGGGGCGTAGCCGCGGCGGTTGAGGTAGAGCAGCACCTGCCCTCCGGCCGCGAGGTGGCGGCCGATGGCATCGACCAGCGGCTGTGCCAGACCGTCCTGCGCCACATGCCGGCGCAGATCGACGAGGTGGATCGACGGTCGGCGCGCGCTGCCGGCCCGCTCGGGCAGCAGCAGGCGCCGGTAGCGGCCGGCGTCCACGTTGGCGAGGCTCTCGAGCGAGGGGGTGGCGGAGCCCAGCACCACCGGGATGCCGAGCTGGCGCGCGCGCCAGACCGCGAGGTCGCGCGCCGAGTAGCGGAAGCCCTCCTGCTGCTTCAGCGAGCCGTCGTGCTCTTCGTCGACGACGATCAGGCCTGGCCGCGGCAGCGGCGCGAACACCGCCGAGCGCGTGCCGATGACGATGTCGGCCCGCCCGTCGCGGGCGCGTACCCAGGATTCCAGGCGCTGCACGTCGGTGAGCCCCGAGTGCAGCAGCGCGATGCCGGCCACCGGGAAGCGGCGGCGAAAGCGCGCGACGAGCTGCGGCGTGAGGCCGATCTCGGGCACCAGCACCAGGCCCTGCCGGCCGGCGGCGAGTTCACGCGCGATGGCGCGCAGGTACACCTCGGTCTTGCCGCTCCCGGTCACGCCCTGCAGCAGGCAGGCGCGAAAGCCGTCGCCGCCGGTGAGCGCGGCGACCGCGTCGGCCTGCGGGCCGGTGAGAACCGGCGGCTCGTCGGGGCTGCCGCCGGCGCCGCTCCACTCGTCGTGCCGGCTGCGCTCGACCCAGCCGCGGCGTTCGAGCGCGCGTATCGCCGCCGGCCAGCGCGGCGCGAGCGCTGCCAGCGCACCGGCATCGAGCGGGCGGCCGGCGTCGACGAGTGCAGCGAGGCAGCGTGACTGCACCGGCGCGCGTGCCGCCTCGCTGGCAGCGAGCGCCGCGCGTCCAGCGGGCGTTGCGTGCCAGACGACGGTGCCGGTCGCGCTCTCGCGACCGTGGCGCAGCAGCCGGGGCAGGGCGGCGGCGAATACCTCGCCTGGTGGATGCTGGTAGTAGCCGGCGGCCCAGCCGAGGAGTTCGAGCAGATGGGCGTCGAGCAACGGCTCCGGATCGAGCACGGCGAGCGCACGGCGGAGCTTCCCGGACGGGACTTCTGATTGGTCGGCGAGCGCGAGCACGACACCGACGCGGCGCTCCTGCCGGAACGGTACCCGCACGCGCTGTCCCGGCTGCACCTCGGTGTGGGCGGGGGCGAGGTAGTCGAAGAGCTGCATGACCGGCGCATCGATGGCCACGCGCAGGATGGTCGCGGAGGTCATGGGCACACGTAAGGTATTGATCTGGCGCGATGCGTCATTTATCCACAAATTGTGTGGATAAGTCTGTGGACGGGCCGGGCGCACGGTGCCGTGGCCCGTGCGGCACGTCACTTATGACAAGCTGGTCAATTTTTGCCCGTTTCAAGCTTATCTTTCTGAGTCAATGGGTTGCCGTACCTTGTTGCGGGATCTGCAGGCCTTCGTAACGTAACACCGCAACGGAACGGCCCATGTGAATAAGAACGCCACCCGCGGCCGGGCCTCTTGCCCGTCAACCCGCAGCGGGATGCAGCGTTATAGTGCCTGACGACAGACCGGCCCCTATCCTATGTCCAGCACGACGACGATGTGTGCCACGGCACTGCCCGGCACGATACCCCGCGCCACGCCACGGGAGGAGACAGCCCTGCAGCAACGCTCCGCGATGGAGCGGTTCCTGGCCGACGTGGAGCGCCGCGCCCTGCGCATGGCGACACTGGCGGTGCGCGACCGCGATGAGGCCCTCGACATCGTGCAGGACACGATGCTGCGCCTGGTGCGCCGCTACGCCGCGGCGCCCGAGGCGGAGTGGCCGCTGCTCTTCTTCCGCATCCTGCGCAACCGCATCCTCGATCACCAGCGCCGCGGCAGCGTGCGCCGCCGCGTGCTGGCCTTCTTCGCGGCTCCGGCCGATCCCGACGACGAGGTCTTCGACCCCATCGCCACCGCTCCCGCGCCGGCGAACGACGGTCCGGCGGAGCGGGTTGCGCTCGGTGCCGCCATGGGCGCGCTCGAGACCGCTGTCGCCGCGCTGCCCGCGCGCCAGCAGGAGGCCTTCCTGCTGCGCAACCTCGAAGGGCTCGACGTGGCGCAGACCGCTGCGGTCATGGGCTGCTCCGCGGGCAGCGTGAAGACCCACTACTCGCGCGCGGTGCACAGCCTGCGCGCCACGCTCGGCGAGCACTGGCCATGACCACGCCCGGGGAACCGCGCGAGGACGCCGAGCGGCGCTTCGAGGAGGCCGCGCGCCAGGTGCTGCGCCAGGATGCCGAGAACATCGACGCAGCTACGGCGTCGCGCCTGAACCGCGCGCGCCAGGCTGCGCTCGCCGAGCTTGGCGGTCGTCCGTCGGCGTGGCTCGGCGGCTGGCAGCCGGCGCTCGGCGCCGCGGCCGTTGCCGGCCTGGCACTGGCGCTGTGGGTCGGCCGCGAGCCGGCAGCGCCGCCCACGGCTGCGGATCCCGCGCTCGCGCTCGAGGTGCTGCTCGCCGATGAAAACCTCGAGATGATCGAGGATCTCGAGTTCTACGACTGGCTCCAGGCCGATGGCGGTCAGGAGCAGATCGACCCGGGGCTGACCGGGTGATGCGATGACCCATGGCCGGTTCTGTCTGTTCGCGATTCTGGGAGTGCTCGGTGCCGCCGCTGCCGGTGCCGCCGACGCGCCGCTTCCCGACGAGGACTTCCTTGAGTTCCTCGGCAGCGTCCCCGAGGACGAAGCCGACGCCGGTTTCTTCGAGTTTCTCGCCCAGCTGCCCGGTACCCAGACCGAACCGCCGCCTCTACCCCCCGATCCGGAGAGCGTCGATGCACCTCGTTAGCCGCGTCGTCGCCCTGTTGCTCGCCGGCCTGTTTGCGACGGCGCTCGCCGCTGATCCCGCCGCCGATCCCGCGGGCGTGCCTTGGGCGTCGCTCTCCACCGGACAGCAGGAGGTGCTGGCAGGGTTGGCCGCACAATGGGAGACGCTGCCGCCGCAGCGCCAGGCGCGGCTCGCCGCCGGCGCCGGACGCTGGGTCGGGATGGACCCGGCGCAGCGCGAGCTGGCCCAGCAGCGTTTCCGCCGCTGGCAGGAGCTGACTCCCGAGCAGCGTCGTGCGGTGCAGGAGCGCTTCGAGAAGTTCCGGCAGCTCCCGCCCGAGGACCAGGCGCGCGTGCGCAAGAACTTCCACCGCTTCCGTGATCTGCCGCCGGAGCAGCGCCAGGCGCTGCGCGAGCGCTGGCAGAAGATGACACCGGAGCAGCGCGAGCGCTGGCGCCAGAAGCGGTTGCAGCGGCAGGCACCGGGGGGCGGGAAGCCGCGCTGAATGCCGGGGTCGCGGCTGAAGCCCTTGCGGCTGGGGAGCCAAAGTCGCTCCCCGATACTCGCTTGGTTTGGCTCCCCTGCCTCCGGGCGCTGTGGGAGGGGCGCGAGCCCCGACCGGGGAGTCGCGACTGGCGTCGCTCCCACAGGGAGAAGAAGACGAGACCGGCAACAGCCGTGGCACCGGGCCGATCAGTGGAGCCGCGGCTGGCGCCCACAGGGTGGCGCTGTGGTACGCGGGCAACGCCCGCACGACGATCACGTCATTGATTTTTTTCGCTGTTTTTGAAAGATTCGCCGTGTGACACCCGACGGCTGGGGCATGGCGGCGGAGGTCCCCGGGCGTTTGGCGTCGAACGGGGCCCGGCGTCCTGCTGCCGCAGCCGAGCCACTACCCGCGCTCCCCGACTACGGCCAGCAGGTGCTGCGCACCGATGTGGCCGGCATGCCGCTCGAGTGGATCGACTACCGGGAGGCGGTGCGCCTGTACTACATGGAGCAGGTCGCCTACAGCTGCGGCTCGATGCTCTACAAGGTGTACGGCGGCTACAGCGCCCGCACCGGCGCGCGCAGCGTCGTCGAAGTGAACTCGATCGTCGCCACGATGGGGCGCGCACCGGGCCTCACCGAACTGCGTGACGGCTACGTGCCGCCGCTCAACAACAAGACCCTGTTCCGTCGCGACGCCAACCTGTGCCTGTACTGCGGCGAGCGTTTCATGTCGCGCGACCTCACGCGCGACCACGTCACGCCGCTCAGCCGGGGAGGCACGGATTCCTGGACCAACGTGGTCACTGCCTGCCGGCGCTGCAACAACCACAAGGGCGGGTGCACGCCCGAGGGTTCCGGGATGCAGCTCATCGCGGTGCCGTTCACGCCGACCTACGCCGAGTACATCTACCTCAAGGGCCGGCGCGTGCTCGCCGACCAGATGGAGTTCCTGCTCGCGCACATTCCGCGCTCGAGCCCGCTGCACGCCCGGCTGCGCACCAGCCTGCGCTGCGCCGGCCATCAGCGCGTGTTCCACGACTGACGCGCGTCGCGCGCGCCGGATCCGGGGTGGTCTATCTCATCGATGCCAGCGTGTTCGTGTTCCGGGCGTGGTACTCGATCCCACCGGACATGACCGACCCGGAGCGCAACCCGGTCAACGCGCTCTACGGCTTCTGCCGCTTCCTCGGTGACTTCCTCGAGCAGGAACGCCCGCGCGTCGTTGCGGTCGCCTTCGACGAGAACCGCGGCGAGCGCTGCGTGCGCACCGCGATCTACCCGGCCTACAAGGCGAACCGCGAGCCGGCACCGCCGGAACTGCGCCAGCAGTTCGCGCGCTGCCGCGCGGTCACGCGCGCGCTCGGCCTCGCCGATCTCGCCGACGGCTGCGTCGAGGCCGACGACCTGATCGCCGCGGCCGCCGCCCGGGCGCGCGCCGCGGGCGAATCCGTCACCATCCTCTCGCGCGACAAGGACCTGGCCCAGGTGCTGCAGCCGGGCGATGTGCTCTGGGACTATCCGGCCGGGCGACGCGTCACCTACGAGCAGGTGCCGGAGGTCTACGGCGTGCGTGCCGAGCAGATCGCGGACTTCCTCGCGCTCACGGGCGACGCGGTCGACAACATTCCCGGTGTGCGCGGCGTCGGTCCGAAGACCGCGGCGGCGCTGCTGCGCCATTTCGACAGCGTCGAGGCGATCTACGCCGACCTCGAGGCGGTCGCCCGGCTTGCGATCCGCTCGGCGCCGGCGCTGCCGGGGAAGCTGCGCGAGCATCGCGAGACCGTCGCGGTTGCGCGCCAGCTGACGCAGGTGCGCTACGACGCGCCGCTGCCGGAGGACGAAGCGGCACTGCTGCGCCGGGCGCCGGATCTCGCCGCTCTCGCCACGCTCTACGATGCGGCCGGTTTCGGCCAGGCGCTGCGTCGCCAGGCTGCGCGACTCGCCTGAGCAGCGCGCGGGAGCCGAGGCGATGCTGTCCGAGCCGCTCCTGTTCGCGATCCGCGCCGACACCGGCGTGACCCTCGTGCCGGGCACAGTGCAGGCCGTCGCCGGCGGCAGCATCAACAACTGCTACCGCGTCCGCGACCGGCGCGACCGGCCGTGGTTCCTCAAGGTCAACGGCGCCGACTGCGCGGCGATGTTCGCCGCCGAGGCTGCAGGCCTGCGCGAACTGCGCGCCGCGCTCGCGCTGCGCGTGCCGGAAGCGGCCGGGCAGGGCGCGACACCGGACTGCGCCTGGCTGCTGCTCGAGTGGCTGGATCTCGAGCCGGGCACGGACGAGGCGGCTGCGCGCTGCGGCGAACGCCTGGCGCTGCAGCATCGGCATGTCGCCGAGCGCTGCGGCTGGCAGCAGGACAACACCATCGGCACCACGCCGCAGCTGAACGGCTGGAGCGACAGCTGGAGCGGGTTCTGGCGTGAACGCCGGCTCGGCTTCCAGCTCGCGCTCGCCGCCCGCCAGGGCTACGCGGATGTCGCCGCGCGCGGCGCGCAACTGCTCGACGATCTGCCGCGCCTTCTCGCCGGCCACACGCCGGCCGCCTCGCTCCTGCACGGCGACCTGTGGGGTGGCAACTGGGCGATGGCCCGCAACGGCGAGCCGGTGGTGTTCGATCCTGCTGTCTACTACGGCGACCGCGAGACCGACATCGCGATGACCGAACTGTTCGGCGGCTTCCCGCGCGCGTTTTATGTCGCCTACGAGCACAGCTGGCCTCTCGATGCCGGCTACGCGCGCCGCCGGGACATATACAATCTCTACCATGTCCTCAATCACCTGAACCTGTTCGGCGGCGGCTACCGCGTCCAGGCGCTGGCGCTGCTGGAGCGACTACAGCCGCGATGAACCTCCGTAGTTTCAACTGCAATCCTCGTGACTGTCGGGGCTTGCGCCCCTCCCACGGCAGACTCCCGCCCTGTGGGAGCGACGCCAGTCGCGACCCCCAGCGTCCGAGCGCCCGGAGGCGGGGGGAGCCAAACCAAGCGAGTATCGGGGAGCGACTTTGGCTTCCCCCGCCGCAAGGGCGCCTGCCATTGCCGAGCGGTCGGGGCTTGCGCCCCTCCCACAGCAGTTACCACCAGCCCGTAGGAGCGGCTTCAGCCGCGATGCCCCGCCCATGAACGACAAGAGCATCGACTCCGTCCTCCAGGAGCAGCGCGTCTTCCGCCCGGCTGCTGCGTTTACCGCGGCAGCTCGGATCAAGCCTGCCGATTACGCGCGGCTCGCCGCCGAGGCCGCCCGCGACCACGAGGGCTACTGGGCGCGCCTGGCGCGCGAGCTGCTCGCCTGGCACCAACCGTTCAGCGTGGTGCTCGATTCTTCGCAGGCGCCGAACTACCGCTGGTTCACCGATGGCACGCTCAACGCCTCGGTCAACTGTCTCGACGTGCACCTCGCCACGCGCGGCGACAAGACCGCGATCGTGTTCGAGTCCGAGCCTGGCGACGTGCGCCGGATGAGCTACCGCGAACTCGCCGCCGCGGTCGGCCGCCTTGCCAACGCCCTGCTGGCGCAGGGCATCCGCAGCGGCGACCGCATCGTCATCTACATGCCGATGGTCCCGGAAGCCGTGGTGGCCATGCTCGCCTGCGCCCGCATCGGCGCGGTGCATTCCGTGGTCTTCGGCGGCTTCTCGGCGAAGTCGCTCCGCGAACGCATCGAGGATGCCGGCGCGCGCATGGTGATCACTGCCGATGGCGGCCGGCGTGCGGGCAAGCTGGTCGACCTCAAGGGGGCGACCGACGAGGCGCTCGCCGGCGCCTGCGCGACGCTCGAGAAGGTCATCGTGTTGCGCCACGCCGGCAATGCGGTGGCGATGCACGTCGGCCGCGACCTGTGGTGGGACGAGGCCACCGCCGGCCAGTCCGGGCAGTGCGCGCCCGTGTTCGTGAACGCCGAGCATCCGCTCTTCCTGCTCTACACCTCCGGCTCCACCGGCAGGCCGAAGGGCATCCAGCACGCCACCGCCGGCTTCCTGCTCGGCGCCCGGTTCACGAGCGAGTGGGCCTTCGACCTGCGCGACAGCGATGTCTTCTGGTGCACGGCGGATGTCGGCTGGGTCACCGGACACACCTATGTCGCCTACGGACCGCTCGCGGCCGGTGCGACCATCGTCATGTACGAGGGCGCGCCCGTGCACCCGGATGCCGGGCGCTTATGGAGCATCTGCGAGCGCCACGGGGTGACGATCTTCTACACCGCACCGACCGCGATCCGCACGCTCATGAAGTTCGGGGACGTGATCCCGGCAAAATTCGACCTGTCGAAGATCCGGCTGCTCGGCACCGTCGGCGAGCCGATCAATCCGGAAGCCTGGGTCTGGTACCACAAGCACATCGGCCGCGAGCGCTGCCCGATCGTCGACACCTGGTGGCAGACCGAGACCGGCGCGTCGATGATCACGCCGCTGCCCGGCGCGGTCGCCACCAAGCCGGGATCCTGCACCCTGCCGCTGCCCGGCATCGATGCCGCCGTGGTCGACGAGGACGGCGTGGAGATCACCGATCCGGAACGCGGCGGCTACCTCGTCGTGCGCCGGCCGTGGCCGTCGATGCTGCGCACCATCTGGGGTGACAACGCGCGCTACATCGCCACCTACTGGGCGAAGTTCGACGGGCGCTACTACGTCGCCGGCGACACGGCGCGGCGCGACGCCGACGGCTACTTCTGGGTGATGGGCCGCGCCGACGACGTGCTGAAGGTCTCCGGCCACCGCCTCGGTACCGCCGAGGTCGAGAGCGCCTTCGTCGCCCACCCGCGGGTCGCGGAGACCGCGGTCGTCGGCCGGCCGCACGACATCAAGGGCGAGGCCATCTGCGCCTTCGTCGTGCTCAAGGGCCAGCGCCCGACAGGCGCGGAGGCCGAGCAGCTCGCCACCGAGCTGCGCGAGTGGGTGAGCAAGGAACTCGGCGCCATCGCCCGGCCGGACGAGGTGCGCTTCGCCGACAACCTGCCGAAGACCCGCTCGGGCAAGATCATGCGCCGCCTGCTGCGTGCGGTGGCACGCGGTGAGGAAATCACCCAGGACGTCTCGACGCTGGAAAACCCGGCGATCGTCGAGCAGCTGCGCGGCAAGGACTGAATCGCGGGAGCGGGGCGGGTGCCGTCGACACGCTGCCCGCAGCTCGCGACAGTCGCGCGTTCGATGCGGTCGCGGTGCAGTGCAGCCAATGCCGCCGCCACTTGTCGATCGCCGGGGCGTTACACTGGCGCATCCCTGGAATCGGAGATCCGGCCCATGCGCTCCCTGCTGCACGTCGTCACGCTGTCTCTTCCGCTTCTGGTGCTCGCCGGCTGCGGCCGCGAGGCCCCACCGACAGCCGCCGAGCCGCCGGCCGCAGCAGCACCGCCGGCACCAACGGCTGCCGCGGCAGCGATGCCGCACACGCCAGCACCCGCAGGCGTGCATGTCGCCATCGCGAGCCCCGCGGACGGTGCCGTGGTGAAGTCGCCGGTGACGGTCCAGTTCACCATCGAGGGCATGAGTCTCGCCCCGGCTGGCACCGGTGATGCGCTCACCGGGCACCACCACCTGCTCGTCGACACCGACCTGCCGGCGCTTGACCAGCCGATTCCAAAGGATGCGAACCACCTGCACTACGGCAAGGCCGAGACCGAGGCGACAGTGGAACTCGCACCGGGCACGCACCGGCTGCAGCTGCTGCTCGGCGACACCAACCACGTGCCGCACGATCCGCCGATCGCTTCCGCGCCGATCACGATCACGGTGGAGTGAAGCACGGGCAACCGGTCGCGACTGGCGTCGCTCCTACAGGGTTGAGGGGGTGCTCTGCTGTGGGAGGGGCGCCAGCCCCGACCGGAAGAGTCGCGGCTGAAGCCGCTCCTACGGCAGGGCAGGGCGGGTCGACGCTGCTATAGTCCTCGCGTGGTGATCGAACCGCGACAGGCCGGAACTGGTGCACTGCTGCGCTGGAGCAACGAGGCGCTGCATCTCGTCGGCCGGGGCGCCGCCTCCTGGGCCGGGATGATGCTGCTCGCCTGCCTGGCGATCTTCGCAGGTCAGCGGCTGCCGCTGGTCGCCGGCGTGCTGGCGCTGACGGCCTACTTCGGCAGCATCCTCGTCGCTGCGCGCCTCGACCGGCCCGAGCCCGCCACGCTCAGCGACTGCCTCGAGGCGATGCGCGTGCACGGGCGCAGCATCATCGCCTTCGCAGCCATGATCGCCCTGGTCGGCGCAGTCGTCTGGATCCTGGTGTTTGCGCGCCCGGGAACGGGCTGGTGGCAGGTGCTCTACAACGAGCGCAACGTGGTCGAGGGACTTTCCGCCAACTGGTTCGTGTCGCTGCGGCAGATCTTCGTCGCCTCGGCCTGGGCGCTCGGCCTGGCGTACTTCGGGCTGAACATTCCCGGGGCCACCTCGTTCTTCCAGTTCCCCTGCGTGACCCTGCTCGGGTTGCCGTTCCGCGAGGCCTATCGCCTGAGTGCGGCCGCGCAGATGCGCAACATCGGGCCGATGCTCGCCGTGGGGCTGGTGTTCGTCGTCCTGCCCGCACTGTGTGCCCTGGTCCTGCCGCTGGCGGTGCCGCTGCTCTACTGCTTCCTCGGCGCGCTGGCCTACGTGGCATTTCGTGAGATCTTCCTCGGCATCCGCGAGAACCAGCCGGTGCGCGCCGGTGCCGTCGCCGCCCGTGTACGGGCCGTGTGACGGGGTGCGTTGACAAGCGCCGGGGCCGGGCCTACGGTCGGGCGAGGCTCAGCGAAGGAGGGCCTTTTCATGACGAGGCAGATCTGCAGGAAGTTCGTCGCCGCGGCAACCGCCTGCGCGGTGCTCGCCGTATCGCCGGCCACCATGGCCGCCGGCTATGTCGACGACCGGCCATCGTTCGCAGCCATGTTCGCCGACGGCCTGCTGGTGCGTCCGCTCGGCCTTGGTGCCATGGTGCTCGGAGCGGCGACCTGGGTGGTCACCCTGCCGTTCAGCGCCCTTGGCGGCAACGTCGACGAGGCCACCCAGAAGCTCGTGGTCGAACCCGCCCAGTTCACGTTCACCCGGCCGCTCGGCGAACTCTGAGTCGATCCATCGGGCCCGGGTTATCGCGCCGCGCAGGCGCAGCCGGGCCCGCTCCTCAGCCTTCGATCACCAGTCGTGTGCCCTCCGGTGCCGTCAGGGCAGGCCCTTCCGCCGTGGTGGTGGCGGCCAGGCCGAGTGCCGCGAGCTTTTTCAGCACCGTGCCACCGGCGCGTGCCGCGAAGCGCAGAGTCGCCACCGATCGGGGTGTACCGGCGCGCAAGCCGAGGGTGATTCCGGGCGTAACCAGGCGGGTGGTCTCATCCGCATCCTCCGCGGGCAGAAAGCCGGCGCGTTCGAACCAGGCACGCGTTGCGCCCACGTCAGCACAGGCGAGCGTCACTTCGCGGCAGCGGCCGAGCGATGCCAGCGGGGCGCCGGTCGTGGCGCCGCCCGGCGAGAAGGTGCGCGCCTCGAGCATCAGGATCAGCTGGCCGTCGGGCGCGCGCAGCGCGGCCTCGTGGAATTCGTCGCTGCCGAGCCGGGTGAAGTCGAAGGCCTGGCCGGCAGCCTCGAGCGCCTGCACCTGGCGGGCGAGTTGCGGCCGGACGAAGGCGAGCGTCGGCTCCGTCACCCCGTCGCCGTGCAGGCCAATGGCGATCGCGCCGTCGGTCACGACCGCATAGTGCCAGCGGCGGATATCGCCGGTCGGCAGCTCCTCGAAACCGAGTGCGCGGTAGAAGGCGAGTGAGCGCAGCACGTCCGGCGCCGGCACGCTCACTTCGAGGAAACGGCCGAAGGCACCCATCATGCCGGGTAATGTAGCAGGGTGATCAGGCTGGAATCGCGGTGACCCTTCTGGTCGGGGCTGGCGCCCCTCCTGCAGCGGACATCCCCGCCACCCTGTGGGAGCGACGCCAGTCGCGACTCCTCCGGTCGGGGCTGGCGCCCCTCCCACAGCCGGACGCGGAAGCCTGTGGGAGCGACGCTGGTCGCGACGGGGCTGGCGGCCCGCTTGCCCTGAGACGCGTTTTGCATAATTCCCTGCTGTCACCCGCAAGCCCCGGCGGAATGTGACATATGACACGCCACCAGTTCACGGAGACGGGCGAAGCTGCCTGTGCCGAACCCCCGGGTGCGTGAGCGCGTGCGCGACGCATCCGGACACGGCAAGGATTCGTCACACGGGCGCATGTCATGGACCACCAGCAGGCGATCTCCGATTCGAGGCCCCGCGGCGCAGCGGCGCGGGGACTCGTGGTCACACTGGCGACGGCCGCGATAACGTCCCTCGCGGGGTGCGGCCCGCTCATGAAATTCGAACCGGCACCGGAGCATCTGCAGACCGCCGTGCCCCACGGCGACATCCCTGCGCCGGTCACCCAGCTGCCGCTGCCACCGGCGCCGGTGCCGGCGGCACGGCCGGAGACCTTCAGCGTCGTGGTGACCGACGTACCGGTTCGCGACGTGCTGTTCGCGCTGGCCCGCGATGCCGGTATCAACGTCGACGTGAGCGGCGATATCCAGGGCAACGTCACGATCAACGCCATCGACCAGACGCTGGCGCAGATCCTCGACCGCGTCAGCCGCCAGGTGAGCCTGCGCTACCAGATCGAGGCCGGTCACGTCGCGGTTTCGCCGGACGTGCCGTTCTGGCGCAACTACCGCATCGACTACGTCAATCTCGCCCGGTCCAGCGAGGGCGAGGTCACGGTGGCCACACAGGTCGCAACCACGGGCCGTGGCGGCGTGGCCGAGGACGACGAGGGTGGCGGTGGCGGCGAGGACGAGGACGGCAACATCTCGCGCACCACGGTCAAGAGCCTCTCGGACAACAGCTTCTGGGCGATGGTCACAGCCAACATCCGCCAGCTCGTCACCGGCCGCGGCGGTACGGGCGACGCAGCCGCCACGCCAGACGCGCAGGATCCCGTGGTCGCCAATGCGATCGCCGGGGTGGTCAGCGTGAAGGCGACCCAGGCCCAGCACGCCCAGGTGCAGGCGTTCGTCGACGAGGTGGCCACCAACGCCAAGCGCCAGGTGCTGATCGAGGTGACGATCGTCGAGGTGAACCTGAGCGACCAGTACCAGGCGGGCGTGGACTGGGCGCGTGTGTCGTCGAGCGCCGGAGCCGGCAAGGATGGCATCTCCTACCTTTCCGAGATGCTCGGCGACGCCCTGGGCACACCGCCGGTCTTCACCATGACCTACAACAACTTCGATGCGGACGGCAGCGGCTTTTCCGCTGCGGTCAAGATGCTGCAGCAGTTCGGTGACACCCGGGTGCTCTCCAGCCCGCGCATCCTCGCGCTGAACAACCAGACCGCGCTGCTCAAGGTGGTCGACGAGCGCGTCTACTTCAGCCTCGAGCAGGAGACGATCTCCGGTGCCGGCGACGGCGATCCGGGCCGCACCATCGTCACCAGCGAGATCAAGACGGTGCCGGTCGGGTTTGTCATGAGCGTGACGCCGCAGATCAACGCCAACGGCAACGTCAGCCTGAACGTGCGCCCGACGATCACCCGCATCGTCGGCTTCGTGAAGGACCCGGCACCGCAATTCCTCGATGGCGGGGCAGACATCGAGAACCTCGTGCCCGAGATCCACGTCAACGAGATCGAGTCGCTGCTCGAGGTGGCCGATGGGCAGACGGTGGTGATCGGCGGCCTGATGACCGACGAGGCTTCGAACAACAGCGACGAGATCCCGCTGCTCGGCCGGTTGCCAGGCATCGGTAACCTGTTCAAGTACCGCGACGACGCCGTGCGCAAGAGCGAGCTGGTGTTGTTCCTGCGCCCGACCGTGATCCGCGGCGCCGGCGTTGGCGACGCGGCCGTGGCTCGCGCCACGCTGCCCACCGCACTCGCCGGGGTCGGCGCGGCCGCGAGCGTCACGCCGTGAGCTCACTGCTCGACGTCCTGCACAAGCGCCCGCCGCGCTCGCGCCTGGCGGCGGGCGACACGCTGGCGCTCGCTGCGCAGGCGCCCGCGACGGAGCCGGCAGAGGAACCGGCAGCCGACGTGGTGCTCGCGCCCGAACTCGAACTGGCGGCTCCGGTCGAGCCGCCCCCGCCGGGCGATGAAGGCACCACGGAGATGGCCCGGCCCATGGCGGAGGTGTCAGCTGCCGCCGGGGCCACCACAGCCCTGCGCCGCTGGACCGATGTGGTCTCTGCGGCCGTCGCGGAACCGGCGCCTGAGACCGCCGCATCCCCCCCGGCGCGGGCGCCGGCGCGCCGGCGCTGGTCACCCGTCGTCGGCGTGCTGCTCGTCGCCGTGGCCGTATTCGGTGCCTTCCTCGCCTGGGAGTTCGTCGGCGAGGAGCCGGAGACCTTCCTCGCTGCGCCGGTGGAGCAGCCGCCGGCCGCCGCGATGCAGGCACCTGCTCCTGCCGAACCCGTGGCTGCGGCTCCGGTGAAGAAGAAGGCGCGCCGGTCGGCCCCGGCCACCGTCGTCGCCGCGCCGGACAGCGTTTCGCCGGACGAACTGCCCTGGTACGACCAGCCTGCGCTGCCGCAGGCCACCGAGCCGGCGCCGGCAGCGATCCGCATCACGCGCGGCGCGACGGTCGATCCACACTACGAGCGCCTGCGCGCGGCCTGGTCGGCGCTGCAGGCAGGCGATGTGCCGCGTGCCGAGATGCTGTACCGCGAGGCCCTCGCCGGCGATGCCGGCAGCGTCGATGCGCTGCTCGGGCTCGGTGCGCTCGCCGCCCGCGGCGGTCGCCAGGAGGAGGCCCGCGACCTGTTCCGCCAGGTGCAGCGGCTCGACCCGAAGAACGCCACCGCGGCCGCCGCGCTGGCGGCCCTGCCGGGCAGCGCCGCAGGCGCGGGCACCGAGAGCGACCTCAAGACCCGGCTGCGCGAGCAGCCGGCGGCCGCAGCGTTGCACTTTGCGCTTGGCCTGCAATACGTCGCTGACGCGCGCTGGCCCGATGCGCAGCTCGCCTTCTTCGAGGCCGTGCGCCACGAGCCGACCAACCCCGACTACGCCTTCAACCTCGCCGTGAGCCTCGATCGCCTCGGCCAGGCGGGACCTGCTGCCGCCTACTACGAGCGCGCGTTGGCGCTCGCCGCCGGCCACCAGCAGTTCGACGCTGCTGCCGCCCGCGCCCGGCTCGGGACGCTGCGCGCCGGCGGGGGCTGAGCGTCATGGCTGCGCCGAAGGCCCACACAGCGAGCGCGCCTGCCACCGGCGCGCCGCGCCCGGAGCGGCGCGCTCCGCGTCGTCAGCTCGGCGAGTTCCTGCTCGAGAAGGGCCTCATCAACCGCGACCAGCTGCGCGTCGCCCTCACCGAGCAGAAGCAGAAGAACGAGCGCCTCGGCAAGATCCTGGTGCGCCTCGGCCTGATCAGCGAGTCGGTGCTGCGCGACGTGCTGGCCGAGATGCTGCGCGTGGAGAGCGTCGACCTCTCCCGCGTCGTGCCCGATGCCGATGCCGTGGCGCTGCTGCCGGAGGACATCGCGCGCCGGCTGCGCCTGCTGCCGATCGCTTTCGATCCGAACACCCGCGTGCTCACCGTGGCGATGTCGGACACCTTCGACGTCGTCGCCCTCGACCAGGTGGCGGCCCTGCTCGGCGGCAACATCGAGGTGCGCACGCTGCTCGCGAGCGAGGCGGAGATCATCGCCGCCATCGACGGATTCTACGAACACGAGTTCTCGCTGGCGGCGATCCTGCAGGAGATCGATGCCCCGGAAACCTCCGCCGGCACGGCGGGCGTCACCGACGAGGTCACCCAGCCGCTGGTGCGCCTGGTCGATGCGCTGCTCGCCGACGCGGTCAAGCGCCGCGCCTCGGACATCCACCTCGAGCCCGAGGACGGCTTCATCCGCGTGCGCTACCGCATCGACGGCGTGCTGCGCCAGGTGTCCACCATCCACAAGAAGTTCTGGTCGCCGATCGTGGTGCGCATCAAGGTCATGTCCGGCATGGACATCACCGAGACGCGCGCACCGCAGGATGGGCGCATCTCGCTCAACCTCGGCGGGCGTACGGTCGATTTCCGGGTCGCCGCGCAGCCGACGATCCACGGCGAGAACGTGGTGCTGCGCATTCTCGACCGCCGCGCCGGCATCGTGCCGCTCGAGCAGCTCGGCCTCGCCGAGGACCAGCTCACGCTGCTCAGGATGCTGATGGCGCGCCCCGAGGGTGTGATCCTGGTGACCGGACCGACCGGCAGTGGCAAGACCACCACGCTTTACTCGATCCTCAACGACCGCAACGACGAGTCGGTCAACATCATGACGCTCGAGGACCCGGTCGAGTACCCGTTCCCGATGATCCGCCAGACCTCGATCGGCGAGGCGGTGAAGCTCGACTTCGCCGGCGGCATCCGCTCGCTGATGCGCCAGGACCCGGACATCATCCTCGTCGGCGAGATCCGCGACGAGGCCACGGCAGAAATGGCCTTCCGCGCGGCCATGACCGGCCATCAGGTCTACTCCACCCTGCACACCAACTCGGCGCTCGGCGCCATCCCGCGCCTGCTCGACATCGGCCTGCGGCCCGGGATCCTCGCCGGCAACATCATCGGCATCGTCGCGCAGCGGCTGGTGCGGCGCCTGTGCCCGGACTGCCGCAGTCCCTATGCACCGAGCGCCATCGAGCGGCGCCTGCTCGGGGTCGGCGACGACGCGCCGCTGACGCTGCACCAGGCGCGCGGCTGCGAACGCTGCCAGCAGCAGGGCTACCGCGGACGCCTCGCGATCATGGAGATCGTGCGCTTCGACCGCGAACTCGACTACGCGCTGGCCGAGGGGCGCGCGCTCGGTGAACTGCGCACGATCGCACTCGCCGCCGGTTTCCGCCCGCTCACCGAGGATGGCATCCGCCGCGTGCTCGCCGGCGACACGAGCCTCGAGGAAGTCACGCGCGTGGTCGACCTGACCGAGCGCGCACTCGGGGTGCACGCGTGACGAGCTTTGCCTACCGCGCCGCCGATCCGCACGGCCACGTGGTGCGTGGCGAGCTGCCGGCGCTCACCGAGGCCGAGCTCGATGCGCGATTGCTGCAGATCGGGTTGCAGCTGCTGACCTGCCGCCGCCTCGGCCGCGGCGGCCTGCGCCGCGGCGGGGCCCGTGTCGGGCGGCGCGAACTGATCAACTTCTGCTTCCACCTCGGCCAGGCGCACAAGGCCGGCCTGCCGATCATCGAGGCGCTGGCAGACCTGCGCGACAGCGCTGGCAACGCGGCCTTCCGCAACGTGCTCGCCTCGCTCGCGCTCGCGGTCGAGGGTGGGCGCAGCCTGTCGGAGGCCATGGCAGCGTATCCGGCTACCTTCGACCGCGTGTTCGTGAGCCTGATCCGCGCCGGCGAACAGTCGGGCGAGCTGTCCGCGGTGCTCGCCAAGATGACCGAGACGCTCAAGTGGCAGGACGAACTAGCGGCGCAGACGAAGAAGCTCGCCCTGTACCCGGCCTTCGTCGGCACCGTGGTCATGGGGGTGGTTTTCTTCCTGATGCTCTACGTCGTGCCCCAGCTCGGCGAGTTCCTGCGCAACATGGGCCGCGAGATGCCGCTGCACACGCGTGCCCTGGTAGCGCTGTCGGAGTTCCTGATGGGCTGGTGGTACCTGGTGCTCGCCGCGCCGGTCGCCGCCTTCGTCGCCTTGCGCACGCTGGTGGCCCGCGACCTGCGCGCGCGCCGCGTCCTCGACCGGTTGAAGCTGCGCGCCTGGCTGCTCGGTCCGATCCTCGAGAAGATCGTGATGAGCCGATTCGTCACCTATTTCCAGATCATGTACGCCTCGGGCATCACCATCGTCGATGCCCTGAAGACGTCGCGCGATCTTGCCGGCAACGCCATCATCGCCGAGGCGCTCGAGCAGGCGACGGCGCATGTCGAGCAGGGCAACAGCCTGAGCGCTGCGCTCAGCCGCACCGGGCTGTTCCCGCCGCTGGTCGTGCGCATGGTGAAGATGGGCGAGGACATCGGCCAGCTTGAGGAGTCGCTCCTCAACGTCAGCTATTTCTACAGCCGTGAGGTGGAGGAAGCCGTCGAACGGCTGCAGGGCATGATCGAGCCGGCCATGACGGTCATCCTCGGGCTGATCCTCGGCTGGGTAATGATGTCGGTGCTCGGCCCGATCTACGACACCATCGGCAGCCTCGGGATGTGAGGCTGTCATGAATCACCTCGCGATCCGCCACTGCCCGAGGGAGCGCCGCTGATGCGCGTCGAGCACGTCATCTACCTTAGCTCGGCCGGCTGCTCCCTGTGGAGCTGGCGCGACCCGGCATTTGCAGAGAGTGCCGTGCGCACACCCGTGGGCTCGGACCCCGCGGCCGTGATCGGGGAACTCGAGCGCCTTGCCGCCGGTCCCGTGGCCGTGCTCGTCGACATGATCGACGAGGAGCATGTGCGCGACAGCGTGCCGCGGCTCGGCCGGCGCGATCAGCAGACCCTGCTCGAGCGCAAGCTCGCGCGGCGTTTCCCGCGCACAGCACTGCGCGCCGCGCAGGCGCAGGGCCGCAGCGCAACCAGTGCCGATGAGGATCAGGCCCTGCTCTCGGCGCTGACCCGTCCCGAGCCCGTGCAGCTGCTGCTGGCGCGGCTCGAGGCGGCACGTATCCCGGTGGCCGGCGTGTACAGCCCGGCGCTGCTCGCCTCGCGACTGCTCGATCCGGCGGAGCGCGCGGCCCCGGCGGTCATGCTGGTGCTGCGCCGGGGCAACGGTCGCCAGCAGCACAGCTTGTTCATCGATGGCGTGCTGGTCGGCAGCCGGCGCCTGCGGGGCCAGCCGGATCCAGCACTTGAGGACGCGGCGCTGATGATGCGCCAGTTCGAGGAGAGCCTGCGTTACTTCGACCCGAGTTTCGAGCCGAGCGCTGCCACGCCGCTCGAACTGGTGCTGGCACCGGCGGACCACGCGCTGCTCGAGACCGCGGCGGGCCGCGGCGAGGGCTGGCGCCTGCGCCAGCTCGACGTCGCCGCACTCGGCCGGCGCCTGCGCCTGCGCGCACCGCTCGATGCCGCGCGCACCGAACGCCTCTTCATCGAGCTGCTGCGCCGGCCAGGCAAGGTGCCGGGTTACCTTGCACCGGGCGCCCGCCGCTACTTCGATCTCTTCCGGCTGCGCAGCTACGGGCGCGCCGCCTGCTTCGCACTCGCCGGCGCTGGTCTGGTCGGTGCCTTGCACAATGGTCTCTACATCTTCGATGCCGATGCCCGGTTCAGCGCCGTGTCCGGCACGGTGCAGCGCCTCGAGACGGTGTTGCCGGACGAGGCCGCGGCGCTGGCGACAGGCGCCGATCCGCTGGAGATGCAACAGGTGGTTGCCGCCTACGATGCGCTCGAGCGCGAGCAGGCCGAGCCTGCATCCATCCTCGCGGCCGTCGGTGCTGCGGTCAGCCAGCGGCCGCAGATCCAGCTCGATGCGATCGAGTGGCGCGCGAGCGCGCCACTCGCGGCAACACCCGACGTGCAGACTGACGCCGGCGACGAACCGGCAGGCGATGGGGCCCTGGAACCTGCTGCCTCGCCTGATGGCGTGCGCGTGACGTTGCGCGGACGCGTGCGGCCTTTTGCCGGGGACTACACGCTGGCCTTCGACGAGGTTGCGGCGTTCATCGACGTGCTGCGTGCGGATCCGGCCGTCGACTCGGTGACGACGCGCGAGCAGCCGCTCGACGTCGGGTCCGCCTCCACGCTGAGCGGGGAGGTGGCGCGCGGACAGGTGCCGGCCGAGGCGCGGTTCGTCCTGGAGATCGTCATGAGGCCTGACCGTGAGCAGGCGTGACCTCGACTGGGGTTACCTGATGGCCGGCCTCGTGCCGTGCCTGGTGGCGTGCGTGCTGTCGCTCGCCGTGTTCGCCGCCAGCGCCTGGTTGCGTGCCGACTACGGGTTGCGCACCGGCGCGCAGAGCCAGCGGCTCGACGCGCTCGAGGCGCAGCGGCGTGAACTCGGTGCACGGCTGACCGCGCGACAGCGCTCGGCGAAGCGCTTCGCCGAACTCGAGGCCGCCGGCATCGTCGGCGAGGAGCAGCGCCTGCAGTGGGCGCAGGTGCTGCGCGACGGGGCGGCGGCGCTGCAGCTGCCGTACCTGCGCTACACCGCGGCGCCGCGCCAGCCGTTCACGGCTCCGTTCCTGGTACCAGGCGAATCCGCGCCGGTGCTGGTGACGCCGATGGACCTCCAGGTCGGGCTGATCCACGAACTCGACCTGCTGCGCCTGCTCGCGCAGCTAGATGCCGAGGCCCCCGGCCTGGTGGCGGTGGCCGGCTGCACGCTGGAACGCGTTGCCGGCGATGCGCCGCCCGAGCCCGACAAGGCCAATGTCACCGCCGGCTGCGAGCTGCGCTGGTATTCGATCCAGCTGCCCGGCGCCATGCTGGCGATGGAGGATGGGGCGTGAGTCCGCACGACATCCGCCGCGTGCTGACCGTGCTCACGGGTCTCGTGCTGCTCGGTGGCTTCGCACCGCGCCACGCGGCGGGCGATGAGGAAGCTGCCATTGGCCGGCTGTTTCTGTCCCCTGCCGAACGCCAGCGGCTCGACCAGCGTCGCGGCCGGACCGTGTCCGACACCGAGCTGCCGGCCGACCTCCTGCCGGCGCGCGCGCTGCCGCAGCGACGCCTGGCCCTGAACGGCGTGGTGCGCCGTGACGGGCATGAACCGCTGGTGTGGATCAACGGCGCACCGGCGACGGTGCCCGGCCAGGGCGTGCGCGTGCGCTCCGGCGGCACGCGACCCGGCGATCGCGTCACCCTGGAGGTCGGGCCCAGCGGCACGCTGGTACGACTGAAGCCCGGCCAGGTACTCGATCGGGTGACCGGACAGGTGCACGACTGCATGGCCTGCGGCGCGACACCGCTGCCGCCGGTGACTCCCGCGCCGCCGCCACCGGAGCCGGTTGCCGGCGTCGTCACCGCTGCGGATGCCGGTGTCCCCGGTGACGCGGCGGCGGATCCGCAGTGAGCCGCGGGGACCGGCGATGCGCCGTTGCACATCCCTGGCCACTCCTGCCGGAACGCGCGCGCGCCAGCGCGGCGCGGCGCTCATGATCATGATGCTCATCGTCGTGCTGGGTGTCGCCGCGCTGCTCGTGCGGGATCTCGCCGCGCGGTCCGCCGGGCAGGCGCGCGTCGCGCATGCGGCTGCCGCGCTGGCGCAGGCGAAAGAGGCCCTGCTCGGCTACGCGCTCACCAGCGATGCTACGGTGACCGGTGCCTTTGGCCTGCTGCCGTGCCCGGATCGTGACACCAGTGGCGGGCTCGCCGAAGGCGAGGCCCACCAGGCCGCGTGCCTCACGCGCTACCGCAGCGTGCTCGGCCGCTTTCCCTGGAAGACGCTCGGTGTCGCACCGGGACGCAACGCTGCCGGCGAATGCCTGTGGTATGCGGTCTCGGGCAGCCACAAGCACGCGAGCGCGGCGCTGCCGGAACTCCTCAACACCGACAGCAACGGGCAGTTTCGCGTGCTTGCCGCCGACGGCAGCACCGTCCTCGCCGGCGCCACGCCCGCCGATCGCGTCGTCGCCGTCATCATCGCCCCCGGGGCGGGCCTGCCGGGACAGGTGCGCACGACGCTCGGTGCCGGGGTCGAGCAGTGCGCCGGCAACTATACGGCGGGGAACTACCTCGACCGTCACGCCGCGAGCGGCATCGACAACGCCACGCTCGCCGCTGCGGCCGATTCGGTCGATGATTTCATTGCGGCCGACGCCGCCGGCACCGCGGTCGACGACCAGCTCATTTTCATCACGCGCGCCGAACTCGAGGAGCGTCTGATGCAGCGCGCCGACGTCGCCACGCGCCTGCGGGCCCTGACTGAAGCGGCTGCAGAGTGCGTGGCCGACTACGGCCGGCACAATGCCGCCGGGCCCGGCGACCGGCGCCTGCCCTGGCCGGCGCCGGTCGACCTGGCCCAGTACCGCGCCGATACCGACTACGACGATGCGCTGCTCGGTGCCCTGAGCGGGCGCTTGCCCGATCGCGTCAACGACAGCGGCGCGGCAACGGGCAACAGCCTCGCGCGCGTGCTCACCGACTGCGACAGCGTCGCGGTGCCGGAGTGGACCGCCGCGATGCGCGCCACCTGGCAACACTGGAAGGATCACCTGTTCTACGTCGTCGCCGGCAGCTACCGGCCGGACGCTACGCCGCACTCGAGCTGCGGCACCTGCCTCACGGTGAACGGTGCCGGTGCCCATGCAGCCGTGGTCATGTTCGCGGGGACGCGCCTGCCGGCACTCGGCCAGCTGCGCGACCAGCCGCCAGCCGATGCCGACACGCGCGGGACGATCGGCAACTACCTCGAAGGTCGCAACGCTGCGAATCATCCCGACGGCACCGGCGCAGGCGACTATCAGTCCGGTGCCGTGACAGCGACGTTCAACGACATCCTCTACTGCATCGGCCCGGCCCTGGATGTGACGTCATGCTGACGCCTGTGTCGCGATCCGGCCTGGCGCACGAGCGCGGCTTCAGCCTGCTCGAACTCGCCATCGTGCTGCTCGTCATGGGTCTGCTGCTCGGCGGTCTGGTGATGCCGCTCGGTGCGCGCATCGATCAGCAGCGTTTCGATGGTACGGCGCAGCAGCTCGAGGAGATCCGCGCCGCGCTCACTGGCTGGGCGCTCGCGCACGATGCGTTGCCGTGCCCGGCGACGCCCGGCTCGAGCGGCGCGGCCGCGCCCACCGCAGGCGGCTGCTCGAGGCAGCACGGCTTCGTCCCGGCCGTCACGCTCGGCCTGACCGGGGCGCGCAACGAGGACCAGCTGCTGCTCGACGCCTGGGGCAACCCGGTGCGCTACTCGGTGAGCCGTGCCGACGCCGATGGCGACGGTAGCTGGGATTTCGTCGTGCCGGGCGAGATGCGCAACGTCACCGTCGCCACCCTGGCGCCCGATCTCGTGGTGTGCAGTACGGCGGCGGGATCCTCGTCGAGCGCTTGCGCGGGCGCCGCCACCACGGTGGTCGCCACCGCGCCGGCAGTCCTGCTGTCGATGGGCAAGGACTGGGCGAACTTCGCCTCCGTCGACCAGCAGGAGAACGTCGGTGCCGCGCTCGGCGGCGGGCCGTCGGGGCGCAACTACCCGGTCGCGGGCGACATCGTCTTCGTCGCCCGCAGCCAGGCGCAGGCGGCAGGCAACGAGTTCGACGACATCGTGACCTGGGTCTCACCCGGTGCGCTCTACGGACAACTCGTCGCCGCCGGACGCCTGCCCTGAGGCACGCTGCGATTTGTCAAAGTGTGACTGGCTTTACAGAAGCCGGAGTGCAGGTCGCCGAGAATCGCTGCGGACAGTCGTCGAGTCCGTCCGGCGCGGACGGATCGCCAAAGGAGTTTCACATGGGTCCATTGCGCAGGCAGCAGGGTTTCACTCTGGTCGAGATCGCCATCGTGCTCGTCATCATCGGGCTCCTGATCGGCGGCGTGCTGAAGGGCCAGGAGATGATCACCAATGCCAAGGTGAGCAAGATCGAGAACGACTTCAAGGGCATCACCGCGGCGATCCTCGCCTACCAGGACCGCTACGGCGTGCTGCCGGGCGATGATCCGGCCGCCTCGACACGCTTTCCCGGAACCTGGGCCGGTTCGGACAATGGCAACGGCAACGGCGTGATCCAGGGCGCGTGGAACAGCACCAACAACACCCTCGAATCGCGCAAGATCTGGAAGCACCTGCGCGGCGCGGGCTTCATCAAGGGACCGGTGGACGCCACCGCTGCCAGCTACCAGCAGCCGACCCACGCCTTCGGTGGCCTGATCGGCTTCGAGCAGGGCCTGTACGGCCTCAGTGGCAACGTGGTCGTGTTCGGCGCAGTGCCGGGCAACATCGGGCAGATCCTCGAGGCCCGCGGCGACGATGGCAATCCGTCGCGCGGCTCGGTGCAGGCGCACGCCTCGCAGACGGCCTACAACATCACCGCGAACTACGACGTCGCCTTCCGCTACTGAGCGGCGTGACACGGCTCGCGTGCCGGGAAAAGGCCGCGCTGAGCGCGGCCTTTTCGTTTCTGGTCGGGGCTTGCGCCCCTCCTACCGGCTTTCGGGAGCCGTGGGACGGGCGTCAGCCCCGACCCTGGACGGCGCCGCGCGCGCGAAATGCACGCAGGTCACGATCAGCGCGAGCGTGAGGCAGATCTCGCCGAGGTTTGCGATCGGCAGCGACCAGGGCGAGCCGGCGAAGGCGCCGGCGGCGACGAACATCGCGCCCGCCCCGGCGGCGAGCCACGGCCAGCGGCGCTGCCACGACAGCGCGATCCCCACGCCGAGCAGGACGACATTGGTGAGGATGGCCACCAGCGCCGCACCGGTGCTGTGGCTGACAGGCGCGTCGGCCGGGTTGCAGAGCTGGGTCGCCGGTACGCTGGTGGTGTAGCGCACCGTGTCGGCGAGACAGGCGACATGCAGCTCGATGCCGGCGATCTTCGGGATATCGAGGGCGCTGAGCCCGACGGCGGTCAAGCAGAAGGCACCCATCACCACCCTGGGCTGCGCCCAGGCGAGTCCGGCTGCGCGCGCCAGCGAACCGGCGGCGATCACCAGCAGCGGCAGCATGCTCCAGTGCCAGGCGAAGGCCGGCACGCTCAGGGCATGGAGCATGTCACCGGCGCCGACGAAGCGACCGATGCCGATGCGAAAGTTGTCGTAGGAGAGCAGCGTACCGCTGACCAGTACCAGTGCCAGTGGAACCGGCCGCCCGTGCGTCGCCCAGAGCCGCCAGCCCCACAGCCACAGGCCGAGGTGCACGGCGGCGTAGCCGAGAAAAACCGAGGACAGCATCGGGCCGTCAGCCCGAGTCCTGCAGCCCGCGGGTGATGCCGCCGATGCTGGCGACAAGCGCGCGGTAGAGGTCCTGGTCCTGGCGCTCGCCTGCACGCCAGCGCCCGAGCAGTTCGACCTGCAGGAGGCTCATCGGGTCCACGTACGGATTGCGCAGCCGGATCGAGCGGCGCAGGGTGTTGTTGCCTTCGAGCAGCACCGTCTGGTCGCGCAGGGCGAGAAGACCACCGACGGAGCGCTCGAACTCCTCGCGCAACCCGGGAAAGAAACGCGCGTGCAGCCCGCCCGCCAGCGTCGAGTAGTGCTCGGCGATACCGAGGTCCGCCTTGGCCAGCACCATCTCGACATCGCCGATCAGCGCCTGCAGGAAATACCACTGGCTGGCCGCTTCGCGCACCGCCGCGGCGCCGAACTGGCGCACGACCGCCTCGAGCGCGCTGCCGAAACCATACCAGCCGGGCAGCATCAGCCGGCTCTGCGTCCAGGCGGCCACCCAGGGAACGCCCGCCAGGTTCTCGATGCTCGCTTGCGGCGGCAGATCGAGGCCGGGACGGGACTGCATGCGCTCGATCACGTCGACCGGCGTGGCCTGCTTGAAATACTCGTAGAAACCCGGCGAGTCGTAGACCAGGGCCTTGTACTTCTCGCGGCTCGAACGCGCGAGCGCTTCCATGATCTCGTGCCAGGCCGTGACCTCGGCCTCCGGTGCCTGCGACGCCAGCCCCGTGGCGAGCGCCACCGAGCCTATGGCCTGCTCGAGCGTGCGCAGCGCCACGCCGCGCCCGCCGTACTTGGCACTCACCAGTTCGCCCTGCTCGATCACGCGCAGGCGTCCGCGCACGGCACCGGGCGGGGAGGCGAGGACGGCGGCGTGGGTCTTGCTGCCGCCCCGGCTGATGCTGCCGCCGCGGCCGTGGAACAGCGTGAACTCCACGCCCGCATCGTCCAACACCTGCACCAGCGTGGACTGCGTCTGCTTGAGCAGCCAGCGCGCCGCAGCGAGTCCGCCATCCTTGTTGCTGTCCGAGTAGTTGAGCATCAACGTCTGGCGGCGCCTGCGCTGCGCCAGGTGCTCCCAGTAGATCGGGTCCTGCAGCAGCTGGCGCATGGTGATGTGGGCGCTGGCGAGATCCTCGAGGGTCTCGAATAGCGGCACCACGTCGAGCGGCACCGAGCCGCCTGGCCCGTGCAGGTCGCCCCAGCGGCCGAGCAGCAGCACCGAGAGGATGTCGTCCACGCCGTGGCTCATGCTGACGATGAACGGCCCGATGGCGCGATGGCCGTACTTGCGCCGGCAGAAGGCGACCGCCTGGAACACCGCCAGCGCACGCTTGGCATCGTTGTCGAGATCGTCACGCGGGGATTCGTTGCGACGGATCGCCTCGCGGATGCGTTCAGCCCGTTCCTCGGGCGTCTTCGCGAGCCAGTCGGGCTCGTCGAGGCAGCGGCCGACGACATGGCGGATGGCCAGTGCGTTCTGCTTCAGGTCGAGCGTCAGCATGTGGAAGCCGAAGGTCTGAACCCGCCGTTGCAGCCGGCGCACGGCGAACAGCCCGGCATTGACGCCCTTGTTGTTGTGCAGGCTGCGTTCGATGAGCAGCACGTCGTCGAGGAATTCCTGCGCCGATTCGTACGGGTAGCTGCCATCGTCGTGGGTCGCCTGCAGGCGCGCCATCATCAGCCGCAGCAGCACGCGGTAAGGCATGTCGCGGTGGCGCAGGGACATGGCGCCCATGGCCCGGCCGAAGTGCCCGGCGTAGGCCCGGATGCGCTCGTGGATCGCGGGGTCGACGGCGACGCGCGCACTGCTCTGCGAGAGCTTGTTCGACAGGTCACGGCACTCGCGATGGTAGAGGTCGAGGATCAGCGAGCGCTGCCGCGCCAGGATCTCGCGGATGGTGCGTGCGGTGACGTCCGGGTTGCCGTCCATGTCGCCGCCGATCCAGGTCGCGAAGCGCACCATCGTCGGCGGCTCCGGCTCGCTCGTGCCCCAGGCTTCGCGCAGCGCAGCCTCCAGTGCCTCGTACAGCGACGGCAGGATGCGGTAGATGACGTCGGTGATGAAGAACGCCGTGTGCTCGAGTTCGTCGAACACCGTGCGCGCTTCGACGGGGTTTTCCTCGGTCTGCCAGATGGTGGTGATCTCGGTGCGGATGGCATCGAGGACCGCGGCCACCTCGGTGGGCGTCAGCACCGGGTTCTGCATTTCCACCAGCCGCCGGGCGATGGCCTGGTGCTTGCGCAGGATGGTGCGCCGGGTCGGTGCCGTCGGGTGTGCGCTGAATACCGGGACGACGCGCAGGCCCGCGAACACGGCCTGGGTGGCCGGCAGGTCGAGGCCGCCCTCGCGCAGGCGGAAGATGGTTTCGGAGATGGTTCCCGGCTGGCGCAGCGCGGCGCTCTTCTGGTAGTCGCGGCGCCGGCGGATGCGATGTACCTGCTCGGCGGTGTTCACGACCTGGAAGAAGGTCGAGAAGGCGCGGGTGAAGTCGCGCGCCCCCGCGGTGCTGAACCGGGCGAGGATCGCCTGCAGCTTTTCGCTTGCGCCGGCCTCCCCCTCGCGCCGGCCGATGGCGGCGCGGCGCGCGGCCTCGACCGCCTGGTAGAGCTCTTCGCCACACTGCTCGCGCAGCAGTTCGCCGACGATGACGCCGAGTTCGTGGACGTCACTGCGCAGCTGCGCGTCCTTGGCGCCGAACTCGATGTCCTCGCGCTTCTCCGAGGGGCGGGCCGTCGGATGCGCTCCGGTGAGATTGCTGGGGTTCCAGGCGGACATGGTGCCGATCGGGCTCTGCGGGCCGGCGTGGCAGCGCCGGGGCTCGCGAAATCTTAGCACTGCGCCACGCGAATCGGCACGAAGCCCACCGATATGCAGCGCGACGGTGGCGTGCCGGCTCTGCCAGATTGGCGCCGTGTCGCGTCCGGGGCGAGGGAGCGTGCCGGCAGTGATGGACGACCGACAGGCCATGGCAGAACGGTGCCGCAGCGACGTGGCAGCGCCGGATGCCGAGCTGCTCGAGATTGCCGCCGCTGTCGAGCCACGGGCTGCGTGGCGCACGGAATTTGCGTGGCTGCTGCGACATCCGGCGGTGGCAGCCTCGCGCGGCGGTTCACCGGCACCGCTCGGCCTGCGCAGCCTCGCCACGGAACACGCCATGCTCTTCCCGGCGGTGTCGGGGGACGCGGCCTGGCTCGCCGAACGCAGCGTGCCGGTGCTGGCGCGGCGCCTGGCGCCACTGCTCGCGCAGGGCACCGAGATCGGTATCGACCTGTCGGTGCTCGAGCGGGGCCAGCGCAGCGACGCCACCCGGCGCGAGCAGATGCGTCTCGTCGCCGCGGGCTTGGCCGCGCACCTGCCGGCGGCGCTGGCGCCCTTCGGCGTCGCGGCGCGCGGCCTGGTGTTCGCGGTGACGGCAGACCATCCCGGCCTCGGCGAGCTCCTGCGCCTGCGCAGCTCGACCGCGCTCGGCCGGCCACGCGTGGCGCTGCGCCTGCCCGACCGCCTGCTGCTCGCCCTGCGCGGTGCCGATCGCGCGGAGACCGGCGCCTGGCCGGGCGATCCCGTGCGCCAGTGGCAGGGGCTCACGAGCCTCGCACACCGCGAGCCCGGCATCCATCTCGTGCTCCAGCACACCACGCGGCCCGCCTGTGCGCTCGCCGGCAACGAGCGCAGCGATGCAGTCCTGCCCGGCTCGCTGTTCGAGACCCGCGCCGAGACCGCGTGGCCGACACTCGTGCTCGCCCTCGACCAGCTCGCTGCCACCACGCCGACGACAGCGCTGCCGGAGCTGCGCCGCCTGCTCGCCGCCGGGTTGCGGCTCGCCGACAACCTGGTCGACCAGCTCGACTGGCCTTCGCCCGAACTCGCGCAGGATGCCCTGGTCAATCGGCGCCTTGCCGTGCACCTGTCCGGTATCGGCGACGTGTTCGATCGCTGGGGCCTTGACCCGGCGGTGTCCGCGAGCGCGCAGCTCGCGGTGCGCTGGCTGGGCATCGTGCGCCGCCTGATGTTGCGCGAGTCGAACGCGCTCGCGCGCGAGCGCGGCCCCTTTCCGGGCCTCGAACTGCGCGACATCGAAACCACGCTCGCCCGCAGCCTCGGCAACGAGCGCGCCCGCCGGCTGCTGCGCCGGGCCGGGCTGCGCCATCGCCACCTGCTGGTGCTTTCGCCCTGGGCGCTGTTCCCGCGGCGCGCGCCGCGCCGCCCGTTGCCGGCCTACCTGCACCTGCTGCCGGCCCTGCGCTGGGCGGACACCATCGCGATGTGCGGCGATGGCATGGCGCGCGCGCTGCCGGTGGCGGCCTACCGCCGGCTGCTGCGCATGACCTGGGCCATTGCGCGCAATCGTCCATAGCGGGCCGTAACAGCCCGATATTCCGCTCGGCAATACCCTACTGGCTGGCTGCCGTTGTCGGCGCAGCAATGGTCGTGCTATGACTGCGCGCGGAAACGACGCCGAGGTCGCTGGCGCGGCGGCCCCGCCGGCCGGTCGATGCAAACAAGCAGAAGGAAATCCTGTTGCCAGCGTCACTGAACGTGCATGCCCTGGTGGTGCTCGCGCTGATCGCGGCCGCGTTCTGGATGTTCGCGCAGGAGCGCATCGCCCAGCAGACCACGGGCTTCCTCGTGCTCATGGTGCTGACGCTCGGCTTCTACGTCTTCCCGTATCCGGGCGTGGCCATGGCGGATTTCTTCAACAACTTCGGCCACGAGGCCCTGGTCACGGTGTGCGCCATGCTGGTGCTGACCAAGGGCCTGGAGGTCACCGGTGCCCTGCAGCCGCTGGCACGGGTCATCGGCCAGGCCTGGAGCGGTAATCCGCGCCGGGCAATGGCGGCGAGCCTGGTGCTGATGGCGGTACCGAGTGCAGTCGTGTT
Organism: uncultured Chromatiaceae bacterium; assembly: GCA_964415505.1. Lineage (GTDB taxonomy): Bacteria > Pseudomonadota > Gammaproteobacteria > Steroidobacterales > QUBU01. The sequence goes on along the minus strand of CAYQAR010000009.1, from coordinate 23,076 downwards.
CGACACGCCGCTCATGGCCATCCTGATGCCGGTGCTGCTCGCGAGCGCCGTGCGCAGCGGTACCTCGCCGTCGCAACTGCTGCTGCCGGTCAATCACGCGGTGCTCATTGGCGGCATGGCGACTGCGATCGGCAGTTCCACCAACGTGCTCGCGCTAAGCGTTGCCGGCGATCTCGGCGTGACCACGCCCGGCATGTTCGCGCTCGCACCGGCAGCGCTGGTCGCAGGCACGGCCGGCCTGTTGTTCCTGTGGCTGGCGGCACCGCGCCTGCTGCCGCAACACGCACCGCCGCTCGAGCACACGGCGCCGCGCCTGTTCAGCGCCGTGCTGCACGTCGATGCCGGCGGCTTCGCTGCCGGCAGCACCGTGGCCGATGCGGTGGTACGCACCCAGCGGCGCATGCGCATCGACCGCGTCGACCGCGGCGAGGGCTTCTTCAGGGATCCGCAGGGTGCGCTGCGGCTGCAGGCCGGCGACCGCCTCTACGTGCGCGACAGCCGCGAGAACCTCAAGGATTTCGAGACCCTGCTCGGCGCCACGCTGTTCAATGCCGCCAACCTCGAGCAGCCGGTGAGCGAACTCGTGCCGCTCGCCACGGCCGGCCAGCAGCTCGCCGAGGTCGTCATCACGCGGGCCTCACCGCTGTACCAGCGGGTGCTCGACGCCGGCGAGTTCATCGCCACCTACCAGCTGCTGCCGCTGGCCCTGCACCGTGGCCGGGCCACCACGCGCCTGGCGGGCGAGTTGCCTGAAGTGCGGCTGCGCGCCGGCGACGTGGTGCTGGTGCAGGGCACGCGTGAGGCGCTCGCCAGCCTGCGTCGCGATGCCAGCACGCTGGTGCTCGATGGCGCACTCGAACTGCCGCACACGGATCGTGCACCGACGGCCCTGCTGGTGTTCCTCGCCGTGGTCGCCGCCAGTGCCACCGGCCTGGTGCCGGTCTCCATCGGTGCGCTCATGGGCGTGGCGGCGATGCTGGTCGCCGGCTGCCTGCGCTGGCGGCACATCACGCAGGCGCTCAACATCAACATGATCATGGTCATCGTCGCCAGCCTCTGTCTGCAGGTAGCGATGACGCACACCGGGGCGGATGATCTGGTCGGCGGGTTATTCGTCTGGCTCACCCAGCTCCTGCCGGTGTCGCTGGTGCTCGGCAGCCTGATGCTGGCGGTGGCACTGCTCACCAACCTGGTCGCGAACAATGCCGCGGCCGTCGTGAGCGTGCCGGTCGGCGTCAGCATCGCCGCGCAGCTCGGCCTGCCCGCCGAGCCATTCGTGCTGGCGGTCGTCTACGCCGCCAACATGGCGTTCGCCTCGCCGCTGAGCTACCAGAGCAACAGCCTGATCGCGAGCGCCGGGCGCTATGTCGCCGACGACTACCAGCGGCTCGGCATCCCGCTCATGGCGATCATGCTGCCGCTCCTCACGCTGATGCTCGCCTGGCTGTACGGGCTGTGATCGCGGACGGGAACGGACAGGTACAGGACACATGCCGCCAGCACCGGACCTGCACGCGTTAGCTGTAATCGCCCTCACGGTCGGGGCCCTGTACGCCTTCGCCCGCGAATTCGTCCGTACGGAGGCCACCAGCCTCGGAATCCTGCTGGCGTTGGTCATCCTGTTCTACGTTTTTCCCTACCGCGGCGTCTCACCGGCAACGTTCTTCGCCAACTTCGGCCACGGTGCACTGGTGACCGTGTGTGCGCTGCTGGTGGTGTGCTTCGGGCTGGAGCGTACCGGTGCACTCCAGCCGCTGGTCACTGCGCTCGCCCGTACCTGGACCACACGGCCGCGGCTCGCGCTCGGCCTCACGCTGTTCGGCTCGGCACTGGCGAGCGGGTTCGCCAGCGATACCGCACAGATCGTCATGCTCATGCCGGTGCTGGTCGCCTGCTCGCTGCGCGCGGGGATATCGCCATCGGCGGTGCTGATGCCGATGGGCCTGTCGGTGGCGATCGGCGCGCTGGGGACCACGATCGGTTCGGGTTCGACGATTCTCGCGGTCGGCGTGGCCGACGAGCTGGGCGTGCACCTGCAGATGTTCGACTTCACGATCCCGGCTGCCGGCGGCGGTCTGCTCGGCCTGCTGTTCCTGTGGCTGGTGGCACCGTATCTGCTGCCGCAGCGCCAGGCACCGATGCCGGATACCTCGCCGCGGGTCTTCGATGCTGTGCTCCACGTGGGCGAGGCGAGTTTCGCCAACGGTCGTACCCTCGACGAGCTGCGGGTGCGCACCCAGGGCCGCATGAATGTGCAGAGCGTGCAGCGCGGCAGCGACCTGACGCTCGGGCTGGCTGGCGAGACCAGGCTGCGCGCCGGCGACCGCATCTACCTGCGCGACACCCCGGACCGGCTGAAGGAGTTCGAGCAGGTGCTCGGCACCACGCTGTTCAACGCCAGCGACCTCGACCGCCCGATCAGCGCCGCTGTCCCCCTCGCGAGCGAGGGCCAGCAACTCGCCGAGGTCGTGATCACGCGTGGCTCACCGCTGTATCACCGGCCACTCGACCCGGCCGGGTTCCTGCGCAGCTACCATTTGCTGCCGCTTGCCATCCACCGTGGTGGCGCCGACGCCGGCATCGACCCGTCGGCGGCCGGCTTCACGCTGCGCGCGGGCGACGTGCTGCTGGTGCAGGGTACCCGCAAGGCATTGCGCGAGCTGCGCGCGACCGGCTCGCTGCTAGTGCTCGACGGGCAGATCGACCTGCCGCAGACCGACCGGGCGATCTGGGCCGTCGCCATGCTGGTCCTGGTGGTGCTGGTTGCCGCGACCGGGCTGCTGCCGATGCAGCTGGCAGCGCTGTGCGGCGTCGGCGGCATGCTGCTGACGCGGTGCCTGCGCTGGGGCGAGCTGCCGGATGCCCTCAGCCTGTCGGTCATCATGCTGGTCGTGGCCAGCCTGTCGATCGGGGAGGCACTCACCGAGACCGGGGTGGTGGAGTATGCCGCCGCGGCCCTGGTTGCGATCTCGGGTGCACTGCCGATCGGCGTGACGCTGAGCGGGCTGATGCTGCTCATCATCGTGCTCGCCAACCTGGTGGAGAAGCACACGGTGGCGGTCATTGCCACGCCGGTGGCCATCCGGATGGCCGAGCAGCTCGGCGTGCCGGCCGAACCGTTCGTGGTGGCGGCGATCTTCGCCACCAACATGAGCTTCGCCACGCCGATCGGCTTCCAGGGCAACATGCTGCTGATGGCGGCCGGCGGCTACCGGTTCGCCGATTTCCTGCGCGTCGGGGTGCCGCTGACGCTGATCATGTGGCTGGCGTTCAGCTTCCTGATCCCGGCGTGGTATGGGTTGTGACGCGCGTGTGGGGAGTCGCGGCTGGCGCCGTTCCCACAGGTCCGGGGAGGTGTCTGCTGTGGGAGCGGCGCAAGCCCCGACCGGAGGAGTCGCGACTCGCGTCGCTCCCACAGGGGTGGCGGCGTGTGTGCTGTGGGACCGCGTTGCCGAGTCCCCGCAGTCGGTCCACCAGTCGCTCCCACAGGGGTGGCGGCGTGTGTGCTGTGGGAGCGGCGCAAGCCGCGACACCTTGAATCCGCCCGTCTTCCTTGACCGCACCGCTGGCCCCGTGGATACTGCTGCCATGTTCGCCGTGACGCACGTGGCCTGCTGGTGGTGGACCCTCTCCGCGGAGGGGGTTGCTGGCTAGAGCCTCGTTTTTTCGTCCCGGCCACCGACCCACCTTCGCGCGAGCGGGGTGGGTTTTTTGTTGCCTGCGCCAGGCGTGATGCCCGGCCCGGGGAGAGTCGTACGTCATGCAGGGTCCCTTCGACATCGCCGCCGACCTCGACACACCGGTGTCGGCATTCCTCAAGCTCGGGCCGCTCGCGCCGCGTTTCCTCCTGGAAAGCGTCGAGAGCGGCTTCCAGCTCGCGCGCTACTCGTTCCTGGGCTTCGGCGCCGTGCGTGAACTGCGCCTCGACGGGCGCGGACTCGTCATCGACGGCGCCGTCCAGCCGCCGCCCGCGGATGGTGCCGGCCTGCTCGCCGCGCTGCGTGCGGCGCTCGCCGCCACGCCGCGGCTCCTGCCGGATATCCCCGAGCTGCCGTTCGCTGGTGGCCTGGTGGGCGTGGCCGGGTACGACGTGGTGCGCCGCTTCGAGCGCCTGCGCCAGCCGCCGGCGGTGGCAGCACGCCCCGCGGTGCCCGAGGCCGCTTACCTCGCCACCGAGTCGATGCTGGTGTTCGACCATCTCACGCGCCGCGTCGCGCTCCTGCACGCCGGCAGCGACGCGGCACGCGCGGGCCTGCGCGCCGAGGTACTGCGGCTGCTGCGTGGCCCGCTGCCGCCGCCGGTGGTCGCCGCTGCCCGCGGCGAGGCGCTGCCGAGCCTGTCCGCTGTCGAATACCGCGCTGCAGTCGACCGGGCCAAGCACTACATCCGCCTGGGCGACGTCTACCAGCTGGTGCTGTCGGTGTGTTTCTCGGGCCGCTGCTCGCTCGCGCCGTTCGAGACCTACCGCGCCCTGCGCCTGCTCAATCCATCGCCCTACATGTTCTATCTCGATCTCGGTGACATCCAGGTCGCCGGCTCCTCACCCGAGGCGCTGGTGCGGCTGCGCGCCGGACGCGCCTCGCTACGGCCGATCGCCGGCACGCGCCCGCGCGGCGCCGATCGCGACGAGGACCTCGCGCTGGAGGCCGGCCTGAAGGCCGACGAGAAGGAGAACGCCGAGCACGTCATGCTGGTCGACCTCGCGCGCAACGATCTCGGCCGCGTCGCCGTGCCCGGCTCGGTGCGGGTCGAGCCGTACAAGGCGATCGAACGCTACAGCCACGTGATGCACATCGTCAGTGGCGTGCAGGGGCAGCTCGCGCCGGGACGCGACGCTTTCGACCTGTTCGCCGCGGCATTTCCCGCCGGCACCCTGGTCGGCGCGCCGAAGGTCCGCGCCATGGAACTCATCGACGAACTCGAGCCGCTCGGCCGCGGCCTCTACGCCGGCACGGCGGGCTACTTCGCCAACAATGGCGATATGGACCAGGCCATCACCATCCGCACGCTGGTGTTCCGCGACGGCACCTACAGCTACCAGGCCGGCGCCGGCATCGTCGCCGACAGCGTGCCGGAGAACGAGTACCAGGAAGTGCTGGCGAAGAGCGCCATCCTGCGCGGTGCGCTCGCCATGGCGGAGGCCGGACTGTGAAGCCGCAGCTGCTGCTCATCGACAACTACGACTCCTTCACCTACAACCTGGTGCAGGCCTTCCTCGTGCTCGGTGCCGAGGTGCAGGTATTCCGCAACGACGGGATCACGGTGGCCGCGGCGCTGGCGCTCGCCCCGACGCACCTGTGCATCTCACCGGGCCCGGGCCGGCCGGACGATGCCGGCGTGTCGCTGGCGATGATCGCCGCCTTCGCCGGGCGCGTGCCGGTGCTCGGCGTGTGCCTGGGCCACCAGAGCCTCGTGCAGCACTGCGGCGGGCGGATCGTGCCGGCCCCGCGCCTGATGCACGGCAAGACCTCGATGGTCACGCACGACGGGCGCGGTGTGTACGCCGGTCTCCCGAATCCCTTCCAGGCCGGCCGCTACCACTCCCTCACCGCCGAGGACGGGTCCATACCGGCAGTGCTCGAGGTGACCGCCCGTTCCGAGCGCGGCGAGATCATGGGCGTGCGCCACCGGCAGTTGCCGCTCGAGGGGGTGCAGTTCCACCCGGAGAGCGTGCTGACGCCGGAAGGCAACCGGCTGCTCGGCAACTTCCTCGGCGGCGACGCGCCGTGAGCGAGGCCGTGCAGGCCGTGCTGGCACGGCTCGTCCGTCGCGAGGACCTCGACGAGGAGGCCGCGGCCGGACTGATGTGCGCGCTCACCGACGCAGCGCTCGCCCCGGCGCTCGCCGGTGCCGTGCTCGCGGCTCTGCGCAGCAAGGGCGAGACCGCGATCGAGGTGCGCGGCTTCGCCGCGGCGATGCGCGCGCTGGCCCGCGCGGTGCCGCTGCCCGCCGGGTTGTCGGCGGTCGATGTCGTCGGCACCGGCGGCGATGCCTCGGGGAGCCTCAACCTCTCCACCGGTGCGGCGCTCCTTACGGCTGCCTGCGGCCTGCCGGTCGTCAAGCACGGCAACCGCTCGGTCTCCTCGCGGTCGGGCAGCGCCGACGTGCTCGAGGCGCTCGGCGTGCCGCTCGCCCGCGATCCCGCCGACGCGCTCGGGAGCCTCGAACGCTGCGGCTTTGCCTTCCTGTTTGCGCCGAACTTTCATCCGGCGATGAAGGCGGTGGCGCCGGTGCGCCGCGCCCTCGGCGGGCGCACCGTCTTCAACGTGCTCGGCCCGCTCACCAACCCGGCTGCGCCACCCTTCGCGGTACTCGGCGCCTTCGACCTCGCCACCGCGAAGCTGCTCGCCGAGGCGCTCGCCGGCCTGCCGCTGCAGCGGGCTTTCGTCGTGCACGGTGACCCGGGCTGGGACGAGGCCACCCCGGCCGGCCCGTTCACGCTCTTCGACGTGCGTGCGGGTCGGGTGCAGCGCTCCCGGCGCGACCCGGCGAACCACGGCCTGCCCCGTTGCCGTGCCACCGACCTCGCCGGCGGTGATGCCGCCGACAACGCCCAGGCGCTCGAAGCGGTGCTGCGGGGCGAGGATCGCGGCGCGCACCGCGATGCGCTCCTGCTCGGTGCAGGGCTCGCGCTCGAAGTCGCCGGCCGCTCGCGTGGACTGGCGCGCGGCGTCGCCTGCGCCCGGCGAGCGCTCGACAGCGGCGCGGCGGTGCGCCTGCTCGATGCGCTGCGCACCGGCGGGGAATTCAGGCCGTGAGCGGAGCCGCGGCCGGTGACTTCCTCGCGCGCATGGCGGCTACCAGTCACCAGCGTCTCGCCGCCGCGCGGGCGCAGGTCCCCGAACCGGCATTGCGGGCGCAGGTCGCGACGCTGCCGGCACCACCGGCACCGCGCTTCCCGCGCACGGGTTTCCACCTGATCGCCGAGGTGAAGCGGCGCTCACCCGCGGCCGGCCGGCTCGCCGATGCCGTGCTCGCCCCGGACGTGCAGGCCCGGCGCTATGCCGCGGCGGGGGCACTCGCGGTCTCGGTGCTGACCGAGCCGACGGAGTTCCACGGCGATCTCGCCGATCTGCGCGCGGTGTGTGCCGCACTGCCGGCCCTGCCGGTGATGCGCAAGGACTTCCTGGTCGACGCCTACCAGGTGCTCGAGGCGCGCGCTGCCGGGGCGGCTGGTGTGCTGCTGATCGCGGCCATGCTCGAACCGGCCCGACTCGTGCAGCTCCTCGACCAGGCGCTCGCGCTCGGCATGTTCGCGCTGGTGGAGGTGTTCGACGCCGGTGAGCTGGCCGCCTGCACGCCATTGCTCGAGCGGGTGGCGGCGACACCGGCCGGCCAAGGGCGGGTGCTGCTCGGCGTGAATTGCCGGGACCTGCGCACGCTCGCGGTCGACTTCGAGCGCTTCGCGGCGCTCGCCCCGCACCTGCCGCCCACGCTGCCCTGGGTTGCCGAGAGCGGCATCGACACCCCCGGGGCGGCGGCCACCGTGGCGCGCCTCGGCTACAGCCTTGCTCTGGTCGGCACCGCCCTCATGCGCGCGGACGATCCGGCAGCCGCCGGCCAGGCGCTGCTCGCGGCCGGCCGCGCTGCGCGTGGCGGATAGCGCCGGCGATGCGCGTGTTCGTCAAGATCTGCGGGCTGCGCGCTGCCGACACGCTGCGTGTCGCCATCGAGGCCGGCGCCGACGCCGTCGGTTTCGTGCTCGCCGAGTCGCCGCGGCGCGTGACGCTGCGCGAGGCGGTGGCGCTGGCCGCGCTCGTGCCGGCCGGGATCGTGCGGGTGGCGGTGCTGCGCCATCCTGACGCACAGCTGTGGCAGGCCGTGCTCGACGAGCTCGCACCGGACTGGGTGCAGAGCGATGCGGCGGACTTCGCCGGCCGCACGCTGCCGCCCGGCATCGAGGCGCTGCCGGTCTATCGGGACTTGCCCGGGCTGGACAGCGCGCAGCTCGCCCGCGAAGATCGCTTTCTCTTCGAAGCCGCTACGAGCGGTGTCGGCGCCAAGGCCGACTGGGACCGCGCTGCCGTGCTGGCGCGGCAGACGCGCCTGGTGCTTGCCGGCGGGATCGATGCCGGCAATGTCGGCGAGGCGATCCGCCACGTCCACCCCTGGGGAGTGGACGTCAGCAGTGGCGTGGAGTCGAGCCGCGGGGTGAAGGATCCGCAGCGCATCCGGGCGTTCATCACCGCGGTGCGTCGCGCCGAACAGGATAACGACCGTGCAGATCGATAAGGAAGCATCGGGAAACCTGCTGGCGCAGCTCATCCGTGGCGAGCTGCCGGACGCGCGCGGCCGCTTCGGGCCCTTCGGCGGGTGCTACGCGCCGGAGATGCTCATGCCGGCGCTCGAGCGCATCGGAGCGGGTGTGCAGCGCTGGCTGCACGATCCGGAGTTCGCGGCCGAACTCGGGCGCGAGCTGCGCGACTGGGTCGGCCGGCCCACGCCGCTGACGCCGGCACCGCGGCTCGGTCGTGAGTGGGGTGCGACCGTGTACCTCAAGCGCGAGGACCTCGCCCACACCGGTGCGCACAAGATCAACAACGCACTCGGCCAGGCGCTGCTCGCGCGCCGCCTCGGGGCGCGGCGCGTGGTCGCCGAGACCGGCGCGGGCCAGCACGGTGTCGCGACTGCTGCAGCCTGCGCCCGCCTCGGGTTGCCCTGCGTGGTGTACATGGGTGCCGTCGACGTGCGCCGCCAGGCACTGAACGTCGAGCGCATGCGCCTGCTCGGCGCGCGCGTGGTGCCGGTGGAAAGCGGCGACCAGACCCTGCGGGCGGCCATCGACGAGGCCTTCCGCGACTGGGTCGCCGATCCGGAGGGTTCCTATTACCTGCTGGGTTCGGTCGTCGGACCACACCCGTACCCCTATCTCGTGCGCGAACTGCAGGCCGTGATCGGCCGCGAGGCGCGCGCGCAGTTCATCGAGGCCACGGGCGGCCTGCCGGACGTCGCCGTGGCCTGCGTCGGCGGCGGCTCCAACGCCATCGGCCTGTTCCATCCCTTCCTCGGCGATTCCGGCGTGGCGCTGCTCGGCGTGGAAGCGGGCGGTCGTGGCCCGGGCCTCGGCGACCATTCGGCGACCCTCGGCCGCGGCACGCCTGGTGTCCTGCATGGCACGTACTCGCTGCTGCTGCAGAATGCCGACGGGCAGGTGCAGGAAACACACTCGATTTCCGCCGGGCTCGACTACTCGGGCGTCGGGCCCGAGCATGCGCTGCTCAAGACGATCGGGCGCGTCGAGTACGTGAGCGCCACCGACGGCGAGGCGCTGGCGGCCCTGCAGGAGTGCTGCGCACGGGAAGGAATCCTGCCGGCACTCGAGTCCGCGCACGCGCTGGCCGGCGCCAGCCGCTGGGCGCAGGAGCACCCCGGGCGCCGCGTCCTTGTCGGTGTGTCCGGTCGCGGCGACAAGGACATGCCGACGCTGACGCAGGTCTTCGCCGATGCGGCCAGCACCGCGAACCGTCACTGAGAGCGCCCCATGCCGCAGATCCCGCCGCACGAACGCCTTGCCGCCGCGATCCGCAACGCCGAGCGCAGCGAGGGCGTGGCGCTGGTCCCGTACCTGACCGCCGGCTATCCGCAGCCGGCGCGCTTCGTGTCGACCCTGCGCGCCATCGCCGAAGCCGGCGACGTGGTCGAGATCGGCGTGCCCTTCAGCGATCCGATGGCCGACGGGGTCACCATCCAGCGTGCCAGCCGCGCTGCCATCGCCGCCGGCGTGACGCTGCGCTGGATCTTCGCCGAGCTGGGCCGCGCCGGCGAGCTGGCAGCCCCCGTGGTGCTGATGAGCTACCTCAACCCGCTGCTGCAGTTTGGTTTCGACAAGCTCGCCGCCGCGGCCGTGCAGGCGCGCGTCAGCGGCTTCATCGTGCCCGACCTGCCGCTCGAGGAATGCGCAGAACTCGACCAGCAGCTCGATGCGCGCGGCATCGCCCTGGTGCACCTGGTCACACCCGCCACGCCGGAACCGCGGATCCGCACGCTCTGCGCGGCCAGCCGCGGTTTCGTCTATGCGGTGGTCGCCAGGGGCACCACCGGTGGGGCGAGCGCGCTGCCTGCGGACGTTACCGGCTACCTCGACCGCGTGCGCGCGCTGTCGCGGTTGCCGGTATGCGCGGGCTTCGGCGTGCGCACCGCCGAGCAGGTGCGCGCCCTGAGCGGCCACGCTGACGGCGTTATCGTCGGCTCGGCCCTGGTCGAGGAACTGGAAGCCGGCCACAACCCGGGAGCCTTCCTCGGCGCCCTGCGCAGCCGGCGGCACTAGCGGCGTGTCGGGTCGGGGCTTGCGCCCCTCCCACCGCGGACCTCTCTCAGCTCTGTGGGAGCGGCGCGAGCCGCGACTCCCCCGGCTGAAGCCGGTCCCCGGCGCCGGTCAGCTGCGCGGCCGGCCCCGCCAGAGCGTGAGTACACCCGCTGCGGTGAGCAGCCATCCGGCTGCGGCAGGCTCCGTCCCGAGCCCCAGCCACAGCACCGCTGTCACGAGCAGCACGGCTCCCGCGCCGAGGGCGTAGCGTTCGCGGCGCGATTCGCGGGCGGGTGCGGCGGGAGCCGGTGGTGGCAGCGGCGCGCTGCCGGCCTGCGTTTCGACAAACCGGCGCAGCGCCATCGGCAGCTGCTCGAGCGTGTAGCGCAGGTCCGGGAGTTCGCGGCGCAGGCGGCGCAGCGTCGCGCGCGGCCCGGACTGCTCGCGGACCCAGCGGCGCAGTACCGGCAGGCCGGTCTCCCACAGGTCGAGTTCGGGGTAGAGCATGCGGCCGAGGCCCTCGATCTGCACTAGGGTCTTCTGCAGCAGCATGAGCTGCGGCTGGACGTGCATGTCGAACTGGCGCGCCGTCTGGAACAAGCGCAGCAGCACCTGGCCGAAGGAGATGTCCTTCAGCGGCTTGTTGAACACCGGCTCGCAGACTGAGCGGATGGCGGCCTCGAATTCGTCGACACGGGTGCCGGGCGGAACCCAGCGCGAGTCGACGTGCAGCTGCGCGACACGGTGATAGTCGCGCTCGAAGAAGGCGAGGAAGTTCTCGGCGAGGTAGCGCCGGTCGCTGTCCGTAAGGGTGCCGACGATGCCGAAGTCCACGGCGCAGTAACGCGGCTGCTCCGGGTCGCTGGCGTCGACGAAGATGTTGCCCGGGTGCATGTCGGCGTGGAAGAAGTTGTCGCGAAACACCTGCGTGAAGAAGATCGCCACCCCATTGGCTGCGAGCCGCGGGATGTTGACGTGCGCGGCGCGCAGGGCGGCCATGTCGTCGATGGGAATGCCGTGGATGCGCTCGATCACCATGACATTCGGGCGGCAGTAGTCCCAGTAGACCTGCGGTACGTAGATCTTCGGGTCGTTGTCGAAGTTGCGGCGCAGTTGCGCCGCATTGGCGGTCTCGCGCATCAGGTCGAGTTCGTTGAGGATGGTCTTCTCGTACTCGGCGACGAGTTCCACCGGCCGCAGCCGCCGGCTTTCCGGCCACCACCGCTCGGCGAGCCGCGCGAACGCGTAGAGCACCTCGAGATCGCGCTCGACCTGCTCACGCACCCGTGGGCGCAGGACCTTCACCACCACTTCCTCGCCGCTGTGCAGGCGCGCGGCGTGGACCTGGGCGATGGAGGCAGCGGCGAGTGCCTGGTCGTCGAAGGTGGCGAACACCGCCTCCGCCAGGCGGCCGTAGGCCCGCTCGACCTCGCTGCGCGCGACGGGAGCCGGGAACGGCGGCACCTGGTCCTGCAGCTTCGCGAGCTCCGCGCCGATGTCCTCGGGTAGCAGGTCCTGGCGCGTGGAGACGGACTGACCGAACTTGACGTAGATGGGTCCGAGTTCCTGCAGCGCCTCGCGGATGCGCACGCCGCGCGGCGCCTCGGGACGACGCCCGAACCAGTAGTACGGCCAGAGCAGCAGCAGGAAGCGCAGCGGCCCGAAGTGGTGCAGCTCGACGATGAGCTGGTCGAGCCCGTGCCGGAACAGCACGCGCTGGATCGCGAGCAGGCGCAACACCAGGCTGGTCTTCACCCCTCGTTCCCTTTCATTTCCGCTCTGCCAACCGATCCATTACCACACTGCACCGTAGGAGCGGCTTCAGCCGCGACCCGGTCCCGCCTCTGCGCCGCGCCCGGAGGCGGGCACCCCCGACCAAAGCGAGTATCGGGGAGCGACGTCGGGGGTGCCCGCCGCAAGGGCGCCTGCCAGGGTCGCCGGGTCGCGGCTGAAGCCGCTCCTACGTCCCGCTCCTACGCCCGCTCCTACGAGCCGGACTCCAGCTGCGCGAGGCGGGCCTCCGCGCGCTCGACATCGTCGACCAGCCGGTCCACGCGGCGCGTGAACTGCGCGACCTCGTCGCGGGTCGGCAGCAGGCGTGACTCTTCATGCAGGTACTGCGCGACTTCGCGCTCGATGCGCTGGCCCGTGGCCGCGGACCAGTCCGTGAAGGCACGGCCGGCCTCGCCGAGTTCGCGCGCGAGCGGTGCGCCGACGAAGCGTGTCAGCTCGCGCTCGAGGTCAGGCGCCGCGGCGCGCAGCAGGTCACCGAAAAGCCCGGCGATCTCGCTGTCGCCGGAGAACCGGACCGCGCCGCCGCGTACCGCCGCCTGCGCGTCCTCGCGCAGCAGTCGGCCGAGCGACAGCGGGCCGCCGCGGATGCCGGCATCCGGGATGCTGCCGTCCGGGAGCAGTGCGCGGACCCGGCCGCCCTCGACACGCAGCCGCAGGTCGAGGGGTGTGCCTTCGACCGTAAGGCCGAGGCTGCGGCCATCGAGCTTGCGGGCGAGGGCCTGCGCCGCATCCGACTGCGCCAGCCCGCGGTTGAGCAGCGTCTCGACGGGGCGCAGGAAAAGTTCGGCCAGCATCGCGGTCGCTGCGCTCAGTAGCGCTGGCCGATGTGCAGCGCGACGATGCCGCCGCTCAGGTTGTGGTAGCGGCAGTCCTCGAGGCCGGCTGCCTGCATCATGCCGCGCAGCGTTTCCTGGTCCGGGTGCATGCGGATCGACTCGGCGAGGTAGCGGTAACTGGCCGCGTCACCAGCGACGAGTTCGCCGAGCACTGGCAGCACGCGGAATGAATAGGTGTCGTAGACGGGAGTGAGCAGCGGCAGCACGGGCTTCGAGAACTCGAGCACGAGCAGCCGCCCGCCCGGGCGCAGCACGCGGGCCATCGAATCGAGCGCCGCCTGCTTGTCGGTGACGTTGCGCAGGCCGAAGCCGATGGTGATGCAATGGAAACTGCGGTCGCGGAACGGCAGTCGCTCGGCGTTGGCCTGCACGTAGGCGACGTTGCCGGCGATGCCGCGGTCGACGAGGCGGCGGCGCCCCTCGGTGATCATGCTGGCGTTGATGTCGGCGAGGCAGACACGGCCCTCGCGACCGACCTGGGCGCGCAGCCCGGCGGTGAGGTCGCCGGTGCCGCCGGCGACGTCGAGGGCGTGCTGGCCGGGGCGCAGGCCGGTGCGCGCCAGTGCGAAGCGCTTCCACAGCCGGTGCAGGCCGCCCGACATGAGGTCGTTCATCAGGTCGTAGCGGCCGGCAACGGAATCGAACACCGCACGCACCCGCTCGGCCTTCTCGGCGGTCGGGACGGTCTGGTAGCCGAAATGGGTGGTGTCGGACACGGCGGCGGGCCTCGATTCAGGCGCGCAGTGTACCAGCAAAGGCCCGCGAGGCCGGGCGCCCCGGCAGGGCGCCCGGCAGCAGGAAATCCCGGTTCCGCTAGCGGTCGAGGAGGCGGCCAGCGCTGTCGGCGAGGATCGAGTGCGTGCGCGTGGTCGGGTGGATGCCGTCCCAGAAGAGATACTGCCCAGGCGCCGTGCAGATGCTGCCGAAGTCGACGCAGGGAGCCTTCACCTCGGTCAGGCCGTAGCGCTTCGGCCGCACCGCCACGCGTGATACCAGGCCGAAGGTGTCGAGCACACGCACCTTGCGGCTGGCGAGCTGTGGCTTGAGTTTGCCGAGCAGCACGATGTTGATCGCGGCGCTGGCGAAGGTCGCCTGCCGCTCGAGGCCGGCGAGACGTACGTCGGGTGCCAGCCCCACGTTCGGTACCAGCATCACCAGCACTTCGTCGGCGCCGGCGGCGAGGAGATCGCGCACGATGCCCTGCACGTTGCCGGCCGAAGCGTTGACGAGCGCGAGCAGTTGGCGGTAGTCGGTGGTGCCGAGCGACTGGCGCACGTCGTTGCCGCCGCCGAATACCACGTGCACCGTGCCGTCGGCGATGACGCCGCCGCCGAGCGCAGCGAGGTACTGGTCGGCCTGCTGGCGCAGCGTCGGGACGAAATCGGCGGGAATGCCGGGCAACGGTCCCGAGGCCGCGCCGCCGAAGGCGTAGTTGGTGCCACCGGCAAGCGAGGGCAGCAGCAGGGCGCCGCCGCGCGCCGCGAGCTGCTCGATCCACACCGGGCCGTCGCTGAAGCGGGCAGCGAACGGATTGGCCGGGTCGAGCGCGTAGGGCGCGGCGGGAATGCGGTCGAGGTCGTTGCCGAGCGGTGGCGGCATGAACGGAATCTGCTCGAACGAGGCGCCGGTCCCGAGGACAGCGAGAGCGGCGTTGCCGCCGTCGGAGAGGCTGTCGCCGAAGACGACGAAGTCGCGCGCCTGGATCGCAAGACTCCAGAGCGCGGCGACGAGCAGCAGGCAGAAGCGCAGCGGATGCATGGCGGAATCCCCTGTTGTCGTTATGGTGCGGGACATTATGCGCCCCGATCGGCCGGGTGGGATCCCCGGGGCAGGCCCGGCCGGTTTTACAGAATGTAGCGGCTGAGGTCCTCGTTCCGCAGCAGCGAGCCGAGCTGTTGCTCGACGTAGGCGGCATCCACCGTGATTGCGGTGCCACCGCGGTCCGCAGCTTCGAAGGACAGCGCCTCGAGCAACCGCTCGAGCACCGTGTGCAGGCGCCGGGCGCCGATGTTCTCCATCTGCTGGTTCGCCTGGTGGGCGATCTCGGCGAGGCGCTGCACGCCGTCGGCGGCGAACTGCAGGGTCACGCCCTCGGTGGCGAGCAGGGCCTGGTACTGCTGGCAGAGCGAGGCGTCCGGCTCGGTGAGGATGCGCACGAAATCCGCGCTGGTGAGGCTGGCGAGCTCGACGCGAATCGGGAAGCGTCCCTGTAGTTCGGGAATCAGGTCGGAGGGCTTCGAGGCGTGGAAGGCGCCCGAGGCGATGAACAGGATGTGGTCCGTGCGCACCATGCCGTGCTTGGTGCTGACGGTGCAGCCCTCGACCAGCGGCAGCAGGTCGCGCTGCACGCCTTCGCGCGAGACGTCGGTGCCGAGCGTCTCGCCGCGCCGGGCCACCTTGTCGATCTCGTCGATGAACACGATGCCGTGCTGCTCGACGTTGGCGAGTGCCGCGGCCTTGACCTCCTCGTCGCTGACCAGCCGCGCCGCTTCTTCCTCGGCCAGCAGCTTCAGTGCTTCGCCGACCTTCAACCGGCGCGGCTTGCGTCGCTGCGCGCCGAGGTTCTGGAACATCGCCTGCAGCTGGCTCGTCATTTCCTCCATGCCGGGCGGCGCCATGATCTCGAGCCCGGCGGGTACAGCGCGCAGCTCGATCTCGATCTCGCGGTCGTCGAGCCGGCCCTCGCGCAGCATCTTGCGGAATTTCTGGCGCGTGTCGGAATCCGGAGCGGCGGCGGGTGCGGGCGCACCAGCCCCGAAGCGGGCGCCCGCCGGTGGCGGCAGCAGCGCATCGAGGATGCGCTCCTCGGCGGCGTCCTCGGCGCGGTGGCGCACGCGGGCGGTCTCGGCCTCGCGGGCGAGTTTCACCGCCACGTCGACGAGGTCGCGCACGATGCTATCGACATCGCGGCCGACATAGCCGACCTCGGTGAACTTGGTCGCCTCGACCTTCAGGAACGGCGCATTAGCGAGGCGTGCCAGGCGGCGCGCGATCTCGGTCTTGCCGACACCGGTCGGGCCGATCATGAGGATGTTCTTGGGCGTGATCTCCGGGCGCAGCCGCGCCTCGACCTGCGTGCGTCGCCAGCGGTTGCGCAGGGCGATCGCCACCGCACGCTTGGCCTCGTCCTGGCCGATGATGTGCTTGTCCAGCTCCTGGACGATCTCGCGGGGCGTCATCTGCATGCGGGTCAGAGCGTCTCGATGGTGATGTTGCGGTTGGTGTAGATGCAGATTGCGCCAGCGATCTCAAGCGCCTTGCGCACGATTTCCGGGGCACCGAGCTCCGAGTTGTCGAGCAGCGCGCGCGCTGCGGCCTGCGCGAAGGGACCGCCCGAGCCGACGGCCATGAGATCATCCTCGGGTTCGATCACATCGCCGTTGCCGGAGATGACCAGCGATTTCTGCGCGTCGGCGACGCAGAGCAGCGCCTCGAGGCGGCGCAGCCGCCGGTCGGTGCGCCAGTCCTTGGCGAGCTCGATGGCAGCGCGCGTCAGGTTGCCGTACTGCGTGAGCTTGGCCTCGAACAGCTCGAACAGCGTGAAGGCGTCCGCCGTGCCGCCGGCGAAGCCGGCGATGACCTTGCCGTCGGCCAGGCGGCGCACCTTGCGCGCGTTGCTCTTCATGATGGTGTTGCCGAGGGTGACCTGGCCGTCGCCACCGACGGCGACGACACCGTTGCGGCGCACCGAGACGATCGTCGTGCCTTCGAACTGCTGCATGCGGAATTCCCGGGCCGGCGGTGCTACGGCTTTGGCTGTGCCGGCGGCGGTGTGCCCTGGCCGCCGCGCTGCTGCATGCGCTCGCGCCACTCCTGCTTCTTCTGCTCGCAGGTGGCCGGATCCGCATCGCACTTCGCTTTCAGCTCCCGGGCCTTCTCCTTCATCTGCTTGCGCTGTTCGGCGCATTTCTCGGGGTTGTCCTGGCACCACTTGCGGCGTTCCTCGCGCTTCTGGCGGGCCTGCTCGCATTCCTCCGGATGCTTCTCGCACCACGCCTGCCGCTGCTGGCGCATCTCGGCGCACTTCTCCGGGTTCTTCTCGCACCACGCCTTGCCCTGCGGCATGTTCGGCGGCGGGGCCTCGTCGGCGGCTGGCAGGGCGAATGGCGCCAGCGCCAGCAGTGCGGCTACGGCGAGGCGGGTGGTCAGGATCGTGGGTGACATGATGGATTCCTCATGGCTGAGCGGGTCGGACGGGGCGGCTCCAGCCGCCCGCCCATGCTAACGCACCCCGGTACCGCGGGTTGACCCGGCAGCGCCACCATCAGCGCTTGCCCGCGCGTCTGCCGGCACGCGGGTGCGCCTTGTCGTAGACCTGCGCCAGGTGCTGGAAATCGAGGTGGGTGTAGACCTGCGTGGTGGCGATGTTGGCGTGGCCGAGCATCTCCTGGACGTTGCGCAGGTCGCCGCTCGATTCGAGCATGTGCGTGGCAAAACTGTGGCGGAACAGGTGCGGGTGCACCCGCTGGCCGAGGCCGGAGCGCCGTGCCCAGTGGGTGACGCGCGCCTGCACGGTGCGGGCGCCGATGCGTGCCCCGCGCCGCCCGGTGAACACGGCGCGCTCGTCGGGCGCCGCAAGGGTGGCGCGCACGCGCAGCCAGGCCTGCAGCGCCGTGCGGGCCGCGCGCCCCACCGGGACGAGCCGCGTCCTGCGCCCCTTGCCGGTGACGCGGACCATGCCGTCGGCGAGGTCGAGGTCGGCGAGGTCGAGCCCGGTCAGCTCCGCCAGCCGCAGCCCCGAGGAATACAGGAGTTCGAGCATCGCCCGGTCGCGTACCGTCACCGGATCGTCGCCGCGGATGTCGAGCAGGCTCGCCATCTGGTCGACGTCCAGCGTGGCCGGCAGCCGGCGGGCCGTCCGTGGCGCCGACACGCCCACGGCCGGGTTGCGGTCGAGTTCGCCTTCGCGGATCAGGTAGCGCAGGAAACTCCGGGCGCCGGACAGGCGCCGCTGCACGCTGCGCGGATCGAGCCCGGCCGCGTGGCTCGCGGCAGCGAAGCGGCGCAGGTGGTGGACCTGGAGTGCAGCCCAGGCAGCTACCTGTTCGCGCTCGCAAAAATCGGCCAGGCACTGCAGGTCGCGCCGGTAGGCCGAGACGGTGTGGGGTGACAGCCGACGCTCCAGCGCGAGGTGCGCCAGGAAGCGCTCAGCCTGTTGCCACTGGTTCGCATCCACTGCCGGAAGTTTTCCTGGGGCCTGGTCCTGCAGGCTGTCGCCGCCCGGTTGCGCGTCGGCGCCGGGCCGGGGTCACGCCACCGTCAGTGCAGGCTGAGGGCGCAGGCTGCGAGTTCACCGAGCCGGGCCAGGAAGTCGATGCTCTTGGCCGGATGGAAGTGGTCCGGGCTGCGGCTGCCGATGGCGAGGAAGCCGTACTCGGAGCGCGGGCCGATCGGCACCAGCGCCATCGACTGGATCTCACCGCCCGGCCCGAACAGGAAATCGCGCTGCACGTCGCGCGCCCGCGAGCAGCGCGGTGCCGAGCTCTGCAGGAAGGATTTGAACGGACCCACCGCCGGGTCCTCGCGGTGTACCACGCGCACGAAGCGCGAGTGGTTCTGCGCCAGGTGCGGCACGCTGTCGAACAGCACCAGCGCCGCCTGGTCCACCGCGAAGCCCTCGCGCAGCTGCTGGTCGAGGATGTCGATCACGTCCTCGCGGCTCTTCGCGCGCATCAGCAGCAGGGCGAGCGCGTGGATGCGCGCCGCCAGGCGGTCGTTGCTGCGCGCCACCTCGAGCAGTTCCTTCAGCCGCGACTCGATGGCGTGGTTGCGCTGGCGCAGCACGTCGACCTGGCGCTCGACCAGGGAAATGGCCCCGCCCGTGGTGCGGTGGGGTAGTCGCAACCCGGAGAGCAGCGACAGGTTGCGCTCGAAGAAATCCGGGTGGGCCTTCAGGTATTCGGCGATCGACTCGTCGGTGACGTCGGGATAGGCGACCTGCTGGGTAACCGAGTTCATATCGCTACCGTCCCCTCGAATACGGTGACCGCTTCGCCGGTGAGCCACACGGGAGATCCGGGTCCTTCCCAGCGCACGATCAGCTCGCCGCCCGGCAGGGCAACCGTCACCCTGCCGGTGAGCCAGCCGGCGCGCCGGCCGACAACCGCCGCCGCGCAGGCACCAGTGCCGCAGGCCCGGGTCTCGCCAACGCCACGCTCGTATACGCGCAGGCGCACATGCTCCGGGTCGAGCACCTGCATGAAACCGATGTTAGCACGGTTTGGAAAACGCTCGTGGCTCTCGAGCGCTGGCCCGAGAGTAGCTACCGCGGCTTCGCCGATGTCGTCGACGCGCAGGACGCCGTGCGGATTTCCCAACGAGACGACGCGCAGCTCGATGTTGCGTCGGCCCACGCGGACCTTGTAGCTCTCGGCCTCCTGCTCGGCGATGAACGGGACCTTCGCCGGCTCGAACTGTGGCACGGCGATCTCCACGCTCACCTGGCCGTTCAGCTCGAGCCGCGCGCGCGAGGTGCCGCCCCGATGCTGCAGGACCAGTGCGCGTGCGCCGCCGGCGCCGAGCAGGGCAGCGATGCAGCGCGCGCCGTTGCCACACTGCTCGGCCTCGCTGCCGTCGGTGTTGAACACGCGGTAGTAGCCGGCGGCACCCGCGATGTGCGCACGATCGACCCAGAGCAACTGGTCGAAACCGATGCCGGTGCGCCGATCGGCGAGCGCACGGATCGTTGCCGTGTCGGGCGGCGAGGTGCCGTTGGCCCGGACGACGACGAAGTCGTTGCCGAGGCCGTGCATCTTGGTGAAGGGCAGTTGCATGGAATCTGGCTGCTGGCGAAGCCGGCATTATATAGAGCCGCCTGTCCCATGGACTTTTGTTAAATGCCCCAGTACCTTCTAGCCCCGCCGGGCCGCGGAGCCGGGACTGATCCATAAGAAGGAACAAGAACGATGCGACATATCATGGTGCTGAACGCCAAGGGCGGCTGCGGGAAGAGCACGATCGCCACGAACCTGGCGAGCTACTACGCCACCCAGGACAAGAAAGTGGCGCTGGCCGACTACGATCCGCAGCGCTCGAGCCTCGACTGGCTGGCCAAGCGCGCCCCGGAGCGCCCGGCCATCGAAGGCATCGAGGCGTATCGCCATGGCCTGCGCAACCTGCCGCGCAGTGCCGACGTGGTCGTCATCGATGCCCCGGCACGGGTCCACGGCAGCGAACTCACCGAGATGGTGCGCCACGCCGAAACCATCATCGTGCCGGTACTGCCGTCGAGCATCGATATCCAGGCTGCCGCGAAGTTCCTCGAGGACCTCGCCGACGTCAGGCGCGTCGAGCGCAAGGAAGTGCGCATCGCCGTCGTCGCCAACCGCGTGCGCGAGAACACGCTGATCGCCGGGGAACTCGACGAGTACCTCGACGGGCTGAAGACACCGTACGTGGCGAAGCTGCGCGAGGCGCAGAACTACATCCGCGCCTATTCGCGCGGCCTCGGCGTCTTCGAACTGCCCGAGTACCTGGCCTGGCCCGACTGGGAGCAGTGGGAGCCGCTGCTCGAGTGGCTCGGCAGCCGCCGCAGCCGGCCGTCCGCCTGACGGGCAGGACCAGCACTTTCCCGGCCGCACCGGCTGGATTCAGGGCCGTTGGCTGCCGCCTGCCCGGGCCGGAACCGGCATGGCGGGGGTGGCAGACGGGGGTGCCGGCACGTTGGTCGCGCCCGCCGTCGTGCGCAGCGCCAGTCCGCGCTCGAACACCCGCGCGGCTGCCTCACGCTCGCCGATCCGCTGCAGCAACTGGCCCAGCGCCTCGCAGGTTTCGGGTGCCGGCCGGATCGCGAGGCTCGTTTCGAGGTAGCTGCGCGCCTTGCCCCAGAGCTGGTTACGGAACGACAGCCGCCCGGTCGTGAGCAGCAGGTCGGGGTCCTCGGGCCGTTCGCGCAGGAAGGCTTCGGCGTTCTTCAGGTGTTGCGCGATCTCGGGGACCTGCAGCTCGCCGTAGCAGCGGATCAGGGCGGCGTCCCACTGATCGCGCAGTGCGCGGCGGATCTCGGCCTCCGCCGCGGCCGGATTGCCGCCCCGGGCGAGCGCCCGGGCGCGCGCCAGCACCAGGCGCGGTTCCCGGCGCAAGGTTTTCGGGACCTCGTTCCACAGCTCGTCGATGCCGCGCTCGTCGAGGGCCGGGTCGCCGAGCAGGGCTTCGAAGGCATCCGCGGTCCAGCGGCTGAGCTTGGCCTGCGGCAGCGGTGGCGTGGCGCGCAGCTCGGGTAGCAGGTCGGCGAGCGTGCGCCAGTCGCGACGGCGCCAGTGCAGGGCCGCCAGCAGCTTCAGCGCCTGGCCGTGGCGGGGATTGCGTTCACGGATCTGCCGCAGCGTGGTGAGCGCAGCGTCGAAATCCTCGTCGTCCATCTGCATCTCGGCCTGCGCGAGCAGCACCGCGTCGGTCGCGGCCGGTTCCTGGGTCAGTGCCAGGCGCAGCCAGCCATCACGCCGCGCAGCGTCGCTCTGCTGGTGGGCGAGGCGCGCGGCGGCGAGGTAGTTCATCAGCGGCGCGCCGCTGCGCCGGGCGCCGCGCGTGAGCAGGCGCTCGCCCTGCGCGAGCTTGCCTTCGGCGATGGCGATGAAGCCGCGCGTGGCCTGCCGTCCCGCCCAGCGCACGCGGGCGCGTGCCGTGGCTTCGCCGAGTTCGCGCGGCACGCGCCACAGCCAGGCGATGAGGCGCACCGCGAGGTAGCCGAGCAGCAGCGCGAACAGCGCCACCGGTACCGACATCTCGACCACGTAGCCGGCGAAGCTGACCAGCACATAGCCGTTGTCGGCCATGAGGTAGTGCCCGGCCAGGGTGCCGAGCGCGAGCGTCAGGACGATGGCGAGCCCGGCGATCACGGGCGACCCTCGCGCTCCTTCACGCGCAGCAACTCGGTGAGCGAACCGGAGATATCCGGGAGCGCGTCGGGAAGCGCCGTGGCGGCGAGTTCGTCGAGCGTGGCCAGCGCGGCGCCGACGGCTGGCGTTGCGGTGTCGAAGTACCTGTCGATGCGCTCGCGCGCGGCGGCAATGGCCGCACGGAACGCCTGCGCCTCGCCCCGCAGCAGCGCGAGGCGTGCCATCTGCAGTTCGAGCGCGAGGCTCGAATCGAGCAGGCTCGCCGCCTCGGCGGTGAGCAGCGTGGCCGCCGGCTCGTCGCTGCGGCGCACGCTGACGACACCGAGAAAGGCGTTTTTCAGGACGGCCAGCGCACGCTCGAGCCCGCTCGCGCCGGGCGGTGGTGCAGCAGGGTCCGGCGCGAAGGCGCTCGGCGCTGCCTGCCGGCGCGCCAACCGCGGCAGCTCGGCGGCCAGCGTGGCGAGCCGCAGGGTCATGCCCTCGGTATCGATGCGGGGCAGGGCGCGCAGCGTACCGATCTCGCTGGCGACGAGCTTGCGCACAGTGGCCAGGCGCGGATCGGCGGCGTCACGCAGGTGCTGGTCGGCGATCTCGAGTGCTGCCAGCGCCCCGGCGCTGTTGCCGGCGATCGTCTCCTGCGCGTTGGCGACGCGCAGGAAATGCTCCGCCTGACTGACCTGCCAGAGAAAGCGCGAGGTCTCGGCGCCGGTCAGGCGTGCCAGCGTGTCCTCGGTATTGCGCAGGCGCCCGGCGAGCGTGCCCTCGGCCTGGGTCTGGGCACCGATCGTGGTGGCGAGCTGCGCCATCTCGTCGCGCTCGTGCTGCAGGCTTTCTTCCAGGCTGTCGAGGCGCTGCTGTGCGCGGCTGAGATCCGCGCTGCGCGCCTGCTCGGCTGTGGTATCGCGGCCGATGCCGAGCCACTGCGCGAGGCTGGCACCGAGCGCGACGACGGCGAGGACGAGGGCGAATGGCGCGGCGCGGGACGGGCGTGGGGCGGGCTCGGTCATCGGATCGTCGCTGGCTGTGGCGGCTTGCGGTCATTCTGCCACGGCCCGCGCTGCTGCCACAGGTTGGGAGGAATGCCGTTGGAGCGGCTTCAGCCGCGATCTCCCGGCAACGACAGGCGCCCTTGCGGCGGGGGAGCCAAAGTCGCTCCCCGATACTCGCTTGGTTTGGCTCCCCCGCCTCCGGGCGCTCGGGCGCTGTGGAATCGCGGCTGAAGCCGCTCTTACGGGGAGAAGGGAAACGCGACCGGCTGTTGCCGGGCCACTGGCGGCGGGCGTAGAGGGCCAGCGCAGCAGGATGCGCAGCGCCAGCCCGAGACGAGCGAGCGAGGCCATGGATGGCCGCAGCGAGCGTCCCG
>CAYQAR010000008.1:0-64704 GCA_964415505.1 uncultured Chromatiaceae bacterium | reverse complement strand
GCTGGGTTACCGGCACATGGCTGCAGCAAGCCTCAAGCCCAAGCACATCGAGGGCTTGGTCGAGCGCTGGCTGGCGGAAGGCCTGGCCGTGGGCACCATCAAGAACCGAATGGCGGAGCTGCGATGGTGGGCCGAGAAGATCGGCAAGCAGAACATCATCGCGCGCGATAACGGCCACTACGGCATCGGCAATCGGCGCTACGTTACCAACGTCAGCAAAGCGCGCGAGTCATCCGGCGGTGATCTCGCCCGGATCAGCGACCCCTACACGCGGATGTCGCTGCGGCTGCAGGCCGCCTTCGGTCTGCGGCGTGCGGAGTCGATCAAGATCCGCCCGCGGTGGGCCGATCGCGATGACCGGCTCGCGCTCAAGGACACATGGACCAAGGGCGGTCGCCCACGCGAAATCCCGATTCGAAACGCAGAGCAGCGCCAGGTGCTCGATGAGGCCAGGGCACTGGCCGGCAGGGGCAGCCTCATTCCGGCAGACCAACGCTATGTCGATCAACTGCGGCGCTTCGAACACCAGTGTGCGGCAGCGGGCCTGCACCGCATCCACGGTTACCGCCACCAGTACGCACAGACCCGCTACCGCGAACTGACTGGCTGGCCGGCACCGGCAGCCGGTGGGCCGCGATCGAAAGACCTCACACTCTCGCAGCGTGAAGCTGACCGGGCAGCGCGCCTCACGATCAGCGAAGAGCTAGGCCATGCACGCGAGGCGATTACTACCGTGTATTTAGGTAGGTAAGTTTTATGTGGAGTTGCTCGTCAAGAACCTTCTGAATCAATGCATTTGCTTCAAACCACTGCACATAAAAAGTTGATGATTGACCTCCCGGCTGCAGCGCGATGACGGCCATCCCGATCAGTGCAATGCTCGCACCAGCGAGATCCCAACGCGTCAGCGTGACGCCATCGACCAGCCAGAGCCACACCAGGGCAGCCGCCATGTACATGCCACCGTAGGCGGCGTAGGTGCGGCCGACCGCGCTCGGGTGCATCGTGAGCAGCCATGCAAACAAGGTGAGCGACGCCGCGGCGGGAATGAGGAGCCGACACTCTTGCCCTGCTTGAGGACCAACCATGGCAGATAGCAACCGACGATCTCGGCCAGCGCGGTCACGACGAATAGGCCTGCGACCCTCAGAAGTTCCATCACGTCACCTCCTGTAGCGACGCGATCAGTGGACAGTTGACCCGGCCGCGAACAGCCGAACATCGCGCCACCAGTTCCGCCAACACCGACTCGATGCGCTGCAGGTCCCTGAGCTTCTGTCGCACGTCCACGAGCTTGTGTTCGGCCAGTTGTCGAGCCTCGCTGCAACGCGTGCCGTCCTCGAGCTTCAGCAACTCGCCAATCTCCTCCAGGCTGAAACCGAGCCGCTGCGCAGACTTGATGAACCGCACGCGTGCCAGCTCCGCCGCACCATACCGGCGGATGCTGCCATAGGGCTTCTCGGGCTCCGGTATAAGGCCCTTGCGCTGGTAGAAGCGGATCGTCTCGACGTTGACCCCGGCGGTTTCCGCCAGGGCGCCAATGGTCGTGCCGGTTTTCTCATGCATTGCCCTTGACTCCGTACTTATGTACGGAAGTAAGGTTACCCCCTTGATCGCTTTGGTTGGAAGGAGCATTCGATGGCCGAAACCACGCAGGGTCGTGGCGCCCTGTTCGCCGGCGGGCTGGCCGCGATCCTCGCCTCCACCTGTTGCCTCGGGCCGCTGGTGTTGATCACGCTCGGATTCTCCGGCGCGTGGATCGCCAACCTGACAGCGCTCGAACCCTATCGGCCGATCTTCATCGGCGTCGCGCTGGTGGCCCTATTTTTCGCGTGGCACCGTATCTGGCGCCCCGCAGCGACATGCCAACCGGGCGAAGTCTGTGCAGTGCCACAGGTGAAGACCACCTACAAGGCGCTGTTCTGGTTGGTCGCCGCGCTCGTGGCGATTGCGCTCGGCTTTCCCTACATCGCCCCCTGGTTCTATTGAGAGGACAACACCATGAAGAGAGCATTGCTCGCGTTTGCCACCGTCGTCGCGATGTCCGGTCCCGCCTGGTCCGCACCCAAGACCGTCACGCTGTCGGTGCCGGACATGAATTGCGCGGCCTGTCCCATCACGGTGAAGAAGGCGTTGGGCAAGGTGGCCGGTGTCGCCAAGACCGAGGTCAACCTGGAAAAGCGTGAGGCGACCGTCACTTTCGACGATTCCCGCACGAATGTTGACGCCCTGACCCGCGCGACGCGGGATGCCGGCTATCCCTCCACCCTCGCGGAGAACACCAAGTGAGCGATGTGATCCTGGAATCGACCCTCACTTGCCCGAATTGCGGACGTACCAAGACAGAGACCATGCCGACGGACGCCTGCCAATGGTTCTACGAATGCGGACAGTGCCACGCCCCGCTGAAACCGAAGCCGGGCGACTGCTGCGTCTACTGCTCTTACGGTACGGTGCCTTGCCCGCCGATTCAGCAACGCGACGCAGCCAGCATTGCTGCGCGAGCGAGACAAGCATCGAGTGAGACGGTAGGGCATGCGTTAGCCGCGCATGCCTGTCAGCACTGCTGACAGCCAGAAAAATGCCCGGGCAACCGTGAGGTTGCGCCGGGCGAAGGGAGGATTTCGATCTGGGGCAGAAGCCGGGAAGCACCATCGGTGCCGATGCTCCCCGTCCCTCATGCGGCGTAGGCCAACTCCTTCCAGTCGCAAGGACTCAGCTCGATGAGCTTGCCTCCCAGCGCCTCGAACTCGGTGGCACGGTCGTAGTCCTCGATGTTCTGCGAGTAGTTTGTGACGGCATTGACCAGGCCATAGCCGGACAGGTCGCCTTCAAGGATGAGGTGGCGCAGCACGCCGGCACGCTCGGTATCGTTGAGCGTGTAGCGGTTGGCCAGCACCTCGACGGATTTCACCGGATCGCCGGTCAGACGAATATCGAGCATCTTCTGCAACTTCGATGCGACCTGGCGGAAGGTAGCCTCGGAAACGGCCGCCTCCACCACATCCCGTACTTTCAGGAAGAAGGCTCGATCGTCTGCAGCCAGGGTGTCATCCCTGAATACCTCAACCGACACGGCTTCCGTAGCCAGTGCGCGCCCGACATGCGTTTTTCGCAGCGCATGGTCCGATGCGATCAGACCGTTCTTGCACACCAACCGGTAGATCAGCGGCTGCACCGAGAGCGTGCCGCAACCGACCTCGGAGTTGGTGATGACGATGCCACCCTGCACGATGTCGCCAGGGGCAACCTCGAACGCCACGCGGGGCGTGACGACCTTCAGGTACATCTTCGTTTCGGTCAGTTCGACCGATTCGAAGCGGGCACCTTCCAGACGATTCAGGATCGGCAGGACATTCTCCGCAAGATCGAAGTTGTCCAGCCGGCGATAGCGGTCCGATAACACCGCCCTCACCTGCCCGTCGAGCGTACGAATCATCCGGCGCTCGCCATCCGATTGCAGCCAGGTGTTGACGTTGCGATCGAGCAGTTGGGGCTGCTCGGTACGCATGCGCTCGAAGTAGGCGAACGGGATCTTGAGCTTGTCGGCGAGCTGCCGACGCGCCAGACCCGTGACGCCGTATTCGCCGTCTCCCTGGCGGGAGTCGACGATCAGCTTGAGGCTGCCATCCTCATCGGTACGGCACTGCAGGAAGGACGAAGGCACGACCAGGTCGCGCTTGGAGGAGATCTGGCGCTCGAGTTCGTGGGCCAGGTCGACGAGGGAACGTCCGCTCTTCATGGTGAGACTCCAGAGAAGTTGCAGGAACGGCCCCCCGCCATGCGGGGATGCACATCCCCGCTGGGGTGAAGAACCGGACCGGGGAATCCCGATCCGGATGGGAAGCGCGACGGGTGTCGCGCAGGGTTCACGGGCTACAACAAACCGCGTTCGGCGAACGAGGTGGCGTTGCTGCCTGCGATCACGATGTGGTCGAGCACACGGATGTCGACCAGGGCCAGCGCGGAGCGCAGCGACTGGGTCAGGAACTCGTCGGCCCGGCTGGGCTCGGCGACACCCGACGGGTGGTTGTGCGCCAGGATCACTGCCGCAGCGTTCAGCGACAGCGCCCGCTTGACCACTTCACGCGGGTACACGCTGGTCTGCGTGAGCGTCCCTCGAAACATTTCCTCGGGCGCGATGACCCGGTTCTGTGCATCGAGGAACAGCACCATGAAGACTTCGTGGTCGCGCTGGGCCAGCATGATCCGCAAGTAGTCGCGCACCGCGGCCGGTGAGGCCAGCATGTCCCGCTCGCACATCGTCTCGGCAAGGGCACGACGGACCAGTTCCCTGGCCGCCATCAGCTTCGCTCCGACGGAGGACGACGGGACTTGCTGCGCTACGTCTGCGTTCAGCAGCCGCGACAGGCTGCCGCTCGCATCTTTCAACAGGTTCGCTGCCGTTCGGGGTCCCACCAGCGTGCTGAGCAGGGCCGCGTCCGACATCGACTCGATCGGTCGACACATGGAGTTCTCCTTCGTATGACGAATGGGGAACTCCTCCCCCAGGGAGCGAGCTCCCCGGGGGATGGATTGAGACTGACGGTGCCGGCGGTCAGAACGGAACGCTCTCGCGTTCCTCCGCGCGCGCCGGTTGCGGCACATCGATGGGTTCGCCGTTGACCTTGGCGAACTTGATGCGCAGCAGTCGGCCCTTGATGCTGACGCCCGGCTGTCCCTTCCTGTCGCCCTTCTCGAAGGTGAACATTTCGGGATAGATGTCGGCGATCCGGAAGCCGATGATCACGGACTTGTCGGCCGCGACATCGTTTTCCAGGCGCTTGACGATCGCCTGAGCGTCAGCACCGCTGACACGGCAGTCGAACTTCGTGTAGCTGACGTCACTGTCGCTGCCGCGGAGGGCAGCCACGGTGCAGGCCAGGAACTCCTGGCCCTTCTTCGGCTTCACGGTGCGAACACGATTGAGATAGCCGACGCCTTCGACGTGCAGGTTGAAGAACGACGACGGGCTGCTGGCTTGCGATGACTCGGACATGATGGCCTCCTATGACATGGAACACATGAAAATGGAGAGACCATCCCCAGTGCGGGGATGGGACTCCCCGGCTGGGTAGAAGCACTGACGAAATCTCCGGGCCTTGCGGCCACCGGTTCTCAGGAGATCTGACCGGTTTCGGGCGATGCGTAACGGGCATCAACCGGGCTGACACAGCCAACGAGAGATCTGGGCAGGGCACACAGCCATCGCTGGTGCAGTGATCGATGCGGCATGCTGATCCCGTATCCGAGCGCAATGCAACTGCAATGCGGACACAATCCGGCAGCTCAGCATCGCAGCCGACAGTGAGCGTGAGGACTATGAAGGCGATATCGGCGCCAGCTGCAGAAAGGCGTGTGGCCTCCATGCAGTAACCATGAAACGTGACCCGCTCGAAGCCCTGCAGCATCGCTCCCGCGAGTGCGTCCTGCACCATGATGCGGAGCATCCGCCACTCCTGCGCACTGGGATGTCGAACCGGCAGGCACGCCGGGCTCTTCACAGCAGCTGCCCTTCCGCCGCTACCGGCGGCGCGCTGCCATCCTCATCGGCGCTGAGCGAGGCCTGCTGCATCAGCCGCAACTCCGCAGCGGTCGGCTTGATCCGCCGCTGCGAGTGGCGCGGGGCCTCCTCGCCAGTGAACACCTTGCGCGGCACTTCACCGAACAGAGCCACCGCGGCGCGCACTCTCTGGCGCGCCGCCTCATCGGCCCCGGGGAGAAAATCCCGACGGCTCAGGGGCAGCATTTCCTCGCGCAGCAGGTGGCGTTCCCAGCGGATGGGTTCCAGGAACAGCGCCCGCAGACCGCGGCCGACTTCGCGGATCCCCGCCCGGCCCGCCTCATCGCTCAGGCGATCTTTGAGCACCAGCGTTTTGACCATACGCACGTGGTAGTCGAATTCGACGATCGCCTCGGCCGTGGCATAGCCGTAGGGGCTGCGAAAACCCAGGGGCACCGTGGCGGGGCTACGCGAGGCGAGCACCGAGAGGCTCAGCCCCTTGCGGCGAAGGCGCTCGAATTCTGCTTCACGCGCCTCGATCGCCTGATCCATCTGCACGCGGATACCGGACAGCCGCTGATAGATCCGAATCAGGATCCAGTCGGCGTAGGGATTGTCGTTGGCCGACAGGTACCAGATCGTCCTGAGCACCGTTGCAAACCGCCGCCCTCCCGGGATGGCCGGCACCTTGCTCACCGGATCGGCGGCGCGGCCGGTGAACATCCGGTAGGCATCCCGGGTGTGCAGCGTCATCACATCGGGCGTCTCATCGGCGAGCCGACCCAGTGCGGGTCGGGCGTTCGACGCCGGCGCCTCCCGAGCGCTCGTCGCGGGATTGGCTGCAGGCACCGGATCAAGGAACGAAGGCGAGGCTGGCGTGGTCATGGTGGACTCCGTGGTGAAGGATTTCGGTCTCGACTGAGAAGGCGGACGCGTCGTGTTCATGGCTGCTTGCCCGTGCCCAGCTGCACCTTGAGCTCGTCGAGCATCTGCCTGACCTTCTCGCGCTGGGCCAGGGCCTTCGCCTGGTATTCCGGTGTGGCGCGTTCCGCCGCCAGGCGCCGTTCTTCCGCCTCACGCTCGCGATGCAGAACGGCATCCTTGTGGCGCTGCAGGCGCTCGGCGGCAATGCGGGGGCCAAGCTCCGGCACGAAGCTGCCGGCGGCAGCACGGGCGATGAGCCCGCGCAGATAGGCCACCGGACTGCTGCGTACACTGGAAGTCCGGAGCCTGCCAGCGAGTTCATCGAGCAGACACTGGGCTTGATCGCCGCAGTGGCGTAACAGCTCACGCGCTGCCCGGCATTCCTCCGGCAACATCTGTGCTGGAAAAATCAGTTCACCACGACCGGCCATCGGTCCTGGCGGATTCACTGGCGATTCGATGTTCTGTGGTTGTAGTAAATCACTTGTACTGTTATTCATTAAAAGATTGGCGCTTTTGGGCAAACTGTATTGGCGAAAAGGGCGAAACAGATTTGGCGGTTTTGGCAAAACAAGACTGCGGGGATGCCACAGTCTTGATTCACCCTTTTGGGAAACCTTGTCTGTGGGAAAGCCACAATCTGGATGCACCCCACGCGACACGACGTTCCTGGCCGCGGATATGTCGTCGGTCAGCAGTGCCAGCAGGCCCTCCAGCCGGATACGTGCCACCAGGCTCGGCGGAATACCGCGCAAGCTCTCCTCCCAAAGTCCGGTGCGGGCGAGATCGCGACGCGCGGTTTCCTGCTCGTGCCGGCTGAGCCCGATCTCCTCGAACCAGTGCACCGCCGAGCTGCAGATCCAGTGATCGAGCCGGCGCCGATACTGCATGCGCGTCAGGTGTAACGCCCGCGACAGCATGAGCCCGGCATGCACGCCGCCGGCGATGCCGACGAGCGTGCGGTGGAAAGCCACCGACGGTCCGAGCAACTCGGCGAGCACGACGCTGTCGCTCCAGTCAGCTGCATGTGGAAGGCCGGCAATCCGGTCGGCAAGCCGCATACCCAGTCGCTCCAGGTCCAACCGGAAATGCAGCCGGGCAGGAACTCCCATGCGCTGAGCTTCGAGGAGCGCGAGCTTGCGCAGTACCTCGCGCGCACCGACCTGCTCCTTCGCCGACAAACCAGTTTCTAGCGCCCACTGCTCGGTGGTCTTGTGGAACCAGCCGCCGGTGTGGGCAATGTCGCGGCCATGGCGCGTCCAATAGATCGACTGCGACAGGAGAAGCGCTGCCTTGACGTTCGACGTCAGATCGACGAGCCGCCGATGAAACGCGATATGCCGGCCGAGAAGCGACCAGATGACCGTCAACGCGGCCGCGCGGGGATCCGCACTGGCGGCCAGAGACCGCTCCGGCGCTTCCCCGTCCGTGAGGCGCCGTTCTTCAGCCATGGAGGCTCCTCAAGGCAGTCACCGGGCCACCGCCCCGGCATTGGCCCGCAAGGCGCGCCAGACGGCCTCGGGGCACACCCGGAACCACAGCTTCGCCGGTATGCCCACACGCCGCTCTTCGAGCAGTCCCGACCGGCGCAGGGCCCGCCGTGCGGTTTCCTGCTCCCAACGGGAGAGGCCCGTTTCCAGGCTCCACTGCTCCTGCGAGCGGATGAACCAGCCATCGGCGGTGGGATCGAGCGCCTGGGTGATCCAGATGGCCTGGGACAGCATCAATGCCGATGTGACGCCGCCGGTGATCGGCACCAGGCAGCGATGAAAGCTCACCGGAATGTCGAAGACTTCGAGCAGCAGCTGTGGCGTGATGCCGAGCGTTTCGGAGTGCGCGTTCATTCGTCAGCCTCGAACTCGCGGATGACCGCCTCCAGCGCGGCGATCGCGATATGCGGGAACTCCTGGTGCAATCGGTAGTAGCGAATGCGCAGCGCCGGATCGGCCGGATCGGCCGAATCGGCGATAGCCCGCCAGGCATGACAAATCCGTTCACGGGTCGCGTAGTCGGGTAACCGAACGCGGCCAGCGGGGCGGCGCGCACCGATCTCGCGGCGACGCCTGAGAGTGAGCTTGCGGCGGATCTTGAAAAGCGTGCTCATCAACCGCGTGGATGCGCCGTTGCGGATGAAATACGTTTCCAGCGCCTTCGCCTCATTGACGAGGGCCACCGCTCGCAGTCCGGCCTTGAGGGCCGACCCATCGAAGGCGACCCCGATGGTCAGGCAGCGCATCGCGGCAAGGCGACTGAGGTCCACCGCCGACAACTGCCGAAGAAGCGTCAGTTCGGCGTTCTCGATGCCGGCGGCGCGAAGCTCATCGTGGGGCGCCTCGGCCAGGCGCACGGTCACGTGGTTGAGAAGGACGAACCGCAACTGGGGGTCGTGGAGCGTCAGCATCACGCCTCCCCCAAAGACGACGCCGATCCGGCCTCTGCAGGCAAGCCCGGATCCACACCGCCGGATCGCCTGAGGCAGGCGAGAAGCTCCCAGAATGCCGTCGCTGATGCATCCGCAGGATCGATGAGCCAGCGCAGGAACTCGGGAGCGAGTGGCACGGGCGGCGGCGTATCGGGCTCCAGTTGGCCGAGAACACCTGCGAGCAACCACCAGGCACGTTGCCGCTCCGGAGGCACCGCCTCCTCCTCAGGCAGCATCGACAGCCGCAGTCCCGCAGCCGAGCGTGGCTCGCGGTGGACGACGCTGCCAAGGCCGACTGCACCGGCAAAGCGCATAGCGCAGGCCAGCAGTTCCTCTGGCGGCGTACCGGCACGATCGGCCAGGGCGTCAGTGTTGCGGAGATCGTCGGCTGCAGACGAGTTGCTGCCCGCCTCACCGGTCACGGACGCGGTCTCGACAGCCTGCTCGCTGCGTCCCGATCCCGGCCGCAGCGCCTGCCGAAGAAGCTCGACGGATTGACCGAGATGTTGCGCGAGGGCCGCTTCGCAAGCCTCGCAGGTCGCAGCAACACTGAAAGCCCTCGTGTGCGGATACTGCTCAGCCAACCGGCGAAAGACGGGCTCGAAGACCTGATCGTAAAGATCGTCCTCGGCCATCGAGGTGCGCGCCTGCGCGTAGCGTTTCAGCGCATTCAATCGTGGCTGGAGGGTCTTGACGTCGAGACCGGAGAGCTCTGCCACCGCCTCGCCGAGGGTTCGCAACCGCTCGGTGGCGAAAAGCTGGAGCCCGAGCGTTGCGGTGTTCACCGACAGGCCAAGCCCATGTAGGGCGTCCTCCAGGGGCCGCAGCGTCAGCGCCCGCCCCTGCTCGGCTTCAAGACGCACCTTGAGCGCGACGATGCCGGAGGCCTTGTCCCAGAACGTCAACTCGCCGCGCTGTTCATTTTCGATCAGATGCGCGGTGAGAACGTGGCTCTCGGATTGCCATGGCCGAAACAGCACCACCAGCTTGCGAAAGCACGGATCGCGCGTCTCGGCCCACAGTTGTCGCAACGCCAGGAGCCGCGTATTGCCGCCGGCCTCGACAATGAAATGCGCCTCACCGGGACGTCGGGTCACAGTCAGCGGACTTTTCAGGCCACTGGTGCGGATCGATTCCTTGATGTCCTCGAACTTCGCATTCGCCGCCCGTCGCGGGTTGTTCTCGTAAAGCCGCATCTCATCGACGGAAAGTTCGATCTGGCATTCCGTACGGGGGTCATTCTGGCCCGGCAGATTGCGGGCGTTGTTTCCCGGGTTGCCCACCTGCAGCGACTCAGCCACCAGCCGCCGACGTTCATCCACCGACACCCTGGCGCTCATGACGAGCGCTCCCGGGCAAGGGCGTCATCGGCGTATACGCCCTGCAGGCTGGGAATCAGCTCCCAGGCGAGCTGGTGCATGACCGCGAAAGCACTCGGCATGACGCCGTCACGCCGGCGCTCATGCCGGTGCACCGGAATGCGCAGGGTGGCGGCTTCCTTGTAGGCCTTGGCATGCGGCACCACCGTGTCGAGCACCGACACCCGACCTTTCAGACGGATGAAGTCCTCGCGGATACCGGTGGCGATCAGGCGGGCATCGGCCGTGCGGTCCTGCCGGTAGATCACCGCCTTCACCGGACCGAGCGTGGCACCGAGGGCGCTGCCCGGTTCGAGGCGATCGAGCAGCTCCATCGTGCCGTCCTTGAACTCCCGCGCCGAAAGAATCTCGGGCGTGATCGGTGAGACGAGCATGTCGGCGGCCATGACTGCCGCGTCCTGCAAAGGGCCGATAGCGCCCTGGGTGTCGATCAGGACGCAGTCATAGGCGCTCGCCACCACGGCGGACTGCAGCGCAAAGCGCAATCGGAAACCACGATCGATGCGATTGAGCAGCCAGTTGGGCAAATGACCCTCGGGATCGTCGGAGACGACGATGTCGAGGTTCGGAAAAGCCGTCGCCGTGATGCACGCAGCGGTAACCTCACCACGGGCGATCACCTCCGTGAGGCCAGCCAAGGGCTGTGGTATCGCAAGCGGGAAGTACTTCGACAGCGACGGCTGCACGTCGGCGTCGATCAGCAGGACGCGCAGACCCATGTCGGCCAATAGCGCCCCCAGGTTGGCTGTGAGCGTGGTCTTGCCGACGCCGCCTTTTGTGCTGGTGATGGTGAATTTGATCATCGATTCCGTGCCGATTCAGGTCCGTCATCAGGCATACGGAATCGCGTGAAAAAGTGTCGGCCTACTCCTTCAGGTAATCGCCAAGTCCCTGATCTGCGAAGACCTTGCGGATGCGCTTGATCTCCTCGTAGAGCGTGCCGCGCGGAATTCGGAGCCGCTCGGCGGCCATCTTTGATGGACAGGCCCTCCTCACCGAGCATCTGGCACAGGCGACGTTGAGCCGGCGTCAGCCGCGCCATGGCGCGGCCGATGTCGATGCGGGCGTGGCGGGGATCTATCGCGCCCGCCTCGCCCGGCTGAGGTGTCTCGTTATCGGCCAGCAGATCGGCGAGCGTCACGCCGTCGTCCGAACCGTCGATTGCCGCATCGAGCGAGAGCGCATCCTGTTCACCAGCGCGCTTATCGGCTTCCTGCTCACGGATCAGATCCGTGAGCTTGTTTCGGATTACCTGGGCCATGTACGCTACGGGCGGTACAGCTGGATCAAATTGAAGTTTTCGGCGCACCACGATCCAGTGTGCCAGGCAGTCCTGCATCAGGTCATCGAACTCCTCGCGCGCGAGGCTTCGAAATCGTCTTCTGAACTCACACACCAGTTTCTTTGTTACGGCTATTTCCCAACGATGAAGGCCATCCCCCGCCTTAAGCGCCATGTTTCTCCCCGCCGGCCTCGTGGCAGGGGAAGAAACAGGATCAGTTCAGCGCATCCAAAGCAGAGAAAGGCACGCAAATCACCGGTTATTCGCGGGAGCAGAGAAACCCGCACAAATCACCAGTTTTGGCTACAGTCGGGCATCGACCCGATACTTCCGGGCGGGGGTTCCTTAACCGGAAGGCAAGGGGGGCTCTCTCGATAGATAGCGAAAGCCGGCGACCCATGGCGAGAAACGCCAGGACGCCCGCCGTAGGGCCCTCGCAGGGTTGCGAGACACCACGTCCATGGTGGGCACGAAAGACGAGAACAGTGTGGATAGGTCGATGAGTGCCGCTGCTCCATGCGGCCCGATACCGGGGAGCGCAGGTGGCTCAACGATCAAAAACAGGGAGTGCGAATGAAACGCGACAATCTATATATCGGTTTTACACCGTCAACGACCGCTGCAAGAACGTACGGTGTCGGTCAAGGGCCGGATGCAGAAGCGACCAGGCTGCTCGAATCAGCCAGAATTCCCGCCACCATCTCCATGACAAACATCGCGCCGTTGAGAGCCAGAACGATGGCAACGGTACGCTGTTGTTCATCCGCATCGGCAGGAATGCTCTGGCACTTGCAGTCGCCCATCCTTATCTCGCGGTTTGGTTGTGGTGACTTCAGTATCGTCAGGTCTATACTCGCTGCAGGGTCATCAAGGCAGCCACACGGGTTCAGTCATGCAAATTGGCCAGCTCGCTGCCCGCAGCGGAACACTCGTCGAGACCGTCAGGTATTACGAACGGGTTGGATTGTTGCCCACCCCGGAACGCAATGCGTCCGGATATCGCCAGTACCAGGATGACAACTACGCCGGCTAACGTTTGTGCGTCACTGTCGCAACCTTGGGTTCTCGATAGCCGAAATCAGGATTCTTTTGGCACTGACTGATGATCCGGACCGCTCATGCACCGATGTCACTTCGCTCGCCAGCGCACATCTAAACGACGTCCGAAGAAAACTAGAGTGTCTCCGTCAGCTGGAACGGATTCTTGAGCGCCTTGTTGGCTGCTGTCACGAGGGCCGCGCTCCGACTGCGGGATTCTCGAGGCTCTGGCAAACATCGAGCACTGAGCAGGCAATTTGCAGTGCACGGGTCTTGACCCTGTAGCTACTTCAGGGTTGATGCTTTACATCCTTGGGAAACCGCCAAGATTCAAGTCAAGGTACTGCCATGCAAATATTTCCGTTAAAAATTTCCTTCTACGCACTGTGTATTTTCGGGTCCTTCGTTGCCGCAGACGTCCAGACAGCGCCACCCGCAAGCTCAGAACAGGAATCGATCCAGCAACTCCAGAAGCAGGTGGAGGATCTCAATAGCGAACTTGTGCGCCTGAAGCGCGCGCGAGGGGCCGAGGCGCAGAATCAAGCCATGCAGCACCATTGGGGAATGATGCAGGATCACATGCGCTCCATGCGGCAGATGCCCGGAATGAGTGCCGGCGGTTGTGCCAATTGGCAAATGATGGACCCGAATCTGATGGGTCCCGAAATGATGGGCCAGGGCATGACGATGGGCTGTCCGATGATGGGCCATGACATGGAGATGGGACCCGGAATGATGGGATGGGCCATGCCCCCGAATGTGACACCGAACGCATATCAGAAGCAGACGCGCGAGCACATGCAAACGATGCGCTCTCAGATGGCGGCAATCTCAGCCGAGACGGATCCCGCAAAGCGCCAGGCGCTGATGCGCGAGCACTACGCCATGATGTACCGCGACATGCAGACCATGCGCGGCATGGGACTGTATCTTCACACGGGGGAGGAATGGGACGAGATCACGTCACGAATGCGGGCGCATATCAGCGATCAGGGCGATCAGGCGCAAGCAACAGCGGGAAGCGTGAAGATGCTAAGCGCAGCAGAACTGGATGCGATTACGACGTATCTGGACCAGCACGCACGTTAAAGACCAAGCCCGGATTTATCTTTCTGATTTGGTCGCTTCCAGATTGATATGACCGATGACGCTCGCGCCTCACCACCACAGTCAAACGCTGATACACTAATGCCCATGCTCCGGAATTCCCGCCTTCAGGTCTGGCTGCTGACGCTCCTCTGCGTCACACTGCTCGTCGGGCGTGTGGGCGGCGCGCATCTGCACTTGTGCTTTGACGGCAGAGAAAGCCCAAGCAGCTTTCACCTGTTCGACATCGGCCTGCACCACCCAGAATCCGGCTTGGATGCGCCACATGAGGATGCGGATGTCGCGGTGAGCGACGAGCTGCTGTCCAAGAACAAGTTCGAGTGGAGCACCCCGCTGGCTCTGCTTGCGGCCATTGTTGTATTCGGGTTTCTGCGCACCCAGCGCCGGTTTGTCTCTCCATTTACCGTGCGCGCCATTCCCGCGGCGCCACCCTTCCTGCTGCCGCCTTTGCGCGGCCCGCCTGCACTGACTTCCCTCTGACGTTCTGAGGTTCATCGCCGTCTGCATCCTGTTCGGTGCGGCGGCTCTTGATTCAGGCATCCGCTTTCCTTACTGCGAAGCGGACGGGAGGTTTCAATGAAGGTTTCACCCGCACGCGCCCTGGGCGTGTGCTATCTGGCCGTTACCCTGCTGGCGGCCCCCGCACAGGCCGCTGATGCTGCGCCAGCACTGACACTGCGTCAGGCGGTGGATGCTGCTCTCGCCGGCAATCCGGAGCTAGCGGCGTTCACCTTTGAACTGCGGGCCCAGGACGCACGCACGCGCCAGACTGCGCTGCGGCCGCCTCTGGAAGCAGCGCTTGAAGCCGAAAACGTGCTTGGCACCGGCGATACGAAAGGCACGGACGCCGCCGAGTTTACTTTTGCGCTCTCGCAGGTCGTGGAACTGGGCGGCAAGCGGGATGCGCGGATCGCGGCAGCTCAAGCCGGGCTTGGTGCGCTGGACGTTGAGCGCCAGGCCGCGCAACTTGATGTGCTGGCCGAGGTTACCCGCCGCTTCATCACCGTGGCGCAGCGCCAGCAGCTACTGCAACTGGCACGCAGCGCGGTCGACTTGGCCGAAAAGACCGTGGAGGCCTCCGAGCGCCGGGTCAACGCCGCGAAGTCGCCGCATGCCGAACTGGACCGCGCCCGTATCCTGCTCAATCGCGTGCGGCTGGATGAGCGGGCCACCCTGGTTGAACTAGATACCGCGCGCAGACAGCTCGCTGCCACCTGGGGCGAATCGCAGGCGGTATTGAATGGTCAGCCCTTTGGCGAAGTGCGGGCAGACCTGTTTCAGCTGCCGCCGACTGGCGACTTCACGGCGCTGGTGACACGGCTCGCCGACAACCCCGACTTTCTGCGCTTTGCCTCCGAAGCGCGGCTGCGCGACGCCGAGCTGCGCCTGGCCAGTACACGGCGACAGCCAAACATCACGGTCGGCGCCGGAATCCGGCGGCTGGAAGAGACGAAGGACCAGGCTTTCGTCGCCTCGCTCACGGTGCCGCTGTTCTCCGGTCGACGCGCCGAGAGTTTCATTGCGGAAGCCCGAGCCAACCGCAAACTGGTGGATGCCGAGCGGCGTGCCGCCGAAATCAAAGTCCAGGCCACGCTTTACGAGCTGCACCGGCAATTGGCGCGTGCGGTCAATGAGGCGCAAACGTTGCGTAACGACATTAAGCCGCTTGCTGCCGAGGCGCTCAAAGAAACCGAATACGCCTACGAGCGCGGCCGCTACAGCTACCTGGATCTGGTGGACGCCCAGCGTGAATACCTGGCCGTGCAGGCGGCGCTGATTGACGCCGCCGCTAGCGCCCACGGCCTGCGTGCCGAAATCGAGCGACTGACCAACGCGCCGCTGACCGGTGCCGCGCCATGAACTCCACCCCCTGTTCAAAGAGAACATCCATGAATTCCAAGTTGCTGCTGTTGCTGATTGCGTTGCCCCTGGCCCTCACCGCCTGCGGCGGTGCGGATGAACCCGCTGCCGCTCCTGCAGCCCAGGCCGAAGCCTGGCATGAGGAAGGCAAGGATGAACACGGCCACGGCGGAGCCGCTGCCGAAGAGCCGGAGAAAGGTCCTCACGGCGGCCGCCTGCTCGAAGACGGCGCCTTTGCGCTGGAACTGGCGATCTTCGAGGAGGATGTGCCGCCCGAATTCCGTGCGTGGGCGACGCGGGACGGTAAACCCGTGCCGCCGGATGCGCTGA
This sequence comes from uncultured Chromatiaceae bacterium, assembly GCA_964415505.1. GTDB lineage: Bacteria > Pseudomonadota > Gammaproteobacteria > Steroidobacterales > QUBU01. Next base: position 48,859 of record CAYQAR010000008.1, on the reverse strand, counting down.
AGCTTACCGTTTCCCTGCAGCGACTGGGTGGGGTCACCGACCGCATCGAGTTCACGCCGCAGGGCGATTTCCTGCGCGGCAACACCGAGGTCTACGAGCCGCATTCCTTCACGGTGAAGGTCGAAATGGAGGCCGATGACGCGCGCCGTCATCAATGGACTTACGACAGCTTCGAGGGGCGCACGAGTATCCCCGCCGCGACGGCGAAGGAAGCCGGCATCGTGATTGACACGGCCGGCCCACGCCTGATCCAAGACGTGTTACCGCTCTACGGCGTGATCGCCCCCAACGCGGAAAACGTGTGCGAGGTCGCCGCGCGTTATCCCGGCGTGATCCAGCGTGTCACGCACTCGCTCGGCGATGCCGTGAAACAGGGCGCGGTGCTGGCGATGGTCGAGTCGGACGAGAGCCTGCGCAGCTACGACGTGACGTCGCCGATTTCGGGCGTGGTCACGATGCGCCATGCCAATCCCGGCGAACAGACCGGCAGCGAGCCGCTGTTCACCGTCACCAACCTGTCTTCGGTCTGGGCCGAGCTGTCGGTCTTCCCGCGCGATCTGCCGCGGCTCAAACCGGGCCAGCGCGCGCGCGTCCGCGCCGTGGACGGCAGCGAGCCGGCGGAAGGCGAGGTGGTGCGCGTCAGCCCGGCGGGCGCCGGGACCAACCAGGCGCTTACCGTGCGCGTGAAGCTGGACAACACGCAGGGTCGCTGGACGCCAGGGCTTTACGTCAATGCCGAGGTGTTGATTGGCGGCGGCGAGGTGCCGGTGGCGATCAGGCAGGATGCCGTGCAGCGCTTTCGCGACTGGCAGGTCGCCTTCGAGAACGTCGGCGATGTATTCGAGCCCCGGCCGCTGGAGCTGGGCCGCAGCGACGGCGAGTGGGTCGAGATCAGGTCCGGCCTGAAGGCCGGCGCGCACTATGTCGCCGCCAACAGCTTTCTGGTCAAGGCCGACATCGAAAAGTCCGGCGCCAGCCACGATCACTGAAGGAGCCGATCATGTACCTCGCCCTGAAATACTCACTGTCCGCTGCTTTGGTGGTGGCCGTTTCCGAGCTGGCCAAGCGCAGCGCGCCGGCAGGCGCGCTGCTGGCGTCGCTGCCGCTGCTCTCCCTGCTGGCGATGATCTGGCTGTATCAGGAGACCGGAAACGTGGAGCAGGTGGCGGCCCTGTCCGGCAGCATCTTCTGGCTGGTGCTGCCCTCCCTCGCGCTGTTCCTGGTGCTGCCGCGCCTGTTGCGCGCTGGCCTGTCGTTCTATCCCAGCCTTGCGCTCGCCTGCGCCGTCACCGTCGCCGCCTATGGCGCGATGTGGCTGCTGCTGCGGCGCTTGGGCGTTTCCACCTGAGGTCTCCCCAATGATTGACGCCATCATCCGCAGCGCCATCGAACGCCGCTGGGTCGTGCTTTTCCTGGTCGCGCTCGCCGCCGCGCTCGGCATTTACAACTACCAGCGCCTGCCGATCGACGCGGTCCCGGACATCACCAACGTCCAGGTGCAGATCAACGCCGAGGCGCCGGGCTACTCGCCGCTGGAGGCCGAACAACGCATCACCTTCGCGGTGGAAACCGCGATGGCGGGCCTGCCCGAACTCGAATACACGCGCTCGCTGTCGCGCTACGGCCTGTCGCAGGTGACAGTGGTGTTCAAGGACGGCACCGACATCTACTTTGCGCGCAACCTAGTCGCGCAGCGCCTGCAGGAAGCCAAGTCGCTGCTGCCGGAAGGCATCGAGCCGGAGATGGGGCCGATCGCCACCGGCCTCGGCGAAATCTTCATGTACACGGTCACCGCCACACCGGGCGCGCGCCAGCTGGATGGCCGGCCCTACGACGCCACCGCGCTGCGCACGCTGCAGGACTGGATCATCCGCCCGCAGCTGCGGCAGGTGCCGGGCCTGTCTGAGGTCAACAGCATCGGCGGCTACGCCAAGCAGTTCCACGTCACGCCCGATCCGGCCAAGTTGCTGGCCTTCGGCTTGTCGCTGAACGATCTGACCGCGGCGCTGGCAGCCAACAACGCCAACGTCGGCGCCGGCTACATTGAGCGTGCCGGTGAGCAGTACCTGATCCGCGCGCCGGGCCAGTTGCGCGAAATGCCGGATATCTCCAATGTTGTTGTCGCGCGCCGCAGCGGCGTGCCGGTCAAGGTGAGCGACGTGGCCGAGGTGGTGTTGGGCAAGGAATTGCGCACTGGCGCCGCCACCCAGAACGGCGAGGAGATCGTGCTTGGCACGGCGATGATGCTGATCGGCGAGAACAGCCGCACGGTGAGCCTGCGCGTCGCCGACAAGCTCGCCGAGATCAACAAGTCCCTGCCCAAGGGCGTGGAAACGACGCCGGTCTACAACCGCACAATTCTGGTCAACAAGACCATCGCCACAGTGCAGAAGAATCTGGCGGAAGGTGCGCTACTGGTAGTCGTGGTGCTGTTCGCCCTGCTGGGCAATCTGCGCGCGGCACTGGTCACGGCGCTGGTGATTCCACTGTCCATGCTGCTACTCATCACCGGCATGGTGGAGCAGAAGGTCAGCGCCAACCTGATGTCGTTGGGCGCGCTCGACTTCGGCTTGATCGTGGACGGCGCGGTGATCATCGTCGAGAACTGTTTGCTGCGGTTGTCGGAGCGGCAGCATCACCTCGGACGGCTGCTGTCTACCGAGGAGCGCTTTCATACGGTGTTCACGGCCACGCGCGAGGTGTTCACGCCCAGCCTCATCAGCGTGATCGTCGTGGTGTTGGTCAATCTGCCGATCTTGGCGCTGACCGGCGTCGAAGGAAAGATGTTCCACCCGATGGCCTTCGCCGTGGTTACGGCGCTGCTCGCGGCGCTGGTGCTGTCGCTGACCTTCGTACCCGCAGCCATTGCGCTGACATTGCGCGGGAAACTCTCGGAGAAAGAAAATCCGATCGTACGCGTCGCGCGCCGGGCCTATGAACCGGCGCTGCGCGCCTCACTGGCCTATCGCTGGGTGGTGATTGGCGGTGCCGCCCTGCTGGTAATCAGCGCGGGTTGGCTCGCCTCGCGCATGGGTGCGGAGTTCATTCCCAGCCTCAATGAGGGCGACGTCGCGCTGCACGCTATGCGCATTCCCGGCACCGGACTGGACCAGGCCGTGTCCATGCAGGCGCAACTGGAGGTGCGGCTCAAGCAGTTCCCGGAAGTCGAGCGCGTGTTCGCCAAGATCGGCACCGCCGAAGTCGCCACCGACCCGATGCCACCTTCGGTCGCAGACACCTTCGTCATGTTGAAGGCGCACGATCAGTGGCCGGACCCCGACAAGACTACAGCACAACTGGTCGCAGAAATGGAGGAAGCGGCCGAACAGGTACCGGGCAACAACTACGAGTTCACGCAACCGATCCAGATGCGCTTCAACGAGCTGATCTCCGGCGTTCGTTCCGATCTCGCCGTCAAAGTCTATGGCGACGACCTGGAGACCTTGCTGAATCTGGGCGCACAGATCGAGGAGGTCATTGCACCCATCCCCGGCGCGGCCGACGTCAAGGTCGAGCAGATCAGCGGCCTGCCGATGCTCTCGATCCAGACCAGGCGCGAGGTCATTGCCCGCTACGGCCTCAACGTGGCCGACGTGCAACAGGTGGTAGAGATCGCTCTCGGCGGCAAGGTCGCCGGGCAGATCTTCGAAGGCGACCGGCGCTTCGATCTGGTGGTGCGCCTGCCGGAGCAGCTGCGCGGTAATCTGGCCGCCATCGAGCGCCTGCCGGTGCCGTTGCCGGACGGTGCCGGCTATGTGCCGCTGTCGGAAGTGGCAAGCCTGTCCATCGCGCCGGGTCCGAACCAGATCAGCCGTGAGAACGGCAAACGCCGCATTGTCGTCACCGCCAATGTACGCGGACGCGACCTCGGCTCGATGGTGACCGACGTGCAGAAAGCGATAGAGAAAAGAGTCGAGCTGCCCGCCGGCTACTGGCTGGACTACGGCGGCACCTTCAAACAGCTTCAGTCCGCCGCCAGCCGTTTGCAGGTGCTGACGCCGCTGACGCTGCTGATGATCTTCGGCCTCTTGATGATGACCTTCGGCTCGGCGAAGGATGCGCTGTTGGTGTTCAGCGGTGTGCCGCTGGCGCTGACCGGCGGTATTGCGGCACTGTGGTTGCGAGACATCCCGCTGTCCATCTCGGCGGGTGTCGGTTTCATCACTCTGTCCGGCGTGGCGGTACTCACCGGGGTGGTGATGGTCTCGGCCTTCCGCCAGCTGCTGAACGAGGGCAAGGGACTGGAGCAGTCCATCGTCGAAGGCGCCTTGCTGCGGCTACGCCCAGTCCTGATGGTCGGCCTGGTCGCCGCGCTGGGCTTCCTGCCAATGGCCCTGAACACCGGCACGGGGGCCGAAGTGCAGCGTCCTCTGGCTACCGTCGTCATTGGCGGAATTCTCTCTTCCACCCTGCTGACACTGCTGGTATTGCCGGGCCTGTATCGCATGGCGTATCGGCCTGACACCGTGACAACGCTCCAACTCCAGGAGTCCCCATCATGAAACTGATCAAGGCATTCATCCACCACGTCCGCACGGCCGCCGTCGTCGAAGCCCTGGCCGATGCCGGCTATCGCAACCTTACCCTGCAGGATGTGCGCGGCATGCTTAAGCCCATCACCGAGAATGAGCGCGACTATTCCGCCGAGGCAGGCGGGCTGGTGATCTCGGAGGTGCGGCTGTCGCTGGTGGTCGAGGACTCGGAAGTTGACGCGGTGACCTCCATCATCCGCACGACCGCACAGGTTGGAACCGGCATTTCGGGTTACGTTTACGTCAGCCCGGTGGAACAGACACTGCCCATCGGCGGGCCCGAGAATCCGACATGAAAGAGATGCGGGAGGACGGCTTTTCCGGTTCCTGGTGGCAATTCCCGCCGCTGCGCAACGCGCTCGCAGCGGGTGTTGTCGCTGGCGTCGCCTTCCTGCTGGAACATCTGGGCGTGGTCACGCATCACGGTGCGACATGGGCCTACGTCGCTGCGATCCCCGTGGGTGGCTGGCACTGGGCGCGGGAAGGCATCGAGAAGCTGATCAAGGAGCGCGAGGTCGGCATCGGCATCCTGATGGTGGCGGCGACTGCGGGCGCAGCGATTCTCGGACTGTGGGATGAGGCGGCAGCGCTGGTCGTGCTCTACGGTGCAGCCGAGGGCACCGAGGAATACACCTACGCGCGCACGCGCGGCGCCATTCGCGCCCTGCTCGACCTCGCACCAAAGGAAGCCAGGCTGCTGCGCGATGGCGTGGAGAGCGCGGTACCGGCGGAATCCCTGAAGCCGGGTGATCGCTTCGTGGTGCGTCCGGGTGAAAGCCTCGCCACCGACGGCGTGATCATCGAGGGAGCATCCGACCTCAACGAGGCGCCGGTCACAGGCGAGTCGGTGCCGGTAGACAAGACGGTCGGCGCCCCGGTGTTTGCCGCCAGTATCAATGGCGAGGGATCTCTCATCATCGAGGCGACGCGGACATTCGCCGACAACACGCTCTCACGGATCATCTACCTGGTCGAAGAAGCGCAGGAACGCAAGGGCAAGGCGCAACAATGGATCGAGCGCTTCGGCACGCGCTACAGCCCGGCGGTGCTGGCAGCGTCGGCGCTGCTCCTGCTTGTGCCCTGGGCGCTTGGATGGCCCGTAGAGATCTGGGCCGACCGTGCCGTGGTGCTGCTGGTCGCCGCTGCGCCCTGCGCGCTGGTCATGTCCATGCCCATGGCGATGGCCGCGGGCATCGGCAGCGCGGGCCGGCGCGGGATTCTGATCAAGGGCGGCGCTCACCTGGAGCATCTCGGCGTGATCAAGGTCGTGGCCTTCGACAAAACCGGCACGCTGACGAAGGGCGCTCCGGTGGTGACGGATTTGGTGCCGGCTGGCGTCGACGAAGCCGGGCTGCTGGCGGCGGCTGCCGCCGTGGAGCATCACTCCCAGCATCCCTTGGCCCGCGCCATCGTGGATCACGCCAATGCCCGGGGCGTCCACTGGTCGCCGGCGAGCAACTTCCGCTCTCTGACCGGTGCGGGCGCGCAGGCACGCATCGGCGACGCCGAGTGGGTGATTGGCAGCCCGGCATCCTTCATCGCTACCGGCGTGACGCTGGCGAACCTCGAACCGCGCATTGCCGGGCTGCAAGATCAGGGCAAGACCGTGGTCCTGCTGCGGGAAGGCATGGCGCTGCGAGGCGTGATCGCGCTACAGGATCAGGCGCGGCCGGAAGCGAGGACCGCCATTGAAGCCTTGCACAGGCTTGACGTGCGCACGGCCATGCTCACCGGTGACAACCGCCGCACGGCCGAGTTCATTGCACGAAATCTCGGCATCGACGATGTGCGTGCCGAGCTGAAGCCGGACGACAAGGTGCTCGCCGTACGCCGCCTGCAGGATGAGCACGGGGCAGTGCTGATGGTCGGCGACGGCGTCAACGACGCACCCGCACTGGCTGCGGCGACCTGCGGCATTGCGATGGGCGCAGCGGGTACCGATGCGGCCATCGAAGCAGCCGATGTTGCGCTGATGGCGGACGATCTGCGGAAAGTGGTCGAGGCGCTTGCGCTGGGCCGCAAGGCACGGAGTGTCAGTCTGCAGAACATAGTTTTCTCGATCGGCATACTGGTGTTGATGATCCCACTGGCGGTTCTCGGCGTGATCGGCGTCGCTTTCGCGGTTGCCGTGCACGAGGGCGCGGAACTCCTGGCCGTAGCCAATGGCCTGCGGGCGGGGAGCGTCCGCACGGATCAATCTCGCTGGGGCTCATCTAATCTAAGTACCCTTGAGCGGAGGTAGTTATGCGACAAGTTATTGTTTCGTGTTTCCTCGCCATTCTGCTATCGGGTTGCGCGACCGTTTCCGATCCACCTCTTCGTTACGGCCTTGGCAACGGGTCTGAGGGTCTCGCTGTTGTTTCACTGACTCTGTCTGGTAAGGATCTCGCCAATGTCTCGAGCTTCGAGTACGAGGTAAGAGATGCGCCGGGTCAATATGCCGGAGAGGTGCGGAGAAGATCCTACTTTGCATCTGCAAGGCAGCATGCGAGGTGGTTGCAGGATAAGCAGGCGCAAGGCCCAACGGATAACCGCATGAGAGTAATCGTCAAGGGATCAGCAGTGGACGAGCCTCTCGATATAGTCGAGTCCGGAAGAGATGTCGGGCGTTTAGCGACGATACCGCTCCCCGCCGGCGACTACGAACTCTACGACTGGAAGGTGGTGGTGCCAAACGGCTACGGGAGAAACGAGTTCACGCCTCGACAGGACTTCAGTTACAGATTCAGGGTCGATGCCGGACACGCCACTTACCTTGGTAACCTGAATCTGCATGTGACCGAGCAGGACAGGTACGACATTACCGTTGCAAACAAGGCGACAAGAGATATGGCTCTTCTTATGCGGAAAGTGCCAACCCTACGGGGTGAGCAAATCATCCACAGAGTCGGGCAGATACAACAATAGATTTTGTCTGATTTCATCGTCTGAACCGGTGCAATCAGGGATCTGTCGCAGGCGGCACCGACAGACCCCATGTCGTTGCGACGAACGATTCGCCGCAAGGAAGCTACGCCAGATCGTCTCCCTTGCGGACTCAACGATCTATGAACTGGAACGGCGCGGAGAGTTTCCCCAGCGGTTCTTCCTCAAAGCACGCTGCGTCGTCTGGGACCTGGCAAAAGTTGAGGCCTGGCTTCGCTTGGTACGCACCGGCACTTTGGCGCCGATTAACCACAACGTTGATTCACCTGAGAATTCCCTGAATGAGCGCAATTGTCTCAGGATCGGCGTTTCAAACCAGCAGCGCTACGCACCTTCAATTACCGGCTATCGATACCGATGACTCGGCTTAGCGCTCGTGAAGAATGATAAGAATACTTCGTGGGTAGATTTGCGGGTACACATCTGACACGAGAACATAAAAACCATATATAGCAATTACTTATAGTATTACGTCGAGTCCTCTCCTGGCACCATCCGGACGGCACATGTCTCAACGCTCGACCTCGTCGACCTCGACCTGTCCGCTCGCGCGGCGCTTCCATACGCCCCAGGACATGCCGACGGCAAGCAATGCCGCCACGCACACCAGCACGATCCACTGCAGCCGGCTCGCCGAAGCGACATCCACGACGTTGAAGTCCACCAGCACCCAGACCAGAGCGCCGAGAAATACGCTGCCGAGCACGAGACCGAGCACTCCGAGCGATGCCCATGCGGTGCGCAGGAACACGGTCCAGCCGATGAGGAGCGCGACACCCGCCAGCGCATGGAGCGCACCGACCTGATCCGCTGCGAGCGCGCGCCGCAGCCAGTGTACGAACGACAGCCCGGCAGGATTGTAGGTGAGCAGAACGAGCAGCAGCGCTGCCGCGAACCGGAGCAGGAACCCGGGCAGAAAAGCCCCGTCACCGCTGTCGTTTCGATCCACCATACTGCCTGCCTTCCCGCACGCCCCGACGCCGCCGCGGCATCTTATCCGACCTCGCCCAACTGCTGCAGGTCGTGCGCATATTCACGGAACTTCCGGCGCATCCGTTCACGCTGTCGCTCGCCAAGGCCGACGCTCACTTTCGCCAGAGTACCCAGGACAATGGCGCGGTTGGCCGTGACCTGCTGCCGGTAGTCGGGTGGATCGAACTGGTTCGGGTCGAGCGCCAGATCGAGAAGCGCCGTGGCCATGATCGGCTCGGACGGTGGCGCTGCCAGCAGACCGAGGAAACGCTCCTGCCAGAGCCTGCGCCGGTCGAGCCACGACTCCGCCACATCGTGCATCGGTGCGAGGCCTGCAGTGACAGCCGCCCGCTGACTGCCGTCGAGTTTTCCGACAAACCGTTGCAGCACCCGCAGTGCCGTCTTCGTGCGGCGCGCGGCGCGGCGTTCGGGTGTCTCACCGGCATACTCTTCCCAGAGTTCGTCGTTGTCTTCCGCCAGCGACTCACGCAGCTGCGCCACCTGCCCGGGCGACAGGGAGCGCAGCAACGGCACCGCAGCCGGCACGACCTGGCGCAGGAGGTCGTCGAACAACGCCACCGTGCGCTGGTAGTACCCCTCGAGGTCCACGGCTGTCACCGGCTCATCGGCGGCAGCTGCGAGATCCTCGAGCAATGCGACGTACCGGGGCAACTGGCTCTGGCGGTGCCAGCGCAGCGTCTGCTGCACGAGCCGGCGCAGTTCCTCTTCCTGCTGCTCGTCGAGGGTCACCAGCCCACCGACGTACCAGGACACGACCCAGTCGATCCGATTGTAGACGAACCCGGCCGTACAGCCGGTGAGCGCAGCGAGCATCACCAGTGCGAGTACCGTGCCGCGCCAGCCGCGCCGCCTTCCAGAAGCGGGCCCCGGACGACATGACGCGGCAGTGGACATCCGCAGTCAGTCGAACGGATGGCGCCGGACGATGGTCTGGGTGCGATCAGCTCCGGTCGAGACCAGGTCGATCGGCACGCCGAGAATTTCCTCGATCCGCCGCAGATACGCCCGCGCTGCATCGGGCAGGGCCGCGTGGTCGGTGATGCCCACCGTCGAGGCGCGCCAGCCCGGCAGTTCCTCGTAGACCGGCTCGCAGTCAGCGTACTGGTCCACCAGCACGGGTGTGGAGTCGACGACCTCTCCTCCGAGACGGTAGCCCACGCAGATCTTCAGGCGCTCGAGGCCATCGAGCACGTCGAGCTTGGTGACGCACAATCCGGTGACCCCGTTGTGCAGGACCGCGCGGCGTGCCGCGACCGCATCGAACCAGCCACAGCGTCGCGGCCGGCCGGTGGTCGACCCGAACTCGGCACCCACGCTCGCCAGGTGCCGGCCCATGTCGTCGAACAACTCCGTCGGAAACGGCCCGGCGCCGACACGCGTGGTGTATGCCTTGACGATGCCGAGCACGTAGTCGAAGGCACCGAGGCCAAGGCCGGTGCCGGTAGCGGCGAAGGCCGCCGTGGTGTTCGAGGATGTCACGTAGGGGTACGTACCGTGATCGACGTCGAGCAGCGTCCCCTGCGCGCCCTCGAACAACAGGCTCGCGCCACGCCGGCGCTGCCCATCGAGCCAGCCAGCGGCATCGACGGCGATCGGTTTGACGCGCGCTCCCAGGGCAAGCCACTCGTCGAGCGTACGCTGGAAATCGACGGGCGCGACCTGGTGATAGCGTTCGAGCACGAAGTTGTGCAGGTCCATCGCTGCCTCGAGCCGTTCGGCGAAGCGCGTCGGGTTGAACAGGTCCGATACGCGCAGCGAGCGCCTGGCAGCCTTGTCCTCGTAGGCCGGACCGATGCCGCGCCCCGTGGTGCCGATCGCCCTGCTGCCACCGGCGCGCTCGCGCGCACGGTCGAGTTCGATGTGGCTTGGCAGGATCAGCGGGCAGGCTGCACTGATCATCAGGCGCCCCATGACATCGACGCCACGCGACTGCAGCCGATCGACCTCCTGCAGCAGCGATGGCAGGTGCACGACCACCCCGTTGCCGATGACGCAGGCCACTCCCTCGCGCAGGATGCCCGAGGGAATCAGGTGCAGCACCGTCTTCTCGCCGCCGATGATCAGGGTGTGGCCGGCGTTGTGGCCACCCTGGAACCGGACCACTGCCGCGACACGTTCCGTCAGCAGGTCGACGATCTTGCCCTTGCCTTCGTCGCCCCACTGGATGCCGACGACGACGACGCTGCGACCGGTTGATGCCACGCGCAAAGACTCCGGCAGAGGCAGGCGGGCGCGCTGCCCTCAGGCCGCGCTGCGCACCGCCAGCAGCAGGGTGAGCCCGGCGAGAAGCACTGCCAGGCCGATCATCCGCAGCTGTCCGTCGCTCAACTGTCCGAGTTGCGCCAGGCCACGGCGCCAGCCCGACGGGCTGACGAACGGGAGAAGCCCCTCGATGACCAGGTACAGGGCAATTGCTGCCAGCAGGTCACCCCAAGCCATGAGCCCCACTCCTCCCGAGCGACGCGCGAAGGCGTCAGCGTTTGCCTTCTGCGTCGCGCAGATAACGGAAGAAGTCGCCCTTGGAATCGAGGACCATCAGGTCATTCGGTTGGCCGAGGGAGCGCTTGTACGCGGATATGCTGCGGTAGAAGGCGAAGAAATCGGCATTGCGGCGGTAGGCATCCGCATAGGTCCGTGCTGCCACCGCATCGCCCTCGCCGCGCAGCTTCTCGGCATCCCGGTACGCCGTGGCGATGATCACCGTACGCTGGCGGTCCGCGTCGGCGCGGATCTGCTCGGCGCTCGCGGCACCCTGCGCACGCAGTTCCGCCGCCACCCTGGCCCGTTCCTGGCGCATGCGGTTGAACACCGAGTCGCTGACCTCGTCGGAAAACTCGATCCGCTTGACACGCACGTCGACGATCTCGATGCCGAGCGAAGCAGCCTCCGCACGGGCGCTGCTCAGCATGGCGTCGAGCAGTTCGCGCCGCTCCGCAGCCACCACCTGCGGCACCGTGCGCTTGGCGAACTCGCCGCGGATACCGGCTTTCATGATTTCGAGCAGGCGCTGCGAGGCCAGCGACTCGTTGCCACCGCTCGACCGGTAGTACTCCCCGACGTTGGTGATGCGCCACTTGACGAAGAAGTCGACCAGCAGGTTCTTCTTCTCCGCTGTCAGGAACTGCTCCTGCGGCGTGTTGTTCGTCAGGATGCGCCGCGGATACTTTTCGACATTGTTGACCAGCGGGATCATGAAATGCAGGCCGGGTTCGTAGCCGGTCTCGACAATTTCGCCGAAGCGGAACTTGACGGCCAGCTCGCGCTCGTCGACGGTAAACACCGACATGGCGAGCAGGACCAGTGCCAGTCCGACAATGGCCAGGACTGCCGGTTGCGGTTTCATCAACGATCCTCCCTGTTGCGCAGGGCTTCGCGGCCACGGATGGCCGTGGCCTCGATTTCCGCGGCTGGCTCTGCCGCCTGGGTCGTCGGCGCCGGGCGTGCGCTGCCGGTGCCGCCTGCGGCCGGCACGCGATTCTCGAGCAGCTTGTCGACCGGCAGGTAGATCATGTTGCCGCTGCCGCTGGCATCGAGCAGGACCTTGTTCGTGCGGGACATGACATCCTCGACGGCCTCGATGTAGAGGCGCTCGCGCGTGACCGCCGGAGCGCGCTCGTATTCGAGGAGCAGGGCCTCGAAGCGGGCAGCCTCGCCCTCGGCATCCGCGGTGACACGGGCCTTGTACGCTTCTGCCTCAGCGAGGCGGCGCGCGGCCTCGCCGCGTGCCCGGGGCAGCACGCCATTGGCATAAGCTTCGGCTTCGAAGGCAAGCCGTTCACGATCCTCGCGGGCCTTGATCGCGTCCTGGACCGCAGCGTCGACCTGGTCGGGGAAATTGACGTCCTGCAGGTTCACCTTGGTGACGCGGATGCCGGTGCCATACTCGTCGAGCGTCTTCTGGATCAGTTCCTCGGTCTGCAGGGTGATCTCGCCGCGACCCTCGCCGAGGGCGAAATCCATCTTGTTCTTGCCGATGATCTCGCGGATGGCGCTCTCGGTGACGTCGGCAATCGTGCCCTCGGGATCGCGCACGTTGAACAGATACTTGCCCGCGTCGGCTTTCTGGTACTGGACCACGACATCGACGTCGACGATGTTCTCGTCGGCCGTCAGCATCCGGGTCTGCTTGTTGAACGGACTGATTTCGCTGACGTTCACCACTTCCACCCGCTCGATCGGCCAAGGCAGGTGCCAACGCAACCCGGGCATTGTGGTTGTCTTGTATTTCCCGAACTGCAGGACCACACCCTGCTCGGCATCGTCGACCCGGTACAGGCCGGTCAGAACCCAGCCAATGGCGACGAGAGCGACGATACCCCAGATGCCGGCGGCACCGGGTCCGGACGGCGTCTGCGCCGGTGTACGCGGTCCACCGCGTCCGCCACGCATGAGGCGCGCGAACTTCTGCTGCAGGTCCCGGACCAGGCGGTCCAGGTCCGGCGGACCCTGGCGCTCGCCACCGCCGCCGCCGCGATCCCACGGATTGCGGCCGTTACCCGATTCATTCCAAGCCATGGCCCGAGCTATCCCCTGCCAGTCTCGATCTGTCGCGGTGCCGCCAGCTGGCTTTCCGGCGTCACCTCGACCTGCATGTTCAACCCTTCGGTACGTTGCAGGCCCTGGAAATCCGACCGTTCCATGTCCACTTCGATTTCCCATCCGCCATCCGGGGCGACCTGCTCGCTACGCACGGCGCCACGCGCGAACAGCAGCGCGCGCAGCCGCGCCTCGGCGGCCGTCAGTCTGACCGTTCCACGGATGCGCTCGCGGTACAGGAACTCCGCTATACAACCGAGCAGGAGGTCGATCCCTTGGCCGGTCGTCGCGGAAAGCCACACGCGCGACGGCATGCCCGTGTCGGCCCGGTCGACACGAGGCTCGATGCCGAGTATATCAGTCTTGTTGTAGACCTGGATCGCCGGCAATTGCGCCGCGCCGATGTCGCCCAGCACCTTCTCGACCTGCTCGATGCGCTCCCGATGAGCAGGATCAGCCGCGTCGATGACGTGCAGCAGCAGGCGCGCTTCCCGCGTTTCCTCGAGCGTCGACTCGAATGCCGCGATCAACTCGTGCGGCAGGTCGCGTACGAACCCGACCGTGTCGGCGAGCACGACGCGCCCGCCACCCGGTACCGCCACGGCGCGCAGGGTCGGGTCCAGCGTCGCGAACAGCTGGTCGGCCACCAGGGTACCGGCATCGGTGAGGCGGTTGAAAAGCGTCGACTTGCCGGCGTTGGTGTAACCGACCAGCGAAACCACCGGCATGTCCTGGCGGCGGCGCTGGTGGCGTGACAGGTCGCGATGCCGGGCCAGGCGGGCAAGCCGTTCCTGCAGCTGGCGGATGCGCCGGGCCAGCAGGCGGCGATCGGTCTCGAGCTGGGTTTCGCCCGGACCGCGCAGGCCGATGCCGCCCTTCTGTCGTTCCAGGTGCGACCAGCCGCGGACCAGGCGCGTGGCCAGGTGCTCGAGCTGGGCGAGTTCCACCTGCAGTTTGCCTTCGAAGGTACGCGCCCGTTGCGCGAAGATGTCGAGGATCAGCCCCGAACGGTCGACCACGCGACGGCCGAGTTCCTTCTCGAGATTGCGCTCCTGCGCCGGCGACAGATGATGGTCGACCAGGACCAGCTCCGCAGCCGTGTCACTGGCGACCTGGCGGATCTGGGCCAGCTTGCCGGTACCGATCAAATAGCGGGGATTGATCTCCCGCAGCGGCGCGTCGACGGCTGCAGCCACCTCGGCGCCGGCGGCCAGCGCCAGCGCCTCGAACTCCTGCTGCTCCTCGGGCAGCGGTGCGCGACCCGAGCCGACATGCACCAGGACGGCGCGCTCGCCGCGCTCCGGGCGCTCAAACAACCGGCTGCTCCCGGACCTTGCGGTGGCCTTGCCAGCCGCAGACGGTGCCCTGCCCGGAACAGGAATCGTCCTCAGTCACCTGCCTCTTCGTCCTCGGGCCCGAGGCGCACGTTTCTCGCCGGCACGACCGTGGAGATTGCGTGCTTGTAGACCATCTGGCTCACGCTGTTCTTCAGCAGGACCACGAACTGGTCGAAAGACTCGATCGTCCCCTGCAGCTTGATGCCGTTCACCAGGTAGATCGATACCGGGATCTTCTCTTTGCGCAAAGCGTTGAGGAACGGATCCTGGAGAATCTGCCCCTTGGACATGCGGTTCTCCCGCGGTTGTTGTTCTGGTTTTTCCGCTTTGTCAGCGGCCACATTCTTTGAAGGAAGGGAAAGTCTGGTCATACCCCGTGTTCCCGGCGTTCCTGACGCCCGCCCATGATATTGCATCCCCGCCCCTCGCGCGACACCCCTGCGGCTGCGAGTTTCCCGGCGATGATGGCAAACGCGTCCCCCTGGAGCGGATCGACCACCTGGTACGCGGTTTCCGCACGCAGCCAGGTCAACTGGCGCTTGGCCAGGCGACGGGTCGCGACCCGGGCCTCGCGCGATGCTTCGGTCAGGCTCGTTTCTCCGTCCAGATGCCGCCAGAGCTGCCGGTAACCCACCGCACGCATGGCGGGTGAGGCCGCTGACATAAGCGGCAATTCCCGCAGGCGCGCCACTTCATCGACGAAACCGGCATCCAGCATCGCCTGGAACCGCTCGTCCAGGCGGCGATACAGGGCGTCACGATCCGCGGGCACGAGTCCGATCCGCAGGCACGGCAGCTGGTCTGTCGCGGCAGAGGACTCCTGCAGGGCCGAGATCGGCCGCCCGGTAATCCGGAACACTTCCAGCGCCCGCTGGATGCGCTGGCGGTCGCCCGGACGGATCCGCGCGGCCGCCACCGGATCGACCTGCCCAAGCTCGCCGTGCAGCGCAGCCCAGCCGCGCTCGTTCGCTTCCCGGTCGATGGCGGCACGCACGGCGGGTTGTGCCGGCGGCAACGGCGACAGCCCGTCGAGCAGCGCGCGGAAGTACAGCATGGTGCCACCCACCAGCAGCGGCGTCCGGCCGCGCCGGTTGATCGCGGCAATCGCCTCGCGTGCCTCGCTGCGGAACTGGCCTGCCGAATAGCTCGCCCAGGGCTCGCGGATATCGATGAGATGGTGCGCGACGGCGGTGCGGTCAGCGGCTGTCGGCTTGGCGGTGCCGATGTCCATGTGCCGGTACACCATGGCCGAATCGACGCTCACGATCTCGACCGCGAACCCGGTCGCGAGGCGCAGGGCGAGTTCGGTCTTGCCGGTCCCGGTCGGACCTGCAAGGCACACCGCGAGGATCCCGCCAGCGCTCACGCTTTCAGCGGCCACGCAGGAACAGGCGATCGAGTTCCTGCATCGACAGTTCGACCCACGTCGGCCTCCCGTGCCCGCACTGGTCGGCCCTGTCGGTACCTTCCATCGCCCGCAGCAGCGCATTCATCTCGGGCAACGTCAGCTCGCGCCTGGCGCGCACGGCGGCATGGCAGGCCGCCGTGGCGAGGATCGCCTCGCAGCGCTGCTCGACCTGCGCGCTGGTGCCGTGCTCGGACCAGTCGGCGAGGAGATCGCGCAACAGCGCCTCGGCATCCACCGCTGTGAGCAGCGCCGGCAGCGCCCGGATCACCACCGACTGCGGACCGGCCTGCTCGACCACGAGACCGGACTGCTCGAGCGCGGCACCGTGCACCTCGAGCAGGCGCAACTCAGCGCTCGTCACCCGTACGACCTGCGGCACCAGCAGTTGCTGGCGGGCGATGCCACCGGCGCCCTGTTGTGCCTTGAGCCGCTCGTACAGCACGCGCTCATGGGCAGCGTGGGCGTCGACGATCGCCAGGCCGCGCTCGGTCTGCGCCAGCACGTAGACCCCGTGAACCTGCGCCAGCGCACCGCCGAGCGGCGGCTGGTGATCGGCCGATGTCGCCGCCTGCGGTCTGCCCGACACAGCGGGCAGCACGGCGCCTGCGAGTGCCCCGTACGCGGCGGCCGTTTCGGCGAAACGCAGGCCGGCCTGCTGCGCTGCTGGCGCCGGAACCCGACCGGTCACGCTGCTGGTCGGCGCAGGCGCTCCTTCCGTGGCCTCTGCCCGGGGACGCGTCGCCGCAAGCGCCGACTCGACGGCGCGACGCACGAAATCGTGTACCGCCCCCGGGTCACGGAAGCGCACCTCGAGCTTGGCCGGATGGGCATTGACGTCGACGCGTGCCGGGTCCATCTCGAGGTAGAGCACGAAAGCCGCATGCCGCCCGTGGTACAGCACATCCTGGTAGGCGAGTCGCACGGCGTTGACGATCAGCCGGTCGCGGATGGCACGACCGTTGAGGAAGAAGAACTGCGCATCGGGCTGGCTGCGCGAAAACGTCGGCCGCCCAACCCAGCCCGCGAGCCGCAAGCCGTCCGCTTCCCGCTCGAGATGCAGCGCCCCAGCCACGAACTCCTCGCCGACGATGCGGGCGATGCGCCCCTCCTGCTCAGCGCGGGTGTGTGCACCGGGCAAGTCAAGCACGCCGCGCCGGTTGTGCGTCACGTGGAACGCCGTTGCGTAGCGGCTGAGCGCGATGCGCTCGATCGTTGCCTGCAGGTGCTGGAACTCGGTGCGCTCCGAGCGCAGGAAGCGCCGCCGGGCCGGGGTATTGAAGAACAGGTCGCGCACTTCCACGCTTGTGCCCACCGGGTGGGCGGCCGGGATCACAGGCCCGGGTTCACCGCCCTCGGCCGCGACGCTCCAGGCCTGCGCCGCATCCGGCGGACGTGACACGAGGCGCAGCCGCGACACCGCGGCGATGCTCGGCAGGGCCTCGCCCCGGAAACCGAGCGAGGCGATCCGCTCCAGGTCTTCGAGCGACTCGATCTTGCTCGTGGCGTGCCGCGCCAGGGCGAGCGCAAGTTCCTCGCCGGGGATGCCGACACCGTCGTCGCGTACCCGCAGCAGGCGCGCGCCACCAGCCTCGACTTCGACGTCGATGCGCCGCGCGCCGGCATCGAGGCTGTTCTCGAGCAACTCTTTCGCCACGGAGGCCGGCCGCTCGACGACCTCGCCGGCGGCGATCTGGTTGATCAGCAGGGTCGGCAACTCGCGGATCGGCATGCCGCGATTGTTCCAGATGCCCGGGCAGGTGTCATCGCACCACGCCGGCGCGACCCGCATCAGGTCCGGCTGCTGAGCGGGATCTGCAACACCTGTCCGACGACGATACGGTCACCGGCGAGGCGGTTCGCCTCGCGGATGCGCACCACGCTCACGTTGTACCGCGCGGCGATTGCCGACAGCGACTCGCCGGGCCGTATCACGTGCTCGACTGCCGCCGCGACCTGCCCCCGGCTGAGTTCGGCAACGAGCGTGCCGCGCGGCGGGTTGCGGTAGAAGTAGTCGCGCACTCCTGCAAAGATCGCCGTTGCCAGGCGTTGACGGTAGGCACCGGTGTCCAGACGGCGTTCTTCATCGGGGTTGGAGATGTACGCCGTCTCGACCAGTACCGAGGGCACGTCCGGCGACTTCAGGACCATGAATGGCGCCTGCATCACGTGTGGCTTGCGCACGGTGCCGACCCGCGCCATCTGCCGCAGGATGTCGTCGGCGACCTCGATGCTCGAGCCGAGCGCAGCGTTCTGTGACAGGTCGAGCAGCACCGAGGCCAGCATCGGATCGCGATCGCCGAGCGATACGCCGCCGATCAGGTCAGCGGCATTCTCGCGCGCTGCCAGGCGGCGTGCCGCTTCGTCGGTGGCGCCCTTCTCGTTCAGCACGTACACGGATGCGCCGCGTACACTGCGGTTACGCACGGCGTCGGCGTGGACTGAGACGAACAGGTCGGCCTGTGCGGCGCGTGCGCGCTCCATGCGCAGGCGCAGGGGAATGAACTCGTCGCGACCGCGGGTCAGGACCCCGCGCATACCCGGCTCCGCATCGATCGCCGCCACCAGTTCGCGCGCGATGCGCAGCGTGACTTCCTTCTCGAGAACCCCGCGCGGCCCGTGTGCCCCCGGATCCTTGCCACCATGGCCCGCATCGACGGCGATGACCACATCGCGCCCACGCGGCGCAGCCACGGCCGACCCGCTGGGAACGACCGGTGCCCGTGTGTCGCCGGTCGAGCCTGCCGGGGCCGGCACCGATACGGCTGATTCCGGTGGAGCCGGTGTAACGGGCGCCGGTACAGGCACCGCTGCTGCTACCGGTGCAGGCACGGGTGCGGGTGCAGATACGCGTTCAGGTGCCGGAACGCTGGCCTGCAGCCGTTCCATCGGCACTTCGACGACGATACGCGGAGCACGACCGGCGGTCGCGGGATCCAGTCTGGCGCGCGGCTGTGCTGCCTGCGACGTGTCGAGCACCAGCCTTACCGAACCATCGGGCCGGTTGGCAGCCCGCAGCTGGCGCACAGGCCCGGCGCCGGCCGGCAGTGGCAGGGCCGACGCCGCGAGCCGTGCCGGCAGCACATCGAGGACGATGCGATCGGGTTGCGCCAGGGTAAACAAGCGGAACTGCGCCGGGGCATCGAGGGCCACGGTGATCTGGACCGAATCGGGTTGCCGGGTGATTTCGAGCCGTTCCACCCGCGATGGGGCGGCGACCGCGACCGTGAGCATGGATGCCCACAGCCCACTCGCCCACCAAGTCCGCCAGCGACCCATCTCCACCCCCATCGACGCCCTGAAATTATAGCGGCACCAGGGGGCTTTTGAATACCTTTTGTGAGCCTGATTAGGAGGATAGGCTCAAATCATGTGCGCGCATCTCATCGAAGCCGCCTAAGGCGCTGCCGGCTCTTGGAGTCCTGGTGCAGCGACCAGTAGGTTCACGACGGTGCCGCCAGTCGCCGACAGAGCCTGGCAGCACAAGCGCCGGCCGCTGTCCGATACCTGCAACCCGATGTGCATGTCGGCGGGCGGCAGATGCCCGGCACCGTGATCCGGCCACTCGACCAGGGTGACGATGGCCGGCCCGAGTGCGTCGCGGAGCCCGAGATCGTCGAGCTCGCGTGGGTCGCGGATGCGGTAAAGATCGATGTGGGCGACGCGCCAACCGGCCAGCGCATAGGGCTCGACCAGCGTATAGGTCGGGCTCGGCACGCGACCCGTATGCCCGAGGCGGCGCAGGAATCCGCGCACCAGCGTCGTCTTGCCAGCGCCGAGGTCGCCTTCGAGATAGACGTTCAGCCCGGAGGTGCCAGACATGCACAGCGCGGTGGCGAGGCGCTCGCCAAACGCCTCGGTCGCCCCCGCATCCGCCAGGTCGAGCCTCAGGGATTCAGCCATCGCCGCAACGGTCCCAGCAGATCGCCGGCGAGCAGGCCGCGTTCGCCCTGGCTCGCAGCTTCGTCGGCGGCACGGGCATGGAGCCAGGCGGCAGCCGCCGTCACCGCGAGGTGCCCGGTCGCGCTGGATTGCGCGAGCAGGCCAGCCACGATGCCGGTCAGCACGTCGCCCATGCCACCGCTGGCCATGCCGGGATTGCCCGCATCGATCACGTACGGGGTCTCCCCTGTCCGGGCGATCAACGTGCCGCGCCCTTTGAGCAGTGCGACCCCGCCGTGACGCGCCGCCAGCGACGTGACCGCATGCAGCCGGTCCGCCTGCACTGCGGATGTCGGACAGCCGAGGAGCCGCGCCGCTTCGCCCGGGTGCGGCGTCAGCACCCAGTCGTCACGACGCAGGGCGCGGCCGGCCAGGAGGTTGAGCGCATCGGCATCGACCACCAGCGGCAGTGCCACCGCAAGAATCCGCTCGAGCAGTGCCGTCGCCCAAGCGTCCCGCCCGAGGCCAGGACCGATGGCGACGACCGTCGCCCGCTCCAGCAGCGGCTCGAGGTCCGCCGCGCTGTCGATGCCACGACACATGAGTTCGGGCCGCGCTGCCGTCACCGCAGCGACATTTCCGGGCCGAGTCGCCACGCTGACCAGCCCGGCACCGGCACGTGCTGCCGCCTCCCCGGCCAGCCGCGCTGCCCCGCCCATGCCGTGGTTGCCACCGACGATGAGGACGTGGCCGAACAGGCCCTTGTGCGCGCTGCGCGGCCTGGGCGGCAGCAGCGCCGCGAGATCGTCCGCGCCGAAAAGGCGCAGCGCCGGCGTGACATTCCGCAGGCGCCCGGCCGGCACGCCGAGATCGGCGAACACCACCTGACCGGCATGGTCCGGACCCGCGCCGAGGTACAGGCCCTGTTTGCGCCCGATGAAGGTCACCGTGATATCGGCCCGTACGGCAGCGCCGAGCGCAGCGCCCGACAGGCCGCATAGCCCGCTCGGCACGTCGACGGCTATCACGGGCACGGCAGCCGCGTTCACCGCCTCGATCGCGGACCGCCACGCACCCTCGACCGGGCGCACCAGACCGGTGCCGAGCAGCGCATCGATGATCAGGTCGGCCGGCTCGCAGAGGCCGGCGCTGAACGGGACGACTTTGCCCCCTGCGCTCTGGAATTCCTGCCAGGCAGCCGCCGCGTCGCCGCGCAGCTGGTGCGGGTCCGACAGTGCCGCCACGGTTACGGCGAACCCAGCCGCCGCGGCAAGGCGTGCCACCACGTAGCCGTCTCCGGCGTTGTTGCCCGCACCACAAAGGACCAGCCAGCGCTGCGCGACGGGATAGCGCTCGCGTGCCAGGTCGAAGACGCAGCGTCCGGCGCGTGTCATGAGTTCCGCGCCGGGGATACCGACCTCTTCGATCGCAATACGATCGAACTCGCGGACCTGCGCAGGAGTGAACACCAGGCTGGAAAACGCCGACATCGGCTTGATTATACTGACGCCGATCTGCCGCCGGCTGTTGCTGCCCTGCCGTGACCCCTCCCACACCCGACGCTCGATTTGTGGCTCGCCTGCGCGAGTGGGCTGCCGAACTCGGCTTCCAGCAGCTCGGCGTGGCGCAAGCCGAACCGGGCCGCGCCGGCGAACTCTTCCGCGAGTGGCTGGACCGCGGCCTGCATGGCGACATGGACTGGCTCGCCGACCAGGCGCCGCTGCGGCTGGCACCCGCGAGCCTGGTTCCCGGCACGGTGCGGGTGATCTCGTTGCGGATGGATTACTGGCGCCCCGATGCCTATCCGGCGGCACGCCTTGCCCATGAGCCCGAACGGGCCTGGATTTCCCGCTATGCGCTCGGACGCGACTACCACCGCGTCATGCGCCCGCGCCTGCAGCGGCTCGCCGACCGGATCGCGGCGGACATCGGTCCGTTCGGTTACCGCGTCTTCGTCGACAGCGCGCCGGTCCTCGAGAAGCCGTTCGCGCAGCAGGCCGGGCTGGGCTGGCTCGGCAAGCACACGAATCTGATCAGCCGCAGCGCCGGGTCCTGGTTCTTCCTCGGTGAGATATTCACCGACCTGCCGCTGCCGACGGACGCACCGGCGACGGATCATTGCGGGACCTGCCGCTCCTGCATCGATGCCTGCCCGACCGGCGCCATCATCGCCCCGTACGTCCTCGACGCCCGCCGCTGCATTTCCTACCTGACGATCGAGAACCGCGGGCCCATTCCCGAACCGCTGCGGGCAGCGATCGGCAATCGCATCTTCGGCTGCGACGACTGCCAGCTCGCCTGTCCGTGGAACCGCTACGCCCAGGCGGCCAGCGAGGCGGATTTCGCCCCGCGCCGGGGACTCGACCGCCCGTTGCTCGTGGAGCTGTTCGGCTGGTCCGAACCCGAGTGGCAGGACAACCTGGCCGGCAGCCCGATCCGCCGCGCCGGTTACGCGGGCTGGCTGCGCAACATCGCCGTCGCTCTCGGCAATGGCCCGCCGAGCCCCGCGGCGATCGGCGCACTCAACGCCCGCCGCGAGCACCCTTCGGCGCTCGTGCGCGAACACGTCGCCTGGGCGCTGCGTCGCCTCGGCGCGGCCTAAGGCAGGTTCACCGCGATGTTGTCGATCAGGCGGGCACGACCGAGGCGCGCGGCGGCGAGCACCCGCAGGCGCCGTGTGGACGGCACCGGCAGCGCGAGGTCGGCAGCGGCCCGGATCGCCACGTAGTCCGGGTGCAGTCCCGCGCGGCGCAACGTCTTCAGCGCAGCGCGTTCGATGCCGCGCAGGTCGCGGCCACCGGCGAGCAGGCGTTGCCGGCAGGCGAGCAGGGCCGCGTGCAGCTGCGGTGCCACGCTGCGCTCGGGCGGTGTCAGGTACTGGTTGCGCGAACTCATCGCCAGTCCATCGGCTTCCCGCACGGTAGCCGCCCCGAGCACCCGTACCGGCAGATGCAGATCGGCACACATGCGCCGGATGATGGCGAGCTGCTGGTAGTCCTTCTCGCCGAACACGGCTACGTCGGGCGCCACGATGTGCAGCAGCCGCAGCACCACTGACGTGACCCCATCGAAGTGCCCCGGCCGGGCGGCGCCGCAGAGCACGGTCGACAGTCCCGGGACGGACACCACGGTACCCGCACCAGCCGGGTACATCGTCGCTACACCCGGCACCAGCACGGCGTGCGCGCCGGCAGCACGCAGGCGGGCGAGGTCGGCGGCGAGCGTACGCGGATAGCTGGCGTAATCCTCCCGGGGGCCAAACTGGGTCGGGTTGACGAAAATGCTGGCGATCACGCGGTCGGCCCGCCTCCGGGCGAGCGCAACGAGGCTCATGTGGCCCGCGTGCAGGTTGCCCATGGTCGGCACCAGCGCCACGCTGCTGCCGGCGCGCCGCCACTCCGCCACCAGGCGCCGGGTCGTGCCGATGCCCCGCAGGACCTTCATCGCGAACCCTTGTCTGCCGTCAGGAGAAGCAATGTTCCGGTGCGGGGTAGGCCCGACTCTTCACGGCCCGCACATAAGCCTCGCAGGCCGCGCCGAGCGAGCCGGCATCCGCCATGAAGTTCTGCACGAACCGGGGCAGGCGCCCCTGGGTGATGCCAAGCATGTCGTAGAGGACGAGGATCTGCCCGTCGACATGCGGGCCCGCACCGATGCCGATGACCGGCACTTCCACGGCATCACGCACCATCCTGCCAACCTCCGTGGGTACGCACTCGAGCAGCACGATGTCCGCCCCTGCCTGTTCGAGCGCAACGGCGTCATCGACCATCTGTCGGGCGTGCGTCTCCTCGCGCCCCTGCACGCGGAATCCGCCGAGCTTGTGGACCGACTGTGGCTTGAGCCCGATGTGTGCGCACACCGGGATGTCGTGCCGCGCGAGGTGCTCGACGATGCCGACCTGTCCGCTGCCGCCTTCGAGCTTGACCATCATCGCCCCGCCTTCCTGCATCAGGCGCACCGCGTTGTCGAGCGCCTGCACCGGCGTGGTGTAGCTCATGAAGGGCATGTCGGCCATCAGGAAGGCACGGCGCAGGCCGCGTGCGACCACCCGGCAGTGATAGATGATGTCTGCGACCGTCACTGGTACGGTCGTGTCGTGTCCCTGGATCACCATGCCCAGCGAGTCGCCGACCAGCACGACGTCGGTGCCGGCCTGATCGACGATGCAGGCCATGCTGGCGTCGTACGCAGTCAGGCAGGCGATCGGCTCGCGCTCGGACGCCATCTGCCGCAGGGTCGACACATTGACGGGCGGCTGCGGCATGCCGCGCTGTTCGAGCTGCTTGTAAACCACGCTGGTTCTCCGCTCGCGAACTGCCGCGCCGTCAGGCCAGGGCGGCGGCTACCGGGTTGAAGAAGTGCCGCCCACTGCGAACACGGTCGATCTCGTCACGCAACAGGGCGAAATGCGCGTCATTATGGACCGGATCGATCGTGGCCGCGTTGACAATCAGGAGCGGCGCGGCGTCGTAGTCGTGGAAGAACCGGGCGTAGCTTTCCCCGAGTCGCTCCAGGTAGCGCCGGTTGATGGCCTGCTCGCAGGCGAGCCCGCGCCGCGCGATCCGAAACAGCAGCGTATCGACCGGTGCCTGCAGGTACACCACCAGATCCGGCACGGGCGGCTCGACCGCGAGCGACTCGCACACCTGGTCGTAGAGCGACAGCTCGTGGCGGTCCAGGTTGATCTCGGCGAACAACCGGTCCTTCTCGACCATGAAATCGGCGATCCGTGTGGTATTGAACATGTCCGGCTGGTGCAGCTCCTCGATCTGGCGCATGCGCTGGAACAGGAAGAAGAGTTGGGTCGGCAGCGCCGCCCCGCGCGGGTCGAGGTAGAAACGCTCCAGGAACGGGTTGGCCTGCGCTTCCTCGAGCAGGAGATCACCGTCGATGTCGGCCGCAAGGCGCCGCGCCAGGCTGGTCTTGCCCACGCCGATCGGGCCCTCGATGACGATGAAGCGTCGTTCTGCCATGCACGGCCCATGTTGTTGTCGTTGTCGTCACCCGTGGCCGGCCGCTGCCGGCCGCACGCACTCGAGGTTCGTGCCATCGAGGCTGCGCGCCAGCCCCGCAGCGCGACCGCAACCCGGAACACGCAAGGCCGGCGCGATCTCCAGCAGTGGGAACAATACAAAATTTCGCTCGGCAATGCCCGGGTGCGGCAGCACGAGGCCGGGCTCGTCGAGACGCAGCGAACCATACAGCAGCAGATCGAGGTCGAGTACGCGCGGACCCCAGCGATCGTCCGGCCGGCGTTGGCGGCCCTGCGCTGCCTCGATGCCCTTCAATGCCACGAGCAACGCCTGCGGCCCGAGACGGGTCAGCAGGGCGGCAGCCGCATTGACATACCAGGGCTGGTCCTGCGGGCCGAGCGGCGGGTTGCGGTAAAACCCGGACACCGCGACGAGGCGTGACGACGGCAGGGTCGCCAGCGCGGCCAGCGCACGCGCGAGCTGTGCCGGTGGATCGTCGAGATTGCTCCCGAGCCCGATGTAAGCGGGAATCCAGCTGGCCGGCTCGTGCATGCGCGCAGCGCGCTCCGTGCGTGCGGGGCCGGCGTCAACCGCCCTGGTGCTGGTCGGTCGCAGCCGCTTCGATCGGTGCGCCACTGCGACGCGGACCGCGGCGCCGACGCCGTCCCTGGGCGCCCGGCCGGTCGAGACCGAGCTCGTGTCGCTGTTGCTCGGGCGGCAGCTGCTGCAAGGTGGTCCACCAGTGCGCCAGCTCGGGATCGGCATTGCCGACGCGGGCGCGCAACACCAGCAGGTCGTAGGCCGCCCGAAAACGCTTGCTCTCGATGAAGGCCAGGGCGCGTGCGCCGCGCGTCTTGTCGAAGCGCGACTGCAGCTGGAGCATTTCGCGCATCGGGATGGAAAAACGGCGCGGTACGGCGAGGCGCTCGGTCTGCTCGCGCGTGATGTCGGCAGCCGCCACGGCCAGCGCCTGGAAATCCGTCATGCCGTCGCGGCCGAGTACCTCGGCACGGTCGGCGACCGGCCCCCAGAGAAACACGCCGAGCAGGAACATCGGCGTCACGGAGCGATCCTCGGCGATACGCGCATCGGTATTGGCGAGCGCCTCCTCGAGAAAACGCTCGCGGGCGTCGCCGCCCGGTCCGAGCCAGCGCGCGGTGGGTGGAAACAGGTGCTCGAACAGCCCGAGCCGGCGCAGCTGGCGATAGCTCGCCAGTGCGTGGCCGGTCTGGAAGAGCTTGAGGAACTCTTCGAAGAGTCGTGCCGCAGGCACGCCATCGACGAGGTGCGCCAGGTGCGGCACCAACGCAGCGCAAGTATCCTCGATGGCGAAATCGAGTTTGGCGGCAAAACGCGCCGCCCGCAGCATGCGTACCGGATCCTCTCGAAAGCGGGTCTCCGGATCGCCGATGAGCCGCAACCGGCGCGCATGCACGTCGGCGCAACCACCGGTGAAGTCCCAGACGGAATAATCGGCGATGTTGTAGTAGAGCGAATTGGCGGTGAAGTCGCGGCGCCAGACGTCTTCCTCGATCGAGCCGTAGACGTTGTCCCGGATCAGACGCCCGGTTTCCGCCGAGATCTCGCGATGTCCGCCGTCCTGCTCCTCCTGGCCCAGTCCGCGGAAGGTCGCGACTTCGATGATCTCGCGGCCGAAGCGCACGTGGGCGAGGCGGAAGCGGCGCCCGATCAGCCGGCAGTTGCCGAACAGGGCGCGCACATCCTCGGGATGCGCGTCCGTGGCGACGTCGAAGTCCTTCGGATGGCGGCCAAGCAGCAGATCACGCACGCTGCCGCCGACCAGGAACGCCTGATAGCCCGCGTCCTTGAGGCGGTAGAGAACCTTGAGTGCGTTCTTGGAGATGTCGGCCCGGGAGATGCTGTGTTCGGACCGCGGGATGACCTGGGGCGCGGGCTGGATGGATTGTGAAACGTCGGACAATAGCTGAACCGCTTGTGGGATTGCTGTCGGCACCTATAATAGCAGCCCGCCCGGCCACGGGCACCGTCCCGCGCAAGCTCCCTTCGTCTAGCGGTCCAGGACGCGGCCCTCTCAAGGCTGAAACATGGGTTCGATTCCCATAGGGAGCGCCATCGTGCGCGACACCATGCCGGCGCTGCACAACACGATCGCCGCCCGCTTCAGGGAACTGCTGCTGCGCCTGGCGGCCACCGCCTACGACCTGCTGGTCGTCGCTGGCGTGCTCGCGCTCGGTTCGCTCGTCATCGTCGTTGCCCGCGGCGGCGACGCGGTTCCGGCCGGCAGCACCGGTTACCGCCTGTTCCTGTGCACCCTGTCGGCAGGCTATTTCATCGGTTTCTGGAGCCACGGCGGACAGACGCCCGGAATGCGCACCTGGAACCTCCGCGTGCAGACCTGCGCGGGCAAGCCGCTCTCGATCCTGCAGGCAGCCGGCCGCTTCGCCGCCGCGCTGCTGTCGGCCGGATGCCTCGGAATCGGCCTGGCATGGCTGGTCGTCGACCGCCGCCAGCTCGCCTGGCACGACCGGCTGAGCGGCACGCGCATCGTGCGCACGGCAGCGCGCTGACCGCCGCTCAGCGGGCCCGCACGACCAGCACGGCCGCGATGGCCGCCAGCACTAGGGTCGGCAACCAGCCCACGAGCAGCGGGTCGAGCTTGTAGACCTCCCCGCCGTCGGCAAGCCCGCGGCTGGCTAGAAAGTACGCGAGCCCGATGACGACCCCGATGACCATGCGCGCCCCGGTACCGGTCCGGCGCAGCTGGCCGAAGGCGACCGCCAGCGCCAGCACGCACATCGGCGCTGCCGCGAGTGCGGAGGCCATGCGTCGCCAGAACTCGACCTCGAAGTGGCGCGAATCGAGGCCGTTGCGGCGCTGGTAATCGATGTAGCGCCACAGCGCCAGCCCGTCGAGCGCTTCCGGGCGCACCACGGTCAGGCCGAGCAGCTCCGGGTTGAGCCCCGCCATCTCGGCGAACCTGCGCTCCCGGCGCAACGTCACGCCCTCGGGACCGAAACGCGACTCGGCATAGTTGTCGAGCGTCCACTCGCGCCCGCCGCCGATGCTCGCCGAGTCCGCGCGCGCCACGCTCTGCAGCTCTCCGCCGCCCTTCCAGCGGAACAGGTATACGCCACCGAACTGCGTGGGATCGCCGAGACGGCTCAGGTTGAGGATCACGTCGCCATCGCGCACCCACGCCGACTGCGCACTGGCCAGTCCGGACGGTCCGTGCATCGCGAAGGTACGAAACTGCCGCGAGTAGCGCTCGAGCGGCGACGCCAGGTAGAAACCGAGCGCAAGCGCCAGCAGCGACACCCCGAGACCGGTCACCAGGACCGCACGCGCCAGCGCCACGGGCGAAGCACCAGCCGCGCGCAGCGCCACCAGCTCGCTGCCATTGGCGAGCCCGCCGAGTCCGAGCAGCGCCCCGAGCAGCACGGCCATCGGCAGGAGCATGAAGGCCATCTCGGGCAGCTTCATCAGCGCATAGGCCATGCCCTGGGCGATGCCGTAGCCGCCGGCGCCGACGTCATCGAGCTGGCCGACGAATTCGATGAAGCCGCCGATCGCCAGCAGTACGGCGAGCACCACAGCCGTCGTGACGAGTATCGAGCGCGCCAGGTAACCGCGGACGATATTCACGGTCTGGCTCCGATCCGGCGTGGCCAACGCAGCCTGCCGTCGCGTGCAGCGAGCAGAAGCAGCGCCGCAACCGCAAACAGCAGGTGCACCCACCACAGCCCGAGCAGCGGTGGCAGCTTGCCGCGCTCGAGCCACACCCGCGCTGCACCGAGCAGATTGGCATACGTGATGTACACGAGCACACCGGCCCGCAGGCCGGCGTAGCGGCCCTGGCGCGGCGAGGAGTGCCCGAGCGGCACCGCCAGCAGCGTCAGGACCACGACCATTACCGGAACCGACAGGCGCCACTGCAGTTCGGCGCGGTCCTCCGGGTCGTCCGAGGCCACGAGGGCGGCGACGGAGCGGGACTCCGGCTTGTCGGTCACGTCGATACGTGACGGCAGGGAATAGGGAATCCCGTGCTCGCGAAATTCCACTATGCGAAAGCTCGGCTGCCCCGGCTCCCCTTCGTAGCGACGCCCGTCGGCGAAGGTCAGCATGCGCACATCGGCATCGGCTGTCAGCTCCTGCCACGCCTCGGCCGCGACGATCACCTCGATGGTGGCGTCATGGCGCCGCTGCACGAACACGTGGTGCAGGTGTCCATCGCGGGTGACAGACTCGGCGTAGACCACCGCGTCGGCCTGCCCGAAACTCACGAACCGCCCGGCCTCCATCACGCTCAGGTCGGAACGCGAGCGCGCTTCCTGGGTTATGCGGCGCACCTCGGCAACGG
Source organism: uncultured Chromatiaceae bacterium (assembly GCA_964415505.1). Classification (GTDB taxonomy): domain Bacteria; phylum Pseudomonadota; class Gammaproteobacteria; order Steroidobacterales; genus QUBU01. The sequence continues at coordinate 19,934 of CAYQAR010000008.1, read as the reverse complement.
CATCCGGCGCCACGACCATGGCGATGTAGCCGACCAGCGCGGCGAGGGCTCCGGCGAGCATGGCAAGCGGTCGGTACAGCCGCGCGGGACCGATGCCGCAGGCCATCAACGCGTACATCTCGCTGTCGCGGTACAGCCGCCCGAGCGCGAGCAGGATCGACAGGAACAGGCCGATCGGAATCAGGATCGTCAGGTACTGCAGCGAAGTGAGGGCCATCACCTGCAGCAGCGCGTCCTTGGGCAGGCGGCTGGCAGCCGCATCGCCCAGCACGCTTGCGAACTGGTTGGTGACCAGGATCAGCAACAGCACCGCCGTGACGGCGAACCAGGTCTGCGCGGCTTCGCGCAGCACGTAGCGCTCAGCGATGCTGGCCATGCTTCTTCTTCCCCGGCAGCCGCGTGACCACACCGCGCCCGCGCCAGGCTTGCCCTGCAGTCAGTGTCATCCGGTAGACTAGAGCCATCGCGCGGCGGGGAGAGAACGCGCGCCTTGCTGGCGCGCCGGAGCATCATCCGGCCCGGCTGGCGAGCCCGTCAAGCGGCGCCGCGAGTCATACGGAGACGAGCATGCGTTTTCAGGTCAAAGCGGGCCCGGCCTCGCGCCAGCGCGCCGACTGCATCATTCTGCCGGCCTACTCGGCCGGTCCCCTGCCGGCGGCAACGCGTGAAGCCGATCGCGCAGCGCGCGGTGCGCTGCGCGCCCTCCTGCGCAACGGTGACTTCCGCGGCGAGACCGGCGACACGCTGCTGCTGCCGGCGGTGCGGGGCCTGCGCTGTCCGCGGGTCCTGCTCGTCGGTCTCGGCACCCGCGAAAAGTGCGATCGCAAGGCACTGCGCAAGGCGACACGCAGCGCGCTCGCGGCCGTCACGCGCTCGGCCGCCGTCGAGGTGGTGAGCTATCTCGGCACCGAGGAGGTGCGCGGCACGGACGCCTACCGGCGCGCACGCATCGCGATGGAAACCTGGCATGACGCGGCCTATCGCTTCACGGTGCTGAAAACCCGGGCGAGCGAACGCAACCGCACGCCGAAGCAGCGGCTGCTCGGCATCGCCGTCTCCGGCAACGACACCACCGCTGTCCGCCGCGGGATCACCCACGGCCAGGCCATCGGAGCCGCGATGTCGCTGGCGCGTGACCTCGGCAACCTGCCGGCCAACATCTGCACGCCCACCTACCTCGTAGGTCGCGCACGCGACGTGGCCCGCGGCAACGCCCGCCTGAGCGTCTCCGTGCTCGACGAGGCGCGCATGCGCCGCCTGCGCATGGGCTCGCTGCTGTCGGTCACCGCCGGCAGCGACGAGCCGGCGCGATTCATCGTGCTGCGCTACCGGGGTGCGGCCCGCAACAAGGCGCCGGTGGTGCTGGTCGGCAAGGGGATCACTTTCGACACCGGCGGCATCTCGCTCAAGCCGGGGCCGCAGATGGACGAGATGAAGTACGACATGAGCGGTGCCGGCACCGTCATCGCGGTGCTGCAGGCCGCGGCTGCGCTGCGCCTGCCGCTGAACGTCGTCGGCCTGGTGCCGGCCTGCGAGAACATGCCGGGCAGTTCGGCCACGCGCCCGGGTGACATCGTGCGCTCCATGTCCGGACAGACCATCGAGATCCTCAACACCGACGCCGAAGGCCGGCTGATCCTCTGCGATGCCCTCACCTACGGCCAGCGTCTGCGGCCGGCAGCAATGATCGACATCGCTACACTCACCGGTGCCTGCGTCGTCGCGCTCGGCAAGCACCGCAGCGGGCTGATGGCCAATTCCGGGCCACTGGCCGAAGCGCTGCTCGCCGCCGGTGAAGCTGCCGACGACCCGGCATGGCAGCTGCCGCTCGGCGAGGAATACATGGAGCAGCTCAAGAGCCCGTTCGCCGATGTCGCCAACATCGGCGGCCGTGAGGCCGGGACGATCACCGCTGCCGCCTTCCTGTCGCGTTTCGTCGGCACCACGCCCTGGGCACACCTGGACATTGCCGGCACGGCGTGGAACGCGGGCTCCCAGAAAGGCAGCACGGGCCGGCCCGTCCCCCTGCTGGTCGAGTTCCTGTTGAAGCGCTGAGCGGTATGATGGCGGGCGCGGGTCCCTGTCCGGATCCGACTGGCGGAAACACCCTTGGCAGGACCTGGTCGCGTGGATTTCTACATCGTGGCGGCGGCGGATGACGCCGCCACGCTGCATTTCGCCTGCCGGCTCACGGAAAAGGCCTACCACCTCGGGCACCGGATCCACCTGCGCGCCGGCTCCCCGGCACAGGCCAGCCGCCTCGACGACCTGCTCTGGACCTTCCGCCAGGGCAGCTTCGTCCCGCATGAACTGGTGACGGACGACGCAGAGCAGTCGCCGGTCACGATCGGCCATGGCATCCTTCCGGGGCAGCACGTGGACCTGCTGATCAACCTCGCCGGCGATGTCATCGAGCCCACCGGCAACTGGAGCCGGCTCGCCGAGGTGATCGCGGGCGACGAGCCGACGCGCGCGCTCGGCCGCGAGCGTTTTCGCCACTATCGCAGCGCGGGTTGCGAGGTCGCCTCGCACGACATGAGGACCGGCACATGACCGAGCGGAAGATCCCCGTGCTCACCGAGATCGTCACGCCCCCTGGCGGAAGCACGGCGGCGGCGCCTCTGCTCGTCACCGACGAAGAACTGAAGGAGCTGCAGGCCCGTATCGCCACGGAAGGCTACGCGCTGATGGAGCGATTGCTGCACGAGTCGCTGCGCGAGATGGAAGCCAACCTGTTCGCCGACGTCATAGGGCGGCTGCGCACGGAGCTGCCCGACCTGATCGACGACGTGCTGCAGGAACACTTCGGCAGCACTCCCCGGTAATCGCCCCAGGAAGCCATGGACAAGACCTACCAGCCCGCCGCCATCGAGCGGCGCATCTACGCGCAGTGGGAGCAGGCCGGATACTTCGCGCCGTCCGGCACCGGGCCCGCCTACTGCATCATGATCCCGCCGCCGAACGTGACCGGAACGCTGCACATGGGCCACGCGTTCCAGCACACGCTGATGGATGCGCTGTCGCGCTACCACCGCATGTGCGGCGCGCAGGTGCTCTGGCAGCCCGGCACCGATCACGCGGGCATCGCCACGCAGATGGTCGTGGAGCGCCAGCTCAACGCCGCCGGACAGTCGCGCCGCGAGATGGGTCGCGAGCAGTTCGTGGCGAAGGTCTGGCAGTGGAAGGAACAGTCCGGGGACACGATCTGCCGGCAGATGCGCCGCCTCGGCAATTCGGTCGACTGGTCGCGCGACCGCTTCACGATGGACGAGGGTCTGTCCGCCGCGGTCACCGAAGTGTTCGTCCGGCTGCACCAGGAAGGCCTGATCTACCGCGGCCAGCGCCTGGTCAACTGGGACCCGGTGCTGCACACGGCCCTGTCCGACCTCGAGGTCATCGCCGAACCCGAAGCTGGCCACCTCTGGCACTGCCGCTACCCGCTCGCCGACGGCAGCGGGCACCTCGTGGTCGCCACCACGCGTCCCGAAACGCTGCTCGGCGACACGGCAGTCGCCGTCAATCCGGAAGACGAACGCTACCGGCACCTCGTCGGCCGCCAGGTACGGCTGCCGATCACCGGGCGGCTGGTACCGGTGATCGCCGACGCCTACGTCGATCCCGCATTCGGCTCCGGCTGCGTCAAGATCACACCCGGCCACGACTTCAACGACTACGAGATCGGCCGGCGCCACGACCTGCCACTCATCAACATCCTCGATCGCGACGCACGGATCACGGCCGGCAACACCCCGTCCGGGCCGCTGCCGCCCGGCGAGATCCCCGCCGACCTCGTCGGCCTCGACCGCGCCGCAGCGCGCACCCGCGTACTGGCGCTGCTCGAGGCTGCCGGCCAACTCGAGCGGACCGAGGGCCACCAGCTGCCGGTGCCGCGTGGCGACCGCAGCGGTGCCGTGCTCGAGCCCTGGCTCACCGACCAGTGGTATGTGCAGATCGCCCCGCTCGCCGCACCCGCCATCGCCGCGGTCGAGGACGGGCGCATCCGCTTCGTTCCCGACAACTGGGCCCGCACCTATTTCCAGTGGATGCGCAACATCCAGGACTGGTGCATCAGCCGCCAGCTGTGGTGGGGCCATCGCATCCCGGCCTGGTACGACGACGCCGGTGAGGTGTACGTCGGGCGCAGCGAGGCCGAGGTCCGCGCCGCCCACGGCATCGCTGCCACGGTCGCCCTGCGCCAGGACGAGGACGTGCTCGACACCTGGTTTTCCTCGGCGCTGTGGCCGTTCTCGACGCTCGGCTGGCCCGAAAGGACGGCGGCGCTGCAAACCTTCTACCCGACGAACGTCCTGGTGACGGGCTTCGACATCATCTTCTTCTGGGTTGCCCGGATGATCATGATGGGCCTGAAGTTCACCGGCGACGTGCCGTTCCGCGAGGTCTACATCACGGGTCTGATCCGCGACGAGCACGGCAACAAGATGTCGAAGTCGAAGGGCAACATCCTCGATCCGCTCGACCTGATCGACGGTGTCGACCTCGAGACGCTGGTCGCCAAGCGCACCACCGGCCTGATGCAGCCGCAGCTGAGACCACAGATCGAGAAGGCCACGCGGCGCCAGTTCCCGGGCGGCATCCCCGAGTTCGGCACCGACGCCCTGCGTTTCACGTTCGCCGCACTCGCCAGCACCGGGCGCGACATCCGCTTCGACCTCAACCGCATCGAGGGTTACCGCAATTTCTGCAACAAGCTCTGGAACGCCACCCGCTTCGTGCTGATGAATGTCGAGGGCAAGCCGCTCGCGCCTGCCGGCAGCACCGATCAGAGCCTGCCCGGACGCTGGATCCGCTCACGCTTCGGCAGGGCGCTGGCCACGGTGCACGAGCAGCTGGCTACCTACCGCTTCGACCTCGCTGCCCGCGCCCTGTACGAGTTCACCTGGAACGAGTACTGCGACTGGTATCTCGAGCTCACCAAGCCAGTGCTGCAGGCGCCGGACGCCGACCCCACCGCGCAGGCCGCCACGCGCCGCTCGCTCGTCGACCTGCTCGAGGCGCTGCTGCGTGCCTTGCATCCGCTCACGCCGTTCATCACCGAGGAGCTGTGGCAGCGCTCGGCCCCGGTGGCGGGAGTCGCAGGAGCCACCGTGATGCTGCAGCCCTACCCGGCTGCCGATGCCTGGCCGGCCGACCCCGCAGCCGAGGCCGAACTCGCGTGGCTGCAGGCTTTCGTGCTCGGCATCCGCCAGATCCGCGGCGAAATGGACATCGCCCCGTCCCGACCCCTGCCCGTCCTGCTGCAGGATGCGCAGCCCGAGGATCGGGCCCGGCTCGACCGCCACGGACCCTGGCTGCGCCAGCTGGCCCGCCTTGCCAGCATCGACGTGCTGGAGGACAGCGGCGAGGCCCCGGCCGCCGCCATGGCGCTGCTTGGCGCCACCCGTATCCTGGTGCCCATGGCCGGGCTGATCGACGTCGCGGCTGAGCGCGAACGCCTCGGCAAGGCGCTGGCGCGCTCGCAGGCGGAAGTCGGCCGCCTCGAGGCCAAGCTCGCCAACGGCCAGTTCGCGGCCAACGCACCGGCAGCGGTAGTGGAAAAGGAGCGCGACAAGCTGGCTGCGGCCCGCCAGGAGGCGGCGCAGATCGGCGAACAGCTCCAGCGCCTCGCCCGGCTCGGTTGAGGCGCCGGACTGGCCCCTCCCGTCTTTCCCGACGGGTCCGCCGCCCGTAAACTGGCGGGCCGCAGCCGCCACGCCCTGCCTGGTCCTTTCATGACAACCATCGACAATCTTCCCGGCCGCAGTGCCGCACCCGCCCGCCAGGGGCTCTACGATCCGTGCTTCGAGCATGACGCCTGTGGCGTGGGCTTCGTCGTTGACATCGCGGGTCGCCCTTCGCACCGTATCCTCGAACAGGCGATCCAGGTGCTGCGCAACCTCGACCACCGTGGTGCCTGCGGCTGCGAAGCCAATACCGGCGATGGCGCCGGCGTGCTGCTGCAGATGCCGCACCGGTTCTTTGCCGAGGTCTGCGAGGACGCGAACATCAACCTGCCTGCTGCGGGCCAGTACGGCTGCGGCCTGGTGTTCTTCCCGCGCGACGTTTCCAAGCGGCGCAAGCTCGAGCAGCGGTTCCAGCAGATCGTGCAGTCGGAAGGCCAGACGCTTCTCGGCTGGCGCACGGTACCCACCCGCAACCGCACGCTCGGCGACACCGCGCGCGCGTCCGAGCCCTTCGTCCGCCAGGTCTTCATCGGGCGCGACCCGCAGCTCGCCGACGACATGGCGTTCGAGCGCAAGCTCTTCGTCATCCGCAAACGCGCCTACAGCGAAATCCGCACCTCGACGCTCGACGGCGCCGAGAACTGGTACCTGTGCAGCCTGTCGTTCAAGACCCTGGTCTACAAGGGCATGCTGCTCACCGAGCAGCTCACCGAATATTTCCCGGACCTGACCAACCCGGCGATGGAAACCGCCCTCGCCCTGGTGCACTCGCGTTTCTCGACGAACACCTTTCCCAGCTGGGATCGTGCCCATCCGTACCGTTATCTCGCCCACAACGGCGAGATCAACACCCTGCGCGGCAACATCAACTGGATGAAGGCCCGCGAGGCGCGTTTCTCCTCGGCGATCTTCGGCGAGGACATGCAGAAGATCCCGCCGATCGTCAATCCGAACGGCAGCGACTCGGCCATGTTCGACAACGTGCTCGAGCTGCTGGTGCTGGCCGGCCGCTCGCTGCCGCACGCCATCATGATGATGATCCCGGAGCCCTGGTCGAACCACGCCGCGATGGACGACTCCCGTCGCGCCTTCTACCAGTACCACTCCAGCCTGATGGAGCCGTGGGACGGGCCCGCGTCGATCGCCTTCACCGATGGCCGGCTGATCGGCGCGGTGCTCGATCGCAACGGCCTGCGCCCCTCGCGCTACTACGTGACGAAGGACGGCCTCGTGGTCATGGCCTCCGAGGCCGGTGTGCTCGACATCCCGCCCGGGGACATCCTCACCAAGGGCCGGCTGCAACCCGGCCGCATGTTCCTGGTCGACACCACGCAGGGACGCATTGTCGACGACGCGGAAATCAAGCAGGCGATCGCGAACGAACGCCCCTACCGCCAGTGGCTCGACGAACACCTGGTGATGCTCGACGACCTGCCGGCGGCCCCGGAAGTCCCCGCACCCGATCACGACACGCTGCTGCAGCGGCAGGTTGCCTTCGGCTACACCTTCGAGGACCAGCGCCTGCTCATCACCCCCATGGCCCGTGACGGCGTCGAGGCCGTCGGTTCCATGGGCAACGATACGCCGCTGGCAGCCCTCTCCGTACGCCCGCGCCTGCTGTACGACTACTTCAAGCAGCTGTTCGCCCAGGTCACGAATCCGCCCATCGACTGTATCCGCGAGGAGATCATCACCGCTGCCGAGGTGTGGCTCGGCTCGGAGGGCAACCTGCTCGAGCCGCAGCCTGCGGACTGCCGACGCGTGGAACTGTCCGGACCGGTCCTCACCAACGAGCAGTTCGCCAGGGTACGCCGGCTCGACCTGCCCGGCATCCGCGCCGGCGTGCTATCGAGCCTGTTCCGCGTTGCGCGGGGCGAGAAGGGCATGGTCGCCGCCATGGAGGAGATCCGCGAGCGTGCGCGGCGCATGATCGAGGAGGAAGGGCTGAACGTGCTCATCCTCAGCGATCGTGGCGTCAACCGCGAACTGGCACCGATCCCGGCCCTGCTCGCCATCTCTGGGCTGCACCACTACCTGATCCGCGAAGGCCTGCGCACGCGCGTCAGCCTGGTCCTCGAGACCGGCGAAGCCCGCGAAGTACACCACTTTGCGCTGCTCATCGGCTACGGCTGCAGCGCCGTCAACCCTTATCTCGCCTTCGAGACCATCGACGGCATGCTGCGCGAAGGAATGCTCACCGGCCTCGACCACAAGACCGCCTGCAAGAACTTCGTCAAGGCCGCGACCAAGGGCGTCGTCAAGGTCATGTCGAAAATGGGCATCTCCGCGGTACAGAGCTACCACGGCGCGCAGGTCTTCGAGGCCATCGGCCTGCGCCAGGACGTCATCGACGAGTATTTCACCTGGACGCCCTCGCGCGTCGGCGGCATCGCCATCGATGTGGTGGCCCGCGAAGTGCTGCTGCGCCACCGCACGGCGTTCCCGCCGCGTCCGGTCGACGGACATGCCCTGCCCGCCGGCGGCATGTACCAGTGGCGTGCCGATGGCGAACACCACCTGTTCAATCCCGAATCCGTGCACCGGCTGCAGAAAGCGGTGCGCACCGGGAGCTATGCAGTCTACAAGTCCTACGCACAGCTGATCGACGACCAGTCGCGCGAGAAGAGCACGCTGCGCGGCCTGCTCGACTTCGCCTCCCGCCGCCGCGTGCCGCTCGACGAGGTCGAGTCGGTCGAGAGCATCATGAAGCGGTTCAAGACCGGCGCGATGTCGTATGGCTCGATCAGCAAGGAGGCGCACGAGACCCTGGCCATCGCCATGAACCGCATCGGCGGCAAGTCGAACACCGGCGAGGGCGGCGAGGATCCGGAGCGCTACCAGCCGCTGCCGAACGGCGACTCGAGGAACTCGGCGATCAAGCAGGTTGCCTCCGGCCGCTTCGGTGTGACCAGCGAGTACCTGGTCAACGCCCGCGAGCTGCAGATCAAGATGGCGCAGGGTGCCAAGCCCGGCGAGGGTGGCCAGTTGCCCGGCACCAAGGTCTATCCCTGGATTGCCAAGACGCGCCATACCACGGCCGGCGTCGGCCTGATTTCCCCGCCGCCACACCACGACATCTACTCGATCGAGGACCTGGCCGAGCTGATCCACGACCTCAAGAACGCCAATCGCGAGGCCCGTATCAGCGTCAAGCTCGTGGCCGAGATCGGCGTGGGCACGATCGCTGCCGGAGTGGCCAAGGCCCACGCGGATGTGGTGCTGATCAGCGGCCATGACGGTGGCACCGGCGCCTCGCCGCGCACATCCATCGCCCACGCCGGCCTGCCGTGGGAGCTCGGGCTGGCCGAGGCGCACCAGACGCTGGTACTGAACAACCTGCGCAGCCGCATCACGGTGGAGACCGACGGGCAGCTCAAGACCGGGCGCGACGTCGTGGTCGCGGCACTCCTTGGCGCCGAGGAGTTCGGTTTTGCGACAGCACCGCTCGTCGCCATGGGTTGCGTGATGATGCGGGTGTGCCACCTCAACACCTGCCCGACCGGTGTCGCCACCCAGGATCCACGGCTGCGCGAACGCTTCGCCGGCAAACCGGAGCACGTGGTCAACCTCATGCGCTTCCTCGCGCAGGACGTGCGCGAGCACATGGCCGAACTCGGCTTCCGCCGCATCGAGGAGATGATCGGCCGGGTCGACCGGCTCGAGCCACGCCGGGCCATCGATCACTGGAAGGCCAAGGGCTTCGACTTCAGCAACATCCTCTACCAGCCCGACCTCGGCCCCGAGGTCGGGCGTTACTGCCAGATCGCGCAGGACCACGGCCTCGACCAGTCGCTCGATATCACGCAGCTGCTCGACATCTGCCGCCCCGCCATCGAGCGCGGCGCCCAGGTGAACGCAGAGCTGCCCATCCGCAACGTCAATCGCGTCGTCGGCACCATCACCGGCAGCGAAGTCACCCGCCGCTGGGGCGCCAAGGGGCTGCCGCACGACACCATTCGCATCCGTTTCCGCGGTTCCGCCGGCCAGAGCTTCGGCGCCTTCATGCCGAAGGGCATGACCTTCGCGCTCGAAGGAGACGCCAACGACTACTGTGGCAAGGGGCTGTCTGGCGGCCGGATCATCGTGTTCCCACCCGAACAGGCGACCTTCCGGGCGGAAGAGAACATCATCGTCGGCAACGTCGCCCTGTACGGCGCCACCAGTGGCGAGGCCTACCTCCGCGGCATGGCCGGCGAGCGCTTCGCGGTGCGCAACAGCGGTGCCGACGCGGTGGTCGAGGCGGTTGGTGACCACGGTTGCGAGTACATGACCGGCGGACGTGTCGTGGTCCTCGGGCCGACCGGGCGCAACTTCGGCGCCGGCATGTCGGGCGGCATCGCCTACGTGCTCGACGAGGCCGGCACCTTCCCCGCTGCCGTCAACAGCCAGATGGTCGGCACCGAAGCACTGCAGGAAGCCGAGGAGATCGCCGCGCTCAGGGCGATGATCGAGCGGCACCTGGCGCACACGGGAAGCACGCGGGCACGCACCGTGCTCGACGACTGGGAACGCTACGTGCCACGCTTCGTCAAGGTCATTCCGCGCGACTACCAGCGCATGCTCGCGTGCATCAGCCGTGCGCACGACCAGGGCCTGACCGGCGACGAAGCCATCATGGTGGCATTCGAGGAGAACGCGCGCGACACGGCGCGCGTGGGCGGTAACTGACATGGGCAAGCCCACCGGATTCATCGAGTTCCTGCGCGAACTGCCTGTCGACCGCAGCCCGCGTGAGCGTACCCGCGACTGGGCCGAGTTCCACCAGCACATGGAGGAGAAGCGCCTGCGCCAACAGGGCGCGCGCTGCATGGACTGCGGAGTGCCGTTCTGCCACACGGGCCGGATCATCAACGGCGGGGCAGCCGGCTGTCCCATCAACAACCTGATCCCCGAGTGGAACGACCTGGTCTACCGCGGCCTGTGGCGCGATGCCCTGGCGCGCCTGCTGAAGACCAACAATTTCCCGGAATTCACCGGGCGCGTCTGCCCGGCGCCGTGCGAGGGCTCCTGCGTCGTCGGCATCCATTCCCCGCCGGTGACCATCAAGAACATCGAGGCGGCCATCATCGACCGCGCCTGGGACGAGGGCTGGGTCGTGCCGGCGCCGCCGCACAAGCGCACCGGCAAGAAGGTCGTGGTGATCGGGTCCGGTCCGGCCGGGCTCGCCGCCGCCGACCAGCTCAACCAGGCCGGCCACCAGGTCACCGTGCTCGAGCGTGACGACCGGCCCGGCGGACTGCTGATGTACGGCATCCCGAACATGAAACTCGACAAGCGCGAGGTCGTCGAGCGCCGGCTGCGGCTGATGGAAGAAGAAGGCGTCAAGTTCATCTGCAACGCGCACGTGGGCGAGAACGTCGAGGCGCTGCTGCTCCTCAAGGACTTCGACGCCACCGTCGTCTGCACCGGCTCCACCCGCCCGCGCGACATGCCGGTGCCCGGCCGTGAACTCAAGGGCGTGCACTTCGCCATGGACTACCTTACGGCAAGCACGCGCGCGCTGCTGGCAGGCGCGCCCGATGCCACGCCGATCCACGCGCGCGGCAAGGACGTCATCGTCATCGGCGGTGGCGACACCGGCACCGACTGCGTCGCCACGGCCATGCGCCAGAACTGCCGCACGCTGACCCAGCTCGAGATCATGCCGAAACCCCCGGCCGAGCGCGCCGCGGACAATCCCTGGCCCGAGTGGCCACGGGTCTACCGCATCGACTACGGCCAGGAGGAAGCGGCCGCGCATTTCGGTGCCGACCCACGCGGCTTCCTCACCACGGTGAAGCGCCTGGTCGGCGATGCCAGCGGCGCGGTGAGGGAAGTCGAAACCGTCGACGTCGGCTGGGAGAAGGCTGCCAACGGTCAGCTCGCACCACGCGAAGTACCCGGCACCGGGCGCACGCGGCCGGCCCAGCTGGTGCTGCTGGCGATGGGCTTCGTCGGCCCGGAACCGGCACTGCTCGCGGAACTCGGCGTAGCACTCGACGAGCGCGGCAATGTGCGCGCCGAGCACGGCCGGTACACGACCAGCGTGCGGGGTGTGTTTGCCGCCGGCGACTGCAGACGCGGGCAGAGCCTCATCGTGTGGGCCATCAACGAGGGCCGTGGCGTCGCCCGCGAAGTCGACCGCTTCCTGATGGGCAGCACCGACCTACCCTGAACGGGCGCCTGCGCCGCTTCCTGCGGAAAGGAAATCCTCTGCAGGACAAACAACAAGATATCGTTATATCTTGTTGTTTTAACAATAAAAACCATGGGTCATTCTGTACCTGGCCAGCGCCACGCGGTCGACCGGGCGGCCGAACATAATCGATCTGTGGCACAGGTCTAGGCTGCTGCGCTGTCGGTGGGGCAACATGACCTGCTCAGGCGAGGAGACAGGTCGTGGCAGTGACGCGCAGCGATACCGGGACGGCGGAGCGGCTGGTGGCCGTCGGCAGCGATGCGCGGCATGGTCGTGCCCGCCAGCTCGCCGAGCACGCCATCCGCGAAGTCGGCCAGGTGATCCTCGGCAAGCCGCAGGAAATCAGGCTCGCGGTGACCTGCCTGCTTGCCCGCGGGCACCTGCTGATCGAGGACGTGCCCGGCGTCGGCAAGACGCTGCTCGCCCGCAGCCTGGCCGCCGTGCTGGGACTGAGCTTCCGGCGCATCCAGTTCACCAGCGACCTGCTGCCCGCCGACATCGTCGGCGCCGCGGTATTCGACCGCGAGCGAGGGTGCCTCGAGTTCCAGCCCGGCCCGGTGTTCGCGCAAGTGATCCTTGCCGACGAGATCAACCGGGCAACGCCGAAGGCACAGAGCGCGCTGCTCGAGGCCATGGAAGAACACCAGGTCAGTGTCGATGGCGTCACCCATCCGCTGCCCGCGCCGTTCTTCGTCATCGCCACGCAGAACCCGGCGCACCAGGTCGGCACCTTTCCGCTCCCGGAGTCACAGCTCGACCGCTTCCTCATGCGCATCGGTCTCGGGTATCCGGCGGAGCCGCTGGAGCGCAAGCTGCTGCGCGGAGACGATCGCCGGGGGCTGCTCGCCACGCTGCGCCCGGTGATGGGCGTGGCCGAACTCGAGGAACTGCAGTCGGCCGCACGCCAGGTCCAGGTGACCGATGCCGTGCTCGACTACGTGCAGGCCCTGGTGCGCTTCACCCGCGAATCGCCGGCGTTCGAGCTCGGCCTGTCGCCGCGCGCAGCGGTCGATCTCGTCACCGCGGCGCGTTGCTGGGCGCTGGTCAATGGCCATGCGGGCGTCTACCCGGAGGACGTGCAGGCCGTGTTCCCCGCCGTTGCCGCCCATCGCCTGCGCCGGCGTGGCGACCTGCCGCTGCCCGGTCAGGACGCAGCGCGCCAGGTGCTCGCCGAAGTGGCGATCCCCTGAGGAGCGCCGCCGGCTGCGACGGCGTCGCCGACCGGCACCATCCACCATGCGCAACTCCTGGCAGCGTCTGCAGGCCTGGCTGGCCCGGCGCGTGCGCGGCTGGGCCCTGCGCCGCCAAGGACGCGATGGCCGATGCGTCACGCTCGACAGCCGGCGTATCTACATCGTGCCGACCCCGGCAGGGATGGTGTTCGCCCTGATGGTGACGACCATGCTGGCCGGCGCCATGAACTACAACAACAACCTCGGCTTCGCGCTCGCCTTCCTGCTGGCGTCGCTCGGCGTGACCACCATCTATCACACGCACCGCATGCTGGCCGGGTTGCGGTTGCAACTGCTCGGCGCCGAACCGGTATTCGCCGGCGAGCCGCTCGACGTCCGTTTCACGCTCGGCGACGATGGCGGCACCGCGCGCGAGGAACTGCACCTCGGGTGGGACGACGCCACCGGCATACCCGTCAGCGTCGACGCACGCGACAGCCGCATGGTGCATCTGCCGCTCGCGACCGGGCAGCGTGGCCGCCACCCCCTGCCCGGCCTGCGCGTCAGTGCCAGCACTCCGCTGGGACTGGTGCGTGCCTGGTCCTGGATCCACGTCGATGCGCAGCTGCTCGTCTGGCCGCGCCCCGCGACGGAGCGGATCGCGCCGCCGTACTCCGGTACCAGCACCACCCCCGATGGTCGGCAGTCGGCGGGTGACGACGACTTTGGCGGACTGCGCGACTATCGCCCGGGCGACCCACCGCGACGCATCGCCTGGAAGCGCTACGCACGCAGCGGCGAGCTCGTGGTGCGGGAATTCCGCGGCGGCATGCAGGCCACGGTCTGGCTCGACTGGGACCTGCTGCCACCGGCCGGCGCCGAACAGCGCGTCGCCTGGCTGACGCGCCAGGTGCTCGACGCTGCCGCTGCCGGGCGCACCTGGGGCCTGCGCCTGCCCGGCCTGGAGGTCGATCCCGGCTGCGGCACCGCCCAGATGCACCGTTGCCTCGAGCAGCTCGCCCTCGCCACCCCGTCGGGGAACACGGCGTCGTGAACCACCCAGCTGCAGCGAGTCATGCCATGGACCGGCGCCAGGTCGCGTGGGCGGCAGCAGCCATGGTGTTCGGTGGCGCTCCACATCTTTTCATGGTGACACCCTGGGTACCGCTGCTGGTGCTCGCCATCGCGCTGTGGCGCATCCTGGCCGCGGCACGCGGCTGGCGCCTGCCGTCGTTGTGGATCCGCGTGCCGGTGACCGTGCTGGCATTCCTCGGCGTGGCCTTGACCTACCGCGGTGTCTCCGGCGTCGACGCAGGCTCCGCCCTGCTGCTGGTCATGGCGGGCATGAAGCTGCTCGAGACGCGCACGGAACGCGACCGCGTCGTCGTGGTGCTGATCGGTTATTTCCTGCTGTTCGCCGTGCTGCTGCGCGAGCAGGCCATCTGGTCGCTCGCCTGGCTGGTCGGTGGCACCATCGGCATCACCGCTGCCCTCGCCCAGACCGTGCGCCACGAGCGGCTGCTGCCGGTACCTGCAGCCGCTGCGCTCGCCGTGCGCCTGCTGCTGCAGGCACTGCCGCTCGCTGCCCTGCTCTTCGTGTTGTTCCCGCGCATCCCGGGACCATTCTGGGCGATGCCCGAGACCCGCGCAGCGGGTATCTCCGGCCTCGACGACCAGATCCAGCCCGGCGACATCGCCGAGCTCAGCCTCTCCGATGCGGTCGCCTTCCGGGTGCGCTTCGAAGGCGAGGTGCCACCAACCGAAGCGCTGTACTGGCGTGGCCCGGTGCTGGAGCGCTTCGACGGCAGGCGCTGGCTCGCCCTGCCCGATGCCGCCCGTGAGCTGGCTCCGGACCGCGCTCGCGTACCCGGACCCATCTATGGTTACCAGTTGGTTCTCGAACCACAGGGCCAGCGCTGGCTGCTGGCGCTCGAAACTCCGCTCGCCTGGTCGGCACCGCACGCCGCGCTCGGACGCAGCCTGCAGCTGCAGGCTGCCGAGCCATTCGCGGACCGACTCTCCTATCGGGCACGCTCGGCGAGCGGCGGCGTGACCCACGTCGAGCCGGCGCCGGAGGTGCTAGCCTTCAACCTGCGGCTGCCGGCCGGCCGCAATCCGCGCACGCTCGAGCTGGCCGCGAAGCTGCGCAACGGCAGCGACAGTGCGCAGACCTATATCGCACGGGTGCTGCAGTTCCTCGGCAGCGGCGCTTTCAGCTACTCGCTCACGCCACCGCCTCTCGGCGTGCACTCGATGGACGAACTGCTGTTCGGCTCGCGCCAGGGCTTCTGCGAGCACTACGCGTCGGCTTTCGCGGTGCTAGCCCGCGCCGGCGGCATCCCGGCGCGCGTGGTGGTCGGCTACCAGGGTGGTGAGCGCAATCCGTTCGGTGACTACTGGATCGTGCGCCAGGCCAACGCACATGCCTGGGTCGAGGCCTGGTTCGACGGCGCCTGGCGGCGCATCGACCCGACGTCGGTCGTCGCCCCGGGCCGCATTTCCAGCGGCATCGAGGCGACGCTCGCGGCCTCGCCCGTCGCCGCCGAGCGCCTGTGGCGGGCCAACGCCTTCGTCAACCGCATGGTGCTCTCCTGGGACGCCGTCAACGCCGCGTGGGACCGCTGGGTCCTCGCCTTCGGACCGGAGATGCAGGCAGACCTGCTGCTTGCGCTTGGCTTCGAGGTCCCGCGCGTCATGCAGCTCGCCGGCCTCGCCATCGGGGCGACCATCGCTTGCATGCTGGTCATGGGACTGCTGCTGCGCCAGGCACCGCGCCGGCAGCGCGACGTCGTCGCGTTCGCCTACGCCCAGCTGTGCGGCAAGCTGGCCGGTATCGTGCGGGCGCGGCTGCCCGCCGAAACGGCAAGCCACTACGCCGCGGCTGTCGCCAGCGCGCGTCCGGACCTGGCCACCGAAGTCGATGCGCTCACGCGCGCTTATCTCGAACTGCGCTACGGCGGCCCGGTTGATCCGGCGCGCGAGCGCGATCTCGCCACCCGCGTCAGGCGTTTTCGTCCGCGCGCGGCACCC
This sequence comes from uncultured Chromatiaceae bacterium, assembly GCA_964415505.1. Taxonomy (GTDB): domain Bacteria; phylum Pseudomonadota; class Gammaproteobacteria; order Steroidobacterales; genus QUBU01. Next base: position 3,873 of record CAYQAR010000008.1, on the reverse strand, counting down.
GTACGCCGATGAGCAGCCCGGCACCGGCGACGAACAGCACCAGCACCGACAGGATGCCGAGGCGCTGGTCGCCCGTGACCAGCGTCGCCGTCCCTGCCAGCACCGGCCCGATGATGGCCGCGAACTTGCCGAGCATGTTGTAGAAGCCAAAGTATTCCCCGCTCTGGCCTGCCGGTACGAGGCGGGCGAACAGCGAGCGGCTGAGGCTCTGCACCCCGCCCTGCACCAGCCCGACCGCCAGTGCGAGTGCGTAGAACTGGCCGGTCGTCGCCACGAACGGAGCCGCCAGTGTCGCCGCGATGTAGACCGCCAGGCCGGCACCGATCCCGGCGCGCACGCCGATCACCGCGGCCAGCCGCCCGAAGGCAAGCGCCGCCGGAAAGGCCACGAAGTTCGTGAGCAGGATCGCCTGCAGCAACTGCTGGCTGGAAAGGCCGAGGGCCAGACCGTAGTCGACCGCCATCTTGATGATCGTGTACACGCCGTCGATGTACAGCCAGTAGGCCAGCAGGAAACGGAACAGCACCGGCCGGCTGCGTGCCTCCCGGAGCGTGCGCAGGAGCTGGCCGAAGCCGGCGATCACGGCGCCTGGCCCGCCTTCACGGGCCGGGTCGTCGCGCACCCAGGCGGCGAGCGGCACGGAAAAAGCGAGCCACCACACGGCCACGACCACGAAGGCGCCGCGCAGTGCAGCGTCGGTGTCCGCGAGGCCGGCGAGCGCCGGGCGCGCGGCGACCACCACGAGCACCGTGAACAGCAGCGCGCTGCCGAGGTAGCCGAAGCCGTAGCCGGCTGCGGACACGCGGTCGTAGTCCCCGGGCCGGGCGACATCGACGAGCAGCGAATCGTAGAGCGCATTGCAGGCCGCAAAGGCGATCGAGCCGAGCACGTACAGGCTGAGCGCGACGGGCCACTGGCTCGATCCCACCAGCGCGAGCGCGGCGGTCAGGGCGACGCCGATGCCGGTGATCCACAGCAGCCAGGCCTGGCGCCTGCCGCTGCGATCGGCCAGCGCACCGAGCAATGGCATGCCGATCGCGACCAGCAGGCTCGCGATCCCGTTGGCAAGGCCGAGACGGAAGGTGCCGACGCTCGACGGGGCACCATCGTTCCAGTACCCGGCGAGCAACACCGGCACGAAGCTCGTCATCACCACCAGGGCAAACGCCGAGTTGGCCCAGTCGTAGAGGATCCAGGCGAGGACGCGGCGTTCGCGCCAGGGCGAGCCCCCGTGCCCCGTCACCGGCCGGCCTCCGCGGCCACGCGTGGCGGTGTCAACGGCGCCGCCGGTGGCGATCGAGTTGACGGGCGAGCAGCACCGCGTCCTCGCTGCCCGCGCTGGCACGGTAGTAGCGGCGCCGCACCCCGATCCGCTCGAAGCCGCTGGCGAGATACAGCGCGATCGCCGCGTCGTTCGACGGGCGCACCTCGAGGTGGATCTGGTCGGCACCCGCCTCGGCAGCGCGCTCGAGCACGGCACCGAGCAGCTGACGACCGTGTCCGCCACGCCGGTGCGCGAGGTCGACGCAGAGGTTGAGCAGGTGCGCCTCGCCAGCCGCCACCGACATGATCGCGTAGCCGATGACCTCGCCGCGGAATTCCAGCGCCAGGCTGACGTAGCCGGCGAGCAGGCAGTCGCGGAAAATGCCCGGGCTCCACGGGAATTCGTAAGACTCGCGCTCGATTGCCGCCACACGCGGCACGTCGCCATGGCGCATCTCGCGCAGCTGCGGTGCGAGCGCGCTCGGATTGGCGATCATGGCGCGCGTGGCGCCACCAGCCGGCAGGCGAGACGCAGGTCGTCCCAGGCGCGGCGTTTTTCCACTGGCGAGCGCAGCAGGTAAGCCGGGTGGTAGGTCACGACCAGTGGGATGCCGGCCGGCCCGAACGCGTGGGCACGGCCGCGCAGCCGCCCGACCGGTTCGTTCTGCCCGAGCAGGCTCTGCGCGGCGATCCGGCCGACGGCGAGGATCAGTCGCGGCGCCAGCAGGTCGAGCTGGGCCTGCAGGTGGCCGGCACAGGCGCCGATCTCGGCCAGCGTCGGGTTGCGGTTCTCGGGTGGACGGCACTTGAGGACGTTGGCGATGAAGACATCCGCCCGGCCGACGCCGACGGCGCGCAGCATCTCGTCGAGCAATTTGCCGGCGGCACCGACGAAGGGCTCGCCCTGGCGGTCCTCTTCGGCTCCGGGCGCTTCCCCGACGATGACCCAGCGCGGCGCGCGGTGGCCGACACCGAACACGGTCTGGGTCCGTGTCCGGTGCAGGTCGCAGCTCCTGCAGTCGCGCACCGCGGCCTGCAGTTGCTCCCAGTCCGTGGCCATCCCCGGTGCCGGCGCAGCCGCAGTGGCAGTCGCAGGTGCAGCGACCGTGGTCGTCGGGGGAGCCACGCTGCCGGCGGCCGTGCGCAGCCGCCAGGTCTCGAGGCCGATCTCGCCGAGGATCATTGCCCGCCGCGTTGCCGACGCCGGCACCATGGTCAGCTCCGCGGCTCGCCCCCGGCACGGGCCACGGGCGCTGCCGCGCGCCTGCGCCGCAGTCGCCACAGCGACACGGCCGGTCCCGATAGGGCGTAGATCACGCCGATGCCGAACAGGACGGCCGGTGGATCCATGGCAACCAGCACGAAGGTCAGCGGCACGACGATCACATAGGTGAAGGAAATCCGCCCGCGGGCATGAACTTCCTTGAAGCTGTAGAACGCGAAGCGCGACACCATCAGGGCTCCCGCCGTCGTGGTCACGACGAAAGCGAGCACGAGCATCCAGCCGCCGGTCCAGCCGAGCTTCGTGCCGAGCCAGACCATGCTCATCATCAGGCCGGCTGCCGATGGGCTCGGCAGCCCCTCGAAGAAGCGCCGGTCGCTGGTGCGCGAACGCACGTTGAAGCGCGCCAGCCGCAGCGCACCCGATACCGCGTAGACGAAGGCCGCAAGCCAGCCGAGCTTGGCCCAGAGCCAGCCGTACTCCGCCAGGCGCACCAGGCCCCACTGGTAGACGATGACCGCCGGCGCGAGACCGAAGGAAACCATGTCGGAGAGGCTGTCGTACTGCTGGCCGAACTCCGATTCCGTGTGCGTCAGCCGGGCGAGGCGCCCGTCGAGGCCATCGAGCACGCCGGCGATGATGACGGCGATGGCCCCGGCCTCGTAGTGGCCGTCGATGCTGGCGATGATGCCGTAGAACCCCGCGAACAGGCTCCCGGTGGTGAGCAGGTTCGGCAGCACATAGATGGCACGCCGGCGCGGGCGCAGCCCGGCAGCCGGCTCCACGCTCTCGTCGACAGCATCGCTGCGGGGATCCATCGGCCGGATTCTGCCACGGTTGCCCGCCGAGGTGGGTACCGGCGCAGCCCGTGCGCCACGGGGTCTCGCGGCGACTTGGCGGGCCGTTGCCGCTAGAATGGCGCCGGATTTTTTTCGAGCCCCGCCGGACCCGCGCACCCATGCGTCTCAGCCAGCTACCCTGGACCACCCTGAAGGAAACGCCCGCCGAGGCCGAGGTCGTCAGCCACCAGCTGCTGCTGCGTGCGGGCCTGATCCGCCGGCTCACCTCGGGCATCTTCACCTGGATGCCGCTCGGACTGCGCGTGCTGCGCCGGGTCGAGCAGGTCGTGCGCGAGGAGATGGATCGCGCCGGCGCCCTCGAAGTGCTGATGCCGGCGGTGCAGCCGGCGGAGCTGTGGCAGGAGACCGGGCGCTGGGATCGCTACGGCGACCTGCTGCTGCGCATCCGCGACCGGCACGAGCGCGACTACTGCTTCGGGCCGACGCACGAGGAGATCATCACCGACCTCGCCCGCCGCGAGCTGCGCAGCTATCGCCAGCTGCCGGTGAACTACTACCAGATCCAGACCAAGTTCCGCGACGAGATCC